>NZ_JBVJPW010000024.1:0-141256 GCF_055609205.1 Streptomyces sp. NPDC036815 | reverse complement strand
GAGTCAAGGGTGGAGCGGAGCGGAATCGGCGGAGCCGACGCGACGTAGGAGCGCCCTTTACTGCCGGCCCGGAGGCGCCACACTCCGCAAAAAACCGGGCGGCCCCGGCCACAATTCAGCGCGGGCCCGCCAAAGCCTCCGTCCCTGACCGGACCGGACCGGACCGGACCGGGGCCCAGCCTCGCGACATGAGGTGGCCCAAGGGCATTACGGCGTGCGGCCGGGCGCCTCGTCGCACAGCGACTTCTCCACGACTCCGTCCACGCGGCCCCTGGCCACCTCGTCGTTCAGCTGCATCGTGACCGCGACGTTCGCCGCGCGGCCGCCGTCCGTGGCGCCGCCCCGCGTCTCGTAACCCGGGAAGCTGCCGCCGTGGCCCCAGTAGAGGCCGCCGCACGGCAGCGGCTTGCTCACGAGGCCCAGGCCGTAGCGGGCGCCCTTGCCGAACGTGGCCTCGGCCGGGACCGTCCTGCGCATCTGGGCGAGCTGGGCCCGCGGCAGGAGGTCGCCGTCCAGGAGCGCGGTGAAGAAGCGGTTGAGGTCGGAGTTCGTGGAGATCAGCTGGCCCGCCGCCCAGCCCCAGGAGGGGTCCGTCTCCGTGACGTCCAGGAGGGGCGCGTCCGCCGAGGTCCGGTAGTAGCCCTTGGGGTGCGGGCCCTTGATGGTGGCGTCACGAGGGGCCGGGAAGTAGGTGTGGCGCAGGCCGACGCGCTTGATGATGCGCCGGTCCATCTCCTCGGCGAGGGAGCGGTGGGTGACCTTCTCGATGATCAGGCCGGCCAGCACGTAATTCGTGTTGCTGTACTTCCACTGCTTCCCGGGCTCGAATTCGGACGTGTGTTGCAGTGCGATGCTGACCAGCTCCTGCGGGGTGAAGTACCGGACCTCCTCGCCCAGGTAGTTGCTGTAGTTGGGGAGGCCGCTGGTCTGCTGCAGGAGCTGGCGGACGGTGATGCGGCGGCCGTCGTTGCCGTTGCCGCGGACGAGCCCGCGCAGGTAGTCGTCCACCGGGGCGTCGAGGCGGACCTTCCCCTCGGCGACCAGCTGCAGCATGACCACCGCGGTGAACGTCTTGGTGTTGCTACCGATCCGCACCCGGCCGTTCGTGGGCACCTTCGCGCCGGTCGACACGTCGCCGATGCCCGCCGTGTAGTGCCGGACGCGACCGTCCGGAGTCAGCGTGCTTGCCAGCGCGCCGGGCACGTCACCGGGGCTGACCAGCGCGTTCAGGCCTTCCTTGACGGGGTCCGGCCGGTCGGCGGCCGATGCGGCGGAGGGCGCGAGCACGCCCGCCGACAGCAGGCCCACCGCCACGGCCGCCACCACCGGCACGGCTCCGCGCCAACCCTTCCGGCGACTCGAACCACCTGACGTACCGGACGCACCGGATATATGTGACGTGTAGGGCAGACGTGTCGGACGGGACTTCTGCGGTGCCTGATCGCGCACGGGCCAACTCCAGGGGTAGCTTGAGGAACGGGAGGGGTGATCGCAGTGCCAGCCTGTCCCGCGCCCCGCCTCCGGGACGATCCAGCTACCCGCCCGACCGCAGGTAGGGCTAACCCCCGCCCCCTTAACAGGCGGTCCCCAACCCCCGCATCCCCCGAGACGGCGTAAAAGTTTACCCATCGCGACCAACGGTCATGCGCCACGCGGCCACATTTTCTTCCCCTATCGGGCTGAACTTTTGTTGATCGTGGGTCAGTTGACCGGTCTGTCGCCTTACCCTTCAAAGGGTGAACCAACTGATGTCCCTCGCGTCCGAAGAGGTGTCCGACGACGTGTCCGGATCGGAGTCCGCGCCGGCGGACATGCTCCCCGGCGCGCTGCCCGAAGAGCTGCGCGCCGAACTCGTCGCCTTCCGACGCGACTTGCACATGCACCCCGAGCTCGGCAACCAGGAGTTCCGTACGACCGCGGCCATCAAGGCCCGGCTCGAGGAGGCGGGCCTCGCGCCCCATGTGCTCGCCGGTGGTACGGGGCTCATCTGCGACATCGGTACCTGGGATGGCGTACGGCCCATGCTCGCCCTGCGCGCCGACATCGACGCGCTGCCCATCCCGGACACCAAGCTCGGCGTGGACTACCGCTCCACCGTGCCCGACCGCGCCCACGCCTGCGGACACGACGTGCACACCACCGTCGTCCTCGGCGCCGGGCTCGTCCTCGCCGGGCTGGCCGCGAAGGGGCAGCTGCCGCGTCCCGTGCGGCTGATCTTCCAGCCCGCCGAGGAGGTGCTGCCGGGCGGCGCGACCGACGCCATCGAGTCCGGCGCCCTCGACGGCGTCGGCAGGATCATCGCCGTGCACTGCGACCCCCGCGTCGACGCGGGCCGCATCGGGCTGCGACACGGCGCCATCACCTCCGCCTGCGACCGCCTGGAGGTCTCGCTCGCCGGGCCCGGCGGACACACCGCGCGCCCCCACCTCACCACCGACCTCGTCACCGCCGCCGCGAAGGTCGCCGTCGAGGTCCCCGCGCTGGTCGGCCGCCGCGTCGACGCGCGCTCCGGGCTCTCGCTGACCTGGGGCCGCATCGAGTCGGGCCACGCGCCGAACGTCATCCCGCAGCACGCCGAGCTCTCCGGGACCGTGCGCTGCCTCGACCTCGCGGTCTGGCGCGACGCGGCCGACCTGGTGCACGGCGCCGTCCAGGAGATCGCCGACCTCTACCGCGCCAAGTCCGAGATCAACTACATCCGCGGGGTGCCGCCCGTGGTCAACGACCCGGAGATCGCGGACCTGTTGGGCGACGCCATGGCGGCCCGGCGCGGCGCCCGGTCCGTCGAGGACACCGAGCAGAGTCTCGGCGGCGAGGACTTCTCCTGGTACCTGGAGCGGGTGCCCGGCGCCATGGCCCGGCTCGGGGTGCGCAAGCCGGGGGAGCGGACCGTACGGGACCTCCACCAGGGCGACTTCGACGTGGACGAGACGGCCATCACCGTCGGCGTCGAACTCTTCACCGCCGCAGCCCTGTTGGACGCCGAGCGATAGGGGCGGCGGGTACGGAAGGGCCGGTTGGGTACGCCACGTTCGCACGGGCGCAACCGGCCCTCGGCAGGAAAAGCACCGCGAAAAGCACGAAGAGGTAACAGCACCGCGAAAACCCGTTCCCCTCGCTTTCTACGCGCGTTAATGTGCGCCGAAATCAGCGCCGTACGCGGCGCGTTGGCGATCAAGGGGTGCTTCCTGTGCGTCGTCCTTCTTCGAAATCCCGCCGGTCGCGACCATCGCGCGCCCGGACATCTCGCGCCACCCACATCACCGCGACCCTCGCCGTCCTCGCCCTCGCCGCCGCGGGCTGCGGCAAGACCAGCAGCGAGGCATCGCAGGACGACGACGGCAAGGACAAGGGCTCCACGGGCTCGTCGTCGTACAAGGCCAAGGGCATCGGGCTCGCGTACGACATCGGCGGGCAGGGCGACCAGTCCTTCAACGACGCCGCCTACGCGGGCTACACGAAGGCCCGCAAGGAGTTCAAGATCGGCGGAGTGGACATGGAGCCGGGCGACGGCGAGTCCAGCGCCGACAAGGTCCAGCGCCTTGAACAGCTCGCCAGGCAGGGCTACGACCCGGTCGTCGGCGTCGGATTCGTCTACGCGCCCGCGGTGCAGGCGGCCGCCAAGAAGTTCCCCAAGACCACCTTCGGGATCATCGACGACAACACCGTGAAGGCGGACAACGTCGTCGACCTGGTCTTCCACGAGGAACAGGGCTCCTATCTGGCGGGCGTCGCCGCGGCCAAGGTGAGCAAGGCCAAACACGTCGGATTCGTGGGAGGCGTGGACATTCCGCTCATTCACAAATTCGAGGCCGGATTCGTCCAGGGCGTGAACTCGGTCGATCCCAAGATCGAAATCGAGAAGCGGTATCTGACCGAAAAGCCCGAGGAGGGCGGATTCTCCAGTCCGGACCGCGGACAGAACGCGGCGAGCGGACAGATCGAGGCAGGCGCCGACGTGATCTACCACGCCGCGGGGCTTTCTGGTCAGGGAGTCATCCAGGAGGCCGGTTCGCAGCAGGTCTGGGCGATCGGCGTCGACTCCGACCAGTACAAGCAGAAGGCCCTCGCCAAGTACAAGCAGTACATCCTCGGCTCCGCCTTCAAGGACGTCGGCGGCGCGGTGTACGACCTGACGAAGTCGGTCGTCGAGGGCAAGCCGATGAAGGGCGAGCAGCGCTACGACCTGAAGTCCGGCCGGGTCGGATTCTCCGACTCGAACCCGAAGTACGCCGCGATGAAGGACGTCGTCGCCGCCGTGGAGAAAGCCAGGAAGGACATCGTCGGCGGGAAGGTCGAGGTCAAGATCGTCCCGTAGCGTGCGGTCCTGAGACGTTTTACGTAGTACTTCTTGTGGCGACTGGGCGCCCCCGGTGAAGGGGGCGCCCACCCGTCGTTCGGGCATTCGACACCCGGCGGCCACAGCTCGATAACGGACCGGACAGAAGGGTTCTTATGTCAGGTCTACGCGCGTTACGCTGCGGCGAAATCAGCGCCAGGCAGGCGCTGATGCTTGCTCGTACGTGCTTGTGCTTGCTTGACTCAAGGAGTTCGTCTCTATGCGCCGGGTGTCTCGAATAGCTGTCGCGGGCGCCGCGACCGCCGCTCTTGCCGTAACCGTCTCCGCCTGTGGTGGCACGTCCAGCGACGCCGCCGCGAGCAAGGACGACAAGAACAAGGGCATCGCCATCGCCTACGACGTCGGCGGCGCCGGCGACCAGTCCTTCAACGACGCCGCGACCGTCGGCATGAAGAAGGCCGCCAAGGAGTTCAAGACCGGCGAGAAGGCCGTCGAGCCGGTCGACGGCGAGTCCGACGCCGACAAGACGCAGCGCCTGACGCAGCTCGCCAAGCAGGGCTACAACCCGGTCATCGGTGTCGGCTACGCCTACGCGCCCGCCATCAAGGAGGTCGCGGCGAAGTTCCCGAAGACCACCTTCGGCATCGTCGACGACGAGACCGTCAAGGCCGACAACGTCTCCGACCTGGTCTTCAGCGAGCAGGAGGCGTCCTACCTCGCGGGCGTCGTGGCCGCCAAGTCCTCCAAGTCCAAGACCGTCGGCTTCGTCGGCGGCGTGGACGTCCCGCTGATCCACAAGTTCGAGGCGGGCTTCACGCAGGGCGTCAAGGACACCGACTCCAAGGTCAAGGTCGTCAAGCAGTACCTGACCGAGAAGGCCGAGGACGGCGGCTTCTCCAGCCCCGACAAGGGCAAGACCGCCGCCCAGGGCCAGATAGAGAAGGGCGCCGACGTGGTCTACCACGCCGCCGGCCTCTCCGGTCAGGGCGTCATCGAGGCCGCGGCCGCCAAGAAGGTCTGGGCGATCGGCGTCGACTCCGACCAGTTCAAGCAGGACGCGCTCGCCAAGTACAAGAAGTACATCCTGACGTCGGCGACCAAGGACGTCGCGGGCTCGGTCTACAACCTCGCGAAGGCCGTCGAGGACGGCAGCGCGAAGGGCGGCGTCGTCCGCGCCGACCTCAAGTCCGGCGGTGTCGCGCTGGCGGGCTCGAACCCCGAGTTCCAGAAGATGAAGGACGTCCAGGCCGCCGTGAAGAAGGCCGAAGAGGGCATCAAGGGCGGCAAGATCAAGGTCAAGACCACGCCGTAAGGCACGGCCGCCTTGCCGACTGCCGTAACGGCAGCGTGATTCTCGTGCAACGGGGTGTGGGGGACGATGGTTCACCCGCGCCCCGTTGGCGCGAGCCACATCTCAACACCCCCTGCAGCGAGGCGATTTCGCGCAGGGACTTCCCGGTAGTAGCAGGGGCACTGCGCGCGTAGGCGGCCCCTTTCCTTCAGGCCCCCGAGGAGAGTGCGCCATCGACGCGTCCACCAACCCTCCGCCCGTCGCCGTCGAACTCGTCGGCATCACCAAGCGGTTCCCGGGCGTCGTGGCCAACCACGACATCCACCTGACCGTCCGCAAAGGCACCGTGCACGCCCTCGTCGGCGAGAACGGCGCGGGCAAGTCGACCCTGATGAAGATCCTCTACGGCATGCAGAAGCCGGACGAGGGCACCATCACCGTCGACGGCGAACAGGTCGCCTTCACCAGCCCCGCCGACGCGATCGTGCGCGGCATCGGCATGGTGCACCAGCACTTCATGCTCGCCGACCAGCTGACGGTCCTGGAAAACATCGTGCTCGGCAGCGAGAAGCTGCACGGCATCGGCGGCGCCGCCCGGCGCAAGATCGCCGAGATCTCCGAGCGGTACGGCCTCGGAGTGCGCCCCGAGGCGTACGTGGAGGACCTCGGCGTCGCCGACCGGCAGCGCGTGGAGATCCTCAAGGTCCTCTACCGCGGCGCCACCACGCTGATCCTCGACGAGCCCACGGCCGTGCTCGTGCCGCAGGAGGTCGACGCGCTCTTCGACAACCTGCGTGAGCTCAAGGCCGAGGGCCTCTCGGTCATCTTCATCTCGCACAAGCTGGGCGAAGTCCTCTCCGTGGCCGACGACATCACCGTCATCCGGCGCGGCACCACGGTCGGCACGGCGATCCCGTCCGAGACGACGCCCCGGCAGCTCGCCGAGCTGATGGTGGGCAGCGAACTGCCCACCCCCGAGACGGCGGAGTCGACGGTCACCGACCGCGCGATGGTCGAGGTCGATGGCCTCAAGCTGCTCGCCGGGGGCGAGGCGGGCCGCGCGCTGCTCGACGACATCTCCTTCACCATCCACGAGGGCGAGGTCCTCGGCATCGCGGGCGTGGAGGGCAACGGCCAGACCGAGCTGATCGACGCGCTCATCGGCCTCAAGCACGCCGACTCCGGCGTGATCCGCATGGCGGGCGAGGACATCACCGCCGTGCCCACGCGCAAGCGCCGCGAGGACGGCATCGGGTACATCCCCGAGGACCGCCACCGCCACGGGCTGCTGCTCGAATCCCCGCTGTGGGAGAACCGCATCCTCGGCCACGTCACCGAGAAGCCGAACGCACGGGGCTTCTGGTTGGACCCCAAGGGCGCCCAGGCCGACACCCGCCGCATCGTCGAGGAGTACGACGTCCGTACGCCCGGCATCGACGTGACGGCCGCCTCGCTCTCCGGCGGCAACCAGCAGAAGCTGATCGTCGGCCGCGAGATGAGCCACAAGCCGCGCTTCCTGATCGCCGCCCACCCCACCCGCGGCGTGGACGTCGGCGCGCAGGCGCAGATCTGGGACCAGATCCGCGAGGCCCGCCGCGAGGGCCTCGCCGTACTGCTGATCTCCGCCGACCTGGACGAGCTGATCGGCCTCTCCGACACCCTCCGCGTGATCTACCGCGGCAGGCTCGTCGCGGACGCCGACCCGGCCACCATCACGCCGGAGGAGCTGGGGTCGGCGATGACGGGTGCCGCCTCCGGTCACCTGGAACACCCCGAGTCCGGTGACGGCTCCGAGGAGGACGAGACCCGATGAAGAAGTTCGACAAGGAGCGCGTGCTCCTCGCGGTGGCCGGACCGGTCATCGCCCTGGTGGTGGCCGTGGCGCTGACCTCGGTCGTGCTGCTGGCCTCGGGCAAGAGCCCGATCGAGCCGTACACCCTGATGCTGGAGCAGATCTCCTACTCCGACGTCCAGGTCCTGACCATCAACCAGGCCGGGATGTACTACCTGGCCGCGCTCGCGGTGGCCATCGGCTTCCGCATGAACCTGTTCAACATCGGCGTGGACGGCCAGTACCGCCTCGCCGCGATGGTCACCGCGGTCGTCGGCGCGCACGTCGCGCTCCCGGCCGCCCTGCAGATCCCGCTGCTCATCGTGGTCGCCATGCTCACCGGCGCCTTCTGGTCCGGCATCGCGGGCATCCTCAAGACCACCCGCGGGGTCAGCGAGGTCGTCGCCACGATCATGCTCAACTCCATCGCGACGAGCGTCATCGGCTACCTCACCCTCACCGACAACTTCGGCGTCCCGGTCGGCAACAACCAGACCACCGGCGTGATGGAGAAGTCCGGCTGGTTCCCCGGCATCAAGCTGGCGGGTGGTGAGGTCTACGGCTTCGTGTTCGTCGCCGTCGCCGCGGGCGTCCTGTACTGGCTGGTCCTCAACCGCACCCGGTTCGGCTTCGACCTGCGCGCCACCGGCGCCTCCGAGTCGGCCGCCGCGGCCTCCGGTGTGAACGCCAAGCGCATGGTGCTCACCGCCATGCTGGTCTCCGGCGGAATGGCGGGCCTCGCGGGCCTGCCGATCCTGCTTGGCGACACCCACACCTACAGCCTCAGCTTCCCGGCGGGACTCGGCTTCACCGCCATCGGTATCGCGCTGCTCGGCCGCAACAACCCGGTCGGCATCGCGCTCGCCGCGCTGCTGTGGGCCTTCCTCGACAAGGCCTCGCCCGCCCTGGACTACGCGTCTCCGGTCGCGTACGACAAGGAGATCGCGGTGATCATGCAAGGCCTGATCGTGATCGCGGTCGTCGTCTCCTCCGAGTCCGTACGCCGCTGGGGCCTGCGCCGCCAGCAGCGGCGCGTCGGTGAGGAACTGGCCGCCGCCGCCCGGGCGAACGGCAACAACGGCAACAACGACTCCGTGAAGGAGGTGGCTGCCCGATGAGCACGGCATCCGTCGCCAAGTCCCCGGCCAAGCAGCCCGCGCCGGGCCGCCGCCGCGTCTCGCTCCCCGTCCTCCTGCTGATCATCGCGGGCGTCCTGGTGCTGACCTCCGTGGTCCGCATCGCCACCGGCGCCGACGGCATCACGTCCACCGGACAGATGTCGACGGCCCTCAAGCTCGCCGTGCCGATCGGCCTCGCCGGTCTCGGCGGCCTGTGGGCCGAGCGCGCGGGCGTCGTCAACATCGGCCTCGAGGGCATGCTGATCCTCGGCACCTGGTTCGGTGCCTGGGCGGGCTTCCAGTGGGGCCCGTGGGTGGGTGTCCTCTTCGGCATCCTCGGCGGCGCGCTCGGCGGCCTGCTGCACGCGATCGTGACGGTCACCTTCAACGTCAACCACATCGTCTCCGGTGTGGCCCTGAACATCCTCGCCCTGGGCGTCACGCGCTACCTCGCCACGTTCGCCTTCGAGGGCGAGGAGGGCGGTACGTCGAAGCAGTCGCCGCCCGTCGACTCGCTCGGCGACTTCTCCGTGCCGGGTCTCTCCGACTGGCTCATGGACCTCAACGGCAAGCACTGGTTCCTGGTCTCCGACCTCGCGGGCCTGCTCGGCGGCCTGTTCACCAACCTGTCGCCGCTCACCGTGGTCGCCGTCGCGATGGTGCCGCTGAGCTGGTGGGTCCTGTGGCGCACCTCGTTCGGCCTGCGCCTGCGCTCCTGCGGCGAGAACCCGATCGCGGCGGAGTCGCTCGGCGTCAACGTCTACAAGTACAAGTACCTGGCCGTGGTCATCTCCGGCGGCCTCGCGGGCCTCGGCGGCGCGTTCCTCTCGCTCGTCGCCTCCAACATCTACCTGGAGGGCCAGACCGGCGGCCGCGGCTACATCGGCCTCGCCGCGATGATCTTCGGCAACTGGATGCCGGGCGGACTCGCGCTCGGCGCGGGCCTGTTCGGTTACACCGACAGCCTGAAGCTCCGGGGTGGCGGCACGAACGTCCACGCGCTCCTGCTGCTCATCGCGATCCTGCTGGTCATCGGCGCGGTGTACCTCGCCTGGCGCAAGCGGTACGTCCCCGCGGTGATCACCGCGGCCGTCTCCGCGCTGATGTTCCTGTGGTACGGCTTGACCGACGAGGTCCCCAACCAGGTCGTCACCGCCACTCCGTACGTGGTGACCCTGCTGGTCCTCTCGCTCTCCGCCCAGCGGCTGCGGATGCCGAAGGCGGACGGAATGCCCTACCGAAGGGGACAAGGCAAGTGACGTTCGTGCCCGGCGACGCCGACTGGGACGCCCTGCGGGAGGCGGCGCGCGAGGCCATGTCCCGCGCGTACGCCCCGTACTCGGGCTTCCCGGTCGGGGCCGCGGCCCTGGTCGACGACGGCAGGACCGTCTCCGGCTGCAACGTGGAGAACGCGTCCTACGGCCTCGGGCTGTGCGCCGAGTGCGGCCTCGTCTCCCAGCTCCAGATGACGGGCGGTGGCCGCCTCACGCACTTCACCTGCGTGGACGGCAAGGGCGAGATCCTCATGCCGTGCGGTCGCTGCCGCCAGCTCCTGTACGAGTTCGGCGGCGCGGAGCTCCTTCTGGAGACGTCATCGGGCGTGCGGACGCTGGGCGACATGCTGCCGGACGCGTTCGGGCCCGAACACCTCAACTGAGGCCAGGCCCCGCCCCCTTGGAGATCCTGGGTGCGGGGCCGCCTTCAGCTCGCGGCTCTATGCGCGTAGAGTCGCGGCATATCTACGTACGTACGCCGTTGTACTGCTGGAAGGACCGCCATGGACGTCATCTCTGTCATCCGGACCAAGCGCGACCGGGGCGAGCTCAGCGACGAACAGATCGACTGGGTCATCGACGCGTACACGCGCGGCGCGGTCGCCGACGAACAGATGTCGTCCCTGGCGATGGCGATCCTCCTGAACGGCATGAACCGCAAGGAGATCGCCCGCTGGACGGCGGCGATGATCGCGTCCGGCGAGCGCATGGACTTCTCCTCGCTCTCCCGTCCCACCGCCGACAAGCACTCCACGGGCGGCGTCGGCGACAAGATCACGCTGCCGCTCGCCCCGCTGGTCGCCGCGTGCGGCGCGGCCGTTCCGCAGCT
The DNA here is from genome assembly GCF_055609205.1 of Streptomyces sp. NPDC036815. Classification (NCBI taxonomy): domain Bacteria; kingdom Bacillati; phylum Actinomycetota; class Actinomycetes; order Kitasatosporales; family Streptomycetaceae; genus Streptomyces; species Streptomyces sp. NPDC036815. Next base: position 130,613 of record NZ_JBVJPW010000024.1, on the reverse strand, counting down.
CTCGGGCCGCGGACTCGGCCACACCGGCGGCACCCTGGACAAGCTGGAGGCCATCCCCGGCTGGCGCGCGCTGCTCTCCAACGAGGAGATGCTGAACGTGCTCGAAGGCGTCGGCTCGGTCATCTGCGCTGCGGGCGACGGACTGGCCCCCGCCGACAAGAAGCTCTACGCGCTGCGCGACGTGACCGGCACGGTGGAAGCGATCCCCCTGATCGCCTCCTCCATCATGTCCAAGAAGATCGCCGAGGGCACCGGCTCGCTCGTCCTCGACGTGAAGGTCGGCACCGGCGCCTTCATGAAGAACCTCGACGACGCCCGTGAACTGGCTTCCACGATGGTCGAGTTGGGCACCGACAGCGGGGTCCGCACGGTCGCCCTGCTCACCGACATGTCGACCCCGCTGGGCCTGACGGCCGGCAACGCGCTCGAAGTCCGCGAGTCGGTGGAGGTCCTCGCGGGCGGCGGTCCCTCCGACGTCGTCGAGCTCACCCTCGCCCTGGCCCGCGAGATGCTCGACGCGGCGGGCCTCACGGCCGCGGACCCCGCGAAGGCGCTGGCCGACGGCTCGGCGATGGACGTGTGGCGCCGCATGATCGCGGCGCAGGGCGGCGATCCGGACGCGGCGCTCCCGGTGGCCCGCGAGACGCACGTGGTCCGGGCCCCGTCGTCCGGCGTCCTGACCCGCCTCGACGCGTACGACATCGGCGTCGCGGCGTGGCGCCTGGGCGCGGGGCGGGCGCGCAAGGAGGACGTGGTGCAGGCGGGGGCGGGCGTGGAACTCCACGCGAAGCCGGGCGACTCCGTCGAGGTGGGCGCACCACTGATGACCCTGCACACGGATACGCCGGAGCGGTTCGCGTACGCGGTGGAGTCGGTGGAGGGCTCGTTCGATATCGCGCCCGTCGGCACGGAGTTCTCGCCGGGGGCGATTGTGCGGGGGCGGATTGGTTGAGCGGAGTTCTAGGGGGCCGGGGGGCGGCGGTGCGGGTGGGCTGTTTGTCTGCGGGCGCGCCGTGGCTGGTCGCGCAGTTCCCCGCGCCCCTGGGGGGAGGGGGTTGCGCGGCGTCTTCTCCCGGCGCCGGGGGGAAATTCAGCCCCTCCGGCGATTGAGGAGCGGGGTCTGGGGCGGAGCCCCAGGGTGGGTGCGGGGAGTGGGGCTGCGCGTACCTGATACCGCCAACGCCCCCGCCGCGCGGCCCCGCACCGATGAGTTTTGTCCGCCGCACCGGTCCCCCCTGCATGGCCGACCCCGAAGAGAACCTCATCCGCATCGAAGGCCCGCTGCGCGCCGGTGACGTCCCGAGCCTGTGCGAGCGGGTCGCGGCGGCCCGGCACGGGCCCGGCGGACCCGACGTGATCTGCGACGTCGGCGCCGTCACCACCGCCGACCTCGCCACCGTCGACGCGATCGCCCGCCTGCACCTCGCCGCCCGCCAGCACGGGGGCCGGATCCGTCTCAGAAACCCCGGCCCCGCCCTGCTGGCCATCCTCGGCCTCGTCGGTCTCGTCGAACTCCTGGGCCTAGTCGTCGAGATGGAGGGGCATGCCGAACAGCGGGAACCACCGGGGCGTGTCCAGGAAGCAGTGGAAGCCGGTGATCCGACCCTCTGAGATCTCGATGACCTGGATCGCCCAGGCGGCGAATCCGCCGTTGTCGGGGTCGGGCTTGTAGTGCGCGAAGCCCGGCGTGCCGTTCACGTTCACCGGGACCAGGCGGCTGTCGGCGCACGCCGAGCCCACCGTGGTCATGAAGCCCGTGATGTCCGCCGTACCGCGGAGCCACAGGTCGAACGGCGGCATCGTCATGACGGCGTCCTCGGCGAGCAGCGCCGTGAGCGCCGCCATGTCATAGCCCTCGAAGGCGGCGACATAGCGGTCGAGGAGCTTCCGCTGCTCCTCGTCCAGCGGGTCGGAGACGGCCGTGTCGTCCGCCGGGCGCTCGGCGAGGGTGGCGCGGGCCCGCTGCAGCGCGCTGTTCACCGAGGCGACGGAGGTGTCGATCAGCTCGGCGACCTCACTGGCCTTCCAGGCGAGGACCTCGCGCAGGATCAGCACCGCCCGCTGCTTGGGCGGCAGGCTCTGCAGGGCGGCGACGAACGCCAGGCGCACCGACTCCTTGGCCACCGCGGCCTCGGCGGGGTCGCCCGGCGTCGGCAGGACGCGGGCATCCGGCATCGGCTCCAGCCAGGTGTGGTCGGGGCGCGGGTTGAGCGCGGCCTGGGCCAGCGGGGCGGCGGCCGTCAGGTCCATCGGGCGGGCGCGGCGGTTGCCCGCGTTCAGCATGTCCAGGCAGACGTTCGTCGCGATGCGGTACAGCCAGGAGCGGACGCTGGAGCGCCCCTCGAACTTCTCGAAGCTCCGCCAGGCCCGCACCATCGTGTCCTGCACGGCGTCCTCGGCCTCGAAGGCCGAGCCCAGCATCCGATAGCAGTACCCGGTCAGTTCGACCCGGTACTTCTCCAGCGTGCCGTCCGGCTCGGTCGTCGTCCCTGCGATGTCGCTCATCCCACCCACCCCCGCACATCCCGTGAAGGACCCGATGTGAGGCCCAGCACGTCGGAAGCTACCGCAGCCCACTGACAACGGCCCCCGGAGTGCGGAAACCCGCGGGTGCAGTCAGCAGGAGCGGGCGACGAGCGTGCGCCGTTCCCGCACCCGCGCGACGTGCGAGCCCCATGCCGTCACCGACACGACGCCGAGCACCGCGAGGACGCCGAGGCCCACGGTCCCGGCCCAGCCGCCCGCGTGGAAGGCGACCGCGCCGAGGGTGCCACCCGCGCTGGAGCCCAGGTAGTACGCGGACTGGTAGAGCGCCGAAGCCTGCGCCCGCCCCTCGGTGGCCGTACGGCTCACCGAGGAGGAGGCGACCGCGTGCCCCGCGAAGAAGCCCGCGGTGATCAGGACGAGCCCGAGCAGGACCAGGACCAGCGAGGGGGAGAGGGAGAGCAGCAGGCCGCCGGCGGTGGTGCTCACCGCCAGGTACAGCGCACCGCGCCGCCCGAGCCGGGCCACCAGCTTCCCGGCGGCCGCGGAGGAGACCGTGCCGACGAGGTAGACGAGGAAGACCGAGCCGATGACGCCCTGCGGAAGCGAGAACGGCGCCTCGGTGAGGCGGTACCCGATCACCGTGTAGACCGCGCCGAAGACGGTCATGAAGAGCGCGCCGATCGCGTACAGCCTGCGGAGCAGCGGGTTCGACAGGTGGCCGCGCACCGTACGCGCGAGGGCCCGGGGGCTGAGCGGGCCCGGGGTGAAGTGCCGCGGCGCGGGCAGCAGGACGCGGAAGGCGACCGCGCACAGCACCGCGACGACGCCCACCACGCCGACCGCCGCGCGCCAGCCCCAGGCCTGCGCGACCCAGCCGGTGACGATGCGCCCGCTCATCCCGCCGATCGAGTTGCCCGCCACGAACATGCCGATCGCGGCGACCAGCGCCTTGGGCCGCACCTCCTCGGCGAGGAACGCCATCGCGGAGGCGGGCAGCCCGGCGAGGGCGGCGCCCTGCACGGCGCGCAGCGCGATCAGCACCTCGACCGAGGGGGCGAAGGGGACGAGGAGGCCGACGGCGACGGCGACGGCCAGCGAGGCGGTCATCATCGCGCGCCGCCCGAAGCGCTCGCTGAGCGCGCTCAGCGGCAGGACGAAGAGAGCCAGTGCGCCCGTCGCCCCCGACACCGTCCAGCTCGCCGTGCTCGCGCTCACGCCGAAGTCGGCGGAGACGAGGGGGAGGAGGGCCTGCGTGGAGTAGAGGAGGGCGAAGGTGGCGACCCCGGCGAGGAAGAGCGCGAAGCTCATCCGGCGGTAGCCGGGCCCGCCCGGGGTCAGCCGGGAGTCGGGTGCCGGGGCGGCGGGGGAGGGGGACGACGGGGCGGGGGCGACCGCATGGATGGCGGGCGCCCCAGTACTGGCAGCAGGCATGCCACGAACGTACGGCCGGGTTTTTGATGCGTCCAATGCATGGAAACGCCATAATCCATTCCATGCAGCATCAGCACAGGTCACAGCCGCACGTGTCACAGAACAGTGACCCGGAGGACATCGTGACGCTGCTCGCGCCGCGCCTCGCCTACTTCGCGGGCGTCGCCCGCACCGAGCACGTGACGCGCGCCGCCCACCGGATGGGCATCCCCCAGTCGACGCTCTCCCGCGCACTCGTCCGGCTCGAACGCGACCTCGGCGTCGACCTGTTCGCCCGACGCGGCCGCACGGTCTCGCTCACCCCGGCGGGCCGCACCTTCCTCGGCTCGGTCGAGCGGGCGCTCGGCGAAGTGGAGCGCGCCGCCGAGTCGGTCCGCGCGGACGCCGACCCGGAGTCCGGCAAGGTCGCCTTCGGCTTCCTGCACACCATGGGCTCGGAGACGGTGCCCGGCCTGATCCGCGCGTTCCGCGCCGACCACCCGCGCGTGCGGTTCAGCCTCGTCCAGAACTACGGCGAGGCGATGATCGAGCGGCTGCGCGCGGGCGAGCTCGACCTCTGCCTCACCTCGCCCGTCCCCGACGCCCCCGACCTGGTCGCCCGCCGCCTCGACGAGCAGCGGCTGCGTCTGGTGGTGCCCGACGACCACCGCCTGGCCTCGCGCAAGCGGGTCCGCCTCACCGAGGCGGCGGAAGAGGCGTTCGTGACGCTGGAGCCCGGCTACGGCCTGCGCCGCATCACGGACGACCTCTGCAGGGACGCGGGCTTCCGGCCCCGCATCGCGTTCGAGGGCGAGGAGGCGGAGACGCTGCGCGGACTGGTCGCGGCGGGCCTGGGAGTGGCGCTCCTGCCGCCACCGGCCGTACCGCGCCCGGGAGTCGTGGAGCTGACCGTGACCGGCCAGCGCGCGGTCCGCGAGATCGGCGTGGCCTGGCTGGGCGGCCACCCGGACACGCCACCGGTAGCGGCGTTCAAGGCGTTCCTGCTGAGCAGAAAGGGACGGCTGTTGCATGCGAGCCCGTCCGGCGTGTGAGGACGAACCCCGGTGGAGCCGGTGATCGGCCGAGCCCCGTCGCCGGGTCACCTCCGAAGCGACTGCCCGAAGCCGGAGGCGAGCGGCATCCGCAACCCCAGCGGCGGCGGCGCCGCCAGCGCGTCCTCCAGCGGCCGCGCGAAATCCGCCCCGAAGAGCGTCCCCATTACGAAGTCCGAGGCCAGCGCGAGGACTTCGGACTGGTGCTGATGCAGCCGGTGCCCGTCGGAGTGCACCTCGAACCGGCACACGTCCCGGTTCGCCTTCTTCGCCCGCGCGGCGAGCCGGAACGACAGCTCGGGGTCGGTCCGCTCGTCGTTCGTGCCGTGCACGATGAGGACCCGCCGCCCCGCGAGCTGCTTCACCGGCTCCGGCGGCGCGGCGACATCGTCCTCGGGCAGCCAAGGTGCCATCGCCAGCACGGAGTTGACCGCCTCGTGGCCGCCCGCGCGCAGCGCCGCACGGCCGCCCATGTCCACTCCGGCCAGGCAGACGGGGACGTCGCCGTAGAGACGTACGATCTCGTCCGCCGCCCAGGCCGTGTCGTGGGCGAGCTGTGCCTGCGCGCCGTTCCAGCCGCGGCAGCCGTAGTGCACGACGTGCGTGGCGAGGCCCGCCGCGCGCCCGTCGTGGGCGAGCCTGCGCCCCAGCGCCCGCATGCCCGCGCCCGCCAGCGGCGAGGGTCTGCGCGTGGACGTCTCGGCGCCGCCGGGCAGCAGGAGCACCGCCCCGCTCACCGCCGAAGGTGCCGTTCCGATCACGCGCCCGAGCCTGGCCGCGCCCGCCGGCCCCGCGGTCCCGTCCTGTGCCATGACAGAACAGTGTCAGAAGCCATGGTGTACGCCACCCGTCCGCAGGGTCACTGTTACGTATCGACCAGTGAGTTCTACGCGCGTAGGCGCTAGAGTGCCGAAATGACGAGCCAGACACACACGACCGGTCGCACGGACCGTGAGAAGCCCAGCGCCGAACAGATCCGCCGCGCCCCGAAGGTGCTCCTCCACGACCACCTGGACGGCGGCCTGCGCCCCGGCACGATCGTCGACCTCGCCCGTGAGAACGGGTACGAGGGCCTGCCCGAGACCGACCCCGACAAGCTCGGGATCTGGTTCCGCGAGGCGGCCGACTCCGGCTCCCTCGAGCGCTACCTGGAGACCTTCGCCCACACCTGCGCGGTGATGCAGACGAAGGACGCCCTCAAGCGCGTGGCCGCCGAGTGCGCCGAGGACCTCGCCGAGGACGGCGTGGTCTACGCCGAGATCCGGTACGCCCCCGAGCAGCACCTGGAGCAGGGCCTCACCCTCGAAGAGGTCGTCGAGGCGGTCAACGAAGGCTTCCGCGAGGGCGAGCGCCGCGCGAAGGCCAACGGCCACCGCATCCGGGTGGGCGCGCTGCTCACCGCCATGCGGCACGCGGCCCGCGCCCTGGAGATCGCCGAACTGGCCAACCGCTACCGCGACCTCGGCGTCGTCGGCTTCGACATCGCGGGCGCGGAGGCGGGCTTCCCTCCCACCCGCCACCTCGACGCCTTCGAGTTCCTCAAGCGCGAGAACAACCACTTCACGATCCACGCGGGCGAGGCCTTCGGCCTGCCGTCGATCTGGCAGGCCCTGCAGTGGTGCGGCGCCGACCGCCTCGGCCACGGCGTGCGCATCATCGACGACATCAAGGTCGAGGAGGACGGCTCGGTCCAGCTCGGCCGCCTCGCGTCGTACGTCCGTGACAAGCGCATCCCGCTGGAGCTCTGCCCGACCTCCAACCTCCAGACCGGCGCGGCCACTTCGTACGCCGAGCACCCCATCGGTCTGCTGCGCAAGCTGCACTTCCGCGCGACCGTGAACACCGACAACCGCCTGATGTCGGGCACCAGCATGAGCCTCGAATTCGAGCACCTGGTCGGCACGTTCGGCTACACGCTCGACGACATGCAGTGGTTCACAGTCAATGCGATGAAATCAGCATTCATTCCTTTCGATGAACGACTGGCCATGATCAACGACGTGATCAAGCCCGGCTACGCCGAGCTGAAGTCCGAGTGGCTGTTCCGCCAGACGGTCTCGACCAGCGCTTCTGTCGAGAGCTGAGGAGAGGCGTCCGCCCCTGGGTGACGCGTCGGCGGCCGGGAGTCCTGTACTCCCGGCCGCTTTCCTTTGCCCGCGAACCGTGATCGGGGCCGCGCACGGTCGTTGAACCGCCGAAAGACCCCCTTCAATTCCGTGGCTCAACCCCGTCAGCTCAGACGCCAAGACGCAAGGACGCATTGAAGATGAAGCAGTCTGCCGCCAAGACCCTCGGTGTCGCCGCTCTCGGCGCCGCTTTCGCCGCCACCGGCGCCGGTGCCGCGAACGCCGCCGCCGGAGTCCCCGACCCCACCGCCGCCCTGGGCCCCGTCTCCTCGGTGGTGCCCGTCGGGGGCCTGGCCGGCGCCACAGAGTCCCTGGCCGCCGGACAGAACGCTCTCGACGGTGGCCTGAACGCCGCCGCGCCCACGCTCGGCAACGCCGCGCCCATGCTCCTCGGCCAGCAGCAGAAGGCGGCCGGAAAGGCCGGCGCCCCCGCCAAGTCGGGCGACTCCAGCTCCCCGGTCTCGGGCCTGCTCGGCGGCCTGCCCCTGGGCGGCACCGGCATCAACGGTCTGCCGCTCGGCTGACCGGACGCGGCACACACGCCGATGGGGCGCCCCTCTGGTGAGGAGCGCCCCATCGGCGTACGTACCGCCTGTGTCACCAGGCCTGGCGGGTCTTGCTCTCGGAGGGCAGCAGGACCCACAGCGCGATGTAGAGAAGGAACTGCGGGCCGGGCAGCAGGCACGAGGCGACGAAGATGACGCGCATCGTCATCGCGGAGGTGCCGAAGCGCTTGGCCAGGGCTGCGCACACTCCGCCGATCATCCGGCCGTGGGTGGGGCGGGCAAGGGCGGTCATGTCGGGCTCCTTCGTGAACCGTAGGGGGCGAGGCCTCTCCGTGTGCCCCGATACCTCGACGGTACGTTCACGAACCGGTTCAAAACATCGCTCTAGGGTGCGATGCCGACCCTGGGAATCGTCGGGGTCACACCCTGAGACAGGTCCTCCCGGGGGAGGGCCGGGCGGCGCTCCCCTTCCTCGTCACGACGGATCCTGGACCTGACCGCGGGCACCACGGCGAGATGCATGACGGTGACCCCGAGGGTGTTCAGGAGCAGCGAGTCGATGTCGACGACCTGTCCGGGAACCCCGGTCTGCAGCAGTTCGATGCCGAGGGAGATCAGTGCTCCGGCGGCGACCGTGCGGACCAGGGACCCCCACGGCGAGACCACGACCCGGCCGCCGGCCAGCGGCAGCAGCACACCCAGCGGGGCCAGCAGCAGCACGCTCTCGCCGATCCGGCGGGCCGCCTGGACGCCGCCCATCGCCAGATCCGCCTTGATCCCGGCGAGCGGCTGCAGATTCGCGGCGCTCACCCACGGGACGTCCAGCGGACGCAGCGTGATCCACGCGACGAGCAGAAGGTGCGCGGCGAGGAGGAATCCCCCCGCCGCGCGGAAGCGGATGGCGGCAACACGGCCGCCCGAGCCTTGACGCACGCTCCCCAAGACGTCACAGGCGGCAGGATCGGTTCCGGGTACGCGACGGCGGCTACTCGACGGTTTCCGTCGGAGGCGCCACGCTCCCGGGCCGGGAGCGGACCTCGGTGGTGCACTCGTAGCGCCGCAGCCCGCTGTTTCCCGGGCCGCCCATGACCACCGCCCGGTCGTCCGACGCCGCGTTGTCGGCCAGCGTGCACACGATCTGGGCGAGCGCGAACGACGACAGGCCCTCCGGCGGCGTGCTGAGCCGCAGCGCGTCCTTCGGGTCGCCCCTGCGCGGCCCGGAGACCGTGGTGCCGTCGCGCACGTCCGTGGCGAAGCCCGCCTGCTTCTCGGGGTCGGAGGGGGGCGTCGCCAGCTCGTCGAGGAGCGCCTGGGCGATGCGCACCCGGTCGTCGGCCGCCTTGTCCGTACGGATCTGCAGGTTCCGGTCGACGGCCACCAGCTGCGCCGCGCAGACCATGAACACCTCCACGGGCACCCCGCTGCCCGACCGCGAGGCGATGCCGGAGCCCGAAAGCACGCACGGCACCCGGGACGGCGCCGCGCCGTAGTCGGTCGGCACCTCGGTCGGCCTGATCCCGCACCCGGCGAGCACGGCGGTGAGCCCCGCGACGGCGGCCACGGCCCGCATCCTTCGCCTGTTCACGCCTCGCCCCCTTCGGCGCCTTCGTCCTCGGCCCCGTCGATGCCCTCGCCGTCGCGCGGCAGCCACAGCGTGAAGACCGCGCCGCCCTCCGCGCAGTTGGCGGCGGTGATCTCGCCGCCGTGGATGTGCGCGTTCTCCAGGGCGATGGAGAGGCCGAGTCCGCTGCCCTCGGACCGCGGGCGGGACGCGCTCGCTTTGTAGAAGCGGTCGAAGACGTGCGGCAGGACCTCCTCCGGGATGCCGGGGCCGTGGTCGCGTACGGCGATGACCAGCTTCGCGTCCTCCAGGCGCACCGAGACCTTCACCGGGGAACCGCCGTGCTTGAGGGCGTTGCCGATGAGGTTCGCCAGGATCACGTCGAGGCGGCGCGGGTCTAGGCGGACCATGATGCCGCGCTCGGCGTCCAGGTCGACCGCGTCCAGCCAGGCGCGCGCGTCGATGCAGGCGGTGATCTGGTCGGCGATGTCGACGTCGTCCAGGACGAGGCGCGCGGTGCCCGCGTCGAAGCGGGTGACCTCCATGAGGTTCTCCACGAGGTCGTTCAGCCTGCGGGTCTCGCTCACCACGAGCCGTACGGCCGGCTCGATCATCGGGTCCACCGAGCCGGTCTCCGCGTCGAGCTCCTCCTCCAGGACCTCCGTCACCGCGGTGATCGCGGTCAGCGGAGTGCGCAGCTCGTGGGACATGTCGGCGACGAAGCGCCGGGACGCCTCGTCGCGGGCGCTCATGTCGGCGACCTTCTTCTCCAGGTTCTCGGCGGTCCTGTTGAACGTCCGGGACAGGTCGGCGAGTTCGTCCGTCCCCGACTCCCGCAGCCGGGTGTCCAGCTTTCCCTCGCCGAGCCGCCGCGCGGCGACCCCCAGGCGGTGTACGGGTTTCAGCACGGTCGTCGCCGCGGCCTGGGCGAGCAGCGCGGAGCCGATCAGGGCGAGCCCCGTGGCGATGGCGAGGGACCAGCCCAGCGAGCTGAGGTCCTTCGCCTCCGGTTCCAGGGACTTGAGCATGTAGCCGGTCGGGCCGCCGCCGATCACCGTGGCACCGCCCACCAGATAAGGGGTGCCGTGGTCGTCGATCCGCTGCCAGTACAGGTGGTACGGGCTCTTGTTGCCGGAGGTGAGCTGCTGCTTGTCGTGCACGGCCTTCTGCAGCGACGCGGGCACCTTGGCGAGCGTGAAGGCGTCCAGGTCGGAGTAGCCGACGAGCTGGCCGCCGTTCTTCTTCTCGGCGACCAGGAGCACGCTGTAGCGCTGACCGCTGCTCGCCATCTGCTCGGCGGCGGACTGCAGTTCGTCCTGCGAGGGGCGGGTGGGAAGCGCGCCCGCGCGGCTCTGCAGCTGCTGCCGGAAGTCCTTGAGCGCCGCGTCCTGGGCGCGCGTCAGGACCGCCTCGCGGTTGAGCCAGTACGCGATGCCGGACGCGGAGACGGCGGCGGTGAGCGCCACCAGGCCGAACACCACGACGAGCCGCAACCGCAGACTCGTGAAACGCAGCCCCGCCAGTATCGCCTTGCGCGCCGCGGCCCAGCCGCGGAGCTTGTCGTGCGGTTTGGTCACTGAGGCGTGTCCAGCCGGTATCCGACGCCGCGCACCGTACGGATCAGGGTCGGCGACGAGGGCACGTCCTCGACCTTGGCGCGCAGCCGCTGCACGCACGCGTCGACGAGCCGCGAGTCACCGAGGTAGTCGTGCTCCCACACCAGACGCAGCAACTGCTGCCGCGACAGGGCCTGGCCGGGCCTGCGGCTCAGCTCCAGGAGCAGCCGCAGCTCGGTCGGCGTGAGCTGCAGGTCCTCGCCGTTCTTCGTCACGGTCATCGCGGCGCGGTCGATGACGAGCGAACCGAACGTCGCCGCGTCATTGGCCTCGCGCTCGCCGCGCCGCAGCACGGCCCGGATCCGGGCGTCGAGGACGCGCCCCTGCACGGGTTTGACGACATAGTCGTCGGCGCCGGACTCCAGGCCCACCACCACGTCGATGTCGTCGCTGCGCGCGGTCAGCAGGATGATCGGCAGCTGGTCGGTGCGCCGGATGCGACGGCACACCTCGAACCCGTCGATGCCCGGCAGCATCACATCCAGCACGATCAGGTCCGGCCGCTGCTCACCGAGCAGCTTCAGGCCGTCCTCGCCGGTGGCAGCAGTGGCCACCCGGTGCCCCTGGCGCGTGAGCGAAAGCTCCAGGGCCGTCCGGATGGCGTCGTCGTCCTCGATCAGCAACAGGGAAGGCACGGACGTCATTCTGTCCCATGCCACGGCCCCAGTTCGACTACTGGCCCCTCCCCGGGTCCCTAAAGGCCTGGTAGGTACCCGTACCCACACGCGAACTTCACAGGTGGAAGCCCTCCCGAACCCCTGTGACAGGCCTGTGACAGTCGACGGACACCGTCATGAAGTGCCTCCGGCAGAGTTCAGGTCACCAGCAAGAAGCACGGCAGACTCCACCGACGGGGGGCGCAAGATGAATACGCTGCACAGCACCAGCTCACGCGCAGTTGTCACGCGTCTCCACGACGTCGGGCGGGGGCGGGGGTGCGCTCGCGGCACCGGGCGTCAGCACACCGCGATCATGACGGTGGTCGACACGTTCCAGGGGAGCCACGGGGGACACGCGGCTCACGGGGGAACGGACGGGGCAGTCGCGTACGGGGAGGGCTCGGGGGAGCGGAAGTCCCTGTCGGAGGCGGAGTTCACCGCCTACGTGCGGGAGCGCCGCGCCTCCCTGTACGCAACCGCCTACCACCTGACCGGTGACCGCTTCGAGGCCGAGGACCTGCTGCAGAGCGCCCTCTTCTCGACGTACCGGGCCTGGGACAGGATCAGCGACAAGGCCGCGGTGGGGGGCTACCTCCGCCGCACCATGACCAATCTGCACATCAGCGCGTGGCGCCGCCGCAAGCTGAACGAGTACCCGACCGAGGAGCTGCCGGAGACGGTGGGCGACACGGACGCGATGCGCGGCACCGAGCTGCGCGCCGTGCTGTGGCAGGCCCTGGCCCGGCTGCCCGAACTCCAGCGCACGATGCTGGTCCTCCGTTACTACGAGGGCCGCACCGACCCGGAGATCGCGGACATCCTCGACATCAGCGTGGGCACGGTGAAGTCCAGCATCTGGCGGTCGCTCCGCCGGCTGCGCGAGGACGAGGTCCTCAGCTTCGGCCGTGACCAGGAGGAGTCCTTCGGCGAGTTGGTCGCCTGAGGGCAGGGGGAGACACGGGGGCCGCCGCTCCGGGGGGACGCGGCGGGAGCAGGGGGGACACGGGGGAAAGCACGGGGGGATCAAGCGGCGGGACCGGAAGGCGGGGGGCCTTTCCGGTCCTTCTGCTTTTCGGGTTCTCAGGCCTTGGCCCGCGCCCTCACGTGGCGGCCCGCCGCCGCGGCGGCGACCCGGCCCAGCGCCTCCTCCTTGCCGCAGGGGTGGGCGCCCAGCTCGGTCTGGCGCGCCACGATGGTGCGCTCGGCCCGCATGAGCCGCCACCCCCGCCGCAGCAGGAACGGCACGGACTTGCGCCCCTCGCGCAGGTCCCGCAGAAGCCGCCGCCGGAACGTGGTCGCGGGCCTGCCCCGCAGGCAGATCGCGTCGGCGAGCACGCCGAGCTCCTCGCACCGCCGCACGATGTCCGCCGCGAAGATGCCCTCAGCGATGAACAGCGGCGTACGCCCGACGTCCAGCGCCTCCCGGCCGACGCGCGAGCTGGTCGCGATGTCGTACACCGGCACCTTCGTGCGCCCCGTACGGCACAGCTCCTCGATCGCGGCGACCGCCACGTCCGCGTCCCAGGATCCGGCGGAGTCCCAGTCGATGTCCGAACTGCCCGGCACCTGCGGCAGCGTGGGGTCGTCGTGCTCCTTGTAGAAGTCGTCCAGACACAGGACGGGCAGCCCGCAGCGGGCCGCGAAGGAGGACTTGCCCGAGCCGGAGGGGCCCGCGAGCAGCACGACGCGGGTCGGTATCGGGGGATGGGAACCCAATCCTGTGACCCTTTTCACCTGGGGTTTTGCTGGCGAAGCGGACATTGGTGCCGATTTCCCTCCGGTTCGACCCGCCTGGGTCCTGCTCGATCCTGGGGGCGTGCGCACACGTGCGCAGGATCGAGCAGGACCCAGGCGGCCCGTTGGTCCGCATCTCCCGACACGGCCCGTCAGTGTGGTCGGGAGTCATTATCAACCGAGGCTCCAAAAGTGTGCCCAGACAGGTGCCAATCCTGGGCGGATCGCCCTCTGCGCAGGGTCTGTATCGAAGCCGACCAACCCACGGTCGTTCGCAGTCACGTCTAGGTGGTGTTGAAGCGGGCTCGGTCGTGGATGTCATGGGCAGCTCCGATATCGGCGTGGGTGGCGTGGCCGCATCCGGTGCACACGAAGAGCGAGCGGCTGCGACGGCTCTTGGCGTCCACGTGACCGCATCGGTGGCACGTCTGCGAGGTGTAGGCGGGGTTCACCACGACCAGCTCGGCGCCGTACAGGTGTGCCTTGTATTCGAGCTGGCGACGGATCTCTCCGAAGCCGACCGCGAGGATCGCGCGGTTGAGTCCGGCCTTCGCGGCGACATTCTTGCCCGGCGCTTCGACGGTCCCCTTCGCGGACTTGGTCAGGTTCTTCACCTTCAGGTCCTCGATTGCGAGGCCGGCGAACTGAGTGGTGAGCCGTTTCGTCAGCAGGTGCTGGGCGGTTGCGCGGCGTTGAGCGACCAGCGCATGGAGTGCGGCGACCCTTTCCTTGGCCTCCCACCAGCCTTTCGACTGGAGCCGCGCGGGTTTGCCCTTCACGTGACGGCGGGCCTTGCGGCGCTCCCAGGTGCGTAGTTGATGCCTGGCACGATCAAGGTGGCGGGGGTTGGCGTGCAGATCGGTCGCGGCGTTGGGCCCGATGGCGAGTGGCGTGGAGGTCGCAGCGACCACCTCGACGCCGAGGTCGACACCGACGGTGCCCTTCTCGCGTTGCCGCCGGGTCGGCCTGGCGGGCTCGGGCATCGGCACCGATACGTTGAAGGAGGCGAACCAGCGGAGCCCTTCGCGGGAGACCGTAACGCCCTTGATCGCTCCGCCGTCCGCGAGGAGGTGAGCGAGAGGTCGAGCCGAGCGGTGTAGGCGCACATGAAACGCCTTCTGCCCTCCCGGGCGCCGCTCGCCACCGATGCGGACATGCCGCAGATCACCGGGGGACAGGCGGACGCTGAACATGCGGAAGGAGTCCCGGCTCCTCTGCGGATGCTTGGGCTGCGGGTACCCCATGCGTGGCCCGCGCCGCTTCCCCGACAGAGACGACTGCCAGTTCGCCCACGCTCTATCCACGTCGCGAAAGGCTTGCTGGCACACCATGGCGTTCACACCGTCCCACCACCGGAAGCGGTACACCGGGCCTTCGACGCCTTCGAGATAGGGGCCCATGAGCGGCTTGTCCCGCACGGCGAGGAAGATGCGCTGGATGTCGAATTGGCGCGGCATTGTCGGCCCCTCCGCCTCGGCCTTGGCCGTGGCCTCCTGCCGCGGCAGTCCTGTCGCCTCCAGCGCGGCACGGTAGCGAAACCAGCGTTGCTGCGCGGCGTTCTTCAGCCCGAAGGCGAAGTTGTAGCAGCAGCGCGACGCCGTCGCATACCGCTGCAAGATCTCGACTTGGTCAGCCGCGGGGTCAAGCGGCAGTCGCACGACGCGAGTTGACGTCTCATGGTCCTTAGTCACGGCGGGGAGTGTTCCACCCGCCACTGACAATTCGCCTTACACGAAGGGTCGTTGAGACATTCGACGGTTGCTGCGGGAGCCTTCGGGTAGTGTCTACTTCGCTCGCTCCTACGGGGGCGGGTCTGGCCCCCGGACGGGGGTTCGATGCGCCCGTGGACTGCACCACAAGTCCCGGCCCATTACGCGGCCGGGCAGGGCAGGAGACCCCCTTGAGGGAAGAAGCGGGAAGCCCTCACCGGGAGGTAGGGCAGCGCGGCAGGGAAACCTAGCCGCCCACCCCACAAGTGCGTGCGCCGGAATGCACCCAATGCCCGACTCTGCCAAAGTGCATGAGAACCCCATGATGGTGGGACGGAACCCCAGGTCGCGGCCTGTGCTCCCCGTACGCGCGGGGGTGGTCCCGGCCCCGCAGCTGACCTTGGGGCAGGTGCACGGTGCTCCCCGTACGCGCGGGGGTGGTCCCTCGACCCGCAGGATGCCGCTCAGGTGCGGTCGGTGCTCCCCGTACGCGCGGGGGTGGTCCCTCGCCCACTTCCCTCAGGCGATGGCCCAGCGCGTGCTCCCCGTACGCGCGGGGGTGGTCCCTGGTAAGCGATTTGGCCCAGGACGATGTCGGTGTGCTCCCCGTACGCACGGGGGTGGTCCCGGGCACTGGGTCTCCATCGAGTCGAAGTGGCAGTGCTCCCCGTACGCACGGGGGGTGGTCCCCTGTTGATCACTGGCTTCGAGAAGGTACAGGGGTGCTCCCCGTACGCGCGGGGGTGGTCCCGAAATCGGAAAGATCGCCGGTTACCGTGCCGCCCGAGACTGCGTCCGTGGCGCAACGAGCTGGTGGTTCAGGAAGCCCAGGGCCAGCTCATGACGTTGATGGAAGCGGCGTGACCACCGCATGAAGGAGCCCGGCGTGCGCACACAGGTGGATGACGAGAAACAGCGAGTTCGTGAGCGTGTCTGGCAGACGCTCGATGCGCGGGGAGCCGCCCTCAACGACACCATGCGCGGCCGGATCCCGAATTTCATCGGCGCACAGGCCGCGGCGGACCGACTTGCTGAACTTTCGGTCTGGCGGGACGCGCGCGTCATCAAAGCAGTGCCTGACAAGGCACAGTTGCCCGCCCGGGCAAGTGCCCTTGCTGAGGGCAAGACGGTGTTTATGGCGGTCCCGAAGCTCCCCGACGCCCGGCCGTTCTACCTCCTCGACCCGGCGAAGCTGTCCGTCTCACCGAGCGAGGCAGCATCGAGCAAGGTGGCGGCCAGTGTGGCGCCGCGAGTGGACGTCTCCGCACTTGGGCCCGTGGACATGGTCGTTGTGGGGAGTGTTGCGGTGAACCGTCAGGGCGTACGTATCGGCAAGGGCGCGGGTTACTCGGACCTGGAGTTTGCCTTCCTGATGGAAGCAGGCCTCATCAGTGAGCAGACTGTCGTCGTATCGACGGTCCTCTCCCTCCAAGTGCTCGACGAGGAGTTGCCGGCGACCGGTCACGACTTCGGTGTAGACCTGATCGTCACCCCGGACGAAGTCATCTCCTGCCCTGCGTCCCACCGGCCGGCCGGGTTGGTGTGGGCGCATCTGGACGCAGACAAGATCGCGTCCATCCCTGTGCTCGCAGCACGGGCTCCGGCACACGATCGATGACTCGAGAAGGGAGCCAAGGAGCTGGAGCTGTCTGTTAAAGGTTGGCCCAAGCCTTGCGTCGGTGGTCCGGGCGGGGATGCGCAGCAGCCAAGGGGCCGTCCTGGGGGCCAGGGGACTTGAGTAGCCAGCGCGCAGGGCGATGGCAGGGATGGGCGCTCGGCCCTTGAAAGGGCCTGAGTTACTGAGGGAACGTTCGTGCGCTTGTTACACAAGACCGCGATGGCTGGTACTGCCGTCGCTTGCCTTACGGCAGTGCTGACACCGGGGGCAGCCTCTGCCGCAGGGGAGGACACCGGCACCCCCGCGGGTCGACTGATGTCCAGGTGATGTCCAACGACGAGTACGTCGAAGAGTGCGGTGTGCAGCGGGCGTTGAGTGAGGGGGTGCCGCTCCCGGGGAACACCGCCGACGCAGAGGGGCCCGGCGTAGTTGACCGTGTCCACGGTAAGCGCGCCGAGTACGACGGCGTCATCACCAGCGGCAGTCACGTTCGCATGAACATTCTGAGCAGTGCTGAGCGAGGTGAGAAGGGGCCTGGAGGCGTCCACACTCCCGACGGGCGGCCCATCGGGACCATCACTTCCTTCTGCAAGGGTCAGACACTGTGTCCTGACTGGGTCAACAACATCTGACCGGTACGTGCAGTCAGCAGACGCGAGTCGGAGGATTCTGGAGACATGGACGATTTCCCGGCCCGCGTCGTGCTGACGCTTCGCCGCTTCATCGGCGCCCCGCTTCCAGGGACGGACTACTACATTCACGCTGCCCACCGGATTGGCAGCGACCGCTACCGGGTCCGGCTGGCAAGTTCGACTGCCGACCCGGTCCTCGTGGACCTGCCCGAACGATGGCCGGACGGACAGCAGATCGGCGATTGGTGGTATGTCGGGGCCCTGCGTCACGTAGCACAGCAGGCTTTGGCTGAAGACCTCTCCTACACCCGCAGCGATGAGGGCCTGCGGGTAGTCGACGCCGCAGGGCTGGAATCCGCAGGCCTCCTGACCAGAAACAGCGAAGTCACAACTCAGGACGCGCTCGACTACGTGATCGCCGACCTGGTGGGTGACCCCCTTTGGCATGACGCGGCAGCCTCCGCAGCCCCGGGTCTGTACCACCTCGTGGGCTTCGACCTGCGCACGCCCGCCGTCCTGCGTCTCTACCTGAGCTGCGACTACGGCACCATTGGCGTGGACGTTGCGTTGTACGACGATGACACCCGCCAGCTCCGCAACGTGGGCTGGTGGGTCTCAGCCAAGCTCATGGCCATCCTCAACCCCGATGACCGCGAGACCCTTCCCGCACATCGCGTCGACGAGGCCGCGGATCCGCTGTGTGACGCGGTCTATGACCTGACCAGGTGGGCATGAGCAGTTCGCGGGCCTCCGCGATTCCGCTTGTGCGCGGCTCGGCTCGGTCGTGGCAGGCGCCGGCTCGGAGTCGGTCCGAGCCGTAGCCACCGTGAGGACCTGCTCCGCGCGCGCCGAGGACAGCCGCATCGTGCCGTACGGCCCCATCGAATACCCGGTGCGCTGCCCGTGAAGGTGCAACTCCGCGACCGCTTGCCCGCCTGCGTCCATCTCGGAGACGTCGTTGGGGGGAACCAGCGCGTGCAGCTCCTCCCTCCACTCCCAGCCGGGGTCGCGGAGGACTGCCCTTGCCTCTTCCTGTTCCCAGCCGCTCCGTGCCACGAGCCCGTGGTTGGGGTCTACCGAGAAGACCAGGTGGAGGTTCGTCAGCATTCCCCCGTCTCCTCAGTTCGCTTCGCGCGGCCGAGGTCACCGTTGGCCGAGGCGGGCCAGGCTTCGAGCTGGAATCGTGCCGGGCGCTCGTCGTGTTTCCCCACCCGGCAGTCGTCACCTGCCGTGCCCAAGGTCTTGCTCATCCGTGTGAGGAAGCGGTTGTACTGCTCGTGCCAGGTCACCGCCGAGCCAGCCTCCGCGTATGCGTCTTCCCTGGCGAAGGCCAGCGCCGCGATCTCGTAGGCCAGGACCTCGTGCTTGGCCCAGCAGGGAGGGATGACGTCCTGCGGCTGCCATGCGTACGTCTGGTTCAGCCAGCGGCACACGGCATCGAGCCACGCGCATCGGTTCGGCCAATTCCGCCGACAGGGCGCCAAGGTCCCATGGTGCGGGTCCGTCGGCCACGGACTCTTCGGCGCTGCGTTCCGCGATGTACGACAGGATCAGCGCAGGCGGCTCGGGGAACGGCTGGAAGTGGGCCAGAGTGTCGGCCATGCGGCAGCAGCTCCTTCGCGGTCGGCCCATGCGGCAGCGTGGGCCTTGGCCTGGTTCTCCTTCGCGGCGGTCCGCGGGCCCGCTCGGCTTCGTTGTCGGCTCGCAGGTCACCGCGTCACCCCCGCCACGGCCCGTCGGCCGCCTCGTTCATGCGGTCCATCGTGGCGTGGTCCGTCGCGCGCGAGCGGTGCGCCCGAACAGGTCGGGGGCAGAACTCAGCAGGATGTACGAGCCGTTCCACGCCGGTCTGCGTACGGTCCGCGCACCGTCCGCGGGCGGCGGTCCCGGACCGTACCGGGCGAGTCGGCCTTTGGCTCCCGCCTCGCCCCTCAACTACGCTACGTGCTCGCTCGGTCACTCACTACGCACGGATATGGGCGGTACCCATGGCACGACACGCAGCAACCTCGTCACACCGGCCCGCCAAGCGCGCACTGCTGCGCGCGGGCCTCACCGTCACGGCCGCGGGAGCGGCGCTCGGGGTGGGCGGTGCGGGGGCCGCCGCCGCGGTGGAGCCGGGGCCGGCGGCGGCGCCGGCCGGGTTCGCCACGCCGCTCGGCGCCGTCGACGCGGGGATGCCCCTCAAGGTCCTCGGGTCGGCCCTGCACCACTCGACGGCGGGCGGGCTCGGGCCCGCGAAGAACCTCCAGCTCGACCCGCTGGCGAACACCAGCGCCGACCCGCTCGACAACACGCTCGGCACGCAGATCGCCGACTTCAAGCCGGTCGATACGGGGTTCGTCACCGGACCGCTGACCCAGGGTGCTTCGCTGTCCGACCTTCCCGTGGTGGGCCCGTTGACGGGGCTGCTGCCCGGCTAGTCGGCGGCGGTGCCCTCGGACCCCGCCTTCGTAACCGTCCGCGCCTTCGTGTCCGTCCGCGACCGCAACGGCACCTCGCGGATCAGCCAGGCGGCCGCGAAGGTGGCGGCGCACAGGACGGCCGTACCGGCCATGACGCCGTGCAGTCCGCCGGTGACCCCGGACCGGAAGGCGTCCCGCACCGGTTCGGGCAGGCCGCGCAGGACCGCGGGGGTCGGCTCGTGGCCGCCCGCGAGACGTTCGCCGTCCGGGCCGAGCCGGTCGGTGACGGTGTCGGTCACGCGGCCGGTGTAGACGGAGCCGAGCACGGCGACACCGAGCGAGCCGCCGATGGTGCGCAGCAGCGTGGTGGTGCCGCTGGCGGCGCCCATGTCGCGGGGCTCGGCGCTGTTCATGGTGATCAGCAGCGACGGCTGCAGCAGGCAGCCGAGACCCGCGCCGAGCACGAACGTCAGCGCGGAGGCGAAGGCCGTGGGCGTGTCCACGTCGAGCGTCAGCAGCGCCAGGGCGCCCATCGTGGCGACCGCGCCGCCCGCGATCGGGTACGCGCGGTACCCGCCGCCGTGGCCCACCGCCCGCCCGATGTGCAGCTGCGCGCCCATCATGCCCAGCATCAGCGGCAGCAGCAGGAGGCCGCTCGCCGTCGAGGACTGGCCGCGGACGAACTGCATGTACTGCGGGAGGTAGCTCGCCGCGCCCAGCATCGCCGCGCCCGCGAGGAAGGTGAGCACCTGCGCGAGCGTGAAGTTGCGGTCGCGGAACAGGCGGGGCGGGATGACCGGTTCGGGGGCGCGCCGTTCCACCCGGGCGAAGGCGGCGAGCGCGGCCGCCGCGAGCAGCGCGAGGGAGCCGGTCTGCGGGGAGAGCCAGTCGTACGTCGTGCCGCCCCAGGTTCCGAGCAGCGTCAGGGCCAGGATGCCGAGGGTGAGGAGGGCGGCGCCCGCGACGTCGACGCGGGCCGTGCTGCGCTCGCCGCGCACCTGGACGAGGAGCCCGATGATCAGGAGCGCGGCCGCGCCGACGGGCACGTTGACGTAGAAGACCCAGCGCCAGTCCAGCTGGTCGGTGAGGAAGCCGCCGAGCAGCGGGCCGCCGATCATCGCGACGGGCAGCAGCACGCCGATCATCGACTGCGCGCGGCCCGCCTGCGCGGGCGGCAGCAGCGTCCCGAGGAGCGCCATCGCCCCGACGAAGAGCCCGCCCGCGCCGAGCCCCTGCAGGGCGCGGAAGGCGGTCAACTGCTCCATGTTCTGGGCGAGTCCGCAGAGTACGGAACCGACGAGGAAGACCGCGATCGAGGTCTGGTAGCTGCCCTTGCGGCCGTAGAGGTCGCCCAGCTTGCCCCAGATCGGGGTGGAGACGGCGGCGGTGAGCAGGTAGGCCGTCACCACCCAGGAGAAGTGGCCGAGGCCGCCGAGGTCTCCGACGATCGTCGGGAGGGCGGTGCCGACGATCGTGCCGTCGAGCGTCGCCAGGATGATGCCGAGGAGCAGTCCGAGGATGACGAGGCGGGAGGGCGGTTCCGGGGTGTCCGCCGGTGCGGATGCCGGCTGCGGGGTGGTGGGTGCCGTGGCTTCCGTGCGCTGCTTCATGAGGTCCTCGCGACGTGGTCGACGATCCGTCAGGCGGCGTACGGGCGGACGGCCTTGGCGTCGCGCAGCGCGAGCGCCCACCAGGCGAGCTGGTCGAGCATGGTCTTGACGGCGGCGTCGCCGGCCGGTTCCGTCATGTTTCCGTCGGCGTCGAACAGGCCCCAGGCGTTGTGCAGGCTGACGGTGTTGCGGATGGTCGTCGCGTTCAACTCGGCCATGACCAGCCGGAGTTGCTCGACCGCTCGCAGGCCGCCGGAGATGGCCCCGTAGGAGACGAAGCCGATCGGCTTGGCGTGCCACTGCTCGTTGTGCCAGTCGATGGCGTTCTTCAGGCTCGCCGGGAAGCTGTGGTTGTACTCCGGGGTGACGAACACGAACGCGTCGGCCGCCGCCAGACGCGGCGAGACCAGCGCGAGGGCCTCCTCGGTGCCGGGCGCGGCCGGTCCGCCGAAGGCGGGCAGGACCGTGGGCAGCGGGGTCTCGGCGAGGTCGACGACGTCGACGCGCATGTCGTCGCGCTGGTCGAGGTGACGCTCGACCCAGCGGGTGACGACGGGGGCGAAGCGGCCCTCGCGGGTGGAGCCGACGAGGACGGCGACGCGGAGCTGCTGCGGCTGGCTGTTCACGGGGACCCCCTGGTGTGGACGACACTGCCGTGTACGGCGTATCGGGATGCGTACAACGTACACGGCAGTGTGTACGGCGTCCACAAGGCATACGCTGTACGCATGGTCACGCAGAAGAAGGACGAGCCGGAGGTCACCCTCTGGGAACGCCTGGAACGCCCCGCGTCCTCGCCCCGCACGGCACTCACCCCCCAGCGCATCGCCGCCGCCGCGGTCCGGGTCGCCGACGCCGAGGGCGTCGCGGCCGTCACCATGCGCCGCCTCGCCACCGAGCTGGGCGTCGCGCCCATGGCCGCCTACCGCCACGTCTCCGGCAAGGACGACCTGTGGGCGCTGATGGTCGACCGGGTCACCGCCGAGGTCGTCGTCCCCGAGGACGTGGGCGGCTGGCGCGAGGTGCTGCGCGCGTACGCCGTCGGCAGCCGCCACCTGATGCTGGCGCACCCCTGGCTCGCCCAGCTCCCCACGCCGCACTTCGCCCTGACGCCGAACCGGATGGCCATGGCCGAACGGCAGCTGGCGGCGCTGGAGGACCTCGGCCTCGACGCCGACACGATCATGACGGCCTTCCGCACCGTCGGCGCCTACGTGCACGGCGTCAGCCAGTCGGAGGTGGCGTTGCGCCAGTACATGCAGGACAACGGCTGGACCAGCGGCGCCGAGGCGCGCGCGGGGCTCGCGCCGCAGATGACGTACCTGATGGGCACCGGCCGTTACCCGGCCTACCGGCGCTACGCCCTCGGAGCGGGCCGCAAGGACGACGCGGCCTGGCAGTTCGAGACGGGACTCGACTGCGTCCTGGACGGCATCGCGGCCCGGCTCGGCCTCGAACCGCGCGCATGACGAAGCCCCGCGCCCCGTAAGGGGCGCGGGGCGCTGCGCGACCAGCCACGGCACACCCGCGGGCGCCCGCAGGTGTGCCGTGGCAAGCCCAGTGGGGCGCCTGGAGCGCCTGGAGCGCCTAGTAGGCGGAGCCCGACGCGCCCAGCGAACCCGTGGGGTGCCAGACCGTCTTCGTCTCCAGGAAGGCCGTCAGGCGGTGCGTGCCGGGGTCGGCGGAGAAGTCCACAGGCTGTGGACGCAGCACGCGCTTGAGGTTGTCCGCGGCCGCGATCTCCAGATCGCGTGCCAGGTCCGCCTCCGCGCCCGTCAGGTCGATCGCGTTGACGTCCTGGTGGGCGGCGAGCGGGGCTGCGATCTCGGCGGTCCTCCCGGTCAGGATGTTGACCACGCCGCCGGGCACGTCGGACGTCGCGAGGACCTCGCCCAGCGAGAGCGCGGGCAGCGGGGACTCCTCGGCGGCGACGACGACGGCCGTGTTGCCCGTCGCGATCACCGGGGCGATCACCGAGACCAGGCCCAGGAACGACGACTCCTGGGGCGCGAGGACCGCGACCACACCGGTCGGCTCCGGCGTCGACAGGTTGAAGAACGGGCCCGCGACCGGGTTCGCTCCGCCCACGACCTGGGCGATCTTGTCGGTCCAGCCCGCGTACCAGACCCAGCGGTCGATCGCCGCGTCCACCTGGGCGGCGGCCTTGGACTTGGAGATGCCCTCCGCGTCCGCCACCTCCCGTACGAACTGGTCCCTGCGGCCCTCCAGCATCTCCGCGACGCGGTAGAGGACCTGGCCGCGGTTGTAGGCGGTCGCGCCCGACCAGCCGCCGAACGCCTTGCGCGCGGCGACGACCGCGTCACGCGCGTCCTTGCGGGACGCCAGCGGCGCGTTGGCGAGCCACGTCCCCTTCGAGTCCGTCACTTCGTACACCCGGCCGCTCTCGCTGCGGGGGAACTTGCCCCCGACGTACAGCTTGTAGGTCTTGAGAACCGTGAGTCGGTCAGACATCGAGGTACGCCTCCAGCCCGTGCCGGCCGCCCTCGCGGCCGAAGCCCGACTCCTTGTATCCGCCGAACGGCGACGTCGGGTCGAACTTGTTGAAAGTGTTGGCCCAGACGACGCCCGCCCGGAGCTTGTTCGCGACCGCGAGGATGCGCGAGCCCTTCTCCGTCCAGATGCCGGCGGAGAGCCCGTACTGGGTGTTGTTGGCCTTGGCGACCGCCTCGTCCGGCGTCCGGAAGGACAGCACCGAGAGCACCGGGCCGAAGATCTCGTCGCGGGCGATGGTGTGCGCCTGCGTGACGTTGGTGAAGAGCGTCGGCGCGAACCAGTAGCCGGACGACGGCAGGTCGCACGGCGCCGACCAGCGCTCGGCGCCCTCCGCCTCACCTGTCTCGGCGAGCGCGGTGATGCGGGCGAGCTGCTCGGCGGAGTTGATGGCGCCGATGTCGGTGTTCTTGTCGAGCGGGTCGCCCAGGCGCAGGGTGGCGAGGCGCCGCTTCAGCGCGTCGAGGACCTCGTCCTGGACCGACTCCTGTACGAGGAGCCGCGAGCCCGCGCAGCAGACCTGGCCCTGGTTGAAGAAGATGCCCGTGACGATGCCCTCGACCGCCTGGTCGACGGGGGCGTCGTCGAAGACGATGTTCGCGCCCTTGCCGCCCAGTTCGAGCGTGACCTTCTTGTCGGTGCCCGCGACCTGGCGGGCGATGGCCTTGCCGACGGCGGTCGAGCCGGTGAAGGCGACCTTGTTCACGTCGGGGTGGGCGGTCAGCGCCGCGCCCGCGTCGCCGTACCCGGGAAGGATGTTGACGACGCCCTTGGGCAGGCCCGCCTGGCGGCAGATGTCCGCGAAGAACAGGGCGCTCAGGGGAGTGGTCTCGGCGGGCTTCAGGACGACCGTGTTGCCGGTGGCGAGCGCCGGGGCGATCTTCCAGGCCAGCATCAGGAGCGGGAAGTTCCACGGGATGACCTGGCCCGCGACACCGAGCGGCGCCGGGTTCGGCCCGTACCCCGCGTGGTCGAGCTTGTCGGCCCAGCCCGCGTAGTAGAAGAAGTGCGCGGCGACCAGGGGGAGGTCGGCGTCGCGCGTCTCCTTGATGGGCTTTCCGTTGTCCAGCGTCTCCAGGACGGCCAGCTCGCGGCTGCGCTCCTGGATGATCCGGGCGATGCGGAAGAGGTACTTGGCACGCTCGGCGCCCGGCAGCGCGGACCACTTCTCGAAGGCCTTGCGGGCGGCCTTCACCGCGCGGTCGACGTCCTCGGAGGACGCCTGCGCGACCTCGGAGAGGACCTCTTCGGTCGACGGGGAGACCGTCTTGAAGACCTTGCCGTCGGCGGCCTCGGTGAACTCGCCGTCGATGAACAGGCCGTAGCTCGGCGCGATGTCGACGACGGAGCGGGACTCGGGCGCCGGGGCGTACTCGAAGGGGGAAGTCATGGTGATCAGTCCACCGTCACGTAGTCGGGGCCGGAGTAGCGGCCGGTGGCCAGCTTCTGACGCTGCATGAGCAGGTCGTTGAGGAGCGACGAGGCGCCGAAGCGGAACCAGTGGTTGTCCAGCCAGTCGGGACCGGCCGTCTCGTTCACCAGGACGAGGAACTTCACCGCGTCCTTGGTCGAGCGGATGCCGCCCGCGGGCTTCACACCGATCTGCACGCCGGTCTGCGCACGGAAGTCGCGGACGGCCTCCAGCATCAGGAGCGTGTTGGGCGGGGTGGCGTTGACGCCGACCTTGCCGGTCGAGGTCTTGATGAAGTCGGCGCCCGCGATCATGCCGATCCAGCTGGCGCGCTTGATGTTGTCGTACGTCGAGAGCTCACCGGTCTCGAAGATGACCTTCAGGCGGGCGGTGCCGCAGGCCTCCTTCACGGCGCGGATCTGCTCGAACACCGTCATGTAGTCCCCGGAGAGGAAGGCTCCCCGGTCGATGACCATGTCGATCTCGTCGGCGCCCGCCGCGACGGCCTCGCGCACGTCGCCGAGCTTCACCTCGATCGCCGCGCGGCCCGCGGGGAAGGCGGTCGCCACGGAGGCGACCTTCACGCCGCTGCCCGCGACGGCCTCCTTGGCGGTGGCGACCATGTCCGGATAGACGCAGACGGCCGCGGTGCGCGGGGTCCCGCGGTCGGTCGGGTCCGGATGCACGGCCTTCGCGCCGAGGGCCCGGACCTTGCCGGGGGTGTCGGCGCCCTCGAGCGTCGTCAGGTCGATCATCGAGATGGCCAGGTCGATGGCGTACGCCTTGGCCGTGGTCTTGATCGAACGGGTACCGAGCGAGGCGGCACGCGCCTCCAGGCCGACCGCGTCGACGCCGGGCAGCCCGTGAAGGAAGCGGCGGAGCGTGCTGTCGGACGCGGTCACGTCAGCGAATGCAGTGGGCATGGTCACGAGGGGAGCATATCTACGCGCGTAGCTGCTGTACAGGGGTGGGGGTGGGGCCCCCTTCCGGGCCAGGGACGGGTGGCGCGGGCGCGCCTGTCGCGGGGGTGCTTACCGGAACGGGTGGGTACCGGCGCTGGGGGGCCGGGCGGGCGTCAGGCAGAATCAGGGTATGAGCGACCCCCAGAACCCCGTGGCGGAGCCCGCGTACAAGGACCGCACCTTCCGGTCCCCCGCCGGCATCGCCGGCGGCGTCCTGCTGCTCGCCCTGGGCGCCTGGCTCGGCATCGACGCCGTCGCCCGCGGTGAGGGCCGCACCCCGTGGCTCGCGCTCGCCGGGCTGCTGATCGCGGTGCCGCTGGTCATCGCGTACACCGTGCGGCCCCTCGTGTCCGCCAACGACGACCGGCTCCGCATCCGCAACCCGTTCCGGACCGTCACGCTGCCGTGGGCGTCCGTCGCGACGCTCCGCTCCGGGTACTCCAACGAGGTCCTGACCGGCACCGGCGCCAAGTTCCAGCTCTGGGCGATCCCCGTCTCGCTGCGCGGCCGCAAGCGGGCGGCGCGCAGGCAGTCGCAGGCCGCCGCGGCCGGTGACCCGACGACGGGCCGCACCTTCCTCGACCCCAACGCGCCGTCCACGCGCTCCGCGGGCGACCAGGCCATGGACGACCTCCGCGAGCTGGCCGAGCGCCAGGCGAGCGCCGAGTCCGCGCAGGGCGATCCCGTGGTGCGCTGGGCGTACGAGATCATCGCTCCGGCTCTCGCGGGCGCCGTACTGCTCGCGGTGCTGCTGGCTGTGACCTGACCTGACCCGCTGGCCTGACCTGACCCGACCCGCTGGCCTGACCTGCCAGGCCTGACGAGGGCGCCTTCCCGCCCGGTCTACGGCGGGCCCAGCCACGCCAGGAGCATGTGGCCGCCGAGCGCCGCCGAGCCGAGCGCCGCCGCCGTCAGCACCGTCACCGTCACCCGCGTCCTCGCCCGCGCCAGCGGCACGGCGAGCGGCAGCAGCAGCGGGAAACCGGGCAGCAGGAAGCGGGCCCGCGGGAAGTAGACCCCGCTGCTGCCCAGCACGATCAGCAGCAGCAGGCCGGTGAAGAGCAGCAACGGCACCGGCTGGCGGTCACCCGCGCAGAGCGCGAAGAGGACCACCGCCCCCAGCAGCGTCGCCGTCACCACGGCCAGGAAGAGCGGCGGCCGCTCGACGACGAGCACGCCCTGCATGCGGCGGAGCGTCTCCACACCGCCGTCCCAGTCGTTGCGCCACAGCTTCTGCACGGCGAAGTAGCCGTCCCAGCGGCCCAGGCGCAGGCCCACCCACGCGACGTACGCGAGCCAGCCGAGCGGGGCGAGCAGGGCGCCGAGGACGGGGCGCAGGGGGTGGGCGGAGCGGGGCACCGGGAAGCGGCCCCACAGCGACAGGAGCGCCGTCACGGACACCGCGGCGGCGAGCGCCACCCCCGTGGGGCGGGTGAGCCCCGCGAGCGCGGCCAGAGAGCCCGCCCACACGTACCGGCCGGTGAGCACCGCGTACAGCGACCAGGCGGTCAGCGCCGTGAAGAGCGACTCCGTGTAGCCCATCCACTGCACGAGCGCGACCGGCAGGCTGCCCCAGAGGACCGCGAGGACGACCCCGGCCCGGCGGCCGTACAGCCGGTCGCCCACCACGAAGATCCCCCACGCCGCGAGGAACGAGCAGACCAGCGCGATGCCCAGGCCCGCCGCGCCGCGCGGCAGCCACGGGAAGAGCGTGTCGACCACCCTGACGAGCATCGGGTGCAGCGGGAAGAACGCCAGGTTGTTCGCGTCGATCCGGGTCCCGAGGGAGTCCGCGTACCCGTGCGCGGCGATCCTCAGGTACCAGTCGCAGTCCCAGGACCGCATCAGCAGGTGCCGGACCCCGCGGTGCTCCCGGTGCGCCCACTCGGTGAGGACGAGCAGGCCGAGGACGCGCACGGCGGCGTACGCGAGGAGTGCGGGGGAGGCGTGCCGCAGGGCCCGGACCACGCGAGCGCCGAAGTCCGCGGGCGGGCGGGCGGCGCTGCCGGGGCTCCTGGACGGGGGTACGCGGGACGGGGCGGCGGTGGCGGTGGAGGACTCGGAGATTCCGTACGGCACTGCGGCAGCTCCCCGGAACGTGATCGTGCGCTACCGGTCGTCCCTTCCTGGGGGACCGGCAGCGCACCGGATCACTGCGGCAGCTGCGCTAGCGGAACCACTCGCACGGGTGGCCCCGGGGGGAGCCGCGGGCGGTGCGGCCGTCAGATGCCCGCCGCGGCCGCCAGGTCGCGCTTGATCGTCGCGAGCGTGCGGGCCGCCTCGGCGCGGGCCTCGGGGAGGTCCGCCTTGGCGGCCACCGGGACCACCACCTCCAGGTAGCACTTGAGCTTCGGCTCCGTGCCGCTCGGGCGCACGATCACCCGGGCGCCGTCGAGCGTGTAGCGCAGGCCGTCCGTGGGCGGCAGGGCGTCCGTGCCCCGCGTCAGGTCCTCCGCCTTGCTCACGGGCAGGCCCGCGAGCTCCGTCGGCGGCTGCTCGCGCAGGCGGCGCATGGCGTCGGCGATCAGCGACAGGTCCTCCACGCGCACCGACAGCTGGTCGGTGGCGTGCAGGCCGTGCTCCACGGCGAGGTCGTCGAGCAGGTCGAGCAGCGTACGGCCCCGCTCCTTCAGCTCGGACGCGAGTTCCGTGAGGAGGAGAGCGGCGGTGATGCCGTCCTTGTCGCGGACGCCCTCGGGGTCCACGCAGTAGCCGAGCGCCTCTTCGTAGCCGTAGCGCAGGCCGTCGACGCGGGCGATCCACTTGAAGCCGGTCAGGGTCTCCTCGTATGGAAGGCCCGCCTTCCCGGCGATCCGGCCGAGCAGCGAGGAGGAGACGATCGACTCGGCGAAGGTGCCGCGGGCGCCGCGGGCGACCAGGTGCGCGGCGAGCAGCGCGCCCACCTCGTCACCGCGGAGCATCCGCCAGCCGCCCTCACCTTCGCCGTCCTTGACGGCCGCCGCGCAGCGGTCCGCGTCCGGGTCGTTGGCGATGATCAGGTCGGGGGCGGGCGTGGTGCGGGACGCCGTCGCGAAGGCCAGGTCCATCGCGCCCGGCTCCTCCGGGTTCGGGAACGCGACCGTGGGGAAGTCCGGGTCCGGCTCGGCCTGCTCGGCGACGAGCGTGGGCGCGGGGAACCCTGCCCGGGCGAAGGCGGCGAGGAGGGTCTCCTTGCCGACGCCGTGCATGGCCGTGTAGACGGCGTGTGCGGTGCGCGGGGAGTCCGGGGCCAGGACGGCGTCCGTACGGGCCAGGTAGGCCGCGAGGACGTCGTCGGAGAGGGTTTCCCAGCCGGTCTCGGGGCGCGGCACGTCGTGGAGGCTCGCGATCGCGTCGATCTCGGCGGCGATCTCCGCGTCGGCGGGCGGCACGATCTGGGAGCCGTCGCCGAGGTACACCTTGTAGCCGTTGTCGCGCGGCGGGTTGTGGCTGGCCGTGACCTCCACGCCCGCGACCGCGCCGAGGTGCCGTATGGCGAAGGCGAGCACGGGGGTCGGCAGGGGGCGGGGGAGGACGGCCGCGCGGAGACCGGCGCCGGTCATGACGGCGGCCGTGTCGCGGGCGAAGTCGGCGGACTTGTGGCGGGCGTCGTAGCCGACGACGACCAGGCCCTCGGTCTGCCCCTTCGCCTTGAGGTACGCGGCGAGGCCCGCGGCGGCGCGGATGACCACGGAGCGGTTCATGCGCATGGGGCCCGCGCCGAGTTCGCCGCGCAGGCCGGCGGTGCCGAACTGGAGGGTGCCGGCGAAGCGGGCGGTCAGTTCGGCGGTGTCCTCGGCGTCGATGAGCTTGGCCAGCTCTTCGCGGGTCTCGGGGTCCGGGTCCTCGGCCAGCCAGGCCTGGGCACGTGCGATGAGTTCGGTGTCCTGCACGGGTTCTTCAGCCTCTCGCTGGTGCTGGGGGAGGTACGGGTACGGGTACTGCTTACCCGGGTGGGCCGGAAGTCCGCCCCGGGTTCGGCCGTGGAGGGGACGGCGCAGACGCGCCCCTGAGGCGGGGCTTCAGGGGCGCGGGGAACTGGCGCGGTCGGGCCGCGCGCGGACCGGGGTCCGACCGCGGCGGGGCGGCGGGCGCGGGAAGCCCTTCACCCGCCCCCGCCGCGCAGCGCCTAGATGCGGCCCAGGACCTTGCCGAGCAGCTCGCCCATGCGCGTCGCGCTGTCGCGGCCCGCCTGGAGGACTTCCTCGTGGTTGAGGGGCTCGCCGGTCATGCCCGCGGCCAGGTTCGTGACGAGGGAGATGCCGAGGACCTCCGCACCCGCCTCGCGCGCGGCGATGGCCTCCAGGACGGTCGACATGCCGACCAGGTCCGCGCCGATCGTGCGGGCCATGCGGATCTCGGCGGGCGTCTCGTAGTGCGGGCCGGGGAACTGCGCGTAGACGCCCTCTTCGAGGGAGGGGTCGATCTCCTTGCAGAGGGTGCGCAGCCGCGGCGAGTACAGGTCCGTGAGGTCGACGAAGTTCGCGCCGACGATCGGGGACGTCGCCGTCAGGTTGAGGTGGTCGCTGATCAGCACCGGCTGGCCGGGGCGCATGCCCTCGCGCAGGCCGCCGCAGCCGTTGGTCAGGACGATGGTCTTGCAGCCGGCGGCCACCGCGGTGCGGACACCGTGGGCGACGGCGGCGACCCCGCGGCCCTCGTAGTAGTGGGTGCGGCCCAGGAAGACCAGCGCGCGCTTGTCGCCGACCTTGAAGGAGCGGATGCGGCCCCCGTGGCCCTCGACGGCCGGCGGCGGGAAGCCGGGCAGCTCGGTGACGGGGAACTCGGCATCGGGCTCGCCGAGCGCGTCGACGGCGGGCGCCCAGCCGGAGCCCATCACGAGGGCGACGTCGTGGGTCTCGGCGCCCGTCAGCTCACGCAGGCGCGCGGCGGCGTCGGCGGCGGCGGCGTAGGGGTCGCCCTGGATGTGGTCCGGAATAACTGAAGCGTTCACGCGGACGAGAGTAGCCGCTCATGGCCTACGCGCGTAGATGACGATGCTTACGGGATTGCGATCGTTGTCTTGTCGTTTCCGACGAGGCCGCCGCACGGTGTCCGGGACCGGTGCGGCTAGCAGGGGCGCTTGCGCAGTTCCATCACGTAGTCGTGAGGGGCGCCCGCCGATTCCGCCGCGTCCGCGAGCTCGCCCAGGTACCGCGCGGAGGGCAGCCCGCCCTCGTATCCGTTCAGGACGTACACCCACGCGGGTTCCTCGCCCTCCAGCGTGTGGACGCGGACCCGCATGCGCCGGTAGATGTCCAGGCCCACGCCCTCCCACCGGTCCATGGAGTCCTCGTCCATGGGAGCGATGTCGTAGAGCGTGACGAAGACCTGGGAGCGCGGGGCCTCGACGAGGGTGGCGAGCGCGCCTTCCCAGCCCATGTGCTCCCCGCCGAACGTGAGCCGCCAGCCGGTCAGCCAGCCGGTCGCGCGCAGCGGTGAGTGCGGGGCGCGGCGTGACATGAGCCGCGGATCCAGATTGCCGGCGTACGCGGCGTAGAGCGACATGTGGTCGAGGGTACGGCAGCAATCACGTACGCCCCTCCCGTAGCGGGAGGACCGCCCGGACGGGGGTCGTTCCACGGACGGAGGGCCCCGGCGCGTAAGCACCTTGAAGCGTGCGGGACAATGGAGTACGTGACTCGGATCGTGATCATTGGCGGCGGACCCGGCGGATACGAGGCGGCTCTTGTGGCCGCCCAGCTCGGCGCGGAGGTGACCGTCGTCGACTGCGACGGTCTGGGCGGGGCGTCGGTGCTCACCGACTGCGTGCCGTCCAAGACTCTGATCGCCACGGCCGAGGTGATGACCACCTTCGACTCCTCGTACGAGGAGCTGGGGATCATCGTCGCGGACGACACCCCGCACATCGACACCCCCGCGCGCGTGGTCGGCGTCGACCTGGGCAAGGTCAACCGCCGTGTGAAGCGGCTCGCGCTCGCGCAGTCCCACGACATCACCGCCTCCGTCACGCGTGCGGGCGCGCGCGTACTGCGCGGCCGCGGCCGTCTGGAGGGCCAGCAGGACACCGACGGCTCGCGGAAGGTCGTGGTGCGCGCCGCCGACGGCAGCGAGGAGACCCTCGTCGCCGACGCGGTGCTGCTCGCCACCGGCGGGCACCCGCGCGAGGTCCCGGACGCCCAGCCCGACGGCGAGCGGATCCTGAACTGGACCCAGGTGTACGACCTGGACGAGCTGCCCGCGGAGCTCATCGTCGTCGGTTCGGGTGTGACGGGCGCCGAGTTCGCCGGGGCCTACCAGGCCCTCGGGTCCAACGTCACGCTCGTCTCCAGCCGTGACCGCGTGCTGCCGGGCGAGGACCCGGACGCCGCCGCCGTCCTGGAGGACGTCTTCCGCCGCCGCGGCATGAACGTCATGTCCCGCTCCCGCGCCGCCTCCGCCAAGCGGGTCGGGGACCGGGTCGAGGTCACGCTCGACGACGGCCGCGTCATCTCCGGCACGCACTGCCTGATGGCCGTCGGCGCCATCCCGAACAGCAGCGGCATGGGCCTGGAGGAGGCCGGGGTCAAGCTGAAGGACTCGGGCCACATCTGGACCGACAAGGTCTCGCGGACCTCCGCCCCCGGTGTGTACGCCGCGGGTGACGTGACCGGCATCTTCGCGCTCGCCTCCGTCGCCGCCATGCAGGGGCGCATCGCGATGTACCACTTCCTGGGCGACGCGGTGCAGCCGCTGAACCTGAAGGCCGTCTCCGCGAACGTCTTCACCGACCCGGAGATCGCGACCGTCGGTTACAGCCAGTCCGACGTGGACGCGGGCAAGATCGACGCCCGAGTCGTGAAGCTCCCTCTGCTGCGCAATCCGCGCGCGAAGATGCAGGGCATCCGCGACGGTTTCGTCAAGATCTTCTGCCGCCCGGGCACCGGAATCGTGGTCGGCGGTGTGGTCGTCGCACCGCGCGCCTCGGAACTGATCCATCCCATCTCGATCGCGGTCGACAACAATCTGACGGTCGAGCAGATCGCGAATGCGTTCACCGTGTACCCATCGCTTTCGGGGTCGATCGCCGAGGTGGCGCGCCAGCTCCACACGCGGAAGACGGCGGGCGAGGCCTGATCCTCGCGGCGGCCCGAAACAACTCTTTGCAGGTCACGGAGTGTTGCCGCCCATTCGCGCGGCATAGGCGTTGGGCGTAAGCACCTATACCACTTCCCACCCTGTCGTGCGAACAACTTCTGTAATTCGGCGCAAACTGCTGAAAGCAGACGGTCGTTGGGGTTACTGTCAGTTTCGTGTTCGCTGCAGAACGTCGCCAATTGATCCTCGAAATGGTGCGGGCCAACGGGGCGGTATCGCTCCGTGAGCTCGCCCGCGTCGTCCAGACCTCCGAAGTGACCGTACGGCGGGACGTGCGCGCGCTGGAGGCAGAAGGACTCCTCGACCGCCGACATGGCGGTGCGGTATTGCCGGGCGGATTCACGCGGGAGTCCGGCTTTCCGCAGAAATCACATCTCGCGACCGCCGAGAAGACGGCCATCGCCGATCTCGCGGCGGGCCTCGTCGAAGAGGGCGAAGCCATCGTCGTCGGGGCGGGTACGACCACGCAGGAGCTGGCCCGACGGCTCGCGCGGGTGCCCGGCCTGACCGTCGTCACCAACTCCCTTCTGGTGGCGCAGGCGTTGGCCCATGCCAACCGGGTCGAAGTCGTCATGACCGGCGGCACCCTGCGCGGCTCGAACTACGCGCTCGTGGGCAGCGGCGCCGAGCAGTCCCTCCAGGGGCTGCGGGTGACGCGGGCCTTCCTGTCGGGCAGTGGTCTGACCGCGGAGCGCGGGCTCTCCACGTCCAACATGCTCTCCGCGAGCGTGGACCGCGCGCTGGTCCAGGCGGCGGCCGAGGTCGTGGTCCTCGCGGACCACACCAAGCTCGGCACCGACACGATGTTCCAGACGGTGCCGACGGACGTCATCACGCGCCTGGTCACCGACGAGCCGCCGGGGCACGACGACCGCGCGGCCACGGAACTGCAGGCCCTGGCCGATCAGGGCGTGCAGATCGCGGTGGCGGGCGGTGCCGCGGGCCCCAGCGCGGGGCCCGGTGCCGATGCCGTCCAGAAAGGTCGTCAGCAGCGCCGGGACGTGCCCCTGCCGGGGCAGCGCCGCAACCACGGGGCGGGACCGGGCCAGCAGCTGCGGAGCGCCGTCCTCGGGGAGCAGCCGCCCGGGGAGCGTGCCGCGCGCGTCGCCGACCTGCGCCGTCGCTGAAGGCACGGGTCACATCCCGGCCGGACGGCGGGTGGTGGGGCGGTGGCGATAGCGATGGCGGTGAGGGTGCGACGACGTGACGGTGTGACGCCGTGACGGTGTGGCGAGTCGTGTTACGCCGCCGCCTGCCCGTCCGCCTTCAGGCCCCGCAGGGTCAGCGTGAGCAGGCGGTCGGCCAACTCCGGATCGTCCGGGGTCTCTTCGGCCGCCAGCGAGATCGCGTTGGTCAGCTGGAGCAGGTCGGAGATGGAGACGTCGGGGCGCACGGCCCCTGCCTCCTGGGCGCGGGCCAGGAGCGCCGAGCCCGCCTCGCGCATGGGCTTGCTGCACCGCGCGAGCGCCGAAGTGTCGTCGTGCGACGCCGACATGAGGGCGCTCGACAGGCCGCGATACTCACCCGCATGAGTGATGATGGCGCGCAGCCACGCCACCAGTGCGGCGCAGGGCTGCGGGTCGTCGAGCAGAGCGTGCGAACGCGCGAGCAGATCGCTCACCGCGTCCTCCCACACCGCGCTCATCAGCGCGTGCCGGTTGGGGAAGTGCCGGTAGAGGGTGCCGATGCCGACGCCCGCCCGGCGCGCCACGTCCTCCAGGGAGGTGCCCGTGCCGTGCTCGGCGAAGGCGGAGCGTGCCTCGGCGAGGAGCCGGTCGTAATTGCGGCGGGCATCGGCCCGCATGGCCCGCGCCGACTGTGCCGTCTGCTGCGGCGCTCTCGCCTGCTGGCCCATGCCGGTCGTCATCCCCGCACCCTTCGTGAACGTACGCGTACCTCAAGGATGCCACTGACCGCGCGGCCTCCTCGGAGGGCGGCGGGCGGACGGGTGCGGTCAGGGCTCCCCGCGGGGGAAGAACGCGTCCAGCTCGGCCCTGGCCCTGCGCTCGCGCCGGTGCGGGGGCAGGGCGCCGCCGCGCAGGTTCCGGGTCAGCCACAGGACCAGCGGATACGTGACACAGGTGCCGATGAGCGCGCCGCTCAGCACTCCCGCGGCCAACTCGCTCATGATCATCAACTCGCCTTCGTGTGGAGCTTTTTGGTGGTGTGCCGGGGTTTGGCGGCGCTGCCGGGTGTGGTGGCGCTACCGGATGTAGTGGCGGTACCGGATGTACTGGCGCTACCGGCCCCGCTGGTGTTCCTCGCGGGGCCGTGGAAGCCGTCGCGGGCCGTCTCGATCATCGTGGCGCCGTTGTCCGGCACCACCGCGCCGTAGCCGAGCAGCCGCCAGCGCACGTCGACGGCGTCGCTCTCGTAGTACGGCACCGGGCCCGCCGCCGACGGCACCAGGAGCGGTGCGGGCCGCCGGGCGCACGCGTGGCAGGCGGCGATCTCCTCGACGCCCTCCGGGATGCCCGGGACGTCCGGCGGCGCCACGCGCGCGTGCCCGCGCTCGTGCAGCGGGTTGAAGTAGCAGGGCGGGTCGGGCCGCAGCGGCTGCTCCGTCACCAGGGCCGCCAGGGCGCGCATCCCGACGCGGCTGAACTCGACCGCCGCCACGAGCTCCCCCAGGGCGTACGCGGAGTCGTAGGCGGGGTCCGGGCTCAGCGGTCCGTCGCAGGCCGGGCGGATCACCGAGTTGCTCGCCTGGATGGCCGCCGTGACGGCGAACGAGGCCAGCTCGGTGCGCAGTTGCTCCGAGAGCGCGCAGGTGTGGTGCAGGGTGTCGCCGAGCGCGGCCGCGTCGCTGAGGAGCTCCGCGCGCCGCTCGGCCTCCGGGCGCAGCGCCTCGGGGTCGCACCCCGGGTCCGGCAGCGGTGCGCGCCAGTCGGGCGCGGGCAGCGGCAGGGCGAAGGTGTAGGGGCGGCGCCTGCCCATCGGCAGGTGCGTGAAGCGGCGCAGGAGCGCCACGGAGAGGCCCGCGGCGAGGCCCAGGACGAGTCCCGCCTCGTAGCGCTGCCCTGCGTCGGCGGTCGCGGCGAGCCAGCCGCCCGCGCCGATGGCGCCCGCCGCGGCGAGCAGCCCGAACATGTCCCCCGTGCGTTTCACTGAAGTCCCCCCGTGGTCTTCGGCTCTACGAGGGGGAGGACGCGGGGCGGGAGCGGGCCGGTTGCGCGCCGGACGGGCGGAAAATCACCCGGAGGGGCTGAGAAATCAGCCCCTCCGGCGATGGCGGAGCGGGGTCCGGGGCGGAGCCCCGGGAGACCTCGAGACGTCGACCGTCAGTCCTTGATCTCGCAGATCACCGCACCGGAGGTCAGGCTCGCGCCCACCTCCGCGGTGAGGCCCTTGATGGTGCCCGAGCGGTGCGCGTTCAGGGGCTGTTCCATCTTCATGGCCTCCAGGACGACGATCAGGTCGCCCTCGTTGACCTCCTGGCCCTCCTCGACCGCGACCTTGACGATCGTGCCCTGCATGGGCGAGGCGAGGGTGTCACCGGAGGCGGCCGGGCCGGACTTCTTGGCCGCGCGGCGCTTGGGGCGGGCGCCGCCCGCCGCCGCGGTGCGCGCGATGGTCATGCCGAGCGAGGACGGCAGCGAGACCTCCAGGCGCTTGCCGCCCACCTCGACGACGACCGTCTCGCGGCCCGGCTCCTCGTCCGTCTCGGTGTCCGAGGCGGCCGTGAACGGCGGGATCTCGTTGACGAACTCCGTCTCGATCCACCGGGTGTGGACCGTGAACGGGTCGCTGGAGCCGGTCAGCTCCGGCGCGAACGCCGGGTCCCTGACGACGGCACGGTGGAAGGGGATGGCGGTGGCCATGCCCTCCACGGTGAACTCGTCCAGCGCGCGGGCGGCACGCTGCAGCGCCTGCTCGCGCGTCGCGCCGCTGACGATCAGCTTGGCCAGGAGCGAGTCCCAGGCCGGGCCGATGACCGAGCCGGACTCCACGCCCGCGTCCAGGCGGACGCCGGGGCCGCTCGGCGGCGCGAACGTGGTGACGGTGCCGGGCGCGGGCAGGAAGCCGCGGCCCGGGTCCTCGCCGTTGATGCGGAACTCGAAGGAGTGACCGCGCAGCTCGG
This sequence comes from Streptomyces sp. NPDC036815, assembly GCF_055609205.1. Classification (NCBI taxonomy): domain Bacteria; kingdom Bacillati; phylum Actinomycetota; class Actinomycetes; order Kitasatosporales; family Streptomycetaceae; genus Streptomyces; species Streptomyces sp. NPDC036815. The sequence continues at coordinate 93,446 of NZ_JBVJPW010000024.1, read as the reverse complement.
GGTCTCCGTAGCCGAGCTCCTCGCCGTCGGCGATGCGGAACATCTCGCGGACCAGGTCGATGCCCGCGACCTCTTCGGTGACCGGGTGCTCCACCTGCAGACGGGTGTTGACCTCCAGGAAGGAGATCGTGCCGTCGACGCCGACGAGGAACTCGACGGTGCCCGCGCCCACGTAGCCGGCCTCCTTGAGGATGGCCTTCGACGCGGCGTACAGCTCGGCGTTCTGCTCGGGCGTCAGGAACGGCGCGGGCGCCTCCTCGACGAGCTTCTGGTGGCGGCGCTGCAGCGAGCAGTCACGGGTCGAGACGACGACCACGTTGCCGTGCTTGTCCGCCAGGCACTGGGTCTCCACGTGCCGGGGCTTGTCGAGGTAGCGCTCGACGAAGCACTCGCCCCGGCCGAAGGCCGCCACGGCCTCGCGGACCGCGGAGTCGTACAGCTCGGGGACCTCTTCGAGGGTGCGGGCGACCTTCAGGCCGCGCCCGCCACCGCCGAAGGCGGCCTTGATGGCGATGGGCAGGCCGTTCGCCTCGGCGAAGGCCACCACCTCGTCGGCGCCCGACACGGGGTCGGGGGTACCGGCGACCAGCGGGGCGCCGGCGCGCTGCGCGATGTGCCGCGCGGCGACCTTGTCACCCAGGTCGCGGATGGCCTGCGGCGGCGGGCCGATCCAGTTCAGGCCCGCGTCGATGACGGCCTGCGCGAAGTCGGCGTTCTCCGAAAGGAAGCCGTAGCCGGGGTGGATGGCATCCGCCCCCGCGTCCTTGGCCGCGGCCAGCACCTTGGAGATGTCCAGGTAGCTGGTGGCCGGAGTGTCACCGCCCAGCGCGAACGCCTCATCGGCTGCCCGTACATGCAGAGCGTCCCGGTCCGGGTCTGCGTAGACGGCTACGCTCGCGATCCCTGCGTCCCGGCATGCCCGAGCAACGCGGACAGCGATTTCGCCACGGTTGGCGATGAGCACCTTGCGCACGATGGCTCCCTCCTTGAAACAAGCCGAGTTTAGGGACTGCCGACACGGGCTTACGACCCGTCCCCAATGGTGAGCTTGCCCACACGGAGTGTTACTCGAGGCCGGCTAGGTCCGCGAAATCCCTTGTCGTACCGGAGTAGACGGGGTCTCTCCACGGCAGCGTAGCCCGCCGGTGTGGTCAAGGTCTCTGTGTGTCCGTGCTGCGGCGGCACGGCTTTCTTTGTGGAGTCCCTACGAATGGCTCAACGATTCTTTGCCTGCGGCACAGCTCTTGTCCCGGGGTTTACCCGTTAGTAGCGTTCACCGTGGCTCGAACGTACTTGGGGTAACAGCAGCGGAGAGTGGGTGGGGCGCCGTGGCGCGCAGACCGGTGGCCTGGCTGGGCGCGATCGTTCTTCTCGCGGAGGCGGTCGGGATCGCGCTCCTCAACTGGTTCCTCGGCCTCGTCGTCGACAAGCAGGACATGTCCCTCGCGGGCCTCGACCCGCACGCGATGACCGTCTCGACCTGGATCGCCGGCCTCCTCTTCGGCGGCTACCTCGCGCTGTGCGCCGTCACCCTGGCCCGCACCGCCGCCCGCGACCGCGCGCCCGGCACCTTCGGGCGGCTGCTCCTGATCAGCTGCGCCGTCGTGCACGGCCTGCTCGGCGCCTTCTGCGTCGGCCTGGTGGGCTGGGCCGCGTTCGTCTTCATGATGGTCGCGCTCGGCCTGATCGTGCTGCCGCTGGTGGCGTACGAGAAGAAGGCGCAACGGGACGGTGCCGCGGAGGGTGAGGGGGTGCCCGAGAACGGCGCCCCGCAGCCCGCCTGAGCCGCCCGGGCCGTTTCGCGCGGCCCGGCCGGGCCGCCGCACGCGGCCCGGTCGCCTACCGCTGCCACAACTCCGTGATGCCCACGCCCAGTTCGCCCAGGAGGCGGCGCAGCAGCGGGAGCGAGAGGCCGATGACGTTGCCGTGGTCGCCCTCGATGCCCTCGATGAACGGCGCCGAGCGGCCGTCGAGCGTGAACGCCCCGGCCACGTGCAGCGGTTCGCCGCTCGCGACGTACGCGGCGATCTCGTCGTCGGACGGTTCGCCGAACCGGACCACGGTCGACGCCGTCGCCGACGCGTACCGCCCGGAGGCGGTGTCGTAGACGCAGTGGCCCGTCTGCAGTACGCCCGCACGGCCGCGCATGGACTTCCAGCGGGCGGTGGCCTCCTCGGCGTCGGTCGGCTTGCCGAGCGCCCGGTCGTCCAGTTCGAGGACCGAGTCGCAGCCCACGACCAGCGCGCCCTTGGCCTCCGGCCGCGCGGCGACCACGGAGGCCTTGGCCTCGGCCAGGGCGAGGGCGAGCTCGGCGGGCGTGGGCGCGGACACCTTGTCCTCGTCGACGCCGCTGACGATCACCTCGGGCGCGAGGCCCGCCTGCCGGAGCAGGCCGAGCCGGGCGGGCGACTGGGAGGCGAGGACGAGACGGCGGGGCTGATCACTCATGCGGGTCAGCGTAGGCGCTGTGCGGGGCGATGAGGCGGCGGGGCGCTCAGTGGATGCCCAGCACGAACATCGCCACGACCATGGCCAGGGCGAGCACGAGGCCCGCGCGGCGCATCTTCGCCTGCAGGTCCCGCATGTCCTTGGGAGGCTTGTCCTCGGGGTCCGACCACAGCATGCAATCGATGGTGCGACCGGACGGGCCGGGACACCTGAGTACGCGTACTCAAGTTCCCCGGCCCGAGTGTCCTAGCCGGGCCAGTAGGTACGGCCCCACGCCGTGGGCGAGGGCGCCGGGAGCCGGTGGCGGGCCACGCGCGCGGGGTCGGCCCAGGAGTCGGGCAGCGCGGGCGCGCCCGCCGGCCCGTCGGCCAGGGCCGCGGCGCGCGCCTGGACCACCGCCAGGGCGGCGGCCAGCTCCTCCGGGGTCGGGTTGCCCCGTACGACCTTGATCATGAGCCCTCCCTGAGGGACTAGAGGGGGATGTTGCCGTGCTTCTTCGGAGGGAGGGATTCCCGCTTGGTGCGCAGCTGACGCAGGCCCCGCACCAGGTGCGACCGGGTCTCCGACGGCATGATCACCGCGTCCACGTAGCCGCGCTCGGCCGCCGTGTACGGGTTGAGCAGCGCGTCCTCGTACTCCTGGATGAGCCGCGTCCTGACCTCCTCGACGTCGTCCCCGGCCTCGGCGATCGTGCGGCGGTGCAGGATGTTGACCGCGCCCTGCGCGCCCATGACCGCGATCTGCGCGGTCGGCCAGGCGAGGTTCAGGTCGGCGCCCAGGTGCTTGGAGCCCATCACGTCGTACGCGCCGCCGAAGGCCTTGCGCGTGATGACCGTGATCAGCGGGACGGTGGCCTCCGCGTACGCGTAGATGAGCTTCGCGCCGCGCCGGATGATGCCCGTGTGCTCCTGCTCGACGCCCGGCAGGAAGCCCGGCACGTCGACGAAGGTGATGACCGGGACGTTGAACGCGTCGCAGGTGCGGACGAAGCGGGCGCCCTTCTCGGAGGCGTCGATGTTCAGGCAGCCGGCGAACTGCGTCGGCTGGTTGGCGACGATGCCCACCGGGCGGCCCTCGATCCGGCCGAAGCCGGTGAGGATGTTCGGCGCGAACAGCGGCTGCGTCTCGAAGAATTCGGCGTCGTCCAGGACGTGCTCGATGACGCCGTGCATGTCGTACGGCTGGTTGGCGCTGTCCGGGATCAGCGTGTCGAGCGCCAGGTCCTCGTCCGTGGGCGCGAGGTCGGCCTCCTCGGGGAAGGCGGGCGGCTCGCTGAGGTTGTTCGAAGGCAGGTAGGAGAGAAGGGACTTGACGTACTCGATGGCGTCCTTCTCGTCGCCCGCCATGTGGTGCGCGACACCGGAGGTGCTGTTGTGGGTACGGGCGCCGCCGAGCTCCTCGAAGCCGACGTCCTCGCCGGTGACCGTCTTGATGACGTCCGGCCCGGTGATGAACATGTGCGAGGTCTGGTCGACCATGACCGTGAAGTCGGTGATGGCGGGGGAGTAGACGGCCCCGCCCGCGCACGGCCCGACGACGAGCGAGATCTGCGGGATCACGCCGGACGCGTGGGTGTTGCGGCGGAAGATCTCCCCGTACATCCCGAGGGCCATGACGCCCTCCTGGATGCGGGCGCCGCCGGAGTCGTTGATGCCGACGACCGGACAGCCGGTCTTCAGCGCGAAGTCCATGACCTTGACGATCTTCTGGCCGAAGACCTCGCCGAGCGCGCCGCCGAAGACGGTGAAGTCCTGCGAGAACACGGCGACGGGGCGGCCGTCGACCGTGCCGTAGCCGGTCACCACGCCGTCGCCGTACGGCCGGTTCTTCTCCAGGCCGAAGTTGGTCGAACGGTGCTGCGCGAACTCGTCGAGCTCCACGAAGGAGCCCTCGTCGAGCAGGAGTTCAATCCGCTCGCGGGCCGTCAGCTTCCCTTTGGCGTGCTGCTTCTCGACCGCGCGGGCCGAACCCGCGTGCTTGGCCTCCTCGATGCGGCGCTGCAAATCGGCGAGCTTTCCCGCGGTCGTATGGATGTCGATGGCGCCGTGGTCGGCGCTGCGGTCTGACGCGGGCACGTTGGGCTCTTCCGGCTCGGACATCGGGATGCGGCTCCCTGCCTGCTCAAAGGGGCTTGTCTAACGGCGGTGCGGCTGGCTACTGACCCGTAGCGTATCGGCGCCGATACCGTTCGGCAGTGCGGCGTTTACCACACCTAAGGTGGCTTGCATGACGCCGCCAGATGCTGAAGACAATCGCTGGTCCGACCTCGACAGGCCGCCGCTCGGTGCCGCATCGCTGCGGCGGACGCTGCTGCGGGACGGCGGTCTGTGGTCCTCCCTGGACGTGGTGGCCGCCACCGGCTCCACCAACTCCGACCTCGCGGCGCGCGCCGACGAGCTGCCCGAGGGCGCGGTGCTCGTCGCGGAGGAGCAGAGCGCGGCCCGCGGGCGTCTCGACCGCCGGTGGTCCGCGCCCGCCCGCTCGGGCCTCTTCTTCTCCGTCCTGCTCAAGCCCGACGACGTGCCGGTCGAGCGGTGGGGCTGGCTGCCGCTGCTCACCGGTGTCGCCGTCGCCACGGGGCTCTCCCGGGTGGCCCGTGTGGACACCGCGCTCAAGTGGCCCAACGACCTCCTGGTGACCGTGGGTGACGAGGAGCGCAAGGCCGGCGGCATCCTCGTGGAGCGGGCGGGGTCGGCTTCCGGCGGGGGCGTCGTCGTCGGCGTCGGCATCAACGTCACGCTCCGCGAGGACGAGCTGCCGGTGCCCACGGCGGGCTCCCTCGCCCTGGCGGGCGCGGGCACCACGGACCGTGACCCGCTGCTGCGGGCCGTCCTGCGCTCCCTGGAGCAGTGGTACGGGGAGTGGCGCGACGCGGACGGCGACCCCGCGGCGTCCCGGCTCCAGGAGACCTACGCCGCCGGCTGCGCCACGCTCGGCCGCCGCGTCCGGGCGGAGCTCCCCGGCGACCGCGCGATCGTCGGCGAGGCGGTCGCCGTGGACGGTGACGGCCGCCTGGTTCTCGCCACGGCGGAGGGCGTGCAAGAGCCGGTGGGGGCGGGGGACATCGTGCATTTGAGGGGGGTGGAGTGAGGCCCGGGATGTCCGGGTGACCCACGGACTTCTGGTCGGGTCAATAAGCCGGTCGTGGGAGTCGGGAGTGAGCTGCGGCACACCTGCCGTAAAGTTGGCGCCGGTCGATACCTGACCGCGGCAGATCGGAAGGGCAGCAGGCGTGACCGTCGACGACACGGGCTCCGGCGAGGGTGGGCACCCCGCCTCCGACGGCGGGTCCGGCCGTACCGGTGGGCCCGTGGCCGCCCGTGACGGCGGGGCGGAGGGTGCGGTGCCGGACGTCTCCGGGGTGCCCGAGGTGCCCGATGTGGACGACAGGGGCGAGGGCGAGGCGGAGAAGGACCCGCTGGCCCTGCGCCTCGAACAGCTCATCCTCGGCGCCGACCGCCGGTACACGCCGTTCCAGGCGGCCCGCAGCGCGGGCGTCTCGATGGAGCTGGCGTCCCGCTTCTGGCGGGCCATGGGCTTTCCCGACATCGGCCAGGCCAAGGCGCTGACCGAGGCGGACGTCCTCGCCCTGCGCCGGCTCGCCGGTCTCGTCGAGGCGGGCCTGCTCAGCGAGGCGATGGCCGTGCAGGTGGCGCGGTCCACGGGGCAGACCACGGCGCGGCTCGCCGAGTGGCAGATCGACTCCTTCCTGGAGGGGCTCACCGAGCCGCCCGAGCCCGGCATGACCCGCACCGAGGTCACGTATCCGCTGATCGAGCTGCTCCTGCCCGAGCTGGAGGAGTTCCTCGTCTACGTCTGGCGGCGCCAGCTCGCCGCCGCCACCGGCCGGGTGGTGCAGGCCGCGGACGACGAGGAGATGGTCGACCGGCGGCTCGCCGTCGGCTTCGCCGACCTGGTCGGGTTCACGCGGCTGACGCGCCGGATGGAGGAGGAGGAGCTCGGCGAACTCGTCGAGGCCTTCGAGACCACCGCCGCCGACCTGGTCGCCGCGCACGGCGGGCGGCTGATCAAGACCCTCGGGGACGAGGTGCTCTACGCCGCCGACGACGCGGGCGTCGCCGCGGAGATCGCGCTGCGGCTCATCGAGACCATGGCCAACGACGAGACCATGCCGGAGCTCCGCGTCGGCATCGCCTTCGGCACCGTGACGACCCGCATGGGCGACGTCTTCGGTACGACCGTGAACCTCGCGAGCCGCCTCACGTCGATAGCGCCACGGGACGCCGTCCTCGTCGACGGCGCCCTCGCGGAGGAGCTGAAGCGGACGGGTGAGGCCCCCGCGTCCGAGGCGGACGCCGCGGAGGAGGCCGCCCGGGCGGAGAAGGAGGGCGAGGAGCCGCCCTCCTACCGTTTCGCGCTCCAGCCGATGTGGCAGCGCCCCGTGCGCGGCCTCGGTGTCGTCGAACCGTGGCTGCTGGCCCGCCGGGGCTGACGCCGGGGCTGACCCCTTCCCGAGCCGGGGCCCGGCTGACATGATCCCCGGGTAACGGTCGTTAACCGGAGGTGGAGGAGCGTCATGGGCGACGAGCAGCGGTACGGGGAGTACGTGGCGGTCAGGCGGCACGGCCACGTCGTCGAGCTCGTCCTCGACCGGCCCAAGGCGATGAACGCCGTCTCCACGGACATGGCCCGCTCCATCGCCGCCGCCTGCGCCGCCCTCGCCGAGGACGGGGACGCCCGCGTGGTCGTCCTGACCTCCACCCACGAGCGGGCCTTCTGCGTCGGCGCCGACCTGAAGGAGCGCAACTCCTTCGGCGACGCCGAGCTGCGCCGCCAGCGCCCCACCACGCGCGCCTCCTACACCGGCGTCCTCGACCTGCCCATGCCGACCGTCGCCGCCGTGCACGGCTTCGCGCTCGGGGGCGGCTTCGAGCTCGCCCTCGCCTGCGACATGATCGTCGCCGACCCGACCGCGGTCGTCGGCCTCCCCGAGGTCTCCGTCGGCGTCATCCCCGGCGGCGGCGGCACACAGCTCCTGCCGCGCCGGGTGGGTGCGGCCCGCGCCGCCGAGCTGATCTTCTCCGCGCGCCGCGTGGAGGCCGCGGAGGCACGGGAGTTGGGCCTGGTCGACCTCCTCGTCGGGGAAGGCGAGGCCCGTACGGAGGCGCTCGCGCTCGGCGCCCGCATCGCGGCCAACTCGCCCGTCGGCCTGCGCGCGGCCAAGCGCGCCCTGCGCCTGGGACACGGCCTCGACCTGCGGGCCGGTCTGGAGGTCGAGGACGCGGCGTGGCGCACGGTGGCGTTCTCGGCGGACCGGGCGGAGGGCGTCGCGGCGTTCAACGAGAAGCGCGCGCCGCAGTGGCCCGGCGAGTAGACGGGGAGCGCCGGTACGGAGCGGGTGTGACGCCGCCTCGAGGTTCTAAAACTCCGTACACCCCATAATCTGGGGAAATGGGAGAGGATGTCCGGCTGCGGGCCGTGGTGGAGCTGGCGCAGGGAATGGCCGCCGCGCACACACCGCGCGAGTCCTGGCGGGCCGCCGCCGTCGGTGTCTGCCGCGCCCTGGACGGCGATTTCGCCGCGCTGTCCGTGTGGGAGCGGGACATGGGGCGGCTGCGGGTCCTGGTGAACGCGGGCGAACGGGCCCTGGGCGAGGAGGAGTTCCCGGAGAACGAGGCATACCCCGTGCACCAGTTCCCAGAGATCACCGAGTTCCTGCACGAGCACTGGGCGGGCGGCGGCGAGCCGCACGCCTGGGTCGAGACGGCCGAGGGTCCCGCGGGCGCCCGCGAGGCCGGGTACTGCCACCAGCGGGTGGCCGCGCTGCGCCGCCGGGGCCGCGGCTGCTGCGTGATCGCCCCGATCGTGCTGCACGGGCGCGCGTGGGGCGAGCTGTACGTGGCGCGCTCGCCGGGTGCCCCGGTCTTCGGCCGGGCCGACGCCGACCTCGCGACGGTCCTCGCGGCGGTGGTGGCCGCCGGTATCGCGCAGACCGAGCGTCTGGAGGAGGCCCGTCGGCTGGCCTTCACGGACGCCCTGACGGGGCTCGCCAACCGCCGCGCGGTCGACCTCGGGCTCGACGAGGCGGTGGAGCGGCACCTCGCCGCGGGGACCGTCGTCAGCCTCGTCGTCTGCGACGTGAACGGGCTCAAGCGGGTCAACGACACCCAGGGCCACGCCGTCGGCGACCGGCTCCTCGAGCGCTTCGGCTCGGTCCTCTCGCTCTGCGGCGCGATGCTGCCGGGGACGCTGGCGGCGCGGCTCGGCGGCGACGAGTTCAGCCTCCTCTGTGTGGGTCCCACCGCCGACGAGGTGGTGCGGGTCGCCGACGAACTCTGCGTACGGGCCGCGGAGTTGGAGCTCGGGGACGGCGTGGCGTGCGGTGTCGCCTCGACCGGGGACCCGATCGGTCCGGTGCGCTCGGCCCGCCGCCTCTTCCGCCTCGCCGACGCGGCGCAGTACCGCGCGAAGGCGGCGCGCGCGGCGAAGCCGGTGGTGGCGGGGCGCGAGGGAGTGGACGACCCGGTGATCCGCCTCGCGGACGCGCCCGAGGGGGCGTCCGCGGCGGGGGAGCGGCGGAAGTTCCGGGGGCGGGGGACGCGTCCGGCGGACCGGCGCGGGCCCGGCTGAGTGCGGCGCGGGCCCGGGTGCGAGGCCGGTAAGAGGCCCGAACCGACTCCACCCGTGACACCTGGCGATTCAGTCCGTACGCTGCTGAATATGGATATGCACAGCGTGGGCACCGTGGCCCTTGGGACCTCCGGGACGACCGCGGCGGACGTCATCGCCGTCGCGCGCGGCAACGCACGGATCGAACTCTCCGACGAGGCGCTGACGGCGCTCGCCGCCTCCCGCGAGATCGTCGACGCGCTCGCGGCCAAGCCCGAGCCCGTGTACGGCGTCTCGACCGGCTTCGGCGCGCTGGCCAGCCGCCACATCGGCCCCGACCTCCGCGCCCAGCTGCAGCGCAACATCGTCCGCTCGCACGCGGCGGGCATGGGCCCGCGCGTGGAGCGCGAGGTCGTCCGGGCGCTGATGTTCCTGCGCCTGAAGACGGTCTGCTCCGGCCACACGGGCGTGCGCCCCGAGGTCGCCCAGACGATGGCCGACGTCCTGAACGCGGGCATCACGCCCGTCGTCCACGAGTACGGCTCGCTCGGCTGCTCCGGCGACCTCGCGCCGCTGAGCCACTGCGCGCTGACGCTGATGGGCGAAGGCGATGCCGAAGGCCCCGACGGCGAGCTGAAGCCCGCGGGTGAACTGCTCGCCGCGCACGGCATCACCCCCGTCGAGCTCCGCGAGAAGGAGGGCCTCGCCCTCCTCAACGGCACCGACGGCATGCTCGGCATGCTGATCATGGCCCTCGCCGATCTGGAGAACCTCTACAAGTCAGCGGACATCACGGCCGCGCTGACGCTGGAGGCGCTGCTCGGCACCGAGAAGGTCCTCGCGCCCGAGCTGCACGCCATCCGCCCGCACCCGGGCCAGGCCGCCTCCGCCGCCAACATGCTCGCCGTCCTCGACGGTTCGGGCCTCACCGGGCACCACCAGGACGACGCGCCGCGGGTACAGGATGCGTACTCGGTGCGCTGTGCCCCGCAGGTCGCGGGCGCCGGCCGCGACACGATGGCGCACGCGCGCCTGGTCGCCGAGCGCGAGCTGGCCGCCGCCGTCGACAACCCCGTCGTGCTGCCCGACGGCCGCGTCGAGTCCAACGGCAACTTCCACGGCGCCCCGGTCGCGTACGTGCTCGACTTCCTCGCGATCGCCGCGGCCGACCTCGGCTCCATCGCCGAGCGCCGCACGGACCGCCTCCTCGACAAGAACCGCTCGCACGGCCTGCCGCCGTTCCTCGCGGACGACGCGGGCGTCGACTCCGGCCTGATGATCGCCCAGTACACGCAGGCGGCCCTGGTCAGCGAGCTGAAGCGGCTCGCCGTCCCCGCGTCGGCCGACTCCATCCCCTCCTCCGCCATGCAGGAGGACCACGTCTCCATGGGCTGGTCCGCGGCCCGCAAGCTGCGCACCGCGGTCGACAACCTCACCCGCATCGTGGCCATCGAGCTGTACGCGGCCACGCGCGCGGTCGAGCTGCGCGAGGGCCTCACCCCGGCGCCCGCGACGCGCGCCGTCATCGAGGCGGTCCGCAAGGCGGGCGTCGAGGGCCCGGGCCCGGACCGCTTCCTCGCGCCGGACCTGGCGGCGGCGGACGCGTTCGTACGGGCGGGCGCGCTGGTGGCGGCGGTCGAGCCGGTCACGGGAGCGCTGGCCTAGCCGGGCCCTGTACGTACGTCGAAGAGGGTGCCGTCACGTGGTGGCGGCACCCTCTTCCGTGTTCCTGGTGGCACGTCAGTCGCGGTCGACGTGCTCGCGGGTGACCTTGCCCTTGACGGCGTCGATGTCGAAGTCGGTCTTGTTCCAGTCGTCGGTGACGACGTCGACGTTCCAGACCAGACCGCCGCTGTCGTTGTCGTCGAGGCTGACGGACGTGACGGTCCCCTTCTTCTTGTCCGTGGCGACCTTGGCGGCCTGCTCCGCCGTCTGCTTGCTGCGGGAGAGCCAGTCGGCCGTCTCGCGCTTGTCGTCGGCGTCCTGGTCCTTGTCCGGGGCGGAGCTGATCACCTCGCCCGAGACGGCGTCGATGCTGACCTTGTGGACGGTGCCGTTCTTCTCGGCGACGTCGGCGATCCAGCGCGGGCCGGCCGAGCTGGCGCTGCCGCTGGGGCTGGCACTCGTACTCGCCCGCGCGCTGGCACTCGCGCTCGCGTCGTCGCTGTCATCGTCGTCGTCCACCCCCTCCAGATCCAGCTCGGTCAGCATGCCGCCGTCGACCTTCTTCAGCGCCGTGGCGGCCGCCTTGTCGTAGGTGACCTTGGTGGTGGTGAGCAGCGCCTTGCGCTCCTGCTGGTCCTGCGTGAGGGACGCGCTGCCGGAGGGGCTCTCGGAGGGGGTGGGCGCCTCCTTGCGGGCGGACTGCGCCGCGCCGGACGCCGACGACGCGGACGTCTCGCTGTCGCTGTCACCGCAGCCCGTCACCAGGGTGGCCGAGGCGGCGATGGCGCAGACGGTGCCGATGAGGCGGATGTGGCGGAGGCGGGGGGTGCCGGACCTCATGGGCCGGGGCTCGAATCTCATACCCGCATGCCTAGCCGTCGACTGGGCCGCCCATGTTGCGCAGCGCCCAGGGTCACCCGATCGACCGGTGTCTTTGATGGTTGCCGGGGCCGCCCGGTTTTTTGCGGAGTGTGGCGCCTCCGGGCCGGGAGTAAAGGGCGCTCCTGCGTCGCGTCGGCTGCGCCGATTCCGCTGCGCTCCACCCTTGACTCCCGCCCCTCCACCGCACGTTGACCTTGACCCGGACGGCCAGGGGTGGGACCCACGGGACTGCCTACGGGGTCATCCCCTTTCATCGCCGGGTGCGGACCGGCCCATCGTGCGCGGCTGCCTCGGTGCGGGCTCGGCCAGCCGCCCGGCCTCGCCGCTCGGGCCATCCCCTCTCGCTGCCGGGTGCGGTCCGGCCCATCGTGAGCGCGGGCTACGGAAGGCGCTCGGCCCACTGCCCCGGCTTCGCTGGTGGGGTCATCGGCTCTCGTTGCCGGGTGCGGACCGGCCCATCGTGCGCGGACGCCACACGCAGGGGCGCCGCCGGACGGGCGATTCACCGCTCCCGGGAACCTACTTTGGGAAAGTTGCGAATCGACCCGCCGCGCGCCCCCCGTCATGCGCAATGCGCCCCCAGTCATGTGGGCTCTTCGGGTGGAGCACCCCCTGATGGGTGGTCTTGGGGAGGGCGCGTGGGGTGTGGCCGGGGGGCGCGTGCCGACTTGCTTCGCAACTTTCCCAAAGTAGGTTCCCGGGTGCGGCTGACCGGGCCGTGACGGTGACGGCCACGGACGATGGGCCGGTCCGCACTCGGCCGTGAGAGCCGATGACCCGAGCGGCGGAGCCGGGCGGCTGGCCGAGCGCGCACCGAGGCGCTCGCGCACGATGGGCCGGTCCGCACCCGGCGATGAAAGGGAATGCTCCCCGTAGGCAGTCCCGTGGGTCCCACCCCTGGCCGTCCGGGTCAAAGTCAACGTGCGGTGGAGGGGCGGGAGTCAAGGGTGGAGCGGAGCGGAATCGGCGGAGCCGACGCGTAGCGCAGCGGAGCGCCCTTTACTGCCGGCCCGGAGGCGCCACACTCCGCAAAAAGCCGGGCGGCCCCGGCAACCGTCAACGTCCCCGGCCCGCCAGCGTCGCCCCAGGGCGCAGCCGAACCCACCCCGCCCACGCCGACACCACCATGTCCCGCACATCGTGCTTCGCGGACCAGCCGAGCTCCTCCGCGACACGCGCCGCCGACGCGACCACGCGGGCCGGGTCGCCGGGGCGGCGGGCCGTTACCTCGGCGGGGGTGTCGTAGCCCGTGACGTCGTTGATCAGGTCCGTCATCTCGCGGACCGAGACGCCCTCGCCGCGGCCGACGTTGAGGGTGAGGTCCGTGCCGGGGGCGGAGGACGCCAGTTTGCGGGCCGTGGCCACGTGGGCCTCCGCGATGTCGACGACGTGGATGTAGTCGCGTACGCACGTGCCGTCGGGGGTGGGGTAGTCCGCGCCGAAGATGAGCGGGGCCGCGCCGTCGGTGAGCTTCTCGAAGACCATCGGGACGAGGTTGAAGACCCCGGTGTCGGCGAGTTCGGGGGCCGCCGCTCCCGCCACGTTGAAGTAGCGCAGGGACGCCGTCGACAGGCCGTGGGCGCGGCCCGCCGCGCGGACCAGCCACTCGCCGGCCAGCTTCGTCTCGCCGTACGGGCTCATCGGCAGGCACGGTGTCTCCTCGGTGACGAGGTCGACGTCGGGCATGCCGTACACGGACGCGGAGGAGGAGAAGACGACGTGGGCGACGTCGGCCGAGGAGACCACGGCGTCGAGCAGGACCCGCAGGCCTTCGACGTTCTCGCGGTAGTAGTGCAGCGGGCGCTCCACGGACTCACCGACCCGCTTCTTGCCCGCCAGGTGCACCACGCCCGTGACCGCGTGCTCCTCGAAGGTGCGCGTGAGCAGGTCGCCGTCGAGGACCGAGCCGACCACCAGCGGCACCCCGTCGGGGACGCGCCCGGCGATGCCGGTGGACAGGTCGTCGTAGACCACGGCCCGCTCGCCCGCCTCCGTCATGGCGCGGACGACGTGCGCCCCGATGTATCCGGCGCCGCCGGTGATCAGCCAGGTCATGGTCGGCTTGTCCCGTCTTGTCGCGAGTGTGATGCGTGGAGGTGCAGTGTCGCAGAGGCGGTGTCGGGGACGCGTCAGCGGCCTGCCGTGCCCCGGACGGAGCGCAGCAGACGGGTCAGGCGCCGCTTCGCGACCCCGGCCACGCCCCGCACGCCGGGCGCGAGCCGCACCGAGAGGTTCCCCGCCTGCGTGGCGTACGGCTGGACGAGCAGCACGCCGCGCCGCCTGCTCGGCACCACCGTGCGGCGCAGCAGTCCCGGCCCGGCGACGGCGTGGGCGGTCGTGTCGCGCGTCGTCCCGTCCTCGAAGCGGAGCCGCAGGCGGACGTCCCACACGCCGTCGTCCAGCGACCCGAGGTCGAGCAGGACGGTGGCGACCCACGTCTCCCCGGGCCTCTCGGCACGGAACGCCGCCGTCCGGCGCAGCCCGGGCAGGCCGCCCTGGCGGTGGACGAGCTCGACGTCGACGGTGGCCGGACCCGCGTCCGCGACGCGCCCGTACAGCTCGCGCAGCCGCAGCGTGAGCCGCGTCCCGCCCGCGGCCGGGCGCAGCGCGCCGTCGACCGCGATGGGCAGCAGCCGTACGGGCCGGACGAGCAGGTGCTCCAGGGTGACCTGGGGGAGGTCGTCGGCCCAGATGGGCGTGGCGTCGGCCGCGCGCGGGTAGGGCGGCGCGAGGCGCGCGGGGCGGGCGGCCACCTGCTTGAGGCGGGGCAGGTCGCGGGGCGCGTCGGCGGCGAGCAGGACGCGGGCGATGACGCGGCCGGGCGCGGGCGCCGCTTCGAGGTCGGCGTCGTCGAACGTCGCCAGGTACGCGCGCGTCAGGGCCCACCACTCGCGCTGGTACTCCGTGCCGCGCGCGGTCAGCTCGCGGGTGTACATGCGCAGGCCGTGGTCGAGGAACTTGGCGCGGGCCGCCCGCGCGAGCCGCTTGCCGCCGGTGCCGCGCGCGTCCCGCAGGATCTCCACGGACTGGCGGTGCGCCTCCATGCGGGCCTGCCAGTTGGCGATGCCCGCGCGGTCCAGGGAGATCGACAGCTTGGCGGCGGCGCGGCGCACGTGCCAGACGTAGACCGTGTCGGGGACGAGCGCGATGCGCGGCGCGGCGGCCAGCATGCGGGCGGTGAAGACGAAGTCCTCGTAGATGAAGCGGCCTTCGGGGAAGCGGACGCCGTGCTCGCGCAGGAAGGCCGTGCGGTAGAGCTTGTTGACGCAGAGCGTGTCGTAGACGAGGCGGGTGCGCAGCTCGGGGCGGGCGACGAGGCGCGCCTGCGTGTAGAGCTCGGGCTGCCAGGGCACCTCGCGCCCCGAGGGCAGCTCGCGGCGCACGCACAGGCCCGCGGCGACCTCCGCGCCGTGCCGTCGCGCGGCGGCGAGCAGGGCGGCGACCGCGCCGGGCGGCAGCACGTCGTCGCTGTCGAGGAACATCACGTACGGCGCCGCGGCGGCGTCGATCCCGTCGTTGCGCGGGGTGCCGCAGCCGCCGCTGTTGGCCGCGCGGCGGATCACCCGCAGGCGCGGGTCGGCGTCGGCGAGCCGGGCCAGGATGTCGGCGCTGCCGTCCGTCGAGCAGTCGTCGACGGCGATCACCTCGCGGACCGCGGGTCCCTGGGAGAGGGCGGAGCGCACGGCGTCGGCGACGTGGGCCGCGTCGTTGTAGCCGATGACGACGACGGAGACCTGGTCGGCGCGAGCGGCCTGGTCCTGGGCGGGCGGTTGAGGCAGGGTGCGTTCCACAGGGGAAATTTTAGAGGCTTCTGGTAATTATCCGATTAAGGGGGCTATGCCGGGCGGGGCACACCGAGGAGAGAGGCAACAAATCCGGCATCAGTCATCGGGTGCCCCGGCTGTCCCTCCCGTAACCCGGGCGAGCACTTCCCCGGTGTGCCGGCTCCAGTCCACGACCACCGCCTCCGGCGGGGCCTTCTGGTCGGGCGAGAGAAGCAGCCACCGCACGTCGTAGCGGCGGGCGATCGCGGTGCGCTCGGCGCGGGTGGAGCCGGGGTCGAGGTAGGCGCGCACGGCCGCCAGGCGGTGGGCCCGCACGCTCTCGTCGAGTGAGGCGTCCGGCCAGGCGGGCGCGACGAGGTTGGCGCCGTAGCCGGGTACCGAGCGGGTGGGGCGGTAGCCGTTCGTCAGGACGACGTCGCCCTTGCGCATATGGCCGACGGCCCACCCGTAACCGGGCCAGCGCGGCGGCTGGTCGAAGCCGATGGGGTCCAGAGCGCGCGGCACGACGGCGCCCGCCTGGATCTGGAAGAACCCGACGCAGGCGCCGAGCGCGGCGGCCCCGGCGAGCGCGCCGCGGCGCCACCCCCAGGGGCGGGGCGCCGCGAGCTCGATGGCCAGGGCGAACTGCGGGGGGACGAGGGTCAGGCCGAGGATGCGGCCGTAGGTGTAGTGGCCGCTGACCCAGCCGTACGTGACGACCGCGCACTCCAGGGCGAACATCAGGACCAGCGGGTCCCTGCGGTCCCGGCGAAAGCGCAGCCAGAGGGCGGGCAGGCCGAGCAGCGCAAGCCAGAAGCGCTGGGGCATCTCGGTGTAGAGCTGGCGGTGGATCCAGTCGACGGACTCGTCCCCGACGAGGGAGAACACGCTGTAGTACGGCCAGAGCGCCGCAACCACCGCCGCGCTGACGGCCGTTGCCGCCCAGGGCCACACCGTGCGGCCCGACGCCGCGAACGCGACGACGCCGATGACCGCCGCCACCGACGAGATGGGGTGGATGAGCAGGATCAGCCCGCACAGCGCGCCGAGCCCCGCGTACGGCCACCAGCCGGGCCGCGCGTCACGGGCCAGCGCCCCCGCCCACGCCCAGGCCCAGAACGCCAGGCCGATCGCGAACGTCGACGGGTAGCCGAGGTTCCCCGTCATCGACATCAGGCCCAGGTAGCCGCTCCACCACGCCATCCGGGTGCCCCACAGCAGCACCATCGCGGCCGGCGCGAGCACCGGCGCCCACGGGCGGGGCGTCAGGACGCGGACGAAGCGGCCGATGCCGGTGAGCAGGACCAGCAGGTTCAGCGGGCCCGAGAGCTTCACGACCTCCCAGCCCGCCGCGCCCGTCGCCTTGGCGAACAGGCCCTGCGCGACGGCGTACGGCGAGTAGTACGGGCTGCCGTGGCCCGGCAGCCGCGCCATCGGGTGTGCGGGGTGGAGGAGGTTCTCCTTCAGGCGTTCGACGACGGCCGCGTGCTGGCCGAAGTCGCAGCACATCGGGACCCGCCAGAACGCCAGCGACATCACCAGCCAGAAGAGCCCGCCGAACACCAGGTAGGGGCTGGGGCGGCGGCGCGCACCGCCGCCGAGCGCCGTCGCGCCGTGGCAGATCCGCCGGGTGAGCAGTGCGCCGCTCACCGCATGAGCCTCTCCGCGACCCGGGCCGCGGCCCGCCCGTCGTCCAGATCGCAGTAGGACTCGCGGAACGCCGCGTACGCCTCCGCGTGCCGTGCCGTGATCGCGTCCAGGTCGCGCAGCGCCTCGACGACCTCGCCGGTGGAGGCGAGCAGCGGGCCCGGCGCGTGCGTCTCGAAGTCGAGGTAGAAGCCGCGCACCGTGTCGCGGTAGTGCTCCAGGTCGTAGGCGTGGAAGAGCATCGGGCGCCCGGTGTGCGCGAAGTCGAACATCAGCGAGGAGTAGTCCGTCACCAGGACGTCGGCCAGGAGCAGGAGTTCGGCCGCCCGCGGGTGCGCGGACACGTCGCGCACGAAGGGGGCGCGGGCGCCCGGCAGCCGGCCCGCCGCCAGCGGGTGCTTGCGCACCAGCAGGACGTGGTCGTCGCCGAGCACGGACTCGGCCGCGCGGAAGTCGAGGGCGGGCTCGTAACGGAACCGGCCGGGGGAGTACGCGAGATGGTCCCGGTACGTCGGCGCGTACAGCACGATCCGCTTGTCCGGCGCGATGCCGAGTTCGCGGCGGACGCGGTCGGCGACCTTCTGGCGGTCCTCGGCGAACAGCACGTCGTTGCGCGGCGAACCGGCCTCGAGGACCTCGCCGTCGTAGGCGAGGGCGCGCCCCAGGTGAGGGGTGGAGAAGCGGTTGGGCGAGACGAGCACGTCCCACTGGCGGGAGAGCCGGGGCAGCGCGTCGAGGTGGCCGTGGTCGGCGTAGAGGGTGTCGGTCAGGTCGGTGCCGATCCGCTTGAGCGGGGCGCCGTGCCACGTCTGGACGACGGTCTGGCCCGCGCGGCGCTCGAAGAAGTCCGGCAGGTGGCCCGCGGTGACGATGCGGCGGCAGCGGGCCAGCGCGTCGTACCAGGCGGCGCTGTGCTCCTCGACGCCCCGCGCGCCGGCCGGGACGCGGGTCTGCTGGTCGTGCGTGACCCACAGGTGCTCGCCGCCCGCGCCCCGCCGCAGCAGCTCCTCGTGGACGGCGCGCGGCGAGTCGCCGTCGAAGTAGAGGACGGCGTCGGTCAGGGGCAGCTCGCGGCGGGCCGGGTAGTGGACGGTGCGCAGCCTGTGCCGCCGGTACGCGCCCCGCTCGGAGCGGGGGAGCACCGACCCCGCCACGACGAGCAGCCGGTCGCCGAACCGCCGGTCCAGGGTGAACTCCCGGCCCTGGACGGTCCGGTGGAGGGGCAGCGTGGCGGACGCGGCGGCGAGCAGCCGTACGGGCATCCCGTCCTCGGCGCGCCCGTCCGGGCCGTCGGCGCACGAGGCGGTCTCCCGCAGGAAGGCGTACCAGCGGCCCTCCCGCAGCGCCCCGCCGCCCGGCGCGAGCACCGCGCGGAACCGGCCGTCCTCCTGAGCGGCGGGCGCGGTCAGTTCCTCGTCGCGGCCGCTGTGCCGGAGGACCAGTTCGGGCTCGGCCCAACTGGCCGCCGCCATCGGCCCCTCCACGGTCAGCGTGCCGTCCGCGCCCCACGCGACGCGGTCGGCGACCGGCTGCCGGGTCAGCTCGACGACGAGACCGCCCCGGTCGTTGGCGGTGGCGCACAGCTCCCGGCCCGCGCGCGACGCGTACCGGCCGGGCGGCAGGTCGAGGGTGGCGGCCAGGGACTTCAGCGTGCCGTCGGGCAGGACGAGGTTGGCCTGCCAGCGGTCGCCGTGCGGCGGCTCGACCTCCTTGGGCGCGAGGTGCGGGGTGGGCGCCACGCCCTCCAGGTCGCCGAGGCGCACGCGGACCTCGAAGCGGTCCCCGGCGACCCGCACCGGGTAGTCGAAGTCCGTCCCGGTGTGCGCGTGGGTGAGGCGGAGCAGCGTGGGGCGCGTGTGTCCGGGCAGGGTGCCGGCGAGGACCACGTCGTCCCCGTCGAGCCGGTGGGTGTCCACGCGCGCGGTGTACTCCTGGACGCGCAGCACGAGCCGGCCCTTGCTGAAGCCGATGACGAGCCGGAGTCCGTCGCCGAGCTCCCGCACCACGGACTGCGAGGACGCCCCCTCCGCGGCGCGCACGGCGGCCCGCCGCACCGTGCCGTGGCCCGCGACGACCACGCCGAGCAGCCAGTTGCCGGGCCGCCAGCGGCCGCCGGTCCTGAGCTGTTCGGGGTCGACGGTCATCTCGAAGCCGGACAGGTCGTAGCAGTGCAGCCGCTGCCGCGACTGCTCGGTGGCCTCCGGCGCGGTGACCGTCCGCGTCGGCACGCGGCGGATCAGGCGTCTGCTGTGCGCCGACTTGAGCAGGCCCGCCTTGACGGAGTGGCCGGGCCGGGTCGCCGCCAGGTTGCGCACGTACGCGTATCCGCTGATGCGCAGCTTCCCCTCGGCGTCCCAGCGGGTCTCGCCCACCCGCGCCACGACGGGCAGGTCGTCCCGCCCGACGCGCGCCAGCTTCTCGGGGACGGGTCCGACGCCCGGGTACGCGGCGCGGCGCCGCACCTTGCCGCGCACGTGGAAGGCGGTGCCGTTGGTCCGCTCGAAGGTGAGCAGTTCGATGAGTTCGGCGGTGCGCGCGGCGCGGACGAGCTCCCATTTGACGCGCAGGTCGACGGGGAGGCCCGTGAGCACGTCCGGGTCGGCGCGGCGCAGGAACGCGGCGGTGTCCGCGGTGAACGCGGCGCGGTACTCGGGGCCGCCCATCGGCAGCCCTTCGAGGAAGTACACGAAGTCGTCGCGCAGGCAGGAGGCGTCGTACGTCTTCTTCATCTCCGGCGCGTGCTCGGCGAGGAACGCGCTGACGTGCGCGCAGGCCGCGATGCGGTCGCGCACTCCCTTGACGTCGGTGCGCCGCCGGGTGATCGAGCCCTCGCGGACCCGCCAGTAGTAGACGTGGTCGCTGAGCACGTCCACGGACCCGGCGAGGAAGTGCGCCGGGATCATCACGGGGGTGTCCTCGTAGAGCTTGCCCTCGGGGAAGGTGAAGCGGTGCCGGTCCCAGAAGGAGCGCCGGAACACCTTGTTCCAGGCCACGCGGTCGGAGAGCAGGTCGAGGTCGCGGGCGATGTGGGTGCGGGCGCGCGGTTCGGTCAGCCACTTGTACTGCCAGGCCTGGGAGCGGCCGCGCTCGGTGAGCCGCCAGACGTTGCCGCTCGCGAAGTCGGAGCCGGTCTCGTCCAGGCTCGCGATCATCCGCTCGTAGGCGTCGTGCGGGACGACGTCGTCACTGTCGACGAAGGTCAGGAACTCGGCGGTGGGGGAGGCCTTGCGCACTCCGGTGTTGCGGGCGGCGCTCAGTCCGGCGTTGCGCTGGCGCACGTAGACGAAGCGGGGGTCCTTGGCTGCGAACTCGCGGGCGATCAGGGGGCTGCCGTCCGTCGAGCCGTCGTCGACGAGGATGCATTCGAGCCCGCCGCGCCCCTGCGGCCCGCCCAGCAGGCCGGGTCCGTCCACGGTCTGCCCGGCGATCGACTCCAGGCACTCCTCCAGGAACTCCTCGACGTTGTAGATGGGTACGACGACGCTGAGACGGGGCTGCACAGGGACCGGCCTTTCGTGGGGATAAGGGCATATTCATCCCCCTTGCCCGCTCGCGGCTCCCCACGGTCATACTCCGCGCCGCCGACCACCCCAAAGAGTGACGATCGGTCTTCGACAGGCGGTGTCCCGCTGACTACGGTCGGTGTCCATGTCGCGCTTCTCGGTCGTCGTCCCCGTCCACCGCGTCCAGGGATACCTGCGCGCCTGCCTGGACTCGGTGCTGACCCAGTCCTTCGGCGACCTCGAACTGATCGTGGTCGACGACGCGTCGCCCGACGCCGGTGCCGCGATCGCCGCGGAGTACGCGGAGCGCGACCCGCGCACGCAACTGCTCCGCCTCCCCGAACGCTCCGGACCCGGCCCGGCCCGCACCCTCGGCGCCGAGCACGCCACCGGTGACCACCTGCTCTTCCTCGACGGCGACGACCTGCTCCTGCCGGGCGCGCTGGCGGCCGCCGACGCCGCCCTCTCGGCGGCGGACGAGCCGGACGTCCTGCTCTGCGCGCACGACCGCGTCGACTGGTGGGAGAACGTCCGCCCCGGCGGCGACGACCTCGCGGGCGACCCACTGGCCGTCACCCCCGCCGCCTGGAACCGCTTCTTCCGGCGCGGCTTCTGGCAGGAGCAGCGGCTCGCCTTCCCCGCCGGGGCCTACGAGGACGTCGTGCCGGTCCACACCGCGACGCTGCGCGCGGGCGACCGCCTCGCCGTCCTCGACCGGCCGTGCGTGCGCTGGCGCGAGCGGCGCGCCGGGAGCTTCGCGAAGACCCCCGGGCGGGCCCACTTCGCCCTCGTCGAGCGGTACGGGCGGCTGCTCGCCGCCGTCGGGGCCGAGGAGCGCGCCCGCCTCCTGCCGCACGCCGCCGCCCACCTGCTCGCCGTCCTGGAGGACCCGGGGCGGATCGAGGAGGCCGACCGGCGCGACTTCTTCCTCGCGGCCTCCCACACCTACCGCGCCCACGACCAGGGCGGCACGGAGCCGCGCACGGCCGCGGGCAGGGCCCTCGCCGCCGCCTCGTACGCCGCGTACGACCGGCTGCGGAAGGCCGAGACGCGGCGCCTGCGCGTCACCCGGCAGCTGAAGCGGCAGAAGAAGAAGCTGCGGGCCCGCGCCATGCGCGCCGCCTACCGCGGCGACCTGCGCCGCTCCCTCGACCCGCACCTCGCGGTGTACGGCGCCTACTGGAACCGCGGCGTCTCCTGCAACCCGGCCGCCATCCACGCCAAGGCCCGCGAACTCGCCCCGCACATCCGGGGCGTGTGGGTGGTCTCCAGCCGCAACAGGCACCTGGTGCCGCCCGGCGTCGAGTACGTCATCGAGGGCTCCCGGCGCTACTGGCAGACGATGGCCACGGCCACCTACCTCGTCAACAACTCCAGCTTCCCCGGCGGCTTCACCAAGCGCCCCGGCCAGGTCTACCTCCAGACCCACCACGGCACCCCGCTGAAGACGATGGGCCTGGACCAGCGCCGTTACCCGGCGGGCACGCACGGCATCAGCTTCCAGAAGGTCCTCGACCACACCGACCAGTGGGACTTCAGCCTCTCCTCGAACCCGCACTCCACCGAGGTCTGGGAGCGCGTCTACCCGTCCGGGGCCTACCGCGCCCTGGAGGCCGGATATCCGCGCAACGACGTGTACTTCACGGCGGACGCGGATGAAGTGACGCGCGTGCGCGCGGAGTTGGGGGTCGGCGACGGCCGGACCGTCCTCCTGTACGCGCCCACCCACCGCGACTACCAGAAGGGCTTCCTGCCCCGCCTCGACCTGCGGCGTTTCGCGGAGCGGCTCGGCCCCTCGTACGTCGTGCTCGTGCGCGCCCACTACTTCTACGGCGCCGACGCGGGCCTGGAGAGCCACCCGCAGCTCGTCGACGTCACCGGGCACGCGCGCGTCGAGGAGCTGTGCCTGGCCGCCGACGCGCTGGTCACGGACTACTCGTCGCTGATGTTCGACTACGCCTGCCTGGACCGCCCGATCGTCACCTACGCCCCCGACTGGCAGGCCTACCGGCTCGCCCGCGGCACCTACTTCGACCTGCTCTCCGGCCGCCCCGGCGAGACCCCCGGTGCCGTGGCCACCACCGAGGACGAGCTCGCCGGGCTGTTCCGGCTCGGCGGCTGGGACACCCCGGAGACGACGGCGCTGCGGGCGGCGTTCCGGGCACGCTTCTGCCCCTACGACGACGGCGGAGCCGCCGAACGCGTGGTCCGGCGGCTCTTCCTGAGCGGAACTCAGGCCTCGGAGCGCCGCTCGTAGGGCGAGCGCACCGGGAAGTACGCGGTCAGGAACGACCGGATGGCGAGCGCCATCTCCTCGTCCGTCACGCCCCCGTCGGGGGACTCCCCGATGCAGAACGCGGTCCGGTCGCGGTTCTGCAGCAGCCGCCCGAGGCGCGCGTGGTCGGCGCGGTCGCCGATGTCCACGAAGTCGTACGCGATGGAGCCGGGCACGGCCCGCCCGGTGAGGTACGCGTAGTGCTGGTGCAGCGACGAGACGAGCGCGATGTCGCCGCGGGAGCGGAAGCGGCTGCGGGCCGTCGCCGCCAGCTGCTCGGGGAAGCGCTCGGTGATCTCCCGCAGGACACTGCGGCGCAGCGCGTACGGGACGTGGAAGAAGCTGTGTGTCGTCGTCCTGCCGAACGCGCGGCGCAGCAGCTCGCGGTTGTTCTTCGCCGCCGCCAGGTACCCCTCGTCGTCCGGCGCGACCGGCAGCGCGGGCACGGACGCCGACGACCAGAAGAAGCGGGCGAGGCCGTTGCTGAGGAAGAAGGTCTCCGGGGTGGTGGGGCGGCCGAGGAACATGTCGTCGTTGAAGTAGAGGAAGTGCTCCGAGAGGCCCTCGACGCGGTGCAGCTGGGACTCGATGGAGTGCGAGTTGAAGGTCGGCAGGCACGCCTCGGGTTCGGCGAAGAGGTCGCGGTGGTCGACGACGGTGACGCCCGGGTGCTCCCGGTCGAGCCAGGGCGGGGTCTGGCCCGCCGTGACCAGGTACACGTGCCGGATCCACGGCGCGTACATCGCGAGGGAGCGCAGGGAGAAGCGGAGCTCGTCGCGGTTGCGGAAGCGCACCGCGCCGTTGTCCGCCGACGTGTCGCCGCCGCCGCGCGTCTCGTCGCGGGCGGCGCGCCACTCGGGGTCGGAGTCGTCGACCCACGTGTAGACCGCGTCGATGGGGAAGTCGACGTCCTTGACCAGGAGTTCGGTGAAGACGTCGAGGGTCGGGTAGGCGCGCTCGGCCACCCGCAGGGACGCCGTCGGGGTGAGCGAGGGCAGCTCCGCGCCCGCCAGCGTCGAGCCGAACGGGGCGTGCCGGGCGCCCTCGGGCGTGCGCGGCCAGAACGCCACCGTGCAGGCCAGACCCGCGCCGTGCCGCAGCGACAGCGTGGTCGTGGTGACCGGCTTGAAGAGCTTGACGCCCGCCAGCTCCCCGATGCCGTCGAGGCGCTCGGCGAGCACGGTGCCGGGCGGCGCGTCCCGCGGGTTGACCAGCTCGGCGTAGACGGGCTGTCCGCGCAGCGCGGCGGCGAGCGCCTTCAGGGCGCGGTCGCGGTCGTCGTCGGCCACCGCCAGGGTGTGGGCGGTGGCGCCCGAGGTGCGGACGACGACGTAGGGGACGTCCTGCGCCTCCAGGGCGGACGCGGTGAGCTCCAGGTTCCAGTCGGCCATGCGCGGGGCGAGGACGTCGTCGCGCCGCTCGGCGAGCCGGCCCACCGAGCGGATGACGCGGCCGGTGGTGTCGGCGGCGAGGATCTCGTCCTCGCGGGCGTGCTCGTCCGCGCCCGCCGCGGCGTCGAAGGTGTGCGGGGCGGTGGGGCGGAAGCCGCTGCCGCCGGACGCGACGCCGAGCGCCACCCGGTCCGCGCGCCCGCGCAGCCGCTCCGGCCGGTCGCGCCCGGCCACGAGCCGCGTGTACAGCTCCTCCCAGCGCGCGGTCACGTCCCCCGAGGAGAACCGGGCGTACACGCCTTCGCGGGCGGCCCGCGCGCAATCGCGCCGCATCGCCGCGTCACCCATCAACTCGTCCATCGCGCGCGCGAGTTCGTCCACCGCGCCGGGCGGCACGAGCAGCCCGTCCACCCGGTGGCGGACGATCTCGGCGGGACCCGTGAGGACGTCGTACGCGACGACGGGCACCCCGGCGGCGAGCGCTTCGAGCAGCACCAGCGGGAACGCCTCGTTGTGGCCCGCCGTCATCAGGCTCAGCCCGGCCTTGGCCCACTCGGCGGCCATGTCCTGGCAGGGCCCGAGCAGCTCGACCCGGTCGTGCAGGCCGAAACCGTCGACGAGGCGGCGCAGGTGGCGCTCCCGGTGACCGCTGCCGAAGATCCGCAGCGTCCACTCCGGGTGTGCCTCGGCCACCTGCGCGAAGGCCCGGACGGCGTGGTCGACGCGCTTCTCGCCGGTCAGCCGCGCCGCCATGACGATGACCTTGCTCTCGCCGTCCGCACGCGGCCGGAAGCCGTCGGGCACGGCGTTCGGGACGACGGCGAGCTCGGGGGCGGTGGCGCCGAGGGACTCCGCGATCCAGTCGCGGGTCCGCCCCGTCAGCGTGACGAGCGCGTCCAGGCGCGGCGCGTGCAGCAGCAGCGGTTCGCCGGACGGCCCGCGCCGCTGGGTGGGGCGGTGCTCCTGGTGGACGGTGACGACCCGCGCGGGCACCAGTGCCACGGCGGCGGCGAGCAGCGCGGGCGTGGTGGTGACCAGGACGTCGGTGTCGAGGGTGCCGAGCGCGGCCGTCATCTCGATGTCCGAGAGCCGGTCGAACGCGTCCTCCCAGGCCGGTTTGATCAGCTCGCTGGGCAGCGCGGCGAGCGTGCGGCAGGCCGCGTCGTCCAACTCGCTGTCCCGCAGCGGGCGTTCCGGTGTCACGGTGCGGTCCACGAGATGCCGTACGGGCAGGTCGCGCGCCTCGGCGAAGAACGGCTCGGCGCGGGTCCTGAAGACGGAGACGACCTCGACCTCGATGCCCGGACGCTCGGCGAGGTGCCGCGCCTGGGTGTACGTGGCGAGCTCCGTGCCGCCCATCTCGTCGCCCCACCCGAGCAGGTACGTGATCTTCATGAGCTCTCCTCCGTGACGGCGGTGATGTCCCAGCACGTGACCGCGAAGGCGCCGGACGCGGTGAAGTGGGCGTGTGCCCGCACCAGCGCGCCGCCGGGCAGCGCGAAGACGCGGAAGGGGGTCGGGTAGGCCGCCGAGGGGTCCCGCACGTCGGACAGCCACCGCCCGATGGGATGCGGGCCGAGCCGGAAGTCCCACACCCACTGCCCGGCCCCCGCCCCGGCCATCGCGCCGAGCGGCACCCGCAGCGTGAACGCCGCACCCCGCCACGCCACTTCGGCCGGCACCACTACACCGTCCCGGCGCCGCACGGCCTCGGCCCGGCCCGCCGGGGTCCCCGCGACGAGACGCCCGTGCACGGTGATGCCGTCCCCGGCCGGTACGAACCGCACCAGCTCCGCCCGCGGCCGCGACCGCGTCGCCTGCAGCACGGCCCGCCCCGACCGGCTCCGGACGACCCGGACCAGGGTCCCCGTCAGCGGGTCGGGGGCGTGCGGCGCGGTGGGCGTGGCGGGCGCGGGGCCGGACTCGGCGGTCGCCAGGCCGTGGCGCCGTACGCGCCCGTCGGCGCCCCGCGTCTCGACGGTGAGCCGCCACACGCCGTCCCGCATGTCGCGCAGGGTGGCCGTCGCGGTGAGGAGCGGGGTGCCGCCGGGGTGCGGCTCGTGGGCGAGGGGGACGGCGAGCCTGCGGTGCCCACGGGTGATCAGGAGCCGGGCGCGGTCCGCCCCTTCGGGGACGGCTCGCGCGGCGATCGCGAGGTTGAGCGTGCGGCTGTCGCGGAGGGAGAGGTGTACGGGGGGCAGGAGCGGGCCGGACCGCCCGGCCCCGCCCGCGGGCCCGCCGCGCCCCGTCCGCCCCGCCGCGGCCCGCTCCAGCCGGAACCGCGTGCTCCGTGCGGCGGCGAGCACCCGCCGGACGAGGGGAGGCGGCCCCGGGAGGCGGGAGGACGTGAACCCGATGCGCTGCATCTGTCCACTTTGACCGCTTCTGCCCCGGACCTCTCGCGCAGCTACGCCATTCTTGCGGCGGGCCGGGGAGGCGTCCGCGGGGTGAGCGGTACGGATCACAGCTGCGAGACGTGCTGGAGACCCGAGTACGGCACCTGGTCCGGCCGCGGGCCGCCGCCGGGCACCGGATGCCGCTCCTCGACCGGCACCACGGACGGCAGCCCGCCCGGCTCGCCGAGCACCACACGGCGTACGACGCGCTCCGCCGCGCGCCCGTCGTCGTACGCGCAGAACCGCTCCCGGAACGCCCGCCGCAGCTGCGCCGAGCGCGATCCCGCCCAGTGCCCGGTAGTGAAGATGTCGGTGAGTTCGTCCTCGCTGCGGGCGACCGCGCCCGGCGGGAACTCCCGCACGTCGAAGTAGGTGCCGCGGGCCGCCTCGTAGGCCTCCCAGTCGTCGATGTGCAGCACGATGGGCCGGTCGAGGTTGGCGTAGTCGAACATCAGCGACGAGTAGTCCGTGACCAGCGCGTCGGAGGCCAGGCAGAGGGACTCCACGCTCGGGTGGTCCGAGACGTCGATGATCCGGTCCGACGGCTCCCCGACGGCCATCGGCGCGTCGTAGAAGCGGTGCGCGCGGGTCAGGAACACGAAGCGCGGGCCCAGCGCGCGCAGCACCCGGGCCAGGTCGAGGCTGTGGCGCTGGGAGCGGGCGTAGTCGCGGTGGGTCGGCGCGTACAGCACGGCGATCGCGCCGTGCGGGATGCCGAGGCCCGCCCGCAGCCGGGCGACGTCGGCCGAAGTCGCCTGCTGGAAGCGGTCGTTGCGCGGACAGCCGTATTCGAGGGTCGTGTACGAGGCGGGGAACACCCGCTCCCAGACCAGCGTCGAGTGGCGGTTGGCCGACAGGACGTAGTCCCACTTGTCGGCGTTGCTCAGCAAGGTGCCGAAGTCCGTGCCGCGCGCCGCCGCCGGACGCTCCCGGAGGTCCAGGCCCATGTGCTTGAGGGGCGTGCCGTGCTGGGTCTGGACGAAGACCTGGCCGGGGCGCTTGACCAGCCTCCGGTCGAAATTGACGTTGTTCACCAGGTACTTGGAGCGGGCGAGGGCCGTCCAGTACGCGGCCGTGCCGGGCCGCAGCCTGCGCGTCGCCGTCGGGATCGTGTGGTGGTGGCGCGGATGGGCGATCCACGCCGTGCGCACCCCCGGCACGAACTCGCGCATCGCGGCTTCGAGCGCGCCGGGGCTGCAGGAGTGGCCGCGCCCCCAGTACGAGGAGAAGACGGCGTGGTGCTCGCGCACCGGGAGGCGCAGCTGGACGCGGTAGTGCAGCTGGAGCAGGGCGCCCTTGGCGCGGCGGCGGGCGAGGGCCGCGTACCGCCCGGCGCGCTCCCGCAGGCGCGCCGCCGCCCACCGGACCCGGTACGTCCGGTGCGCGCCGAGCCGCGCGAGCGCGTACCGCCGCCGGGTGCCCTGCGGCAGGCGGACGCCCGGCACGCGATGGCGCCGGTGGTGGGAGCGGGCCCTGCGCAGGAACTCGGGGCGCGAGCCGCGCGGCAGCCGGTCCCGCTCGGTGAAGATCTCCGTGAGCCGGACGGCCATGTGCCGGACCAGCGGCGGCCGCCAGGCGGTGGCGAGCTCCGGGCGCGCGTCGAGGAAGGCGAAGACCCGGTCGTACTGGTCGAAGACGTCGAAGTGGCCGCGGCCCGTGGCGGGCGGGGCGGCGCCGCGGCGGCGTCGGCGGTGGTGCACGCAGACCCGGTCGAGGGTGGCGAGACCGCCCGCCGCCATCAGGACCGGGAACGTCCACGCGGTCTCCTCGTACGACCCCGGAGGGAAGGCGAAGCCCTCGCGCTCGACGAAGTCGCGGCGGTGCGCCTTGTCCCAGGCGGCCGGCGGGACGTCGAGGAGGCCCGGCCGGTCGGCGAGCCGGAAGGGGGCCGGGCCGTCCTCGGTGAGGTGGTCCGCGCCCCGGTCGCGGACGGTGTCGCCCGACCAGGAGGTGCGGGCGTGGCCGTAGAGGAGGACGTCCGGTTCGTCGGTCTCCTTGAGGCGGTCGGAGATCGCGTGCAGGGCGCCGGGGGTCAGGGTGTCGTCGCCGTCCAGGAAGAGCAGGTAGTCGCCGGTGGCGCGCTCGAGGCCGGCGTTGCGGGCCCGGCCGGGCCCGACGTTCTCCCGGAGGTGGACGCCCGTCACGCGCGCGTCACGGGCGGCGAACTCGTCGGCGATCGCGCCGCAGGCATCCGGCGAGCGGTCGTCGACCACGATCAGCTCGAAGTCGGTGAAGGACTGCTCCAGCACGGACTCCAGGCACGCGTGCAGATACGCCTGCACCTCGTACGCGGGAACGATCACACTGAACCGGGGCACGGCACATCCATGGGTCGGCGCGGGCATACTGCCCGAAACGCCCGAAGGGGCCGGTGAGTTACGCCGGATGCCCCATACGGGGGAGGGGGCCGCCCCCCGGCCGGGCGGCCCCCTCTTCCGGCTCATCTGCCTACTTCACCGCGCCCGCCATCACGCCGGACACGAACTGCCGCTGGAAGGCGAAGAAGACGGCCAGCGGGATCACCATCGAGATGAAGGCGCCGGGCGCCAGGATCTGCACGTTGTCGCCGAAGAACCGCACCTGCTGCTGGAGCGCCACCGTGATCGGCGGGTTCTGCGAGTCGGCGAAGATCAGGGCGATCAGCATGTCGTTCCAGACCCACAGGAACTGGAAGATGCCGAGCGAGGCGATCGCGGGCGCCCCCAGCGGCAGCACCACACGCGCGAACAGCCGCAGCTCGCCCGCCCCGTCGAGCCGGGCGGCCTCCAGGAGCTCGCGCGGGATCTCCGCGAAGAAGTTGCGCAGGAGGAAGATCGCGAACGGCAGGCCGAAGGCCACGTGGAAGATGACCACGCCGATCGTGGTCTCGAAGATCCCGATCTCCCCGAAGAGCTTGGAGATCGGCACCAGGGCCACCTGCACCGGGACGACGAGCAGCCCGACGACGCCGATGAACCACCAGTCGCGGCCCGGGAACTCCATCCACGCGAAGGCGTACCCGGCGAGCGCCCCGATGATGACGACGAGCAGGGTCGCCGGGACGGTGATCATGACACTGGACAGGAGCGAGTCGGTGATCGTCTCGTCCTTCAGCAGGTTGGAGTAGTTGTCCAGCGTCATCTGCGAGGGCGTGCTGAACACCTTCCACCAGCCGCTCTCGCTCATGTCGGCGGGCGTGCGCAGCGAGCCGACGAGCAGCCCGATGGTCGGCACCAGCCAGAACAGGCCGACCAGCACCAGGAACACGCGCAGCGCGGTGCCGCCCAGGGCCGAGGCGATCCGCCCGCCCACGGACTGCCGGGCCTTGACGATCTCCGTCGGGGCCGTCATCGCTGTGCCTCCCGCCTCATGCGCCGAATGTTGAAGAGCATCACGGGGATCACGAGGAGGAAGAGGAGTACGGCGATCGCGCTCGCCACACCGGAGTCCCGGTCACCGAACGCCGAGTTGTACAGCTGCACCGCAAGGACGTTCGCCTCGTCCTTCGAGGAGCCCGGCGGGATCACGAAGACCAGGTCGAAGATCTTCAGTACGTTGATCATGAGCGTGACGAGGACCACCGCGAGGACCGGGGCGAGCAGCGGCACCGTCACACGGCGGAACACCTGCCACTCGTTGGCGCCGTCCACGCGGGCCGCCTCCAGGAGCTCCCGCGGCACGCTCGCGAGCCCCGCCGCGATCAGGACCATCGTGAACCCCGCCCACATCCACAGGTAGGAGCCGATGATCGCGGGCGTGATCAGGGTGGGTCCGAGCCAGTCGACGCCGTTGTACGCCTCGCGGAAGTTCGACTCCGGGAAGCGCAGCAGGGCCCCGTCGGCCTCCTCGGGCAGCGTGAAGGTCCCGTCGGCGGCCGCCTCGGTGGACGCCACCACCTCGCCGTTCTTCACGGCCTCGATCGTGATGCCCGCGTAGCCGAACTCGGAGGTGTCGGGGGCGTTCGCCCTGCCCCGGCCCTTGCCCCGGGTGAAGTCCTGCCAGGCCGTGCCGGTCACCCGGCCCGGTTCGGCCCGCGCGGGCTCGGCGGCCTTCGCGCCGTCCGGCATCTGCTCCGGCGCCACCCCCGTCAGCGGCAGCGCCACCGGGCTGCCCGCCCGCACCGGCTCCCTGGTGACGAAGGCCCCGCCGCCCGCCGGCTTCAGCGGCGAGTTCATGGCGGGATGCGCCTGCGGGAACGCCGACGACTCGGCGAACGTGTCGTGCACGCTCACCGCGACCGCGTTGGCCACGCCCCGGTCGGGATCGGACTCGTACACGAGCCGGAAGATGATGCCCGCGGCGAGCATCGAGATCGCCATCGGCATGAAGATGACGAGCTTGAACGCCGTGCCCCAGCGCACCCGTTCGGTCAGCACGGCGAAGATCAGGCCGAGCGCGGTCGCGACGGTGGGCGCCACGACCAGCCAGATCGCGTTGTTCTTGATCGCGGTCCGGATGCCGTCGTCCTTGAAGAGCGTCTCGTAGTTGTCGAACGCCGTGAAGTCGCCCGACTTGTCGAAGAAGCTGCGGAACAACGAGTACCCGATGGGGTAGAGGACGAGTGCGCCGAGCAGCACCAGGGCGGGCAGCAGGAACAGCACCGCCACCGCCCTGCGGGTGCCGGTCACACTCGTGCGCGAGGTCGGGGCCGGGCGCGTCACCGGTTCCGGCGCGCCCCCGGCGTTCGCGGACGACATCGCGTCAGTCCTTGTAGGCCTTGGCGGCGGCCGTCTCCAGGGCCTTCTGCGTGCCCGCGACGTCCTTCGGGTTCTTCAGGAAGTCCTGCAGCGCCTTCCACTCGCCCTTGCCCGGCGTGCCGCCGAAGGACTGCGGAGCCTGGTCGGACATGTCGAAGCGGATGTCGTCACCGGCCGCCACCAGCGCCTTGGCGATGTTGCGCTGCACGTCGTTCGGGTACGCCGACATGTCCAGGCTCTTGTTCGGCGAGATGAAACCGCCCGCCTCGGCCCAGATCCGCGCCGAGTCCGGCGAGCCCAGGAACGTCAGGAGCGCCTGCGCGCCCTTGCTGTCCTTCAGCGCGACCGCGGCGTCACCGCCGACCACGGCGGGCGACTCGGCGCCGACCGCGGGGAAGGGGAACACCTTGGCGTCCGTGCCCACCTCGGCCTTGGTCTCCGAGATCGCGAGGGAGACCATGTCGCCCTCGAAGACCATGCCCGCCTTGGGCTGGTCGCCGCCCCGGAACGTCTGCTTCACGGACGCGGGGAACTCGGTCTGCAGCGCGCTGCTCGCGCCGCCCGCCACGAAGCCCTTCTTGCCGAACAGCCCGCCGAGCGTGGTCAGTGCCTTCGTGACGGACGGATCCGTCCACTTGATCTTGTGCGCGGCCAGCTGGTCGTACTTCTCCGGTCCCGCCTGCGAGAGGTAGATGTTCTCGAACCAGTCGGTGAGCGTCCACGCCTCGGCGCCCGCCACGGACACCGGCGGCACCCCGGAGTCGTAGATGGTCTGCGCGGTCTTCATGAAGTCGTCCCAGGTCTTGGGCACGCTCACCCCCGCGTTCTCGAAGACCCGCGTGTTGTACCAGACGAGGGACTTGTTGGCGGCCTTGAAGTACACGCCGTACTGCTTGCCGTCGACGGCCCCGAGCTCCTGCCAGCCCTTGGCGTAGTTCTTGTCGAGCTGCTTCTGCGCCTCGGGGCCGACCGGCTTGGCCCACTTGTTCGCCACCGCCTGCTCGATCGCGCCGACCTGCGGCAGCATCGCGACGTCCGGCGGCTGCCCGCCCGCCACCTTCGACTCCAGGAAACTGATGATGGGGTCCTGGGCGGGTACGAAGGAGACCTTGGCGCCCGTCCTCTTCTCGAACTCGTCGAGAACCTTCAGGAACACCTTGCGCTCCGCGCCGCCCCAGACCGCGGACACGGAGATGTTCTCCCCGTCCAGCTTGGGCAGTCGGAGCGAGCTTCCCTTGGTCTTCCCGCCGTCGCCGCCCTTGTCCGCGTCGTCGTTGTCGTCGTCCCCGCCGCACGCGGTGACCGTGAACGCGAGCGCGCCCGCGACGACGGCGGAGGCGATCCTGGCGGTGGTACGCCGCCGTAGCGGTGCCCTGCGTGTACGAAGAGTGCTGCGCATCACTGCCCCGTTCTCTTCCCTGGCGAGTCCCGTGCGGTCTGGTCTACGCCCGCGCGGGGAGGGGCGGCAAGATGGCCTGCGGTGTCAACTCGCTTATCGTGATGGCGTTGTGACAGGCCGTCCACGACGCGGGGCGGTCCGGAGCACGCCCCGGGATCACAACAGCGACGGCACCTCGTCCGCCGAGACGGACCGCGCGGCCCGCTCCAACGCGCTGGCGAGCAGGGCCAGATCGGTGGGCCCGTTCCCCAACTCCCGCACCGGGCGCCGGGCCGGCGGGTCACCCATCCGCTCCCACTCCAGGGGGACGACGGTGGGACGCAACGTAGCCGTACGGGGGATGCGGCCCGTCACCCGGCCCGCCTGGAACGCGGTGGCCCGGCCGTCGGGCGAGCGCAGCTCGCCCCGCCCCGGCGCCGGTTCCTCCGGCCCGGACGCCACCGCGTCGAGCACCACCCGCAGCGACGCCCGCTGGCCGAGCTCCGTCTCCCACACCCGCTCGCTGCGCGCCGTCGCCGCCACGAGATGCACCCCGAGCCGCTCGCCGTCCCGCGCGACGGCCTCCAGGGCGCGCACGACCGACCCGGCGGCGGGCCGCCCCGGGGAGCCGAGCGCGGGCGAGAGCAGCGCGTCGAAGTCGTCGACGAGGACCACGAGCCGGGGCAGCGGCGGCCCCGGCTCCACCCGCTTGCGCGCCCCGACGGGCCGCAGCCGCATCGTGGTGCTCGGCGGCGCGTCCAGATCGCCGTCGGACAGCTGCGCGGGGACGGAGGCGATGCCCGGGGCGTCGTCCCCGGCGGCGCCGGACCCGGGGGCGGCCGTGGACGACTGGGTGCGCTGCGCCACCAGCCGCCCCGAGACCTCGCGCCGCGTGTGCCACTCGGCGAACCCGAGCCTGCCGAGCAGCTCCGCCCGCCGCTTCAGCTCCGCGGCCAGGGACTGGGCGAACTCCCGCATCCGGACGGGGTCGTTGGTGACGAGGTGCGTGGTGACGTGCGGCAGGTCCGTACAGACACCGAGGCCCGTCCCCTGCCGCGCCGCGCCCCCGCCCGCGCCGACGCCGTCCCGTCCGTCGACGAGGACGATGCCGAGGCGGTCGGGGCGCTCGGCGGCGGCCAGGGACGCCGCGACGGACCGCAGCAGTTCCGTACGTCCGCTGCCCGCGGGGCCCTCGGCGAGCAGGTGCGGCCCGTCGGCGGCGAGGTCGGCGACGACCGGGCCGCGCGGTCCCGCGCCGAGCACCGCGAGGGCGCGCCCGCCGAGCGCCTCGGGGTCGTCGGCCGCCGCGGCCCACCGAGCCATCAGGGAGGCGGGCGTGGCCCTGGCGAGCCCCAACTCGTCGAGCAGCCGGGCGGCCTGGGGCAGCGGAGCGGACACGCGCGCGTGCCCCTCGCCCGCCGTGCCGTCCGTGCGCAGCGGCGCCAGGGCCCGCGCGAACCGCTCGGCCCAGGCGGCCGACACCGCGTCCACGGCCGCCACCGTGCCGTGGCCCGCCGGGCGCCCGCCCGCCGTCCGCATCAGCCGCAGCGCGGTCGCCACGTCACCGCTGAGCAGCGCGGCGGCACCGCACGCGCGAAAGGGCGGCGACACCGAGCAGGCCGCCTCGTACGTGTCGAGGACCGGCGAGGCGGGTGACGCCGCCACCGTCTCGGCGAGGCACACGACGTGGATCCCGGCGC
Source organism: Streptomyces sp. NPDC036815 (assembly GCF_055609205.1). Classification (NCBI taxonomy): domain Bacteria; kingdom Bacillati; phylum Actinomycetota; class Actinomycetes; order Kitasatosporales; family Streptomycetaceae; genus Streptomyces; species Streptomyces sp. NPDC036815. Next base: position 59,151 of record NZ_JBVJPW010000024.1, on the reverse strand, counting down.
GCGCGCCCTCGCCCGCGAGCCGGACGGTCGCCTCACGCAGCCCGGCCGCGCCGGGGTCGCCGTCGACGACGACGACCGTACGGGCACCGGCCTCGCCGTCGCCGTCGGCGATGCGGTCGTCGAGGCGCCTGATCAGCTCGTCCGTACGGGCCACCGCCTGGTCGCGGTCGAAGGCGAGGAGGAGCCTGCAGTCCTGGCCGTGCGTGGGCCGCAGATGGGGGAGCCAGCCGAGCCAGGCCCACTCGGCGGTGCGCTCGGCCACGGGGCGCGCCCGGTCCGTGCTGATCAGCACGATCTCCAGGGAGTCGGGGGAGTGCAGCGCGGCGAGCTGGGCGACGACCGCGCGGGCCAGGCCGGTCAGCCGGTCCCGGGGGCCGGCGAGGCCGAGGGAGCCCGCCTCCCGCAGGCCGACCGTGACGGGCACGGCGGGCAGCAGCTCCTCGCGGCCGTCGGCGGCGGGCAGCGTGCGGTCGACCGTGCCGAGCCGGACCGCGAGCGCCTCGGGGTGGCCGGGCCCGCGCTCCCAGAGCCGGGGGCCGGGGCCGAGCGCGGTGAGCAGCAGGGCGGCGGGGTCCGGCCACGACTCGGGCGTGCGGGCGGCCGCGGCCACGGCGAGCTCCTCCGGGGTGGGCGCCTGCGGCCCGTTGCCGGGGCCGCCGTCCGCGGCCGGTCCGTGGCGGTCCTCGTGCCCCTCGTACTCGTCGTGGCGGTCATACACGTCGTACGCGTCGTCCTGCCCGCCCTCGCGGCCGCCCGTCAGCCGGCGGGCCCAGGCGGAGAGGCCGCCGCGCCTGCGCAGGCGCGGCGGAAGCGTCGTCCCGCGCGGGGGCGTGCCGAGCCGGGTCCGCTCGGTGTCGGGGGCGCCGGCCTGCTGGGGCACGACGGGGGTGTCGGTGCCGGGCGGGCCGAAGGCGGTGGGCGGGCCGAAGGCGGTGGGCGAGCCGAAGGCGGTGGGAGCGGTCGGGCCCGCGTGCGCCCCCGGCGGGCCGTACGCGCCGTCCCCGCCGGTGCCGCCCGCGGCTCCCCAGCCCGCCGAGCCGTACGCGTGGTGGGTGGGGCCGCTCTCCGGGGCGCCCGCCGCCTCTCCGGAGGCGGGCCCCGCGGGCCGCCGCACGCGCACGTGGCCCTCGCCGTCCGGAGCCGTCGGGAGCGTGCCGCCCGCGCCGGGCGCCGGGCCGCCCCTGCCGTCCGTCAGGCGCAGCGCGGACTCGCCGATCCGCAGCAGGGAGCCGGGGGAGAAGCCCGTGGGGCGGCCGTCGACCTCCCGGCCGTCCACCGCCGTGCCGTTCGTCGAGCCCAGGTCCGTGACCGTGACCCGGCCGTCCTGGGCGAGCGTGACCGAGCAGTGCAGCCGGGAGACGTCCGGGTCGTCCAGGGCGACGTCCGCCTCGGCGGAGCGGCCGACCCGGATCCGGCCGCCGTGCAGCAGGTGGACACCGCCCGCGTCCGGGCCCGCGACCACGTGCAACTGGGCCGCCGCACCGGCCAGTTCGGGTCCCGGCTCGGCGGGGGCGCCCAGCGAGAGCACCGCTCCGTCGATCAAGGGGGGCTCGCCGAGCGTGCAGCGCTGGGCGTCGAGGCGCTCCGGGCCCGCGTACAGCACGAGGGGGGCCTCGCTGCCCGCCACGGCCGTGGCGAGGCCGGAGGCCACCGCGGCGAGCGCGGTTCCCGCGGGGGCGGTGACCAGGACGTCGCAGGCGCCCAGCGCCCCGGTCGACGTCACGGGGCGGCCTTGCTGCTCGGTCTGGCCGCTGCGCGGCCCGAGGACGGTCAGCCGGATCTGCATCGCCGTGAGCGGTCCCTTCTGCGCTGGGCGCCCGGCACGGGGACACGCGCTGTGATTCCCCCCACCGCACACGGGCACGTCGGCCAGTACTGGAGGCATCCTCGCACTTGCCACCGACAACACGCCCGGCGGCCACCCGTAAGTGATCTTGATTGGTCGGCTCTGCTCGGAAAAGTGCCTGCTTGGACCGTTGGGGACAGGTGCGGGGGATATCGGGCGGAGGTCAATTCCGGACCTCTCGGCAACCAATGCCCACGGGTGAGCGTCTTTCCACCGAACAGCGATCCGGAACGCCCCGGAAAGAAAAGGCCGGGCGGAATCCGACCCGCCGTCGCCCTGTTCTGCGGCACTACAGTGGGTCGGAACACCTTCGGACAGACCCCCGGACAGAACCAGCGTCCGGACGGGAACCAGCCAGATCAGCAGGGAGCGCATGACGTGCGGCCGGTAGGCAGCAAGTACCTGCTCGAGGAGCCGCTCGGGCGCGGCGCCACGGGCACCGTCTGGCGAGCCCGCCAGCGGGAGACCGCGGGTGCCGAGGCGGCCGTTCCCGGCCAGCCCGGCGAGACCGTCGCGATCAAGGTCCTCAAGGAAGAGCTCGCCAACGACGCGGACGTCGTGATGCGCTTCCTGAGGGAGCGGTCCGTCCTGCTCAGGCTGACCCACGAGAACATCGTCAGGACCCGTGACCTGGTCGTCGAGGGCGATCTGCTCGCCCTGGTCATGGATCTGGTCGAGGGCCCCGACCTGCACCGCTACCTCCGCGAGAACGGCCCGTTCACGCCGGTCGCGGCGGCCCTGCTGACCGCCCAGATCGCCGACGCGCTCGCCGCGAGCCACGCCGACGGCGTCGTGCACCGCGACCTGAAGCCCGCGAACGTCCTGCTCAAGCAGGACGGCGGGGGCATGCACCCGATGCTCACCGACTTCGGCATCGCGCGCCTCGCGGACTCCCCGGGCCTGACCCGCACCCACGAATTCGTCGGCACGCCCGCGTACGTCGCGCCGGAGTCCGCCGAGGGCCGCCCGCAGACCAGCGCCGTCGACATCTACGGCGCGGGCATCCTGCTCTACGAGCTCGTCACGGGCCGCCCGCCGTTCTCCGGCGGCTCCGCCCTCGAAGTCCTGCACCAGCACCTCAGCGCCGAGCCGCGCCGCCCCTCGACCGTTCCCGGCCCGCTGTGGACGGTCATCGAGCGCTGCCTCGACAAGAACCCGGACCGCCGCCCCAGCGCCGAGAACCTCGCCCGCGGCCTGCGCGCCGTCGCCGAGGGCGTCGGCGTGCACTCCAGCCCGGCGCAGATCGCCGCGGCGGAGGGGGTCGGGGCCCTGCTCATGCCGGATCCGGCGCCGGCCCACGTACCGGACACCCCGGGCGCGGCCGACCCCACGCAGGTGCTGCCGAGCACCGCGGGCTCGTACGACCCGGCCGCGCCGACCAGCGTCATGCGGAGCACCGGCGGGTACGGCCCGGACGCCGACCCGACGTCCGTGCTGCCCACCGGCCCCGGCGCCGCCGACCCGACCGCGGTCATGCCGCCCGTCCCGCCGAACGGGCCCGGCGGGGACCCGAACGACCCGCACCCCTGGCAGAACCAGATGCGGGCGGCCCGCGACCGCAACGAACAGACCCAGTACCAGGCGCACCTGGACCCGAACGACGACCCGCTGCGCCGCCGCCCCCAGCGCCAGGTGGCCCGCCCCCAGCAGCCGCCGCAGCAGCAGCGCCCCCAGCAGTACGCGCCGCAGCAGCCCCGCGGCCAGCGGCCGCAGCAGTACGCGCCCGCGCAGCATCAGCCGCAGCACCAGCCCCAGCAGTACTCCGCGCCCCCGCAGGCGCCGCAGCCCGCCCCGCCGCCCACGCGCGAGCCGCGGCAGCCGCGCCAGCGCAGCGCCAACCCGATGAAGATCCCGGGTCTTGGCTGTCTCAAGGGCTGCCTGTTCACGATCCTCATCCTCTTCGTCGCGAGCTGGCTGGTCTGGGAGTTCAGCCCGCTCCAGGATTGGATCGGTACGACGAAGGGGTACTGGGAGCAGCTGACCGACTGGTACCACACGGTCGGCGACTGGATGGGCAAGGTCGGCGGCAACTAGCGCCTTCCGTTCGGATCAGGCCGGACACGACACGACACGACCCGGCACCGCCCGTGCCGACGCAATGCACGGGCGAGTCTGGGGATTTGTCGACATCTGCAGAGTGATTTCTGCTCCCGGAGTGAAGGTTGGCGGCAAGGCCGCGTAGTTTTGTCGCCAACACGCATCCGTAGGAGCAGTCTTGACGCGCAAGATCGGCAGCCGGTACACCGCCCACCAGATCCTGGGCCGTGGCAGCGCCGGCACGGTGTGGCTCGGTGACGGCCCCGAGGGGCCCGTCGCCATCAAGCTGCTGCGCGAGGACCTGGCCTCCGACCAGGAACTCGTCGGCCGCTTCGTCCAGGAGCGCACGGCTCTGCTCAGCCTCGACCACGCGCGCGTGGTGGGCGTCCACGACCTCGTGGTCGACGGCACCGACCTGGCCCTGGTCATGGACCTCGTCCGGGGCACGGATCTGCGCACCCGTCTGGAGCGCGAGCGGCGCCTCGCCCCGGAGGCCGCCGTCGCCATCGCCGCGGACGTCGCCGACGGCCTCGCCGCCGCGCACGCCGCGGGCATCGTGCACCGCGACGTCAAGCCCGAGAACGTCCTCCTGGACATGCAGGGCCCCCTCGGGCCCGGCGGCGCCCACCCGGCCCTCCTCACGGACTTCGGCGTCGCCAAGCTGATCGACTCCCCGCGCCGCACCCGCGCCACGAAGATCATCGGTACCCCGGACTACCTCGCCCCCGAGATCATCGAGGGCCTGCCGCCGCGCGCCGCCGTCGACATCTACGCGCTGGCGACGGTCCTGTACGAACTCCTCGCGGGCTTCACACCGTTCGGCGGGGGGCACCCCGGGGCGGTCCTGCGCCGCCACGTCACCGAGACGGTGGTCCCTCTCCCCGGCATCCCCGAGGAGCTCTGGCAGCTCCTCGTCCAGTGCCTGGCGAAGGCGCCCGCGTCCCGGCTGCGCGCCTCCGAGCTGGCCGCGCGCCTGCGGGAGCTGCTGCCGCTGATCGCGGGGATGCCGCCGCTGGACGTCGACGAGCCGGACGCGGAGGCCTCGCAGGCCGAGGAGGCGTACGAGGACGCCGCCCCCGAGCCGCGCGCGGCCGCTCCCCGGCGGGGCGCGGTCCCTCTCGTCCCCGGCTCCGCCTCCGCCGACTCCAACCGCGACACGCACACCTCGATGCGGGTGCCGGGCCCCGACGAGCTGGCAGGCGGCGCCCGCGGCACGGCTCGCGCGCCGCGTGCGTCCGGTGCGGCGCGTCCCGGCTCCGCCAAGCACCGGGCCTCGGCGCGGCGGCGCCGGATCACCCTCGGGGTGGCGGGGGCGGTGCTGGTCGCCGCGGCGGGCATCGGTACGTGGGCCGCGACGAGCGGCGACGACGACGCGCCTCCCTCGGAGCCGAGCGACTCGGCCCCCCGAACCCCCTGACTCCGTCACGGGCGCCTGCGGGCGGCGGGCGAGCGGGGTGGGGGTTGGGGGGGGGCTTCCCGTCCGCTGTTCGCCTGCGGCCGGCGGCACTTGCGCGCGCAGTTCCCCGCGCCCCTGGGGAGCCCCCCTCGTCCCGAGCCGAAGGCGCCCCGTAAGGGGCGCGGGGAACGGCGCGCTCAGCCCATGACGGCCCGCAGGCATAGGCGGTCAGGGCCGCGGGGAACTGCGCGCTCAGCTCACGACGGCCCGCGGCCAAAGGCAGGCGTGGCGTCGGCCCGAGCCGCAGGTGCCCTTTCAGGGGCGCGGGGAACTGCGCGACCGGGCCACCCCCACCCGCAGGGGAACGCGGACGGAAACCACCCCCCACCCCCACCGCCCCGCCCCCCCCGCAGGGCCCGCCCCCGCTGCCGCAACCGTTACGCTGGAGTCGTGGCAGTCGTCGATGTATCCGAAGAGCTCAAGTCCCTCTCCTCGACCATGGAGTCGATCGAGGCCGTCCTGGACCTCGACAAGATGAGGGCCGATATCGCCGTGCTCGAGGAGCAGGCAGCCGCACCGTCCCTCTGGGACGACCCCGACGCGGCGCAGAAGATCACCAGCAAGCTGAGCCACCTCCAGGCGGAGGTCAGGAAGGCCGAGGCGCTCCGTGGGCGCATCGACGACCTCAGCGTGCTGTTCGAGATGGCCGAGGAGGAGGACGACCCGGACACCCGCGCCGAGGCCGAGTCCGAGCTCGAGTCCGTCAAGAAGGCGCTGGACGAGATGGAGGTCAGGACCCTCCTCTCCGGGGAGTACGACGCCCGTGAGGCCGTCGTCACCATCCGCGCGGAGGCCGGAGGCGTCGACGCCTCCGACTTCGCCGAGAAGCTGCAGCGCATGTACCTGCGCTGGGCGGAGCGCCACGGCTACAAGACGGAGCTCTACGAGACGTCGTACGCGGAAGAGGCCGGCATCAAGTCGACCACCTTCGCCGTCAACGTCCCGTACGCCTACGGAACGCTCTCCGTGGAGCAGGGCACCCACCGCCTCGTGCGCATCTCGCCCTTCGACAACCAGGGCCGCCGCCAGACCTCCTTCGCCGGCGTCGAGATCCTCCCCGTGGTCGAGCAGACCGACCACATCGAGATCGACGAGAGCGAGCTGCGCGTCGACGTGTACCGCTCCTCTGGCCCCGGCGGCCAGGGCGTCAACACCACCGACTCCGCGGTGCGCCTGACCCACCTGCCGACGGGCATCGTCGTCTCCTGTCAGAACGAGCGCTCGCAGATCCAGAACAAGGCGACCGCGATGAACGTCCTCCAGGCGAAGCTCCTCGAGCGTCGCCGCCAGGAGGAGCAGGCGAAGATGAACGCCCTCAAGGGCGACGGCGGCAACTCCTGGGGCAACCAGATGCGTTCGTACGTCCTGCACCCGTACCAGATGGTGAAGGACCTGCGGACGGAGTTCGAGGTCGGTAATCCCGAGTCCGTCTTCAATGGCGAGATCGACGGTTTCCTGGAAGCCGGAATTCGCTGGCGCAAGCAGCAGGAGAAGTAAAAGCCGCGGAGAACGGCTTTATCGACAAGGCAACTGCCGCCCAAGAGGCGGCAGTTGCCTTTTACGTCACAGTCACATCTCCGTAGGACGGTCAACTACCCCGATATCGGACATCGCGCCCGCAACGACCTTGACGCTGCTGTGAAAAGTGGAAAGGCTAGCGCGCGGCATGCGTATTCCTGGGGCGCGTGGGATCCGTGGGGGCTGATCGAATCGCCCCCGGCGAATACGGCCCCGGACGCTGCCTCACTGACAATTGAGCTACTGGGGGTAGCAGCCAGATGACCAAGAAGACGCGGATCCGTGTCGCGCGGATAGCCGCCGGCGCCGTGATCGCCGCCGGTGCCTCGCTGACCGCCGCGGGTGCCGCATCGGCCCTCGACGTCGGCGTCGAACTCGGCGGTGTGGGCGTCGGCGCGCACGCCGACGAGAGCGGCGTCGGCGTGGACGTGGACGGGCCGGGCGCCGAGGACCCGCAGATCCCGGGGCCGGACGACCCCACGGACGAGCCGCCGGAGCCCACCGAGGAGCCCACCGCCGACCCGGAGGAGCCGACGGAGGAGCCGAGCGAGCCCACCGAGGACCCGGACCCGACGCAGCCCACCACCGAACCGACCGACGACCCCACCTCGGACCCGGGCGACCCGGGCCACGGTGACGGCGGCAACACCGGCAACGGTGGCGGCCACGGCGGCAACGACACCGACCCCGACGGCGGCGCCGCCCCCGTCGAGCAGGGCAAGGGTAAGGACAGCCTGACCGACACCGGCTCCAAGCCGGTCGAGCAGGGCGGCCACACCGCCGACAAGGGCGGCAAGGGCGGCGAGCTCGCCGAGACCGGCGCCGCTGAGACCACGTTCCTGCTGATCGGTGCCGCGACGATGATCGCCGGCGGCATCGGCTTCCGTGTCCTGCCGCGCCTCGTCGGCAACCGCGGCGCCGCTGCCTGACCCGGGCGGTGACGTACGCCACGTACGTGTGAAAGAAGGGCCCGGAGCTTCACGAAGCTCCGGGCCCTTCCGCACTGCTCATGGCGACACTGCATATGGCGACACTGTCCGTGCCGACCCTTGCCTCTGCCGACGCGTGCCGTGACGCTCCGTGGCCGCTCCGGGCGGTGAAAGTGCCGCTACGCGGTCTGGTGCGCCAGCAGCGCGACCGCCGCGATCAGCACGACGAGCAGCGCTATCAGTGCCGCGGGGTTGAGCCCGGCGAAGGGGCCTTCCTGCTGCATGCGCTCGCGACTGGCCCGGCACACGGGGCAGCGGCCTTCACTCACGGGCGCTGCGCAGTTCGCGCATACCAACCGATCCAGGGTCATGCGCTTCTCCTCCCGCACAGTCTCAGCCTGCCCAACGCTGGGGGGAACTCAATCGTTCCCCCTCCCACTGTGCCAGCTTCCGCGGATTTCGGCGCGGCCCGCCGCCTCTCGACGGTTTACGGCGGATCCGTACCCCCGTACTTCCGAGACAATCCGCGCAACTCCGGACGCCGACTGCGCTCGCGCACCGGCTTCGCGTAGGGTCACGCTCACCTACCCCCGGCAACCCGTGGTGCATCCGTGATCCGATTCGACAACGTCTCCAAGGCCTATCCGAAGCAGACCCGCCCCGCGCTCAGGGATGTCTCCCTGGAGATCGAGAAGGGCGAGTTCGTCTTCCTGGTGGGATCCTCCGGCTCCGGAAAGTCCACTTTCCTGCGGCTCGTCCTGCGCGAGGAGCGCACCAGCCACGGCCAGGTGCACGTCCTCGGCAAGGACCTCGCGCGCCTGTCCAACTGGAAGGTGCCGCACATGCGCCGCCAGCTGGGCACGGTCTTCCAGGACTTCCGCCTCCTGCCCAACAAGACCGTCGGCGAGAACGTGGCCTTCGCACAGGAGGTCATCGGCAAGTCCCGCGGCGAGATCCGCAAGTCCGTGCCCCAGGTCCTCGATCTCGTGGGCCTCGGCGGCAAGGAGGACCGGATGCCCGGCGAGCTCTCCGGCGGTGAGCAGCAACGCGTCGCGATCGCGCGCGCGTTCGTCAACCGCCCCAAGCTCCTCATCGCCGACGAGCCCACCGGAAACCTCGACCCGCAGACGTCCGTCGGCATCATGAAGCTGCTCGACCGGATCAACCGCACCGGCACCACCGTCGTGATGGCCACCCACGACCAGCAGATCGTGGACCAGATGCGCAAGCGGGTCATCGAGCTGGAGAAGGGCCGTCTCGTCCGCGACCAGTCGCGCGGCGTCTACGGCTACCAGCACTGACGACCCCGTCTCGCTCGTACCGTCTGATCCACCTGATCCACTGAAAGGCCGCCATGCGCGCCCAGTTCGTCCTGTCGGAGATCGGCGTCGGTCTCCGCCGGAACCTCACGATGACCTTCGCGGTCATCGTCTCCGTAGCGCTTTCGCTCGCCCTGTTCGGCGGTTCGCTGCTCATGCGCGACCAGGTGAGCACGATGAAGGGCTACTGGTACGACAAGGTCAACGTCTCGATCTTCCTGTGCAACAAGGCCGACGCCGAGCAGGACCCCAAGTGCGCCAAGGGCGCCGTCACGAACGAGCAGAAGGACCAGATCCTCGGCGATCTGAAGAAGATGCCCGTCGTGGACAAGGTCCAGCACGAGTCGGCGGACGAGGCCTACAAGCACTACAAGGAGCAGTTCGGCGACTCCCCGCTGTCCAGCTCGCTGACGCCGGACCAGATGCAGGAGTCGTTCCGCGTCAAGCTCAAGGACCCGGAGAAGTACCAGGTCGTCGCGACCGCCTTCTCGGGGCGGGCCGGCGTGCAGTCCGTGGAGGACCAGAAGGACTACCTGGACAACCTCTTCGAACTGCTCAACGGCATGAACTGGGCGGCCGTGGCGGTGATGGCGCTGATGCTCGTCGTGGCGCTGATGCTGATCGTCAACACCGTGCGCGTATCGGCGTTCAGCCGCAGACGCGAGACCGGCATCATGCGGCTGGTCGGCGCGTCCAGCTTCTACATCCAGATGCCGTTCATCATGGAGGCCGCGGTCGCCGGTCTCATCGGCGGCGGCCTCGCCTGCGGAATGCTGCTGGTCGGCCGGTACTTCATGATCGACCACGGTCTCGAACTCTCCGAGAAGATCAACCTGATCAACTTCATCGGCTGGGACGCGGTCCTGGCCAAGCTGCCGCTGGTGCTCGCGATCGGCCTTCTGATGCCCGCGCTTGCCGCGTTCTTCGCGTTGCGCAAGTACCTGAAGGTGTGACAAGAGACCTCAGCGTGTCAGGGCGCCGTGCGGTTCAACCCGCCGTACGGCGCCCTTCGTTGTCCTAGACTCACCGTCATGTCAGGCCTCGACCGGTTCACCGGCCGGTTCTCCTCGCCCCGCCGCATCCGCCGCGGGGCGACCCTGACATTGGTCTTCGTGAGCGTCCTCGCCACCGGAGCCGCCACCGGCTCCTGGAGCGACGCGGCGGACGAGGGCGGGAACGCGCCACCTCCCGCCGTGCGCTCCGGCACCGCCGAGGAGGCCGCGGACGCGGCCGCCGAGGCCATGGCCGACGGCAAGTCCGGCAAGAAGGCCGCCGAGGAGGCGGTCAGCCGCAGCGGGGACCGCTGGGGCTCGGTCTACTCCTCGGGGGAGTACCAGGAATTCGAGAAGGCCCTCGGCGGCGGGTACACGGGCGTCGGCCTGTGGGCCCGGCGCACGGCCGACGGGCTCATCGAGGTGTCCCGGGTCCAGCGGGGCGGGCCCGCGGACCGGGCCGGGCTCCGCGAGGGCGACCGGCTGCGCTCCGTGGACGGCGAGCGCGTCACCGGCCGGCCCGTCACGGAGGTCCTCGCCCTGCTGCGCGGCGACCGGGCGGGCACCCCGGTGACCCTCGGCATGGAGCGCCGCACGCGCGCGTGGCGGGTGACGCTGCGCAGGGCCCACCTCTCCACGGATCCCGTCACGGTCAGCAGGCTGCCGGGCGGGGCCGTCCTGATCAAGGTCGCGGCGTTCACCAAGGGCTCCGGAGAGGCCGTGCGGGACGCGGTGCGCACGGCTCCCGAGGGCGCCGGGATACTGCTGGACCTGCGCGGCAACTCCGGAGGCCTGGTGGCGGAGGCGGTCACCGCCGCGTCCGCGCTCGTCGACGGCGGCCTGGTCGCCACGTACGACGTGCGGGGCGAGCAGAAGGCGCTGCACGCCGCGCGGGGCGGTGACACGGTCAGACCCGTGGTCGCGCTCGTCGACGGCGGCACGATGAGCGCGGCCGAGCTCCTCACGGGCGCCCTGCAGGACCGCGGCCGGGCGGTCGTGGTGGGGACGAGGACCTTCGGCAAGGGGTCGGTGCAGATGCCGAGCCGGCTGCCCGACGGATCCGTCGCCGAGCTGACCGTCGGCCACTACCGCACCCCGTCGGGCCGCGCGGTGGACGGCCGGGGCATCAAGCCGGACCTGGAGGCCGAGGCGGGGGCCGAGAAACGGGCCGAGACAGTATTGACTGGCCTCGGACCCCCCTCGTAGTGCGAAAATGGCCGCACTATGGCGAAGGAAAAGGTAAAGCGCAAGGCCGCGAAGGCCGCTGAGAAGGCCCCCGCCCGGAAGATGGTCGCGCAGAACAAGAAGGCGCGGCACGACTACCACATCCTGGACACCTACGAGTGCGGCCTGGTGCTGATGGGCACCGAGGTCAAGTCGCTGCGGATGGGCCGGGCCTCCCTGGTGGACGGCTTCGTGCACATCGACCGCGGCGAGGCGTGGCTGCACAACATCCACGTCCCGGAGTACGTCCAGGGGACCTGGACCAACCACTCCGCCACGCGCAAGCGCAAGCTGCTGCTGCACCGCGCCGAGATCGACAAGCTGGAGTCCAAGTCGCAGGAGACGGGTCACACGATCGTGCCCCTCGCCCTGTACTTCAAGGACAGCCGGGTCAAGGTCGAGATCGCGCTGGCCAAGGGCAAGAAGGAGTACGACAAGCGGCAGACCCTCCGCGAGAAGCAGGACACGAGGGAGACGAGCCGCGCGATCTCGGAGGTGCGCCGCCGGCAGGGCATCGCCTAGCCCGCCCGACAGGAATGGGCTGGCACCGTCGTACGTTGGTCACGTACGATGGGTCTTGCCCCGCTGGTGACGGGGCGCCCGGATCGAAAGGTCCACCTTGAAAAATCAACATGGGGATGATCGGTTTCGACAGCGGATGTCGAAGCAGGGGAAGCGTGTCGAGGAAGCGGCAATGATCTCGTAAACCATATGTCGCAAAAAATAATCGCCAACACCAAGCGCGATTCCTTCGCCCTCGCTGCCTAAGTAGCGACTTGCGAAGTGTCAGCCCGGGGCTGTTCCCGACCCGGATCCTGGCATCAGCTAGGGAACTAAACTTCTAGACCCGGTCACGGGGCCTAGAAGGAAATCAAACAGTGACTGGGCCCGTCGGCGACTTGTTCGCGTGATCGCCGGGGCCGAGAAAATCGCAGCGAACTGCACACGGAGAAGCCCTGATTCTGCACCGTTGGACGCGGGTTCGATTCCCGCCATCTCCACAATTCCCATGTGAGGCGAAAGCCCTCTGGCCCCCGGGCCAGGGGGCTTTTTCCATGTCCGGGTACGGGTCAACCCAGGTATGACGAAAGCCTGTGGCAGCGGTCGTCGAAAAGCGGCACATCTTCCGGGCAGATGCCTCGTTACTGCTGCCAAGTGCAGGATCGCAGCGGCCCTGCGGCACAGCGCCCGGGCCGAGGGCAGGAGCAGGAGACCGTCGCTTGGATGCCAACGTCACTCTCTTCGGCTCCCTTCTCGCGAGCCTGGGCGTCCTGGGCGCGGCAGTGGTGGCGTATCTCGGAAAACGCGGGGAGAACGCGCTGACGGGTTTCTCCAGTCTGACGGAGAAACTCCAGATCGAGCGGGACAGGCTGGAGCGCCAGGTCGCGGAACGGGACGCGAAATTAGCCGAGTTGAGCGCCCTGCACGCCCACGACCAGAGTGAGATCGCCCGGCTGCTCATCGACAACCAACGGCTCGGAGGCACGCCGTGACCCAGCTCGAGCGACTCTTGGCCCCCCGCTGGCGCACCGTGTTCCTGGTCTGTGTGCTGCTCGCGCTCTCCGGCGTCGCGGCGATCCTGTGGGCCCGCATCGACGCGGGCGACCGCCGCGCCGACCGGTTCGCGGTGGAGGCGGACCGGCGCGGCGAGGCCGTCTCGACCCTGGCCCGCGATGTGCGCACCCTGCGCGCCCAGGTCAGGGCGCACGGCGACACCCCCGCCGTGCCGGACCCCGCCGAGGCCGTCGACGACCTGCTGTCCCGGGTGCGGGTGCCCGCCGGATCGCCCGGCGCGGACGGTACGGACGGCAGGCCCGGGGCGAAGGATGCCCGGGGGACCGGCGGACAGCAGGGGCCGCGCGGCGAGCAGGGCGAGCCGGGAGAACGGGGCGCACAGGGTCCGCGCGGGGCTCAGGGGGGTCAGGGCGAACCGGGCGTCGCCGGAGAGCAGGGGGAGCCGGGCGCCGCGGGCGCCGAGGGCAGGAGCGGCGAGCAGGGGCCGGTGGGCGCGGCGGGGCCGGTGGGTCCGCAGGGCGTGGAGGGGGCTGTGGGCAGGGACGGCGCGACAGGCCCGCGCGGCGAGCAGGGGCCCAGGGGCGAGAGGGGTGCCCCGGGGCCCGTCTGTCCCGAGGGCTACGCCCTCCAGCAGTCGCCGGCCGACCCCGACGCCGTGGTCTGCCGCCGCACCGGCGGGGGGCCGTCCGCCCCCGGCCCCGCCCTGACCCTGCTCGCCGCCCTGCCGCCGCAGCGCCGCCGTCTGCACGAACCCGACCACTGACCCGGCCGGCCGGAGACCCGCGGGCCGCCGCCCGGAGCGGGGTCTGTCGCACGGCGCCCGAGTCGGGGATGCTCCAGGGTCATGAAGAGACCCGTGAGACGCGTCCACACCCGCATGCGCCACTGGATCTGGCCCGCCGTGCTCGCCGTCGCGGCGGCCGGCCTCTCCGCAGGCTCCCCGGCCGGGGCCGACTCCGACCGTTCGGGACTGCCCGAAGCCATCGACACCATCCTCGGCGACCCGCGCATGGAGGGCGGCGCGGCCAGTGTCGTCGTCGCCGACTCCGCGTCGGGCGACGTCCTGTACCAGCACCGCTCCAGCGGGCGCCTGATGCCCGCCTCCAACACCAAGCTGCTCACCTCGGCGGCGGCCATGGAACTCCTCGGCCCCGACCACCGCTTCACCACCGACGTCCTCTCCGACGGGCCCCGGCGCGGCGGGACGCTCCGGGGCGATCTGTACCTGCGCGGCACCGGCGACCCGACGACGCTCGCCAAGGACTACGACCAACTCGCCGCGAAGGTCGCCGACTCGGGGATCCGGCGCGTCGCGGGGCGCCTCGTCGCCGACGACACCCGCTTCGACGACCGGCGCATCGGCGACACGTGGGGCGGCGACGACGAGTCCTCGTACTACGCGGCGCAGATCAGCGCCCTGAGTGTCGCGCCCGACACGGACTACGACACCGGGACGGTCATCGTCGAGGTGGCGCCCGGGGCGCGGCCCGGCGACAAGCCGCGCGTGAGCGTGACGCCGAGGACCCGCTACGTGGACATCGACCTGCGGGCGACCACGGTCGCCGGGGGCGGCGCCGACACCGTCGCCGTGGAGCGGCAGCACGGCAAGAACACGATCACCGTCAGCGGCACCGTCCCCGTCGGCGGGGCCACCACCAAGGAGTGGGTGACCGTCTGGGAGCCCACCGGATACGCGGCCGCCGTCTTCCGCGACGCCCTCGCCGCGCACGGCGTGCGGGTGAGCGGCCCGACCAGGACCGGGACCGCCACGCCGAGGGGCGCCCGGCGGCTGGCCTCGCACGACTCGATGAAGCTCAAGGACCTCATGGTCCCGTTCATGAAGCTCTCCAACAACATGCACGCGGAGAGCCTCACCAAGGCCATGGGGCACAAGGCGACCGGCAGGCCCGGGAGTTGGGGCGACGGTCTCACCGCGATCGGCGGGTACCTGAAGACGGCGGGCGTCGACCCGGGCAGGATCCGCCAGGTCGACGGCTCCGGGCTCTCGCGCAAGGACAACGTGGCGGCCGGGCAGTACATCACGCTGCTGCGGGCGGTGCGGGGCGAGCCGTGGTTCGCCGACTGGTACGCGTCCCTGCCGGTCGCGTGCGCCCCGGACAAGTTCACCGGCGGCACGCTGCGGTCGCGGATGTGCGGGACTCCGGCGGCCCTCAACGTCCATGCCAAGACGGGTACGTTGACGGGGGCGTCCGCGCTGTCCGGGTACGTCAAGGACAAGGACGGCCGGGAGCTGGTCTTCAGCATCATCCTGAACAACTACCTGCCGTCGTCCGTGAAGGCGCTGGAGGACGCGATCGTGGTGACCCTCGCCTCCTCGACCGAGGACAGGGCCGTCCCGGTCACGCCGCGTTCGACGCGTGCGGCCGAGCGGGACGGCGGCGACCTGGAGTGCTCGTGGCGCAAGCCTGTGCGCTGCTGAGCAGCAGGGCGCAGCAGGCGGCGGCGACCGGCACCCCGTAACCCGCGGCGGCGCCCTGGTGCTCCACCGCCCAGCCGCCGCCCGCCGCGCCGCACGCGATGCCCCCGAGGAGGCCGGTCACGGCGAGGGTCATGCCCTCGTTCAACCGCCCCTCGGGGGTGCGGCGCTGGACGAGCGTCATGCCGGTGACCATCGTGGGCGCCGTCGCCATCCCCGCGACGAGCAGCGCTCCGGAGAGGGCGATCAGCGAGTCGGTCGTCACTACGGAGAGCAGGGGCAGCGTCATCAGGGCCGCCATCGCGGCGGCGCACAGGAGGTGGCGCCGGCCGAGGGGCCCGCGCGGTGTCACCGCTCCGTAGATGAGGCCCGCGGCGCAGGACCCCGCGGCCTGGAGGGCGAGGACGGCTCCCGCGGCCGCCTTGTGGCCCTGGGCGTCCGCGTAGGCGATGGTGACGACTTCGAGGGAGCCGAAGACCGCTCCGGTGGCGAGGAAGGCGGCGAGGAGGGCGGGCATCCCGCGCGCGCGAAGGGGCGATCTCACCTGTGCGGACGTGCTCGTACGGGGCCGGGGCGGGGGTTCCGTCGCGCGCTGGGCGGCGAACACGAGCACGCCGGTGACCAGCAGGATCACGCCCGTCAGGGTGCCGGCCTGGGGGAAGAGCGCGCCGCAGAGGAAGGCCGCGAGGACCGGGCCGAGCATGAAGCAGAGCTCGTCGGCGGCCTGCTCGAAGGAGTTGGCGGTGTGCACGGCCCGCGCGTCGTCCTTGAGGAGGTGGGCCCAGCGGGCCCGGGACATGCCTCCCGTGTTGGGGGTGGTGGCCGTGGCGGCGTACGACGCGAAGAGCGTCCAGTCGGGCGCTCCGCAGCGCACGCACAGCAGCAGCGAGAGCGACCCGAGGGCGGCGACGAGGGTGGCGGGGACGGCGACGCGCGCCTGGCCGTGCCGGTCGACGAGCCGCGCCGTCCAGGGCGCGACGACGGCGGTCGCCGCGAGTCCGGTGGCGGTGACGGCACCGGCCAGGGCGTACGAACCGCGCGCCCCGGAGATCATGATGACGGCGCTCACGCTGAACATGCCCATGGGCAGGCGCGCGACGAGGTTGCCGACGGTGAAGGCGGTGGCGCCGGGTATCGCGAAGAGGCGGGCGTAGGGGGTGCGGGGGAGGCGGACGCGGGGGAGGGGACGGCGTGGGCGGGCCGGGGTGTCGCTGGGCATGGGGCCAGCCTCGCCGGGGGAGATCCGCGGGGTCCAACACCTTCTGGACGCCGATTCACGCACGTGCGTTGTAGGTTCCTGCGATGACCGCAGAACCAGTCGTACGCGGTGGCGTGCGCCGAGACGTGGATCCCCGGCTGCTGCGCGCCTTCGTGGCGGTCGCGGAGGAGCTGCACTTCACCCGCGCGGCCGCCCGGCTGTACGTCGCCCAGCAGGCGCTGAGCCGCGATGTGCGGCGCCTGGAACGGGAGTTGGGTACGGAGCTCTTCGCCCGTACGACCCGGCAGGTCACGCTGACCGCCGACGGCGAGCGGCTGCTGCCGTACGTGCGCCGGGTCCTGGCGGCCCAGGACGACCTGGCCGACGCCGTCACCGGCCCCGCGCGGCCGCTGCTCGTCGACGTGAACAGTCCGGGCCTGGTCTTCGGGCGCGTCCTGGAACGGGCCCGCGAACTCGCCCCGGAGTGCGAGCTGATGGCCCGTTTCGAGAGCGGGCTCACCGGCGCGGCGGCCGAGATGGTGGCCGGGCGGCTCGACGCCTCCTTCGGGCGGTTCGCGGGGCTCGGACCCGGGTTGCGGGCGGGGCTCTCCCAACAGCCCGTGCGGTACGAGCCGATGGCCGTACTGCTGCCGTCCGGGCACCCGCTGGCGGAGCTCGACGCGGTGCCGCTCGACGCGCTCGCGGGCGAGACCGTGTACGCGGGCGCGGGCAACCCCAGGACGCCCGAGTGGACCGACCTCGCGCGTCGGCTCTTCGAGGGGCGCGGCATCGGCATCGCGCCACCCGCGCCGCTCGCCGTCGGTGTCGAGGAGTTCGAACGGGTCATGGCGAAGAGCCGCAATCCGGTCCTGGCGGTGGTGGACTTTCCGGCCATGCCGGGAGCGGAGCTGCGGCCGCTGACCGACCCCGTGCCGCTCTCACCGGTGTCGCTGGTGTGGCGAAAAGGCCTTGTTCATCCGGGTATCACCGCCTTGCGGGCGGCGGCCGCGGCGCTCGCGGCCGAGGAAGGGTGGTTGGAGATGCCCGCGCACGCGTGGGTTCCCGCCGCAGATTCACTCATCATGATGAGCCGAGCCTGACTGATAAGCACACTCCGACTCCGGCGCGTACACATGGCTCAGTGCAGTGGCACAGGGGGGAGCGCTCGGCTCGGGTGGGGGCCCGGTCCGGACAGCGGGCATTCGTGGCCGCACGCGCACCCCGAGTCGGTTACGTGGGGGTTTGTACGTGCGCATGGAAACGTGGCGAGAAGCTGCCCGGCCAGGAGATACCCATGATCCGAACGAGGTGACCGTTCAGATCGACGGCCTGGGGCGACAACTGGCGGACCTGTCCGCCGAAGTCGGCCGGGAGAGCGCGGCCGACGGCCCGGTCTTCGTCGACGCGACGGGCCGGCGCGGCCGCAGGTACCGCCGGTTCGGCGTGATCGTCGGCCTCGTCTGCGCGGTGTACGCGGCGGTCATCGTCGGCACGCTGTTCTCCGGCAACTCCAGCGCGCCCTGGCTGCCCATGCCAGGCCCCGGGGACGACAGGCCCGCGAGCACGGTGGACACGCCGCCCGGCCGCTCGGCGGCTCCGGCCGGTCCGCCCGCCCCGGGCCGGGTGCCCCCACCGGCCGAGGCGACGGACGACTCCGGCACGGCGCCCGAACTCGGCGTCGGCGTCGGGCCCGCCCCCTCCCGTGCCGAGGACGGCGGCCCGACCGGCGCGCGGCCGGGACCCGACGCCGCGGACCGCGACACCGAGCCCGCCCCCGGCCCGGACCCGACGGGCGGCGCCCCCGCCCCGGCCCCGACCGGCGGCACCGCGGGCCCGCACCCCGCCCCGACCGAACCGGCCTCCCCGCCCGTGGACCCACCCCCGGGGCCGGGCTCCCCGGCGCCCGGGGCCAACGGCGGTGGCGGGGGCGGCACGGCTGGCGGAGGCAGCGGCAGCGAGGTTCCCGCCGGCTATACGCCTCCCGCCGCGGCCCCGGGTACCGGGTCGTCCTCGGGGGGCGTACAGCGATGAACTCCCGTACCACCGGGGGCTGGGCGGACCGCTTCCGGAAGGGCGCCGCGCGGGGCCGCCGTGCCCAGAGCCGCCGTACGCAGCCCTCCCGCGCGGCTCATCGCCACCGCTCCGGGCAGCACGGGGGAGCACCCGTCGGCGCGCCCGGCCCGCCCGGTATGCCCGGCCCGCCGCGGCCTTCGCCCGCCGCACCCGCCCCACCCCGCGCGACGACCCGCCGCAACCGCCGTCGCCTGCCCCTGCGCTACCTGCTGCCCTCCCTGCTGCTCGTCGCGCTGCTCGCGATGCTGATGCTGCGCGGGTACGTGCACAGCGAGATCCTCGCCGACCACCGCGTCAGGCCGCCCGCGCCCACCGACCACGTACCGCGCAAGATCCTGGAGGGCGGCCCGGTCATCGACACCCGGGGCGGCCGGGAGGCCACGCTGAGCGTGCCCGACCACCGGCTCGTGCTGACCTTCGACGACGGCCCCGACCCGAAGTGGACGCCCAGGATCCTCGACGTCCTCGCGGAGCACCACGCCCACGCCGTCTTCTTCGTCACCGGCACCATGGCCTCGCGCTATCCCGACCTCGTCCGGCGCATGGTGGACGAGGGGCACGAGGTCGGCCTCCACACGTTCAACCACCCCGACCTCTCCTACCAGTCCACCGGCCGCATCGACCGGGAACTGTCGCAGAGCCAGCTCGCCCTCGCGGGCGCGGCAGGCATCCGGACCTCGCTCTTCCGCCCGCCGTACTCGTCCTTCGCGGACGCCCTGGACGACATGTCGTATCCAGTCACCAAGTACGTGGGCAGCCGCGGCTACCTCACCGTCGTCAACGACACCGACAGCGAGGACTGGAAGCGCCCCGGCGTCAAGGCGATCGTCCGCAGGGCCACGCCCCGGGACGGCGCGGGCGCCGTCGTCCTCATGCACGACTCCGGCGGCGACCGCTCCCAGACCGTCGCCGCGCTCGACCGCTTCCTTCCCGAACTGCGCGAGCGCGGTTACGAGTTCACCCACCTGACCGGCGCCCTGGGCGCACCGAGCGCGCACACCCCGGTGACCGGCGTCGAGCTGTGGAAGGGAAAGGCCTGGGTCGTCCTGGTCGGCGCGTCCGAGCACCTCACCGACGCGCTCGTCGTGGCACTCGTCGTCATCGGCGTACTGGTCCTCACCCGCTTCGGGCTGATGCTGCTGCTCTCGGCGGTGCACGCGCGCCGGGTGCGCGCGCCGGACTTCCGCTGGGGTCCGCCGGTCACCGAGCCGGTCTCGGTCCTGGTCCCGGCCTACAACGAGGCCAAGTGCGTGGAGGCGACGGTCCGTTCGCTGACGGCGGGCGACCACCCCGTCGAGGTCATCGTCGTCGACGACGGCTCGTCGGACGGCACGGCGCTCCTCGTGGAGGGGCTGTGCCTGCCGGACGTACGCGTCGTACGCCAGCAGAACGCGGGCAAGCCCGCCGCCCTCAACCGCGGCCTGGCCAACGCCCGGCACGACATCATCGTGATGATGGACGGCGACACCGTCTTCGAACCGTGCACCGTCCGCGAGCTCGTGCAGCCCTTCGGCGACCCGCGCGTGGGCGCCGTCGCGGGCAACGCGAAGGTCGGCAACCGCGACACCCTCATCGGCGCCTGGCAGCACATCGAGTACGTGATGGGCTTCAACCTCGACCGCCGGATGTACGACGTGCTGCGCTGCATGCCGACCATCCCGGGCGCGGTCGGCGCGTTCCGGCGCACCGCCCTGGAGCGGGTCGGCGGCATGAGCGACGACACGCTCGCCGAGGACACCGACATCACCATGGCGCTGCACCGCGACGGCTGGCGGGTCGTGTACGCCGAGCGGGCGCGCGCCTGGACCGAGGCCCCGGAGTCGGTCCAGCAGCTCTGGTCCCAGCGCTACCGCTGGTCGTACGGCACGATGCAGGCGATCTGGAAGCACCGCGGGGCGGTCGTCGAGTCCGGTCCCTCCGGCCGCTTCGGCCGGGTGGGCCTTCCGCTGGTGTCGCTGTTCATGGTCCTCGCCCCGCTCCTGGCCCCGCTGATCGACGTCTTCCTCCTCTACGGCCTGGTCTTCGGCCCCACCGGGAAGACCGTCGCCGCGTGGCTCGGCGTGCTCGGGGTGCAGGCGGCCTGCGCGGCGTGGGCGTTCCGCCTGGACCGCGAACGACCGACCCACCTGATCGCGCTGCCCCTCCAGCAGATCCTCTACCGGCAGTTGATGTACGTCGTGCTGCTGCAGTCCTGGATCACCGCGCTCACCGGCGGCCGGCTCCGCTGGCAGAAGCTGCGGCGTACGGGGGCGGTGGCGGCGCCCGTCTCCATTCCGCGACAGCGGTCGGGCGGGCACGAGCGGAGGCCGGTCGGATGAGCCGTGGCCATGTACCGGGGCATGTACCCGTACCGGAGCCTGTACCTGTACGGGTACCGGAAGATGTATTGGTGCCGGAACCCGCTCCGGCCCCGCCGCCTTCGGCCGCGCCCGGCAAGCAGCCGGGCGGCCGCGACCGCTACCTCGACCTGCTCCGCTCCCTCGCGCTCGTCCGCGTCGTCCTGTACCACCTCTTCGGCTGGGCCTGGCTGACGATCCTCTTCCCCTCCATGGGCGTGATGTTCGCGCTGGCGGGTTCGCTGATGGCGCGTTCGCTGAAGCGCCCGGCGCGGGAGGTGGTGCTCGGCCGCGTCCGCCGCCTCCTGCCGCCCATGTGGGTGTTCGGCGCGGTGGCGCTCCTCCTGCTCTTCGCGGGCGGCTGGAACGTCTCCGACGACCCCGACCACGGGGGCACCTGGGGCCTGTTGTCGCTCCTGAACTACCTCGTCCCGGTGGGCGCTCCGCCCTACCCGTGGCACGTGGGCGACGCGACGGGCCTCCTGGAGGCCACCTGGGCGGACCAGGCGGTGGGCCCGCTCTGGTACATCCGCGCGTACCTGTGGTTCGTCATCGCGTCCCCCCTGCTGCTGTGGGCGTTCCGCAGGCTCCCGTGGGCGACGCTGCTCGCACCGCTGGCGCTGACGGCGATGCTCGGCACCGGTGTCGTCACGATCCCCGGCGAGGCGGGCGACGCGGTCTCGGACTTCGCGGTCTACGGCAGCTGTTGGATCCTGGGCTTCGCGCATCAAGAGGGCGTGCTGGCGCGGGTGCCCCGCTACCTGGCGGTGTCGGCGGCGGCCCTCGTCATGGCGTTCGGCCTGTGGTGGGCGTCGGGCCATCCGGGCCCGGACGGCTGGGACCTGAACGACATCCCGCCGGCGCAGGCGACGTGGTCGTTCGGCTTCGTGGTCATCCTGCTCCAGTACGCCCCGTCGTGGCGGGAGTTGCCGGGACGGCTCGCGAAGTGGGACCGGCTGGTCACGCTCTCCAACAACCGCGCGGTCACGATCTACCTCTGGCACAACCTCCTCATCATGGCGACGGTGCCGATCATCGACATGGCGTACGACCTACCCCTCATGGAGGACGAACGCTGGAGCGCGGCGCTCGACTCCACGTACATGCTGTGGATGACCGTGCTGGTCTGGCCGTTGATCGCCCTGATGGTGGCGGCCGTGGGCTGGGTCGAGGACCTGGCGGCGAAACGGAAGCCGAGGCTGTGGCCGACGGGCCCGGAGCGGAGGCCGCGCGGGCGGCGCCGCTGACCGGATCGAGCCGGTGACCGGGAACGAGCCGGTGACCGGGAACGAGCCGGTGCCCGGGAACGAGCCGGTGACCGGGAACGAGCCGGTGACCGGGAACGAGCCGGTGACCGGATCAATGCGTTGTGCGACTGTTACGTACGGGCAGGTGATCGCAATGGGCTGAAATGCCGCACTAAAGCCGGGCGTTGACCGCTCGGCACACACGGGCCACAGCGACACCACAGGCAACATCGTTCGCTTGAGCGAACATCACCGTTCGTGAAACCCGCCGTCCCTGACGGGGTTGCCGCCCCCACCAAGCAAATAGTTGCGATTGCAAGCTAGCTGTCGTTGATGGTCCGTAATGATCTCGACGCCTCCTGTAGTCAACTCCTAAGCTGACGGCTCTCCCTGCCGCTCGCGACCCCACCATGAGCCGGGCGGCGGACCCACCTCTGCCAGGAGATCTCTTTGCTTTACAGGAAGACCGCGCTGCGCGTCGCCGCCCCCCTCGCCGTACTGGCGCTCGCGCTCACCGCTTGCGGTGGCGGTGACGACAAGAAGTCGGACGACAAGAAGGCGGACGCCCCCAAGTCCCAGAACAAGCCGGCCGAGCCCACCACGCTGAAGGTCGGCGAGACCACCACGGGCAAGGTGAAGGAGGGCGACGCGACCGTCACGTACGACGTCGCCGCCCAGAAGGTCGACGTGGGCACGGAGGCGGAGACCAAGAAGCTGGTCTCGGACCCCAAGAAGGCGAAGGGCCTGGTCGTGGCGACCGCCCACATGAAGATCACACACAAGGCCGGCGCCCCGCTCAAGGACACCCCGGACGTGGCGGAGACGACGGAGATCTACGCGGACGGCACCCGCGGCGGCCTCCTCATCGGCGCCGCCGAGGACGCGCCGGGCTGCGAGGACGAGCTGGAGCTCGAGGGCTGGAAGACGGGCGAGACCCACGTCCTCTGCGAGACGTACCTGGTGCCGGCGGGCTCCAAGTCCCTTGAGGTCCACTGGGCCGAGAAGGAGGACGGCAAGCCGGTGATCTGGAAGCTGGCGGGGGCGTAACGGTCGAGCGGGGGGTGGCTGGGCGCGGTCCTGGCCACTCACCGTACGGCCCGGTGAACCCGCCGTTGGCATGGCACAGCCCTCATGGATAGCTTGGTTCACCCCATCCCCTCCATGCACTGACTTGCACCTTCCCCCACAGGAGCTGACCGTGAACCGCCGCCCCACCTTGCTCGCAGCGACCGCCCTGGCTGCCGCTGCGGTCCTCTCGCTCTCGGCCTGCGGAGGGAGTGACGGAGACGCCAAGGGCAGCGACAAGATCGCGGGTGCGGACTCGGATTCGGGTGACAAGGCGAGCGGGTCGCCGTCCGGGAAGGCGTCCGACGACGGGGTCGACCGTCCGGAGATCAGGTTGCCCAAGGGCGTGCAGAACGTCTTCGAGGGTGGCAAGACCGGAGACCCGAAGAAGGACGCCGTGCTGGCGGACAACGAGCGGTGGGTGGACTCACTGATCGAGGCGGTCACTGTTCAGGCCAAGGATCATCCGGCGCTGAAGTTCTACGCGGCGGGCGACGGCCTGATCTCGTCGGCGGAGTACATCCAGGGCTTCCAGGAGAAGAAGAAGACCTTCGTCGGGACCATTCGGTACTACGACCGTCAGGTCACCTTCCTCAAGGACGGTGTCGCAGCGGTGTCGTACTGCAAGGACGGCACCAAGACGTACCCCAAGGATCTGAAGACCGGCAAGGTGGACAGGTCGATCGCGCCTTCCGCGAGCGACTACGCCTTCGTCAACACCCGTGTGAAGAAGAACGGCAAGGGTGTGTGGCAGACCGATTCCGTCACGTCCACGACGGCGTCCAAGAAGTGCACGCCGTGAGGGCTCGGAAGCCGTCGTCCCACTGGATCGCTCCCGGCCTCGCGGTGGCTGTGGCCCTGATCCCCGCGACCGCCTACGCCGGAGGCGGCGACACCGTCGGCGGCGGCGACGTCGGGCGCGAGCAGCATTCGCAGGGCACTCGCCAAGGCAAGAACCTAGGCGTCGAGACCAAGATCCAGACAACGGTCGAAGGCAGCCCGCACTCCGCGAAGACCGGCACGCTCACGCCCGCCAACAGCAACTGGGACCCGCCCGCCTGCTGGTACGAGCCCGCGTACACCCCGAAGCAGATCGAGGCCACGGTCAAGGCGATCCGTCAGATGAAGGTCTTCGGGATCGGCGACTTCGTGGGTGGGGTCTTCGACTCGTACTTCAAGGAAGGCCACCCCTACAAGGACTACAACCTCGACAAGCAGGGTGACGGACGGTTCTGGGCGGCGGCCGTGGACGAGAAGCGCAAGGACGAGCCGAGCGCCAAGGCCTGCGACAAGCTCCCGTTCTGGGTGCCGAACGGCGAGCCGCCGAAGGAGCGGCTCGCGGTCACTCCCAAGATCCTCGCCGAGTACGCGTACGGTCAACTCCCGGTCCCCGACACCGAGATCGAGATGGCGCCCGAGGGCGAGACGAAGGTCAACCTGCCGACGTGGGTGTGGCTGGACAAGGCCAGGTTCAAGAAGGTCTCGGTGACCGCGAGCCTGCCGGGGACGGACCTCTCCGCCACGACCACCGCCGAGCCGGTCTCCCTGACGATCGAACCGGGCACGGGGGATGCCGAGACGTACCCGGCCTCCGGCGAGTGCCCCATCGAGAACGGCCACATCGGCAGGCCCCGCGCCAAGGGCACGCCCGCGGACACGGATCCGCCGTGCGGGGTCCGGTACCTGCGGTCCTCGGGCGACGGCCCGTACGAACTCCGGGCCACCCTCACGTGGAAGGTGAGCTGGACGAGCACGGCGGGAGAGGGCGGAGACCTGCCTGCCGGGGAATTCGGTGCGGGTCAGGATGTGCTGGTGCGAGAGGTGCAGTCGGTCAATCGGAGTCCGCGCGCTTAGCGTTTAGGCCTTGGCTGTTGGGCTGCCTTCAGCGTCCGTATCAGGGCGTGCAGGGGTGCGGGGGCTGTGACGAGGATGGTCTCCGGGGTGTCGCTTTCGCGGAGGTGGATCGTGGTGGGGGCGGGGGCCGCCACGTATACGCAGTTCGAGGAGTCGGGACTGAACGTGGACTTCTGCCAGGGCGGGGTGGGCATCTCCGGCATGACTGGTGCCTCTCAGGTGTCCTGGGCGATGCGGTGGATGAGGTCGCGGGACTCGGCGGGCCCCAGCGCGCTCTCCTCCATGCGGGCAATCACGAAGCGGTACTTCTCCAACTGTGCTTCGGCGTCGAGGAACTCGCAGCCGTGGTGCGCGTCCAGCTGGACTGTATCGAGCTGTGGCACGGGGCCACTGAGGTAGTCGATGGGCTGCCCCGTGCCGGGAAAGGAGCCCCGGCCGAACGGGAGAACGCGCACGGTGACGTGTTCGAGCTCGCTCATCTCCAGGATGTGGTGGAGCTGGTCCCGCACGGTGGAGGCTCCGCCGTATCCCATGTGCATGGCGGACTCGTGGATGACTGCTCGGTACGGGGGCGGGACCTCTCGGTGGAGGATGGCCTGCCGTTTGATGCGGTGGGTGACACGGTGTTCGATCTCGTGCTGCCGCAACGGCGGAACTGCCTCGTTGAAGAGCGCCCGAGCGTGGGCGGTCGTCTGGAGCAAGGCCGGGATGTGGACGACCAGGGCGACTCGCAGCGCCGACGCGTGATGCTCCAGCTCGGCGAGGTCGATCAGGCCCACGGGGAGATGCTCTCGGTAGTCGTCCCACCAGCCGCGGGTCCGGCGGCCCGTCATGGCGGCCAGGGCATCGACGAGGGGCAGGTCGGAGCAGTCGTAGGCACGCGCCGTGGCGCGGACGCGGTCGGCGCTGATGGGTGTTCGGCCGGTCTCGATCATGCTGACGCGGGCTTGGTTGACGCCGAGGCGGACGGCTGCCTGCGTTGCGGTCAGTCCGGCCCGCTCGCGGAGCTTGCGCAGCTCGGCTCCGAGGCGGCGCTGGCGCAGTGTGGGGCTGCTGGTGGGTGGCAAGTGGCGTCCTCTCGCGGCGCGTTGCGGCTTCTCGGTCCCTCACATGAGTGAAGTACGGATACATCTGGGGAGTTTAGTTAGAAGTATCTAACTCTTCGCCCTACGGTGAATCTCGTACCGCTCAACTCGCAAAACCGTCTGGCGGAAGCGCACCACATCCGTGGCATTGCCACCGCATGGCGACAACTGCGTCGAGCGGACCGAATCCCCTTCCTCCCAGGAGCCATCCATGGTCACCGTAACCCCACCCGAAGGCTGGTCCTACGCGCTTCACCTGCCCCACGATCCCCGCGCCCCGCGCGTCGCCCGGATGACCCTGCGCGCGGCCCTCGCCGGGCACGGTATGGCCGAACTCGGCGACGTAGCGGAGCTGTTGACGTCCGAGCTGGTCACCAATGCCTACCGGCACACCCAAGGGCCCGCCTCGCTGCGACTGCGGTCCGTGCGGGCGGGGCGGCTCCGCGTGGGGGTGTGGGACACCAGTTCCCACATTCCCGCCCCCTTCGACAAGCCGCCCGGAGCCTTCGGGGGCCCAACGGCGCCGCCCGCTCCGGAGGGTGCCGGTGGCGGGCGGGGGCTGTATCTCGTATGCGAGTGTGCCGACTCGTGGGGCGGGTGGCTGCTCGGGCATGAACTCACCGGCCGGGGCGGCAAGTTGCTGTGGTTCGAGCTGGACCGCAGAGGGATCAGTAGCCGACCGTGAATCGTGCGCGGTGGTGGGCGGGGTGCTCCGCCTCGTCCAGGAGCGCCACCGCGAAGTCCTCCATGGAGATCGCCGAGTTGCCGTCCGCGTCCACCAGCAGCTCGTCCTTGGAGAGGCGGTACGTGCCGGTGCGTACGCCGGGTTCGAAGCGCGCCGCCGGGCTCACGTACGTCCAGTCCACGTCCGTCTCCGTCGTGCGCACCGCGTCGTACTGGGCGTTGGACGCCTCGGCGATGTGACGCCAGGCCGCGGGCACGAAGCGCGGGTCGTCGATCGCGAGGACCCCCTCCGCGCCGGGCACCGTGAGGCTGCCCGCACCGCCGACCACCAGCAGGCGGACGCCCGTGCCCGCCAGGCCCTCGAACAGCGCCCGGGACACGGCGGCGTGGTCGTCCTCGCGGCCCGGGGCCGGTCTCGTGGCGTTGACCACCAGGTCCTGTTGCGCGCTCAACTCCCTTACCTCGTACGGGTTCGCCGCGTCGCCCGTGCGGTGTGCCGCGTCGGGGTGCAGCTGCGTGAAGCGGGCGGCGTCGCGGACGACGGCGGTCACCTCGTGGCCCCGGGAGAGGGCTTCGGTGACGATGCGGCTGCCGGTGTTTCCTGCTGCTCCGAAGACGGTGATGCGCATGGGAGTGCTCCTTGGGATAGCGGTTCTCGGGGTCGTGGGTGCGTGAGGAGGGGGCGTCAGCTCGACTTGGGCTTCCGGGGACCGGAGGCCTTGGCCTGGCCGAGGAGCACGCTTGCCAGCACCAGGGCCAGGCCGACGAGCTGCCACACGGTCAGGGTCTGGCCCAGGAGCAGCAGGCCCGCGAGCGTGGCGACCACCGGGTTGGTCAGGCCGAGGAAGGAGAGCGAGGACGCGGGGAGGCGTTCGATGCCGCGGAACCACAGGGCGTACGCGAGGGCCGTGCCGATGATGCCGAGGTAGGCGTATCCGGCGATGTTGGAGCCGGTGAAGTGGTCGGGCAGGCCCTCGGCGGTGAGGGCGACGGGGGCCAGGATGAGGCCGCCCGCGGTCAACTGCCACCCGGTCAGGGCCAGTAGCGAGACGCCCTCGGGGCGGCCCCACCGCTTGCTGAGCACCACGGCGAAGGCCATCAGCGTGGTGGCCGTCAGCATCGCCACGATTCCCGCGAGGTCGACCACCGCGCTGCCGCGCAGGACGAGGAGGGCGACGCCCGCGACGCCGACGAACCCCGCGATCAACGTACGGCGGGTGGGGCGCACCTTCAGTACGCCGACCCCGAAGCCCGCCACGAGGAGCGGCATGACCGCGCTGATCGTCGAGGCGACGCCGCCGGGCAGGTGGTAGGCGCCGAAGAAGACGAGCGGGAAGAAGGCGCCGAAGTTGAGCACGCCGAGCACGGCCGCTTTCCACCACCAGTCGCCGCGCGGCAGGCGCCGGGTGAGGGCGAGGAGGATGAGCCCGGCGGGCAGGGCGCGCAGGGCGGCGGCGAGCAACGGCCGGTCGGGGGGCAGGAGTTCGGTGGTGGTGACGTAGGTGGTGCCCCAGGTGGCGGGGCCGATGGCGGCGAGGGCGGCGATGCCGGCGGCGGCCTTGGCGGAGGGGCGGGGTGCCGGTGTCGAGGCCTGTGCCGGGGCCGGGGCCGGGGCCGAGTGGCTTCCGGTGGCGGTCGGGCGGTGAGCGCTGGTGATGGACATGATGTTCCCCCTCGTCGTTCCCCTGAACGCTGTTATTCTCAACGTTGAGATAAATATGAGCCCTGGGTCTGTGAACGTCAAGTATCTGAACGTTGAGAGATTGCGGGAGGGGATCCGGCTCCGGTGCAGGAGGAGGAAGCGCATGGCCGCTCAGGAAGCCGCCGACCAGGAGGGCGTGGAGGCGGGGGGAGCCGACGCCATCGACGAACTGCGCGCGCAATGGCGCCGCGAACGCCCCGACCTGGACCTCGCGCACCTGGACGCGATGGCCCTGGTGGGCCGCATCAAGCGCGCCGACCACCTGCTGAGCAAGGGCATGAAGCGGGTCTTCGTCGAGTACGGCCTGGAGTTCCCGGAGTTCGACGTCCTCGCCACGCTCCGCCGGGTCGGCGCCCCGCACGAACTGACCGCGGGCGGTCTGCTCAAGACGGCGATGGTGACCTCCGGGGCCATCACCAACCGCCTCGACAAGCTGGAACGCAAGGGCCTGATCCAACGCCGCCCCGACCCCGACGACCGCCGCGCCATCCGCGTCCGCCTCACCGAGGAGGGCAAGGACCTGGTCGACCGCGCGGTGGTCGACCACGTGGCGAACGAGGACCACATGCTGGCGGCGCTGACCTCGGAGGAGCGCGCGGCGCTCGACGGGGCGTTGCGTCGGCTGCTGGTGTCGCTGGGGGACACGCATCTGGGGTGAGTCATGGGTAGCTTGGTGCGCTCCGGAGAACCTTCGCCCCACAGGAGCCGACCGTGAACCGCCGACCTGCCCTGTCCGCAGCGGCCGCCCTGACCGCTGCGGCGGTCTTCTCCCTCTCTGCCTGCGGAGGGGGAGGCAGTGGTTCCGAAGACAACGACAAGATCGCGGGCGCCGGCTCGGGGGATGAAGCCGAGAAGTCCCCCTCGGCCTCGCCCGACGGGATCGATCGGCCCAAGATCTCCGTACCGAAGGACGTCGACCTGGTATTCGCTCCCGAGACGGCGGGTGACGCCAAGGCCGACGCGGTGCTGCGCGACAACGCGGAGTACTGGCGGGCCATCGTCGAGTCGATCGAGAAGCAGGATCCGAAGTCGGACGCTGTGCGGTTCTACAGCAAGGGGTCGGGGCTGCTCGGGACGATCGAGTGGTCCGGCAACTTCATCAAGTCCGACCTGACACTGGCGGGAACGGTGCGCTTCACCGACCGCAAGGTCAAGTTCAGCAAGGACGGCTCGGCCGGCCTCACGTACTGCTCGGACGAGTCCAAAGGCTTCACGAAGGACCGCAAGACCGGGAAGAAGCACGTCACGCCGGCCAGCACGGACTCGTACATCCTCTACAACGACCGTCTGCGCAAGACCGCCGACGGCGTGTGGCAGCTCACCAACAGCACGTCGGAGATGGGCAGCGCGCGGTGCCGACCGTGAGCCGGAAGGGCGCCGTGGTGGCGACGCTCGCCGCCATGGCTGTCACCAAGTTTGTCGAGCTCCCCGAACTCCTGCGTGCCTATGTGTCGACGCAGGTCGCGAACCACTCCCGTGACGGGGAGCTGATGCCGCCGGGCGACCTGGACACGGCCGAGGTTCCTTCCCGTGCCATGCGGTCCTATCTGCGTGTGGCGGCTCTTCACCCTGGCCGGGCCGGGCGGGTGATGGCCGAGATCGAGCTTCTGCTGCAGTTGGGGCCCGTCGACGAGGTGTTCGACGCGCTCGATGACGCGGGCGTCCCGCCGGAGCGGCTCAGGCCCTCGGACGGCAAGGATCCCGATGAGTTCTTCGGGCTGATGTTGCCGCACCTTCGTGCGTTCGTCGCGGACGGCGAGCGCGCCGATGCCGCGTCCCCGGAGTCCAGATGGGAGTGGAAGAACCGGTATGTGGCCATCAGTCGGTTGATGAGCGGCGGGTTTCACCCGGACTGCCTCGACTTCTTTCCGGACCGCGATGCTGTGGTGGACGGCTACTTCGTGGGTGAGCAGCCCGAATACGCTCGCGCGATGTTGCGCGACATCGAGGCGCTCCGGTCCGTCGCTCCGACCGACGAGGGGTTGGAGGAGGCCTTGTCCGGGATGGGCTGCGGGTTGCTCGCGCCGCCGGACATGACCTCCTGGGAGTGGATGCGGCGCATCGAGGACCGGCTCCGGCTCAAGGTGGGGGAGTGGGAGGGCCGGGCGTGAAACGCGACCCTCGCCTCCTCCCCGCCCTCCCCGGGTAACCGGCCCGCCCCTCACCACCCCACCCCACCCCAAGTGAGAGCAACGTTCCCCCACGGTCACCGGAGGCCACGAGGTGGAAATGCGGGGTGTCTAGCTTCGGGAGGCGTGGGGTCGTCGTTGTGGGGCGGCCGGGGCGAGCTCTGGAGGCGCGTGATGTGGATCGAGCGGTGGGAACCGGAGGACGAGAGGTTCTGGAAGGAGGAGGGCGGGGAGCGGGTCGCGCGGCGGAACCTGGTGTTCTCCGTGCTGTCCGAGCACGTCGGGTTCTCCGTGTGGAGCCTGTGGTCGGTGATGGTCCTGTTCATGGGGCCGGAGTACGGGATCGACGCCGCCGGGAAGTTCTTCCTCGTGTCGATGGCGACCCTCGTCGGGGCCGTCGTCCGCGTCCCGTACACCTTCGCCGTGGCGCGGTTCGGAGGGCGCAACTGGACCGTCATCGCCGCCTCCCTGCTGCTCCTGCCGACCGTCGCCGCCTTCGTCGTCATGGAGCCGGGGACGTCGTACGGCACCTTCATGGCGTGTGCGCTGCTCACCGGCATCGGTGGCGGCAACTTCGCCTCCAGCATGACCAACATCAACTCCTTCTTCCCGCTGCGGCAGAAGGGGTGGGCCCTCGGGCTCAACGCCGGGGGCGGCAACATCGGCGTGCCCGTGGTGCAGCTCGTGGGGCTCGCCGTCATCGGCGCGGGCGGCGGGCCGCGCCTCGTGCTCGGCATCTACATCCCGCTCGTCCTCGTCTCCGCCGTCTGCGCCTTCCTCTTCATGGACAGCATCTCGTCCGTCCGCAACGACACGGGGGCGGTCAGGGCGGCGGTCCGCGACCCGCACACGTGGATCATGTCGTTCCTGTACGTGGGGACGTTCGGGTCGTTCATCGGGTACGGCTTCGCCTTCGGCCTCGTCCTGCAGACGCAGTTCGGGCGCACGCCCCTGGAGGCCGCCCAGCTGACCTTCGTCGGGCCGCTGCTCGGCTCGCTGATCCGGCCCGTCGGCGGGCGGCTCGCCGACCGGTTCGGCGGGGCGCGCATCACGCTGGGGAACTTCGTCGGGATGGGCGCCGCGACCGGCGTGGTCGTCGTCGCGTCCGTGCGGGAGTCCCTGCCGCTGTTCGTCGGCGCGTTCGTCGCGCTGTTCGTGCTCACCGGGCTCGGCAACGGATCGACGTACAAGATGATCCCCGGGATCTTCCAGACGAAGGCCGAGGCCAAGGGGCTCGGGGGGGAGGCGGCCGCGGCGTACGGGCGGCGGCTCTCCGGGGCGGCGATGGGGCTGATCGGGGCCGTCGGCGGGCTCGGTGGGCTCGGCATCAACCTCGCCCTGCGGCAGTCCTTCCGTACGGTCGGCTCCGGCACGGGGGCCTACGTCGCCTTCCTCCTCTTCTACGGGGTGTGCTCCCTCGTCACCTGGGCCGTATACCTTCGGGGAGCTGCCGCCCGTACGGCCGGAGCCACCGACCCCGAGGAGAAGCCGCAGCTCAGCTACGCCGAGGTGTGACACGGCACGGCCGAGACGTGACGTAACACGGCGGACATCGGAGCGAACCGGGACCGTCACGCGCCGTTGACAGGCTCGGTCGTCCGCCGCCCACGAGCACCCCGAGCCACGAGCGGAACGGAAGCCACGAGCAGGACGAGAGCCACGAGCGGGACGAGACGAGACAGAGCTATGCACGACACCTCAGCGAACACCCCGGCCGGCGACGCCCCTCCCCTCGCCGGCTTCACCGTCGGCGTGACCGCGGCCCGGCGCGCCGACGAGCTCGGCACGCTGCTCCAACGGCGCGGCGCCGCCGTGTTGCACGCCCCCGCGCTGCGCATCGTGCAGCTCGCCGACGACAGTGAACTCCTCGACGCCACCAAGGAGTTGATCGACCACGCGCCGGACGTCGTGGTCGCCACCACCGCCATCGGGTTCCGCGGCTGGGTCGAGGCCGCCGACGGCTGGGGGTGCGGGGAGGCCCTGATCCAGTGTCTGCGCGGGGTCGAACTGCTCGCCCGCGGACCGAAGGTGAAGGGCGCCGTGCGGGCCGCGGGGCTCACCGAGGACTGGTCGCCCTCCTCCGAGTCCATGGCGGAGGTGCTCGACCGGCTGCTCGGCGAGGGCGTCGCGGGGCGGCGCGTCGCCCTGCAGCTGCACGGCGAGCCGCTGCCCGGCTTCGTCGAGGCGCTGCGGGCCGGGGGAGCGGAGGTCGTCCTGGTGCCCGTCTACCGGTGGCTGCCGCCGGAGGACCTCACCCCCGTGGACCGGCTCCTCGACGCGGCCGTCGGGCGCGGTGTCGACGCGCTCACGTTCACCAGCGCGCCCGCCGCCGCGTCGCTGCTCGCCCGCGCCGAGGAGCGGGGCATGACGGCCGAGCTGCTCGCCGCCCTGCACCACGACGTGCTCGTCGCCTGCGTGGGTCCCGTCACCGCGCTGCCGCTGCAGTCCCTCGGCGTGGACACCGTGCAGCCCGAACGCTTCCGGCTCGGCCCGCTAGTCCAGGTGCTGTGCAAGGAACTCCCTTCCCGCGCAAGGGTGTTGGCCGTCGGCGGGCATCGCGTGGAGATCCGCGGCCAGGCCGTCCTGGTCGACGGCGATGTGCGCGCCGTACCGCCCGCGGGCATGGCGCTGCTGAACGCCCTCGCCCGGCGGCCCGGCTGGGTGGTGGCCCGCGCAGAGCTGCTGCGCGCGCTGCCGGGCGCGGGGCGCGACGAGCACGCGGTGGAGTCCGCGATGGCCCGCCTGCGTACGGCGCTCGGGCAGCCGAAGCTGATCCAGACGGTCGTCAAGCGGGGCTACCGGCTCGCGATCGACCCGGCGACGGGGTCGAAGTACGCGCAATGAGCCCGAAGTGCGCGGGTTCGCGCCCCGCGGGGGAACGCTTCTGCGGGCAACCTGGTACGCCGGGTTCCGGACCCGCCCGGGGAAGGGCACTGTAGGGGTACGCAACGGCATTCCCTCACCGGTGACCCCCAAGGCGGTGACAGACGCATGGCGTTGGGCACGGCCCCGGCCCCGTACGAGCTGCGATTCGACTCCGGGCGGAGCTGCCTGGACCTCGTGGCGACGAACCATCCCGTGGAACGGCTCTACTCCGTGGAGAGACTGCGTGCCTGGCTCGCGGGCGCGGGCCTCGTCCCGCCAGGTGCCCCGCTGCCGGGCGCGGGCCCGCAGTGGCTCGCGGCCTTCCGTGAACTGCGCGGCCACGTCGCCCAGTTGGTGCACGGCGAGATCGGGAGCCGGACCGCCGTCGCCGCCGCCGCGCTCGACCGCGTCAACGCCCTGGCGGCCGCCGCACCCCCGGCCCCCTGCGCGGTGCGCGCCCCCGACGGCACCCTGGTCCGCGTGCTGCGCGGCGACCCAGGCTGCGCGGGGCTCGTGGCCGCCGTCGCCCGGGACGCCGTCGACCTGCTCACCGACCCGGTGGCCCGCGCCCTGCTGCGCCAGTGCGAGGGCGACAACTGCCCCCTCGTCTACCTCGACACCTCCCGCGGCCGCCGTCGCCGCTGGTGCTCCAGCGAGGTGTGCGGCAACCGCGAACGGGTGGCCAGACACCGCCGCAGGGCCGCGCTCGCCCGTACGTGAGCGGGGCCCCGGGCGAGACGGGCGGGGCGGGCGGGGCGGGCGGGGCGGGCGGCCTCGCGATCAGGAACGTACGCGGGCGTTGAACGCCCGTCGCTCCTCGTACGTACCTCCGACGTGAGACCCGCCCGACCGCGCCAAAGCGCGGACACCGGAGGTGCGCGTGCGCAAGGATTCCGCCGTGGCCGATGAGCGCCCACAGCCGCACCGGCATCGCCTCGGCCGGCCCCCTGGCCCGGACGAGGAGCTGATGCGCGCCCTCTACCGCGAGCACGCGGGGCCCCTTCTCGCCTACGTGCTCCGGCTGGTGGCGGGCGACCGGCAGCGCGCCGAGGACGTCGTGCAGGAGACGCTCATCCGTGCCTGGAAGAACGCCGGTCAGCTCAACAGGGCGACCGGTTCGGTACGCCCCTGGCTGGTGACGGTCGCACGGCGCATCGTCATCGACGGCCACCGCAGCCGGCAGGCCCGGCCGCAGGAGGTCGACCCGTCGCCACTGGAGGTCATTCCCGCGGAGGACGAGATCGACAGGGCGCTGTGGCTGATGACTCTCTCGGACGCACTGGAGGACCTGACTCCCGCGCACCGGGAGGTACTTGTCGAAACCTATTTCAAAGGGCGTACGGTCAATGAGGCGGCCCGGACGCTGGGCATACCCAGCGGGACGGTGCGTTCACGGGTGTTCTACGCCCTTCGCTCGATGAAGCTGGCGCTGGAGGAGCGGGGGGTGACGACATGACCGGGGCCCACGGCCACCACGACGCGCGCCGGGACGACGAACTCCACGAGACCGTCGGCGCCTACGCCCTCGGAATCCTGGACCGGGCGGACGCCGTGCGGTTCGAGGAACACCTCACCGGGTGCGGCACCTGCCGGCACCGGCTGGAGGAGTTCTCCGGCATGGAACCGATGCTCGCGGCGCTCGCGGCGGGCCCGCCCGGCGTACCGGCGCCCGCCGAGCCGCTCGGCGCCCGGCCGGGCCCCCGCCTCGCCGAACGCCTCGCCGACGAGGTGGCGGGCCACCGGGAGCGCAGGCGCAGGCGCGGCCTGTACCTGGTCGCGGCGGCGGCCGTACTGATCGTCGGCGGCCCGTTCACCGTCCTCGCGCTGACCGGCGACGGCGGCGGCTCGAAGGACGCGGTGGCCGACCCGCACCCCACCAGCCCCGCCGAGGACGCCTTCTTCCACCACATGACGCGCAAGTCGCGCGCCACGGACCCGTCGACCGAGGTCAGCGCCACGGTCGGCACGGAGGAGAAGGCGTGGGGCACGCACGCCGTCCTGGAGCTGAAGAACGTCAAGGGCCCGCTCAAGTGCTCGCTGGTCGCGGTCGGCAAGGACGGCGAGAAGGAGACGGTCACCAGCTGGTCGGTGCCCGCGTGGGGGTACGGCATCAAGGACAGCCCGAACAAATGGGCGCGCGGCCCGCTGTACGTCCACGGGGGCGCCGCCATGGACCGCAACGACATCGACCACTTCGAGGTGACCACGTTCGACGGCAAGCGCCTGGTCGAGGTGGACGTGTAGCGCACGACAAGTGCACAGGAGGGGCCCCTTTCGCCTATGGTGGACGGCTGCTCGGTACGGGCAGCAGCACGGTGCGAAAGGGGCCTCGGTGGCCGACGTCAACGCAGTAATGCCGTCAGGCACACGCGACCGCGAGATCAGCGTCGAACAGGACCATCTCGACCAGGTCTACCGGCGCCTCGAGGAGAAGATCCACGAGGCCGAGTTCCTGATGAACGACGCCGCCAAGCGCTCCCAGGTGGGTACGCCGGGCGCGCTCGCCGAGCGCGACGCGCAGGTCTTCCGGGCGGGCGTCCATCTCAACCGGCTCAACAACGAGTTCGAGGACTTCCTCTTCGGCCGCATCGACCTGCTCCCGGGCAAGGACGGCAAGAAGGGCCCCGACGGCGCCTACACAGCGGTGGAGCCCGCCGAGGGCGCCGTCCGCGAGGACGAGAGCGGCAAGTACGCCGACATCGCCGAGACGCTGCACATCGGCCGGATCGGCGTCCTCGACGCGGACTACTCCCCGCTCGTCATCGACTGGCGCGCGCCCGCAGCCGCGCCCTTCTACCGCTCGACCCCGGTCGACCCGGGCCGCGTCGTGCGCCGCCGCGTCATCCGCTCCAAGGGCCGCACGGTCCTCGGCGTCGAGGACGACCTGATGCGCCCGGAGCTGACCGCCCGCCTCGACGGCGAGGAGCTCCCGGTGATCGGCGACGGCGCCCTGATGGCCGCGCTCGGTCAGGCCCGCAGCCACTCGATGCGGGACATCGTGGCGTCGATCCAGGCCGAGCAGGACATGGTGATCCGCGCGCCCGCCGCGTCGGTGACGTACGTGGAGGGCGGCCCCGGTACCGGCAAGACGGCGGTGGCCCTGCACCGCGCCGCGTACCTGCTCTACCAGGACCGCCGCCGGTACGCGGGCGGCATCCTCATCGTCTCCCCGACCCCGCTCCTGGTCGCCTACACGGAGGGCGTGCTGCCGTCCCTCGGCGAGGAGGGGCAGGTCGCGATCCGCGCGGTCGGCTCCCTGGTCGACGGGGTGGAGGCCGATGTCTACGACTCTCCGGCGGTGGCCCGCGTCAAGGGGTCCTCCCGGATGCTCAAGGTGCTGCGGAAGGCGGCGCGGGGCGCGCTGGAGAGCGGGTCGGGACCGGCCCCGCGGGAGCGCTCGCGCGAGCCCGAGGGCCAGCTGTCCTTCGGTGACGTGAGCGATGCGAGCGACGGGAGGGACGGGAGCGACGACGGAGACGAGGCGGGTACGGGGCGGGCGCGGGCCCACGGCACCCCCACACGCCTGCGCGTCGTCGCCTTCGGGCGCCGACTGGAACTCGACGCGGGGCAGCTGAACCGTATCCGCGGCAACGCCCTCGGAGGCACCGCCCCCGTCAACCTCCTGCGCCCGCGGGCCCGCAAGCTCCTCCTGGACGCCCTGTGGTCCCAGTCGGGCGCGGCGGGCCGCCACACGGACCCCGAACTCGCCGCCGAACTCCGCTCCTCCTTCGACGACGACGTCTCGTCCGAGGACGACTTCATCCACTTCCTGGACGCCTGGTGGCCGGAGCTCACCCCGCGAGGGGTGCTCGCCGCGATGGGCGACGAGCGGCGGCTCGGCCGCTGGGCCCGCCGCGTCCTGAACCCCGGCGAGGTCCGCAAGGTCGCCCGCTCCCTCAAGCGCGACGGCCTGTCCGTGCACGACGTGGCGCTGCTCGACGAGCTCCAGGCGATCCTCGGCACCCCGCACCGGCCCAGGAAGAAGCGCGAACTCGACCCCCTCGACCTGCTCACCGGCCTGGAGGAGCTGATGCCGCAGCGCGAGGAGTCCCAGCGCGAGCGCGCCGAGCGCCTCGCGGCGGAGCGCACCGAGTACGCCCACGTCATCGTCGACGAGGCACAGGACCTCACCCCCATGCAGTGGCGGATGGTGGGCCGCCGCGGCCGGCACGCCACCTGGACGGTCGTGGGCGACCCGGCCCAGTCGTCCTGGTCGGAACCGGACGAGGCGGCCGAGGCACGCGACGAGGCCCTCGGCACCCGCCCGCGCCGCCGTTTCACGCTCACCGTCAACTACCGCAACCCGGCCGAGATCGCGGAGGTCGCCGCCAAGGTCCTCGCGCTCGCGATGCCGGGCGCCGAGTCCCCGTCGGCGGTGCGTTCGACCGGCGTACGGCCGAGGTTCTGTGTCGTACGGGACGGGGACCTCGCCGCGTCGGTGCGCGAGGAGGCGGCCCGGCTCCTGGAGCGGGTCGACGGCACGGTCGGCGTCGTCGTGGCCATGAACCGGCGCGAGCAGGCGGCCCGCTGGCTCGCGGAGCTCGGCGAGCGCGTCGTGGCGCTCGGCAGCCTGGAGGCCAAGGGTCTGGAGTACGACGCGACGCTCGTCGTCTCGCCCGCGGAGATCGCCGACGAGTCCCCGGCGGGCCTGCGGGTCCTGTACGTGGCGCTGACGCGAGCGACGCAGCAGCTCACGGTCCTCTCCGGGGAGCGGGACGAGCCGGACGCGGACGGGGTCGCGGACCTGCTCAGGGACTGATCCCGGAGCGGGTGCGCGGCCGGGGCGCGCGGCCGCCGGGGGATTGACCGGAGCGGCTTTGCGGGACGGGAATTGCCTTACGGGGATCGTTTGTTACCTTGGATGTGGCACCGGCCCGATCCAAGCCCCCGGGCCCAACCTTCGTCGCTACGAGCGACCACTTGCCGCGAGGCGAGCATGGCGGGTCGGTGTCATGAACGTATGAGAGAGGCCCACGTCACCGAGTGACGTGGGCCTCTTTCTGTTTCGTTCAACTTCTCGTATGGTGGAAACAGGTTTCCAAAAACGCAGCGCACTGGCCGGTGAACAAAACGTTCTCAATCCGGGGCGGCTACCACGTACTCGGCGGTAGGTGCGACCATCGGACGGCAAGAGCTACAAGGTGAAAGCAGAGGAAGTCGGCCATGGCAACGGCGCCCAGCGTCTCCTACTCGATGACGGTCCGGCTGGAGGTGCCCGCGAGCGGAACCGCGGTCTCCCAGCTCACCACGGCCGTCGAGTCTTCCGGGGGCTCGGTCACCGGCCTCGACGTCACGGCCTCCGGCCACGAGATGCTGCGGATCGACGTGACGATCGCGGCGTCCTCCACCACGCACGCCGACGAGATCGTCGAGCAGCTGCGCACCATCGAGGGCGTCACCCTCGGCAAGGTCTCCGACCGTACGTTCCTGATGCACCTCGGCGGCAAGATCGAGATGCAGTCCAAGCACCCCATCAGGAACCGTGACGACCTCTCCATGGTCTACACGCCCGGCGTGGCCCGGGTCTGCATGGCGATCGCCGAGAACCCCGAGGACGCGCGCCGCCTCACGATCAAGCGCAATTCCGTTGCGGTCGTAACGGACGGGTCGGCCGTGCTCGGTCTCGGCAACATCGGCCCGAAGGCCGCGCTGCCGGTCATGGAGGGCAAGGCGGCCCTCTTCAAGCGCTTCGCGGGCATCGACGCCTGGCCGCTCTGCCTGGACACCCAGGACACCGACGCCATCGTCGAGATCGTCAAGGCCATCGCCCCCGGCTTCGCGGGCATCAACCTGGAGGACATCTCCGCGCCCCGCTGCTTCGAGATCGAGGCCCGGCTGCGCGAGGCCCTCGACATCCCGGTCTTCCACGACGACCAGCACGGCACGGCCATCGTCGTCCTCGCCGCCCTCACCAACGCCCTGCGCGTGGTCGGCAAGAACATCGGCGACGTGCGCGTGGTCATGTCGGGCGCCGGCGCGGCCGGCACGGCCATCCTCAAGCTGCTGCTCGCCGCCGGTGTGAAGAACGCCGTCGTGGCCGACATCCACGGCGTCGTGCACGCCGACCGCGAGGACCTGGTCTCCCACGAGGCCGACTCGCCGCTGCGCTGGATCGCCGACAACACCAACCCCGAGGGCCTCACCGGCACGCTCAAGGAGGCCGTCGTCGGTGCCGACGTCTTCATCGGCGTGTCGGCCCCGAACGTGCTGAACGGCGACGACGTCGCCGCCATGGCCGAGGGCGCCATCGTGTTCGCGCTCGCGAACCCGGACCCCGAGGTCGACCCGGCAATCGCGCGCCAGACGGCGGCAGTTGTGGCCACCGGACGCTCGGACTTCCCGAACCAGATCAACAACGTCCTGGTCTTCCCCGGCGTCTTCCGCGGCCTCCTGGACGCCCAGTCGCGCACGGTCAACACCGAGATGATGCTGGCCGCCGCGGGCGCCCTCGCGGACGTCGTCGCCGAGGACGAGCTGAACCGGAACTACATCATCCCCAGCGTCTTCAACGACAAGGTCGCGGGCGCCGTGGCTGGTGCCGTGCGCACCGCCGCGAAGGCCGCGGGAGCCGCTGTGACGGGTGCCACGGCCTAGCGGCCCGGCGCGTCGCGGAACCCGGGCCCGAAAGGCCCCTCTAGGGTGGCTTGGCAGCAAGCCCCCCGGCCCCGCCGTTCAGGGGCGGCGGAAGCTTTTCGTGTGACCCCCCAGGGCGCCGGATTGGCTTTCCCGCCGCAGGTGGGGGCAGGATGCGTAATCGGGCGCGAGGGTCTGACGTCAGACCCGGGTCCGGGGACTGTCCGAGGACCCTGGCAGCATCGTCTTCGCTGTGCCCATCATGCGGCCCTGCCGCGTGGCACGCCTCAACGGCAAAAGAACACGGGAGTACAAACATGAACCGCAGTGAGCTGGTGGCCGCGCTGGCCGACCGCGCAGAGGTGACCCGCAAGGACGCTGACGCCGTGCTGGCCGCGTTCGCCGAGACCGTCGGCGAGATCGTTGCCAAGGGCGACGAGAAGGTCACCATCCCCGGCTTCCTGACCTTCGAGCGCACCCACCGTGCGGCTCGCACCGCCCGCAACCCGCAGACCGGTGAGCCGATCAACATCCCGGCCGGTTACAGCGTCAAGGTTTCGGCTGGTTCCAAGCTGAAGGAAGCGGCGAAGGGCAAGTAGCCCTGAGCAGCTAGAAGGGGCGGTCACCCGTTGGGTGACCGCCCCTTCTGCTTGCGTCCGCAAGATGGCCTCAAGCGCCGGCCGGGCTGAAAACTACAGCGCCGCCCGGCCCGGGAGCTCGACCTTCGCGCCGAGTTCCTGGAGCTTCTCCATGAAGTTCTCGTAGCCGCGGTTGATCAGGTCGATGCCGTGGACGCGGGACGTGCCCTGCGCCGCGAGGGCCGCGATGAGGTACGAGAAGCCGCCGCGCAGGTCGGGGATGACCAGATCGGCGCCCTGCAGCTTCGTGGGGCCGCTGACGACCGCCGAGTGCAGGAAGTTGCGCTGGCCGAAGCGGCAGTCGGAGCCGCCCAGGCACTCGCGGTAGAGCTGGATGTGCGCGCCCATCTGGTTGAGCGCGGACGTGAAGCCGAGGCGCGACTCGTAGACCGTCTCGTGGACGATGGAGAGGCCCGCGGCCTGCGTCAGGGCTACGACGAGCGGCTGCTGCCAGTCGGTCTGGAAGCCGGGGTGCACGTCCGTCTCCAGGGCGATCGCGTTGAGCGAGCCGCCCGGGTGCCAGAAGCGGATGCCCTCGTCGTCGATCTCGAAGGCACCGCCCACCTTCCGGTAGGTGTTCAGGAACGTCATCATCGAGCGCTGCTGGGCGCCGCGGACGTAGACGTTGCCTTCGGTCGCCAGGGCCGCGGAAGCCCACGAGGCGGCCTCCAGGCGGTCCGAGAGGGCGTGGTGGGTGTAGCCGCCGAGGCTGTCGACACCGGTGACCCTTATGGTCCTGTCGGTGTCCATGGCGATGATCGCGCCCATTTTCTGCAGGACGCAGATCAGGTCCTCGATCTCCGGCTCGACCGCGGCGTTCGAGAGCTCGGTCACACCTTCGGCGAGGACGGCGGTGAGCAGCACCTGCTCGGTGGCGCCGACGGAGGGGTACGGCAGCTTGATCTTCGTGCCGCGGAGCCGCTGCGGGGCCTCCAGGTACTGGCCGCCCTCGCGCTTCTCGATGGTCGCGCCGAACTGGCGGAGCACCTCGAAGTGGAAGTCGATCGGCCGGCCGCCGATGTCGCAGCCGCCGAGGCCGGGGATGAAGGCGTGGCCCAGACGGTGCAGCAGGGGGCCGCAGAAGAGGATCGGAATGCGCGACGAGCCCGCGTGGGCGTCGATGTCGGCGACATTCGCGCTCTCGACGTGCGACGGGTCCATGATGAGCTCGCCCGGCTCCTCACCGGGGCGGACCGTGACGCCGTGCAGCTGCAGCAGGCCGCGTACGACTCGGACGTCCCGGATGTCGGGGACATTGCGCAGTCGGCTCGGCGCGCTGCCGAGCAGCGCGGCGACCATGGCCTTTGGCACGAGGTTCTTCGCGCCGCGGACACGGATCTCGCCCTCCAGCGGGGTTCCGCCATGGACAAGCAGTACGTCTTCGGTGCCGGTGACGGTCATGAATCTCGCGTTCCGATTGGATGGAC
Source organism: Streptomyces sp. NPDC036815 (assembly GCF_055609205.1). NCBI lineage: Bacteria > Bacillati > Actinomycetota > Actinomycetes > Kitasatosporales > Streptomycetaceae > Streptomyces > Streptomyces sp. NPDC036815. The sequence goes on along the minus strand of NZ_JBVJPW010000024.1, from coordinate 17,002 downwards.
GGGGGGACCAAAGGGCCAAGCGTAATGGCCGTGTACCCCCCTTCCGTAAGGCCGAGGCACGCAGAACAGGTCATGAGTTCGTGACAACACGAACCGTGCGGAACCGGACACTCCGGGTCACTGCCCGCTTCGGGCGCTCCACCTGCCCCTTCGGCCCCTGAGCTGCGTTCACTCCGGTATGCCCATTGGCTCCCCGCGCGGGGCGAAGATGCGGGATCATGTGCACCATGACCGAGGTGTCCTCGCTCACAGGGCGGCTGCTCGTGGCCACACCGGCCCTGGCGGACCCCAACTTCGACCGCGCGGTGGTGCTGCTCCTCGACCACGACGAGGAGGGCTCGCTCGGCGTGGTCCTGAACCGCCCGACCCCGGTGGGCGTGGCCGACATCCTGGAGGGCTGGGGGGACCTGGCGGGTGCGCCCGGCGTCGTCTTCCAGGGCGGGCCCGTCTCGCTGGACTCGGCGCTCGGCGTCGCGGTGATCCCCGGTGAGGAGGGGGCCGCGCAGGGCGCCCGTTCGCGGGCGGGGCGGCAGGACCCGGTCGGTTTCCGGCGCGTGCACGGCGCGATCGGCCTCGTCGACCTGGAGGCCCCGCCGGAGCTCCTCGCCGCGGCCCTCGGCTCCCTGCGGATCTTCGCGGGCTATTCGGGCTGGGGCCCGGGTCAGCTGGAGGACGAGCTGGTGGACGGCGCCTGGTACGTGGTCGAGTCCGAGCCCGGCGACGTCTCGTCCCCGGACCCGGAGCGGCTGTGGCGCGCGGTGCTCAGGCGTCAGCGCAGCGAGCTCGCGATGGTCGCCACCTATCCGGACGACCCGTCGCTGAACTGATCGGCCTCCCGCAGGTAACGCTCGGCCAGCGGGTGGGCGTCCCGCGCGGGGACGGCCAGGTGCACGGTGACGGGCGGGGCGTTCTTCAGGCGTACGTGGCGCAGCGCGGGGTGGGAGTGCCTGCGGGCCACCGGCTCGGGGGCCACGCCGATCCCGTGCCCCGCCGCGACCGCCTCCAGCCACTCGTCGAAGTTGTCGGCCGTGCAGGCGAGCCGGGGGCGGCGGTCGGGGGGCCACAGGTCGGGGCGGGTCGTGCCGGTGACGGTGTTCACGACCAGGGGGAACTCCGCCAGCTCCGACCAGTCCACGACGCGGCGCCCGGCGAGCTCCGCCGCGCCGCGCGCGACGACCGCGACGCGCGGTTCGCGCAGCAGCAGCCGTGCGCGGACCGCGGCGCCGGGCGGGGGGTCGCCCCGGACGACCGCGACGTCGCAGGCGCCCGACGCGAGCCCGGCCAGGGGCGCGTCGCGCCGCACCAGACGCACCCCCGCGCCGGTCGCCGCCTTGAACGCGGCGGTGAGGCCGACGCAGGCCTCGGGCAGTACGGAGGTGAAGCCGAGCCGGAGCAGCGGCGGCTCGGCGCGGGTCGCGCGCAGGGTGGCGTCCAGGCGGGTCAGCAGCGGGGCGAGGTCGTCGCGCAGCCTGCGGCCCGCGTCGGTGAGGGTGACGCGGCGCGTGGTGCGCTCCAGGAGCCGGGTGCCGACGGCCTCCTCCAGGGCGCGCACGGTCCGGGTGAGCGCGGGCTGGCCGATGCGGAGCCGGTCGGCCGCGTGCGTGAAGCTCAGCTCGTCGGCGACGGCGGCGAATCCCCGCAGATGCCGCAGCTCGACGGTGTCGAGGAGCGGCGCGGGGGCGCGTTCGTGATCCATGCCGCCCCAGCATAAATGGGCGGCCGCGGCATTTCCCCCGCGATACGGAGGCTCCCTACGTTTCCCTTCGCCGGTTCACGCCGGTGAAGAGGCGCGACGTAAGAGGCGCGACGTAGGAAGCACGACGTACGAGGGAGATGAGTGGCGTGCGCAAGGTGTGGCTGCTGATGTTGGGGGCCTTCACATTGGGGCTCGACGCCTATGTGATGGCGGGGCTGCTGCCGGTCGTCGCCGGGGACCTGGGGACGACCGTCTCCCTCGCGGGGCAGATGGTCACCGTCTTCACGCTCGCCTACGCGGTGAGCGCGCCCCTCGTCGCGGGCATGGCCGCGGGCGTGCGCCCCCGCGCGCTCATCCTCGGCGCACTCGGCCTCTTCACGCTCGGCAACGCCCTGACCGCCCTCGCGCCGGGCCTCGCGGTGCTGCTCCTTTCCCGGGCCGTCGCGGGCGCGGGGGCGGGCGTCTACTCCGCGCTGTCCACCGCGGCCGCCGCCGCCCTCGTACCCCGCGAGCGCCGCGGCCGCGCCCTCGCCCTGGTGATGGGCGGCATGAGCTCGGGCACGGTGCTCGGGGTGCCGATCGGCGTGCTGCTCGCCGAGCACGCCGGGTGGCGCGCCACGATGTGGGGCGTGACCGGGCTCGGGGCGCTCGCCCTCGCCGGGCTCGCCGGGTGGCTGCCCGCCGTCCCCGCCGACCCGCCGGTGCCCGCGCGGGCCAGGCTCGCCGCGCTCACCGACCGGGGCGTCCTGCCCGTCGTCGGCGTCTCCTTCCTCGGGGCGATCGCGAGCCTCGGCCTCTACACGTACCTCGCGCCGGTCCTCGCATCGGCGGGTGGCGTGGGGGAGGGCGACGTCGCCCCCTACCTCTGGGCCTGGGGCATCGGCGGGGTCATCGGCAGCGTCCTCGCGGGTCCGCTCGTGGACCGTACGGGCAGGGCGGTCGCCCTGGTCGGCGGGCTCATGGCGGCCCTGGTCCTCGCCCTCGGCGCGCTCCCGCCGCTCGGCGCCGCCGCCTTCCCCGCGCTCGTCCTGTGGGGCGCCGCGGGCTGGGCGCTCCAAGTCCCGCAGCAGCACCGCCTCCTGGCCCTGCGCGCCGAGCGCGGCACGGTCGCCCTCGCGCTCAACAACTCCGCGCTCTACCTGGGCAGCGCGGTCGGCTCGGCGGTGGCCGGGCTCGCCCTCTCCGCGGGCCTCGCGCCGCGCGACCTGCCGTGGGCGGCGGCCGCGGTGGCGGGGGCGGGGCTGGTGCTGCACCTGTGCGCTACGCGGGGCGGGCGCGCCGGGCGCGGGCCGGGCCGTCGTGAGCCTGCGGCTGCCGGGGCGCGGCGCGCGTGAGTACCCTTGGCCCTTATGAGCACTCTAGAGCCCGAGCCCGAGCGCGGGGCAGGTACGGGGACCCTCGTAGAGCCGACGCCGCAGGTGTCGCACGGTGACGGCGACCACGAGCGCTACGCGCACTATGTCCAGAAGGACAAGATCATGGCGAGCGCGCTCGACGGCACGCCCGTCGTCGCGCTCTGCGGCAAGGTGTGGGTCCCCGGCCGCGATCCGAAGAAGTACCCCGTCTGTCCCATGTGCAAGGAGATCTACGAGTCCATGAGCGCCGGCGGCGACAAGGACAAGGACGGCAAGGGCGGCAACAAGTAGTCCCTTTCGGTCCCCTGTGAGACCTCTTCGCCCGAGGGGCGTTGCGCGTGCCGCAACGCCCCTTTTGCGTTGTGCAATCGCGTGACAGCCTACGGTTCCATGACCTTTGAGCACCTCATCCCGGCGCCCGCACGCGCCGAGGCCACGCAGAGCTCCTCCTTCGTCATCGACGCCTCCACCACCCTCCACGGCGGTCCCGGCACCGAGTCCACCGAGCGGTGGCTGCGCGCCGCGCTCGGCCCCGCGCTCGGCCTGCCGCTCACCGGCGGCGCCGAGGGCGCGGCCAACTCCCTCTCCCTGCGCGTCGACGACTCCCTGGAGCCGGAGGCCTACCGGCTCACCGTCGACAGCGACCGCGTCGAGATCCGGGGCGGCGCGAGCGCCGGTGTCTTCTGGGGTGCCCAGACGCTGCGCCAGCTCCTCGGCCCCGACGCGTACCGCCGCTCGCACCTGCGGCCCGGCGCCGAGCACTCCGTCCCGGCAGGCGTCATCGAGGACGCCCCCCGCTTCGGATGGCGCGGCATGATGCTCGACGTGTCGCGGCACTTCATGCCGAAGGACGGGGTCCTGCGCTACCTCGACCTGCTCGCCGCGCACAAGCTCAACGTCTTCCACTTCCACCTCACCGACGACCAGGGCTGGCGCGTGGAGATCAAGCGCCACCCCAAGCTCACCGAGGTCGGCTCGTGGCGCGCCCGCTCCAAGTGGGGCCACCGCGCGTCCCCGCTCTGGGAGGAGCGCCCGCACGGCGGGTACTACACGCAGGACGACATCCGCGAGATCGTCGCGTACGCCGACTCCCTGCACATCGCCGTCGTCCCCGAGATCGACCTGCCGGGCCACTCGCAGGCCGCCATCAGCGCGTACCCGCACCTGGGCAACACCGACGTCATCGACACCGAGGCGCTCACCGTCTGGGACACCTGGGGCGTCAGCCCGAACGTCCTCGCCCCGACGGAGGACGTACTCCGCTTCTACGAGGGGGTCTTCGAGGAGATCCTCGACCTGTTCCCGTCCACCTTCATCCACGTGGGCGGCGACGAGTGCCCCAAGGACCAGTGGAAGGCGTCGGCCACCGCGCAGGCCCGCATCAAGGAACTGGGCGTGGAGGGCGAGGACGGCCTGCAGAGCTGGTTCATCCGTCACTTCGACAGCTGGCTCACCGCCCGCGGCCGCCGCCTCATCGGCTGGGACGAGATCCTGGAGGGCGGCCTCGCCGAGGGCGCGACCGTGGCGTCCTGGCGCGGCTACCGGGGCGGTGTCGCCGCGGCCAAATCCGGCCATGACGTCGTCATGTGCCCCGAGCAGCAGGTGTACTTCGACCACCGGCAGCACGGCGGCCCCGACGAGCCGATGCCCATCGGGTTCATCCGCACCCTGGAGGACGTCTACCGCTTCGAGCCCATTCCGGCCGAGCTCACCGAGGAGGAGGCGGCCCACGTCCTGGGCACCCAGGCCAACGTCTGGACCGAGGTGATGGAGCACCAAGGACGCGTCGACTACCAGGTGTTCCCGCGCCTCGCCGCGTTCTGCGAGGTGGCGTGGCGGAAACTGCCCCCGCCCGCCGAGCGGGACTTCGCGGAGTTCGAGCGCCGAATGGCCACGCACTACCGGCGACTTGACGCCCTGGGCGTCGACTACCGTCCGCCGAGTGGCCCGTTGCCGCGACAGCAGCGACCGGGTGTGCTCGGACGCCCGATCGAGGGGGCGCCCCCGAACGTGTGAGACACCCTCCGGGGTGGGTTCTTCCGGCGGTCCGCGCCACGAGCGCGGGCCGTCGGCGGGACCGCGGGCCGCCCGGCGGAGAAGCCGCCCGAGAAGGCGGCGGACCGGGGCAATTCCCGCCCACCGGTGAGGGCCTGCGAAACCGGCACATCCCCCCGTACCAGGGACGAATGCCTCCTAGCGGACCCCCGCGTCGGGGCCCGGCGAAGATGTGCCAGAGTTGCCACGTCCGGGTTGTGAGCACGTACCGTACGGCGGAACAGGCGTAACGGTGACACGTCGCGAAACGGCGAGCACTTCACATACACGTCGTACGTGGAGCAGGCGGCCGGACATCGGGAAGGGGCAGCCGGTTTTGAGCACGCACGCACCGCAGGCGGCGCAGACACCGCATTCGGTGAAGCTGCCCGCCACGCTGGACGAGGCCGTGGCGGCGCTCACCGCCATGCCCGCCGCCGTGCCCGTCGCCGGCGGCACGGACCTGATGGCCTCGGTCAACTCGGGACAGCTGCGCCCCGCGGCCCTCGTCGGCCTCGGCCGCATCAGCGAGATCCGCGGCTGGCAGTACCAGGACGGCCACGCCCTGCTCGGCGCGGGCCTCACCCACGCCCGCATGGGCCGCCCCGACTTCGCCGCGCTCATCCCCGCCCTGGCCGCCGCCGCGCGCGCCGCGGGACCGCCCCAGATCCGCAACGCGGGCACTCTCGGCGGCAACATCGCCTCGGCCGCGCCCACCGGTGACGCGCTGCCCGTCCTCGCCGCCCTCGAAGCTGTCCTGATCATCGCGGGACCCGGCGGCGCGCGCCGCGAGATCCCCGTCTCGCACCTCCTCGCCGGCATGGAGATGCTCCGCCCCGGCGAGCTCATCGGCTTCGTGCGGGTACCGCTCCTGCACGCCCCCCAGGTCTTCCTCAAGGCGACCGGACGCACCGGGCCCGGCCGGGCGACGGCCTCCGTCGCGCTGGTCCTCGACCCGGCGCGGCGCGGCGTGCGCTGCGCGGTCGGCGCCATCGCGCCGATGCCGCTGCGGCCCCTGGAGGCCGAGGAGTGGGTCGCCGCCCTCATCGACTGGGACGGCGAGCGGGGCAGCCTCGTCCCGGAGGCGGTCACCGCCTTCGGCGAGTACGTGGCCTCCGCCTGCATCCCCGAGCAGCCCCCGGCGGCCGACGGCACCGAACGCCCGCTGTCGCCCGCCGTACTGCACCTGCGGCGCACCGTAGCCGCGCTGGCCCGACGAGCACTGGGGAGGGCGCTGTCGTGAGCGACGACCAGAACACCCACAACGGCGGCGGCTGGCAGCCGCATCCGCAGGGCGAGTACGACTCCGACGCCACGGCGTTCGTGCAGCTCCCCGAAGGAATGCTGGACGCCCCGCTCGCCGCGCCCGGACACGGCTTCGTGCCGCCGCAGATAACGGTCAGCCCCACCACCGCGGACGCCACCGACCCGGCGGCCACCGGCGCGTGGGTCATGCCGCCCGAGGTGACGGGCACGCCCGGCGGCGGACACGCGGTGCGCTGGCCCGAGGCGGGCACGGCCGCTCCCCAGCAGAGCCACGGGACGGAGAGCCACGGGACGGAGAGCCACGGGTACGACCCGCGGGCGACCGGCCAGTGGAACTTCGCCGAGGCGGACGCGGCGCAGCCGCCGATGTACGGGCAGGGGTACGAGCAGGGCCAGGCGTACGAGCAGGGCCAGGCGTACGGGCAGGACTACGGGCACCAGTACGGGCAGCAGCCGCAGCACGAGCCGCAGCAGCACGAGCTGCATCGGAACGAGCCGCAGCAGCACGAGCCGCAGCACTCCGACGTCACCGGTCAGTGGTCGATCCCGGTCGCCGACGGTGATCTTCCGGACGAGTCGGGCGAGTTCACCGCCTCGTCGCTCGCGTCCCAGTGGGGCGGCACGCCTCCCGCGACGCTGCCGGGCGGCGCGCCCGCGCCGTGGGCGACGGGTGCGGGGGCCGGTGCGCCCTGGGGGGCGCAGGCGCAGGAGGCGCTGCTCGCGGCCCCGCCGGAGAGCCCTGTCCAGGAGCCCGAGGGGCCCCAGGAGTCCTCCGAGCCGGAAAGCCGGTTCGAGAAGACGCAGTTGCTGCGGGCGATCCGGATTCCTTCCGAGGACGAGCCGGTCCACGAGCCCGTGCAGGAGCGCGAGGAGGAGCCCGTCGCGGAGGCCGAGCCTTCGGACGAGCCCTTCGAGCCCGTCGAGGTCGGGGCCGCTCCCGAGGTCGAAGAGATCCCCGAGGCCGAAGCTGCCCCTGAGACCGCTGAGGTCGCAGAGGTCGCAGAGGTCGAAGATGCTCCCGAGACCGCTGAGACTGCTGAGACCGCCGAGGCCGCCGACGTCGAGCCCGTTCTCACCGACACCGAACCCGAGCCCGCGCCCGAACCCGAACCCGACGACCCCGCTCCCGTCACCCCCGCCCCCCTCCACGACGACCACCCCCTCGTCTCCTACGTCCTGCGCGTGAACGGCACCGACCGTCCCGTCACCGACGCCTGGATCGGCGAGTCCCTGCTCTACGTCCTGCGGGAGCGGCTCGGTCTCGCGGGTGCCAAGGACGGCTGCTCGCAGGGCGAGTGCGGGGCCTGCAACGTCCAGGTGGACGGCAGGCTCGTCGCGTCCTGCCTGGTCCCGGCCGCGACCACCGCGGGCAGTGAGGTGCGTACGGTCGAGGGCCTCGCCACCGACGGTGAGCCCTCCGACGTGCAGCGCGCGCTCGCCGCGTGCGGCGCGGTGCAGTGCGGCTTCTGCGTACCGGGCATGGCCATGACCGTGCACGACCTCCTGGAGGGCAACCCCGCCCCCAGCGACCTGGAGGCCCGCCGCGCGCTGTGCGGCAACCTCTGCCGCTGCTCCGGGTACCGCGGCGTGCTCGACGCCGTGCGCGAGGTGGTCGCCGAGCGCGAGGCGTCCGCGACCGCGGCCGAGCCCGCCGCGCACGAGGAGCACGGCGACACGGCCCGCATCCCGCACCAGGCGGGCCCGTACGACGCACCAGGACCCGAAGGACCGCAGGGCCCCTACGGCCAGGACGGAGGCCACGCGTGAGCACCGAAGCCACCACCGCGACCACGCCCGCCGCCCTCGAGGGGGCCGAGTCGCCGCACGGTGTCGGCTCGTCGCTGCCGTCCGCGGAGGCCCGGGTGAAGACCGAGGGCACCTTCCCCTACGCGTCCGACCTGTGGGCCGAGGGCCTGCTGTGGGCGGCGGTGCTGCGTTCCCCGCACGCGCACGCCCGCATCGTCTCCATCGACACCACCCACGCCCTCGACATGCCGGGCGTGCACGCGGTCGTCACGCACGAGGACGTCCCGGGCGAGGCGTTCCACGGCCGCCGGACGGCCGACCGGCCGGTCTTCGCCTCCGATGTCGTACGCCACCACGGCGAGGCCATCGCCGCCGTCGCCGCCGACCACCCCGACACCGCGCGGATGGCCGCCGCCGCCGTCATCGTCGAGTACGAGATCCTCGAACCGGTCACCGACCCGGAGAAGGCCTTCGAGGCCGAACCCCTGCACCCCGACGGCAACTTGATCCGGCACATCCCGCTGCGGCACGGCGACCCGGAGGCGGCGGGCGAGATCGTCGTCGAGGGCCTGTACCGCATCGGGCGGCAGGACCCGGCGCCGATCGGCGCCGAGGCGGGCCTCGCCGTGCCGCGCCCCGACGGGGGAGTGGAGCTGTACGTGGCCTCCACCGACCCGCACGCCGACCGCGACCGGGCCGCCGCCTGCTACGGCATCGCCCCCGAGCACGTGAAGGTCGTCGTCACGGGCGTGCCGGGCGCGACCGCCGACCGCGAGGATGCGAGCTTCCAACTCCCGCTGGGTCTGCTCGCGTTGCGGACCGGCTGCCCGGTCAAGCTCACCGCGACCCGCGAGGAGTCCTTCCTCGGCCACGCCCACCGCCACCCCACGCTCCTGCGCTACCGCCACCACGCGGACGCCGAGGGGCGCCTGGTCAAGGTGGAGGCGCAGATCCTGCTCGACGCGGGCGCGTACGCGGACACGTCGTCGGAGGCGCTCGCCGCGGCCGTCTCCTTCGCCTGCGGCCCGTACGTCGTGCCCAACGCCTTCATCGAGGGCTGGGCGGTCCGTACGAACAACCCCCCGTCCGGGCACGTCCGGGGCGAGGGCGCCCTCCAGGTGTGCGCCGCGTACGAGGCGCAGATGGACAAGATCGCCAAGAAGCTGGGGGTCGACCCGGCGGAGCTGCGGCTGCGCAACGCCATGGCGACGGGCGACATCCTGCCCACCGGACAGACGGTGACCTGCCCCGCCCCGGTGGCCGAACTCCTCGCCGCCGTACGGGACTTCCCACTGCCCGACCTGCCCAAGGACACCCCCGAGGACGAGTGGCTGCTGCCCGGCGGCCCCGAGGGCGCGGGTGACCCGGCCGCGGTGCGCCGCGGCGTCGGCTACGGCCTCGGCATGGTCCAGCTCCTCGGCGCCGAGGGCACGGACGAGGTCTCCACGGCCACGGTGAAGGTGCACGGCGGCACGGCGACGGTGATCTGCGCGGCCGTCGAGACCGGCCAGGGCTTCACCACGCTGGCCCGCCAGATCGTCCAGGAGACGCTCGGCATCGACGACGTGCGGGTCGCCCCCGTCGACACGGACCAGCCCCCGGCCGGACCGAGCTGCCGCGGCCGCCACACGTGGGTGTCGGGCGGCGCGGTCGAGCGGGCCGCGAAGATGGTCCGCACCCAGCTCCTCCAGCCCCTGGCCCACAAGTTCGGCATGTCCACGGAGCTGCTCCAGATCACCGACGGCAAGATCACCTCGTACGACGGCGTGCTCTCCACGACGGTCACCGAGGCCCTGGAGGGCAAGGAGCTCTGGGCCACGGCCCAGTGCCGCCCCCACCCCACCGAGCCGCTCGACGAGGCCGGACAGGGCGACGCCTTCGTCGGCATGGCGTTCTGCGCGATCCGCGCGGTCGTGGACGTCGACATCGAGATCGGTTCCGTACGGGTCGTGGAACTGGCCGTCGCCCAGGACGTGGGCCGCGTCCTCAACCCCGCCCAGCTGCGGGCCCGCATCGAGGCGGGCGTCACCCAGGGCGTGGGCGCGGCGCTCACGGAGAACCTCCGCACCCCGCGCGGCATCGTCCGCCACCCCGACCTGACCGGTTACGCGCTGCCGACGGCCCTGGACACCCCCGACATCCGCATCGTGAAGCTGGTCGAGGAGCGGGACGTCGTGGCCCCCTTCGGTGCGAAGGCGGCCGGCGCGGCCCCGGTGGTGACGTCCCCCGCGGCCATCGCCTCGGCGGTCCGCGCGGCGACGGGCCGCCCGGTCAACCGCCTCCCGATCCGCCCGCAGGCGGCCGTCGCGACGTGACCCGGGCGCTCCCGCCCCCGCTCCCGGCCCTCGACTGAGACCGGGAGCAGGGCGGGCGACGGCGCCTAGCGGCGCGTACTCGTGGCCGACACCTCGCTCGCCCCGGCCGCGTCCGGCGCACGACCACCGGAGCCGGTACCGGTCGGCCTCCCGCGATGTCCCGGTCGCGCAGGAGGTCGTCGAGGATACGACCGGTGCTGTTCACGCCCGGGTCACGGGTCACGGGCGCGTGGCGCGGACAGGCGCGCGGCCCGCCGGAACTGGAGGTCCCGGCGGGCCGCGCGAGAGGGGGCGGGCGCAGGGCTACTTGCCGCGGTACGCGTCGTACACGGACAGCGTCGACTTGTTGCCGTCCTTGTCCGTGATCCTGGCGCGCAGGGCGATGCCCTTGCCCTTCGCCGGGTTCCGCACGGCGACCTTCCCGTCCCGGACCTGGGTCTTCTTCCAGGTCCGGCCGTCGTCGTAGGAGACGTACACGGCAAGGGACTTGAGGTTGCCCGGGCCCGCCGCCGAGCCCTGGACCCGCACCGGGAACGTCTGGGTGGCGTCCGCGGGGGCGCGGCCCGAGAGGTCGAGTTCCGGGGTGAAGCGGGCGGTGGAGGCGGGCAGGCGGCTCCGGTCCTGGCCCGTGTTCGCGGAGCGGAACGTCCAGCTCGCGTCGACGCGCGACGAGGTCGCGGCCACCTTCGGGTCGCGTCGCACGGAGGTCGTCAGGCGGTACTCGGCGTCCGTCGCCGGGACCGGGAAGGTCTCGGAGCCGGTCACCGGGTCGGTGTTCTCGGCGATCTTCGTGCCGTCGCGGTACAGGGCGGACTTCGCCGAGGAGTACGCGCTCCAGCCCCGGTGGCCCTTGCCGTCGGCGACGACGGGGAGGCGGCCGCCGATCCTGTCGCCCTCGCGGAAGAGGCCCGTGTCCTTGCCGAGGGCGGGGCCGAAGACGCCGGTGTTGAACGTCCTGGCGTAGGTGCGGCCCGCCTTGAAGGTGCCCGGCGGCATGACGTACATGCCCTCCAGGACCCGGTCGCCGTCCGCGTCCGCGTCGCCGAACTGCTGGAAGTCGACGCCCCACCGGGTGCCGTCGAGCGCGGAGACGTGCACGGTCTGGGTGCGCGGCAGCTTCCGCGGGGGAAGGACCGGTGAGATGCCGCCGGCCAGCGGCAGGTAGCCGGCGACGCTCAGGGAGCCCGAGCGGCCGGGCGACGAGGCGCCCATGCCGACCTTCAGGGTGGCGAAGTCGCCGCGCTTCAGGTGCCGCGTGTAGCCGGTCGCGAGCTTCTTCACGGTGCCGCCGACGAGCATGTCGTAGCGGGTGTTCGCGCTCTTCAGCCAGGTGCCGAGCCACTGCTGACCGAGGCCTTCGGGCACCTTCGGGCCGAGGTGGGCGGTGCGCATGCTCTCGAAGGAGGTGACGTTGAGGGCGCCGAGCTCGTACCCCGCGTAGGTGTAACGGCCGTCCATGAAGGCCAGCTCGGCGGCCGGGTCGGGGCCCGTGATGTCGACCGGCTTCGTCGTGCGGGCGTCGACGGTCACCGTCATGTCCTTGTCGACGGTCAGCTTCGGTCCCGCGAGCCAGTCGACGCCCTTGTCGCCGTCCTCGGGGTCGACGTAGAGCGCCGAGTCGAGCAGGTAACTGCCCTTGGCGACCCGGGCCTTGAAGGTCGGCGCCGAGCCGTCGGGGAAGAGGTTGAGGCCCTTGTCGGCCCCGGTGAGGGCCGAGAACGACGAGGAGTGGTGCTGTGCGGGCCGTCCGTCGCGGCCGATGAACTTCAGCGTCACGTCGTACCGCTCGATCTCGCGCTCGATCACGGCGGCGGTGCGCACGGTCTGGCCGCCGCCGTTCGCCACGACGTACGCGGAGTACGTGCCGTCGGCCGTGCCGCCCGGCCTGGAGTCGGCGGTCAGGTCGACGGAGGCGGTGCCGCCCGCGGGGACGGTGACCTTCTTCGCGCCGAGCGTGAAGAACCCGGCCGGGGCCGGACGGCCCTCGGGGTCGGTGGCGGTCGCCGTCAGGTCGAGGGTGACCTCGTCCTTGCCGAGGTTGCGGTACGTCACCTTCTTGGTGACCGGCTCGTCGTCGGTGTGCGGCCACGCCTGGGAACCGAAGTTGACCGAGACGGGCTCGGCCACGACCGTCTGCCCGATCGCCCTGTCCACGGCGATGCGGCCCGAACCCTGTTGGTGCGGGGCGTAGTCGCCAGGGCTGGTGGAGGCGGTGAGGGCGCCCTTGAGCTCGGGCTGCTTCCAGTCGGGGTGCTGCTGCTTGAGCAGGGCGGCGGCGCCCGCGACGTGCGGGGACGCCATCGACGTACCGGAGATCGTCAGATAGCCCTCCGGGTTCTGGCCGACCTGCTTCTCGATGACGGAGCCGGGCGCCGCGGCGGCCGTGATGCCCACGCCGGGCGCGGTCACGTCGGGCTTGACCGCGCCGTCGCCCACGCGCGGGCCCCGGCTGGAGAAGTCCGCGAGCTTGTCGTTGTCGTCGACCGCGCCGACGGTCAGGGCGGCGTCCGCGCTGCCGGGCGAGCCGATCGAGCCGGGCCTGCCGTCGTTGCCCGCCGAGACGGCGAAGAGGATGCCCTTGTCCTTGGAGAGCTTGTCGACGGTGGCTTCGAGCGGGTCGATGCCGGGGTCGTCGCCGCCGCCGAGGCTGAGGTTGACGACGTCGGCGCCCTCCGCCGCCGCCCACTCCATGCCCGCGACGATCCCGGAGTCGTCGCCGAACCCGTCGTCGTCGAGGACCTTGCCGTTGAGGAGCTTGGCACCGGGCGCGACGCCCTTGAGCGTGCCGCCGGACTTGGCGCCCGTACCGGCGGCGGTGGACGCGACGTGGGTGCCGTGGCCGACGCGGTCCTTCGTGTCGGGGGAGGCGGAGAAGTTCTTCTCGGCGACGACCTGGTCCTTGAGGTCGGGGTGGGTGGTGTCGACGCCCGTGTCGAGGACGGCGATCCTGACGCCCGTGCCGTCGTATCCGGCGGCCCAGGCCTTGTCGGCGCCGATCTGCTTGACGCTCTTGTCGAGGGTGGCCTCGCGGGTGCCGTCCAGCCAGACGCGGTCGACGTCCTTCTGCCCGGAGCCGTCGGTCAGGGCCTTCCACAGGCCGGCGGCGTCCCGCGCGGGCGTGGTGACGGCGTCGGCGTTCAGGGTCTTGAGGGACCGGCGGACGGTGGTGTCACCTGCGGCGCGGACGTCGGCCTTGGCGCGGGCGGCGGTGCCCTTGTAGGCGACGATCAGCTTGAGGCCGTTCTTCTGGGCCGCACGGTTGCGCTTCTTGTTCAACTCCGTGACGTCGAAGAGCCGTTGGTCGACCCGGCCGTCGGCTATCAGACGCTGCGCGTCCGCGGGGAGTACGAGGGTGTGGCCGCTCGGGGAGCGGAGCGTACGGACGGGGACGCGCTCGCGGCCCTTCGCCGGGGCGAAGCCCGTGACGCGTCCTTCGGTGTCGACGGTGACGTGGTCGCCGGTGACGAGGGTGAGCCGGTGGGGCGTCCGGTCCTGTGCGGTGGCGTCGGAGCCGCTGGGGCCGGGACGTAACGGCCCCGTCCGCTGGGCCGCGGCGGTGCCGGTCATGCCCGCCGTGAGGGCCATGGCGGCGGCCGTGGCGACGGTCGCCGCGCAGGCTCTCTTCACGTGGTCGCGCAAGTTTCCTCCCTGGAACCGTGTGAAACATGTGAGACGAGTGGACTCGTGTGACAGGAGTCCTGTTCCGGGAGTATGTCGGCGCAACTGGCCCTGAAAGTGGCTTTGTTACAAGAATCGAACCAGAAATGCGGCGCGCTGCGGGTCTGGGGCCGGGCATGCGAAAGGGGTGGTCCTCGTGAGGACCACCCCTTCGGTTCGCGTCTTCCGGCTGGAGGCCGTGGCGGGATTCGAACCCGCGTTACTGGATTTGCAGTCCAGCCCCTGAGCCTCTCGGGCACACGGCCAAGTCGTCGACCTGACTCCTCGACCGTAGCGGGGGCCCGGCGGCGGCCTCAAGCGATCAGGGGGTGCCGCAACGGGACTGCCATGCGGCGTTCATGAACGGGGCCTGGTCCCTAGCGCACGGTGACGTCGAAGACCGGCGAGAGGGTGGCGCCGCTCTTCACGCGGAGGTCGTTCTTGCCCTTCAGGCCGAGCTTGACGCGCAGGGAGTACGCGCCGGACTTGTTGACGGTCGTGCCGGCGGGCAGCGTCTTCCACGCGCCGCGCTGCTTCTGCTGCAGGGTCACCTTGCTGCCGGCCTTGATGCCCGTGGCCTTGCCGCTGACGCGCAGCTCCTGCCAGGCCTTCACGGAGGTCGCGGACGGCTTGGCGGTCAGTGCGGCCTTCGCCTTCGCGGTGGGGCTGGTCTTCTGGGTGCCGAGGAGCTTGCCGGTCCTGACGTCCCAGATCGCGTACGGGGTGCCGCCGCCCTGCGTCTTGCTGTACAGGCGCTTGCCGTCGGCGCTCAGGTGCACGTAGATGCCGTCGTCGACGGTCTGACCCGGCTTGATGACCTTGCCGTTGTAGTACGGGTGGCCGTCCTTGACCGTGATGGTGACGCCCGCGCCGATGTCGATTTTCGTCGTCTTCGCGGCGGCGGACTGCGCGGCGGCGGGACGCTGGGGGGCGGGTGAACTCGCCAGGGCCGCGGCGGCCGGGGCCAGCAGAGCCGTACCGGCGATGACCGAGACGGCGGCGGTACGCAGGGCGCTGCGGCGGTGGGTGATGGTGCGCATAACGGCGTGTTCCCCTTCACGATGCGATGGTGTGCTCCCGCGTGCCGCGGATCCACTGGTCCGGTGGATCCGCCCGGTACCGACCTTTTGCCCTCGGTCGTCCGGCGGGTGTGGAATAAAGGTAGAACACCCACCATTGCGACCGGTTGGCGGTCTTGTAACGGTGTCCCGTAGATCACCGCACGAATCCGCGTCGGGCCACTAGGTCAAGGTCTGTCCTATTGGGGTCCTAGCGTTGCACCTGTCCGACGGAGCAGCGGCAACGGAAGGTCGAAACCATGACGAGCGAGACGACGAAGACCCGCGATGACGTGACCACCGGCGAGCGCGCCGACCTCCTTGAAGCGCTCACCCATCACCGCACCATGCTGCGCCGCGCCACCCGCGACCTCACCGACGAGCAGGCCGGGCTGCGCACCACCGCGAGCGAGCTGTGTCTGGGCGGCATCGTCAAGCACGTCACCTCGGTCGAGAGGGTGTGGGCCGCGTTCATCGAGGGCGGCCTCCCGGCGCTGGGCGGCGTCGCCGACATGACCGAGGAGGACTGGGCCGCGCGGGCCGACGAGTTCCGGATGCTGCCCGGGGAGACGCTGACCGGGGTACTCGACGCCTACGCCGAAGTCGCCGTCCGCACTGACGAGTTGGTACGCGGGCTGCCCGACCTCAACGCGTCCCACCCCCTCCCGGAGGCCCCGTGGTTCGAGCCCGGCGGCCGGTGGACGGCTCGCCGGGTCCTGCTGCACGTCATCGGTGAGACCGCGCAGCACGCCGGGCACGCGGACATCATCCGGGAATCCCTGGACGGCGCCCTCACCATGGGCTGACCGCAGCCCGGTTCCGGTCCGGGAGGTGCGGTCGGCGTGGCGTCAGGCCGGGGTGAGGACGCAGAACTCGTTGCCCTCCGGGTCCGCCAGGCACGTCCAGGGGGCGTCTCCCTGGCCGAAGTCGATCCCGGTGGCGCCGAGTTGCCGCAGTCGGGCCGCCTCCGCCTCGTGATCGCCATCACGGTAGGGCCGGAGGTCGAGGTGGATGCGCGGGCGGGCCGAACGGTCCCAGACGGTCGGTACGCCGGGTGTGCGGAGGAACTCCAGGTAGGGCCCGACGCCCTGGGCGGAGCGCAGCCGGGCGATGTCGTCGGTCACCTCGACGAGGGTCCAGTCCGTTGCCTCGTCCCAGAACCGGGCCATGGCGCGCGGGTCGGCGCAGTCGACCACCACGGCGGCCATCGGGCCGGTGTCCCGGTAGACGTCCC
Source organism: Streptomyces sp. NPDC036815 (assembly GCF_055609205.1). Classification (NCBI taxonomy): domain Bacteria; kingdom Bacillati; phylum Actinomycetota; class Actinomycetes; order Kitasatosporales; family Streptomycetaceae; genus Streptomyces; species Streptomyces sp. NPDC036815. The sequence goes on along the minus strand of NZ_JBVJPW010000024.1, from coordinate 641 downwards.
GGGGCTCCAGCACGCAGAACTCGTTGCCCTCCGGGTCCGCCAGGCAGGTCCACGGGACGTCGCCCTGGCCCACGTCGACGGGGGTCGCGCCGAGGTCCCGGAGGCGGGCGACCAGGTCCGCCTGATGGGCGGCGGAGGTCGTGGCCAGGTCGACGTGCACGTGGTTCTTGGCCGTCTTGGGCTGGGGGTCGGCGACGACGTCGATGACGACGGCGGTGGGGTCGGGGTAGGTGAAGCCCTCGGGTTCGAGGTTGGTGACGCCGGGGCCCTCGCTGTCGATGCGCCAGCCGAGTGCGTGGGCCCAGAAGCGGGCGAGTGCCGCGTCGTCCTGTGCCTTGAGATGAATCTGAACGAGTCGCGTCGTCATGGCGGCGATCCTAAGTCCATGATCCTTCGTCCCGCGAGGTCCCGCGAGGTCCCGGGTTGGCCTGCTGGGCCGGGGACGTTGACGGTCACCGGGGCCGCCCGGTTTTTTGCGGAGTGTGGCGCCTCCGGGCCGGCAGTAAAGGGCGCTCCTACGTCGCGTCGGCTCCGCCGATTCCGCTGCGCTCCACCCTTGACTCCCGCCCCTCCACCGCACGTTGACCTTGACCCGGACGGCCAGGGGTGGGACCCACGGGATCGCGGGGATGGGTCATTCC
>NZ_JBVJPW010000023.1:0-144110 GCF_055609205.1 Streptomyces sp. NPDC036815 | reverse complement strand
CTATCAGACTCTTTCGTGTCCGACTTCCTCGGTGCCTTTCCGGTTCCCGCTCCGGCCTTTCGGCTTTCGCGTTTCCCTTTCCGGCGGTTCCGACTTTATCAGGTCTTATTCGACTCTCTGACCACGACCACCGCAGACATGCGGGGACGGACCCAGAGTTAGGATCTGACGTGAAGGTTGCCGCCGGGGCCGGGCGCTTACCGCGCCCCACAGCCTCAGGCAGGAGTCCGACTGTACATCGGGCATCGGGCAGGCGCAAATCGTTTGTGCACCTCCTCTACGTCCGCCAACCAGGACCTCTCGTGCGGAACCGGGACTTCTTATGACTTACCCTTCTGAACAGTGCGTCGTCCAGGACAGGTAGTGGCGGCGACTGTGAATCTCCACCCCCTGGGAGGCATGCCATGACCAGTGTTTCGTCCCCGCTTGTAGGACGCGCCATCGGGCTCTCTGCTGTACCTGATCCCGTGTTCTCGGGCGCGATGGTCGGGCCTGGCACGGCTATCGATCCTGTGCGCGAGCCTTCCGAGGCCGTATCTCCCGTGGACGGCATCGTCGTCTCTCTTCACCCCCACGCGTTCGTGGTGGTCGATGATCAGGGTCATGGCGTACTGACGCACCTGGGTATCGACACCGTGCAGCTCAATGGCGAGGGCTTCGAGCTCCTCGTCAACAAGGGTGACACCGTGCAGCGCGGCCAGGCCGTCGTGCGCTGGGACCCGGCCGCCGTCGAGGCCGCCGGCAAGTCCCCGGTGTGCCCGATCGTGGCCCTCGAGGCCACGGCGGAGTCCCTCTCCGATCTCGTCGAGGACGGCGAAGTGAAGGCCGGCGACGCACTCTTCAGCTGGAAGTGACGTCATCGCCGTCGCTGACGGCAGGTACGACAACCACCGCGGCGGCTGGGCCCGCCGCACAACCGGAGACGGGTGAAATGGAGACAACGCTGCGAGGCGTCGGTGTGAGCCACGGTGTGGCGATCGGCGAGGTTCGGCACATGGGTACGGCGGTTCTCGAGCCGCCGGCCAAGCAGATTCCCGCGGAGGAGGCCGAGCGCGAACAGGGGCGCGCTCGCCAGGCCGTGGAAGCTGTGGCGGCCGACCTGAACGCGCGCGGTCATCTGGCCGGTGGCGAGGCCCAGGCGGTGCTCGAAGCGCAGGCCATGATCGCTCAGGACCCGGAGCTCATGTCCGACGTCGACCGGCGCATCACCGTCGGCAGCACGGCCGAGCGCGCCGTGTACGACGCCTTCTCCCACTACCGCGAACTGCTGGCCGGCGCCGGTGAGTACATGGCCGGCCGGGTCGCGGACCTCGACGACGTGCGGAACCGCATCGTCGCGCGGCTGCTGGGCGTGCCGATGCCGGGCGTCCCGGACAGCGACGAGCCGTACGTGCTGATCGCGCGTGACCTCGCGCCCGCGGACACCGCGCTGCTCGACCCGGCTCTCGTCCTCGGTTTCGTCACCGAGGAGGGCGGGCCCACGAGTCACAGCGCGATCCTCGCGCGGGCGCTCGGAGTGCCGGCCGTCGTCGCGCTGCCCGGAGCGGGTGAGCTCGCCGAGGGCACCGTCGTGGCCGTGGACGGCAGCACCGGTGAGATCTTCGTGGACCCGAGCGCCGAGAAGAAGGGGCAGCTCGAGGCTGCCGCCGCCGAGCGCAAGGCCGCGCTGGCCGCCGCGACAGGGCCGGGTGCCACGTCCGACGGGCACAAGGTGCCGCTGCTCGCCAATGTCGGCGGTCCCGCCGACGTGCCGGCCGCGGTCGAGGCGGGAGCCGAGGGTGTCGGTCTGTTCCGTACCGAGTTCCTCTTCCTCGACGACAGCACGAAGGCGCCGTCCGAGGAGAAGCAGGTCGAGGCGTACCGCAAGGTGCTGGAGGCCTTCCCCGAGGGCCGTGTCGTCGTGCGTGTGCTGGATGCCGGTGCGGACAAGCCGCTGGACTTCCTCACGCCGGCCGACGAGCCGAACCCAGCCCTGGGCGTGCGCGGGCTGCGGTCGCTGCTCGACCACCCCGACGTGCTGCGCACGCAGCTGACCGCGCTGGCCAAGGCCGCCGAGGGGCTGCCCGTCTACCTCGAGGTCATGGCCCCGATGGTGGCGGATCGCGCCGACGCCAAGGCGTTCGCGGACGCGTGCCGTGAGGCGGGGCTGCGGGCGAAGTTCGGTGCGATGGTCGAGATTCCGTCGGCCGCGCTGCGGGCGCGCTCGATCCTGCAGGAGGTCGAGTTCCTGTCGCTGGGCACCAATGACCTCGCGCAGTACGCCTTCGCCGCCGACCGGCAGGTGGGCGCTGTGTCCCGGCTCCAGGACCCGTGGCAGCCCGCGCTGCTCGACCTGGTCTCGCTGTCCGCCGAGGCGGCGAGGGCCGAGGGCAAGAGCTGTGGCGTGTGTGGCGAGGCGGCTTCCGACCCACTGCTCGCGTGTGTGCTGACCGGTCTCGGTGTCACCTCTCTGTCGATGGGTGCGGCGTCGATTCCTTACGTGCGTGCGACGCTCGGCAAGTACACGCTGGCGCAGTGCGAGCGTGCCGCGTCCGCCGCGCGTGCCGCGGACAGCGCCGAAGAGGCCCGCAAGGCCGCGCAGGCGGTGCTGTCGGGCGAGTAGCCGACGGCTCGGCTCTTCGAGGGGCGCCCCACCGAGTCGGTGGGGCGCCCCTCGGCGTTCAGTGGGTGTGACCTCCTTCGGGATCGCCTTCTTCGAGGTCGGGTGCCGCGCAGTAGTCGACGCCGGATTCCGGCGAGACGAGTTCTCCCGAGAGGGCGTCGGTGCAGTAGGCGTCGAAGACCTCGGCCGCGGTGAGGGGTTGGAGCCGTCCGCCGTTCATGCGCCAGCCCTGGACGCGGTCTCGGGCGCCTTCGGCGCTGGAGCGCAGCACCATGCCGGCCGCGCGGTGGGTGGCGATGCCGACGGCGAGGACCGTGGCGAACTCCAGAGCTTCGGTGTCGTCGAGCAGGGCGCGGCCGTCGGCGGCGATCTCGACGTGCAGTGCGGCAAGGAGTGTCTCGGGGTCGGAGGGAACGCTGCACACGAGGTGCCGGGTGCCGGGGCCCGGGGTGTCGAGGGCTCGGGTGATCAGTTCGGAGGCGCGGGCGAAGGCGGCTCGTCCGATGTCCTCGCCGCAGGTCGCGCAGGGGCCCGTACGGGCGAGCACCACCGTCGCGTACTCCCAGGTGGCCTGGCGGACCGCTTCGTCGACGAGGTCGGGGACGAGATCGGTGAGGGGCTGGCCCTCGTACGGCACGGAGGGGCCGTCCGAGGCCAGTTCCGCGGTGAAGCGGGTGCGGCTGGCCGGTGTGTCCGGGTCGAGGCCGCTCTCCGCGCAGAACTGTGCGTAGTCCTCGGGGTCGAAGAGGGCGACGGTGGTGTGCCTGCCCTGGGACGCGAGGGTCCTGAGGAGGCCCTCGACCTGTCGGAGGTAGGTGTCGTGGTCGTCGAAGGTGAAGGTGCGGTAGCGGCGCATGGCCGCGAAGTCCTCCTCGTCGGCCAGCAGGCCGATGGTTCCGGCGACTTCGCGGCGCAGTGCGCGTCGCATGGTGTCCTGCCGAGCGTGCGTCATGCTTCCCCCTGCATTCGGTCGATCAATGCTCACTCACAGTAACGAGAGGCACTGACAATCGCCGCTGAGCTGGGGAAATGCCTGACGCTCAGGCGTGTTTGCGGGCCAGGTCCGCGTAGAAGTCGAGGAGTTCGATGCGGTCCACCGAGCCCGGGTTGACCGCTTTGTCCAGCGGGGTGCCCTGCAGGAGGCGTTTGACGGGGACCTCGATGCGCTTGCCCGTGAGGGTGTGCGGGATGCCGGGGACCTCGATGACCTCGTCGGGGACGTGGCGCGGCGAGAGCTGCTCGCGGATCGTGCGCTTGATGCGGTCGCGCAGGGCGTCGTCGAGGGCGGCTCCGTCGGCGAGGTGGACGAAGAGCGGCATCCAGTAGCCACCGTCGGGCTGTTCGACGCCGATGACGAGGGTCTCGCGGATCTCCGGGAGCCGTTCGACGGCTTCGTAGATGTCGGCCGAACCCATGCGTACGCCCTGGCGGTTGAGCGTGGAGTCGGAGCGGCCGTGGATGACCACCGAGCCGCGTGAGGTGAGGGTGATCCAGTCGCCGTGGCGCCAGACGCCGGGGTAGGTGTCGAAGTAGCTGTCGTGGTAGCGGGTGCCGTCCGGGTCGTTCCAGAAGTGGATGGGCATGGACGGCATGGGGTTGGTGACGACCAGTTCGCCGACCTCGTCGATGAGCGGCTTGCCCTGGGGGTCCCAGGACTGCAGGTCGGTGCCCAGGCAGGGGGCCTGGAGTTCGCCGATGTGGACGGGGAGGGTGGGGACGGCTCCGGCGAAGCAGGAGCAGACGTCCGTGCCGCCGCTGACCGATGCCGTCCACAGGCCGCCCGGGGTGCCGGCGAATTCGTCGTGCAGCCAGCGGAAGCCGTCGGGGGGCAGGGGGGATCCGGTCGTGGCGACGCAGGTGACGCGGGAGAGGTCGAAGTCGCGGGCGGGGTGCACGTCCGCCTTGCGGCAGGCCATCACGTACGCGGCGGAGGTGCCGAAGAGGGTGGCTCCGGTGCGCTCGGCGATGCGCCACTGGGCGCAGGTGTCGGGGTGGCCGGGGCTGCCGTCGTACAGGACGATCGTGGTGCCCGTCAGGAGGCCGGAGACGAGGAAGTTCCACATCATCCAGCCGGTAGAGGTGTACCAGAAGAAGCGGTCGTCGGGGCCCAGGTCGCAGTGCAGGCCGAGCTGCTTGAGGTGTTCGACGAGGATGCCGCCCTGGGACTGGACGATCGCTTTGGGCAGGCCGGTGGTGCCGGAGGAGTAGAGCACCCACAGGGGGTGGTCGAAGGGCACCGCTTCGAAGGTGGGGGCCACGTCCGCCGAGGTGAGGGCCGACCATTCCAGGGCGCCTTCGGGGGCGGGCGTGCCGAGCAGCGGGATGTGGACGACGGCACGGAGACTGGGCAGTTCGGCGCGGAGTTCGGCGACGGTGTCGCGGCGGTCGTGCTGCTTGCCTCCGTAGCGGTAGCCGTCGACGGTGAACAGGACGACCGGTTCGACCTGCTGGAAGCGGTCCAGGACGCTGCGGGCGCCGAAGTCGGGGGCGCAGGAGGTCCAGACGGCTCCGACGGCGGCGGTGGCCAGGAGGGCGACGACGGCCTGCGGGATGTTGGGCAGGTAGCCGCTGACGCGGTCTCCGGGGCGTACGCCGAGGTCGCGCAGCTCCGCGGTCAGGGAGCCGACCTGGCGGCGCAGCTCGGCCCAGGTGACGGGCCGCGGGTCGTGGCTCTCGTCCACGTGGAGGAGGGCTGGGGTGTCCGCGCGCGCGGGGTCGTCGGCGGCTCGCAGTGCGTGCTCGGCGTAGTTGAGAGTCGCTCCGGGGAACCATTCCGCGCCCGGCATGGAGCGGTCGCCCAGCACGCGCGCGTAGGGCGTGGTGAAGCGGACGTCGAACCAGTCGGTGACGGCCTTCCAGAACGTCTCGAGCTCGGTCACCGACCAACGGTGCAGCGCTTCGTAGCCCCCGTCGGCAGGGGCTCCGTGGTGCTCGGCCGCCCAGGCCTGGAATCGGGTGACCTGCGCGGCGGCGATCCTCTCCGGGCTCGGCTGCCAGAGCGGCGCAGGGTTCGCTGAGGACGTCATGGGGCGGCTCCCGGACTGTACGCGTCGTATGCGTGGAGTGCGCACGTGCTGGGTGTGCGCGTGAACACGGCTGAAAGGGACGATGCCATGTGATCGACTTCCGCACCAGGGTGTTCCCCACACGGTCGGTCCCGCGGAGAGATGCCGTCGCCCCAGGTGAACGGCAGTTGAACGCGGCACACACATGGCTTCTTCGGTGGCAGGGTGAGCAGCATGAACGGTCGTGACCTGGTGCGTTCGGTGAAGGCGGTCGGCATGGTCGGCACGGCGCAGGGGTTGCGCACGGTGCGCTCCTCCTGGCGCAGGTGGCGGGCGGACGCGAGGGGGCTGGCGCCCCGGGGCACGGAACGGGCCCGGGTGCCGGGCGCTGTGACGGGGATGGAGCCGGCGCCCGGTGGTGGTGTGGTGCGTTTCGCGCGCTCGGAGCTGCGGGTGCGGGTGACGTCCGGCGGGGCGGTCTTCCTGGGCTGGGACGGGGCGGAGCCCGACCCGTCGTACGCGCTGTCGTGCCGGAGCCCCGAGCCGGACCCGCGAGCCGTCCTCGAGCCCGACAAGGAGGGTGGCTGGCGGGTCGTCTCGGAGCGGGCGACAGTCGTCGTTTCGCGGCACGGGGCGGTCGAGCTGCGTACGCCGGGCGGTGTGATGCTGCGGCGGGATCTGCCGCCGCGCTGGTGGGAGCCTGCCGACGGCGGCGCGGGGCGCTGGCTGCAGCGGTCGGAGGTGGCGGCGGACGCCCGGTTCTTCGGCCTCGGCGGGCGGTCGGGCGGGCCGCGGTTGCGGAACGGGACGTACCGGCTGTGGAACACCGATCCGGGCGGTGCCTTCGGGCCGGGCGACGATCCTCTGTACATCACGATGCCGGTGTTGATGGTGGTGGCCGACGTCGGCACGCACCTGGTCTTCCACGACAACTCGTGGGAGGGCGAGGTGTCGGTGCACGAGGGCGTGGAGGGTGCCGGTTCCGGTCATGACCGGGCCGGTGCGTGCGAGGTGCGGATGAGCGGCGGTCCGCTGCGGTCCTGGACGATGGTCGGCACTCCCGCGCGCGTGCTGCACTCCTGGGCGTCGCTCACCGGTCCGCCGGCGCTGCCGCCGTCGTGGGCGCTCGGGCACCATCACGCGCGGTGGGGTTTCGGCAGCGAGCAGGAGGTGCGCCGGGTCGTGGCGGGCTATCAGGGGCGCGGGCTGCCGCTGGACGCCGTCCATCTGGACATCGACCACTACGACGCGCACCAGGTGTTCACCGTCGACAAGGAGCGCTTCCCGAAGCTGCCGCAGTTCGCGGACGAGTTGGGCAGGGGCGGCATCCGGCTGGTGTCGATCGTCGACCCGGCGGTGAAGTCCGAGCCGGGCGTCGAGGTGTACGACAGCGGAGCGGCGGCCGACGCGTTCGTGCGGGATGCCGCGGGGCGGCCGGTGCGCGGTGTCGTGTGGCCCGGAGAGGCGGTGTACCCGGATTTCACCGACCCGCGCGCGCGGGAGTGGTGGGGCACGCTCTACGAGGAGCGGCTCGATCAGGGGTTCTCGGGGTTCTGGCACGACATGAACGAGCCGGTGTCGTTCGCCGCGTTCGGGGAGACGACGCTGCCGCGCTCGGCACGGCACTCCCTGGAGGGGCGCGGTGGTGACCACCGGGAGGCCCACAACGTGTACGGCCTGGCGATGGCTCGCGCCGGGTACGAGGCGCTGTGCAGGCTGCATCCCGAGGAGCGCCCCTTCTTGTTCTCGCGTTCCGGGTGGGCGGGGATGCAGCGCTACGGGGGGACGTGGTCCGGCGATGTGTCCACGGGCTGGCCGGGGTTGCGGGCGTCGCTGTCGCTGGTACTGGGGCTCGGTCTGTGCGGTGTGCCGTATTCGGGTCCTGATGTGGGCGGGTTCGACGGCAGTCCGTCGCCTGAGCTGTATCTGCGGTGGTTCCAGCTGGGGGCCTATCTCCCGCTGTTCCGTACGCACGCGGCGATCACGGCGGGGCGGCGCGAGCCGTGGGAGTTCGGCGACGAGGTGCTCGGGCACGCGCGCGAGGTGCTCGTCGAACGCCGGCGCCTGTTGCCGTACTTCGTGACGCTTGCCCATCTCGCGCGGCGTACGGGCGCTCCGTATGTGCGTCCCCTGTGGTGGGGCTCTCCCGAGGACCGGGCGTTGCGGGACTGCGAGGACGCGTTCCTGCTCGGGGACTCGTTGCTGGTGGCTCCGGTGCTGGAGAGCGGTGCGGTGCGCAGGGCGGTCCGGCTGCCGAGGGGGCGCTGGTACGACACGGCGACCGGCACGGCGTACGAGGGGCCGGGGAAGGTGCTCGTGGAGGCTCCGTTGGGGCGCATTCCGGTGTTCGCGCGCGCGGGCACGGTGCTGCCGGTGCGGGGGTGTGACGGCGCTCTGGAGCTGGAGGCGTGGGCGCCCGCCCAGGGGGGCACGGGCGGTGGCCTCGTGGTCGCCGACGCGGGCGACGGCTGGGCGGAAGCGGAGCTGGAGCGGTTCACGACGCGGTGGAGCGGGGGGCGTGTGGTGGTGGAGCGGGAGGGCGACGCCGGTCCGGCACCGGGTCGTCCGGTGCGGGTACGGGGGCTCGGCGACGCGGCCGGGGGGTGATGGAGGCTCTTCGAGGGGCGCCCCCGGTGGAGGGTCAGTAGCGGCCCTCGAACCACGCGCCCGCTGCCACCGTGTGCAGCGGGAAGGCGAGTTCGTCCGGCCGGCGCAGGACGTCCCAGCCGTCGGTCTCGTCCGTCGCCGCGGGCGCCGGCAGGTCGGCGGCGGGGCGTTCGGGGAGGAGGCCGAAGAGGAGCAGGTAGCCGTCGGGGGCGCTCATGGCGTCGGCGAGGCGGACGTCGCGGCTGTCCGCGCCGATGCCGGTCTCCTCCTTGAGCTCGCGGACGACGGCGTGGCGCCAGTCCTCCCTGTCGTCGATGAACCCGCCGGGCAGAGCGATGCCCCCGCGCGCGGGGGCGATGGTGCGGGTGATGACGACCAGGCCGGTGCCCTGGGTGTCGTAGACGGGCTGCAGGGCCACCGCCACGGGCAGCGGGTTGCGGTACGTCACCGCTCCGCATGCCGCGCAGGTGCGGGGCCGACCGGAGGGCTGGTCTTCGAAGAGGGCTCCACAGCTTGAACAGTGGGTGTTCACAGGGGAGTTGGTGTGGTGTGGGGATGGGGACACGCCGCGGACTGTATCCGATCGCCGACGCGCCGGTCTTTCGCGGGTGCCCGGGGTCCTGGTAGACGCAGGGGGCATGACAGGACTTCTCCCCACCTCGCGGAATTTCCCCTCCCTCCGGAAGCTGCCCGCCCTGCCGAAGCTCCCCGCCCTGCGGAATCTCGCCGTCTGTGCCGCCACCCTGCTGGCCGTGGCCTCCGCCCCCTCCCCCGCACACGCGAAACCCGAACCGAAGGCTCCCGAGGAGTTCGTCGCGCTGCGCGACGTGGATCCGACGATCATCCAGGAGATGCGCTACTTCACGCCGCACAACTTCGTGGGTGAGCCCATCGAGGGCTACCGGAAGCCGATGTGCATCCTCACCGAGCCCGCCGCGCAGGCCTTGCACAGGGCTCAGCACGCGCTTCTGCGCAAGGGCTACTCCCTGAAGGTGTACGACTGCTACCGGCCGCAGCGGGCCGTCGACCACTTCGTACGCTGGGCGAAGGACCTCGACGACGAGCGCATGAAGGCGGAGTTCTATCCCCATGTCGACAAGTCGCGGCTGTTCGCGGACGGGTACATCGCCGAGAAGTCCGGGCACAGCAGGGGTTCGACGGTGGATCTGACCGTGGTGCGGCTTCCCGCGGTGCCGACCCGTCCGTACGTCCCCGGTGAGCGGCTGACGCCGTGTTTCGGGCCGCGCGGCGAGCGCTTCCCGGACAACTCCGTGGACATGGGGACGGGCTACGACTGCTTCGATACGCTCTCGCACACCGACGATCCCCGGATCGCGGGAAAGCAGCGCGCCAACCGCGACCTGCTGCGGAACGTGCTCTCCAAGGAGGGCTTCGCCAACCTCCCCGAGGAGTGGTGGCACTTCACGCACAAGCCGGAACTGTTCCCCGGCACCTACTTCGACTTCCCCGTCTCGCGGAGCTCGCTGCGGGCGAAGTGAGGGCGGTCGGCGGAGAGAGTGCCCGGGGCCACCCCCGTCGGTCCCGGACACCCTCCCCCGGTAGTCGGACGCAGGAGAGGGCTGTCCGGTTCACCGCGGATCGGCCTCCGTACCCCCTGACGGGATACGGTTGCCCGTGGCACACTTCTGACGTTCCATCAGTTCTGCTGCCTGGAGGAGCCTTGTCGCGTACGCACACACCCGTGGTGGCCAACTGGTTCACCGGGGAGGGTGACGACTTCCGCCTTCTGGGCACGCGCTGCTCGGCGTGCGCCTGTGTCTTCTTCCCCCGCGAGGACGGGTTCTGCCGCAACCCCGGCTGCGGGGGCGGGGAGCTGGCCGAGGTGCCGCTGTCGCGGCGCGGGCGCGTCTGGTCGTACACCGACGGCCGCTACCGGCCGCCCGCGCCCTATGTCTCCGACCCGGAACTTCCCTGGCAGCCCTACACGTTGATCGCGGTGGAGCTGGCGGCGGAGCGCATGGTGGTGCTCGGGCAGTCGGTTCCGGGTGTCTCCGTGTCCGACCTGGAGGTCGGCATGGAGGTGGAGGTCGTGCCCGGCGTGCTGAACGAGGACGACGAGACGACGTGGACGACATGGCACTGGCGGCCCGTGGGGGTGGGCGCATGACCGGCGAGGTGGCGGTGCTCGGCGCGGGCATGCACCCCTGGGGCAAATGGGGGCGCTCGTTCGTCGAGTACGGGGTGACGGCCGCGCGCGCGGCGCTCGCGGACGCCGGGATCGAATGGCGGGACGTGCGCTCGGTCGTCGGCGCGGACACCGTGCGCGGCGGCTATCCCGGGTACGTGGCCGGGGCGACCTTCGCCAAGGCGCTCGGCTGGCAGGGCGCGCGCGTCGCGAGCGTGTACGCGGCCTGCGCGTCCGGCGCCCAGGCCATCGGCACGGCGCGTACGCAGATCCTCGCGGGCATGGCCGACGTGGTCCTGGTGGTCGGCGCCGACGCGGCCCCCAAGGGATTCTTCCGGCCCGCGGGCGGTGACCGGGCCGACGACCCCGACTGGCTGCGCTTCCGGGTCCTCGGGGCGACCAACCCCGCTTACTTCGGGCTCTACGCACGGCGCCGGATGGCCGTACACGGGGACACTCTTGAGGACTTCGCCCAGGTCAAGGTGAAGAACGCGGCCGCGGGCGCGCTCAACGCGAACGCGCGCTACCGCAAGACCGTCACCGCGGAGGAGGTCGCCGCCTCGGCCGTCGTGGCCGACCCGCTGCGGCTGCTCGACATCTGCGCCACCTCGGACGGCGCCGCGGCCCTGGTGCTCACCAGCATGGAGTTCGCGCGGCGGCACGGAGCGGCCGACCCGGTGCGGATCCGCGCGGTGTCCACGGTCTCGCCGACGTATCCGACCACGGTGCTCGACCTGCCGGACATCGCCACCGACTCGGCGGCCGTCGTGCCCCCGGCCGACGGCACCTTCCGTGCGTCCATCGCGCGAGCGGCGTACGACGAAGCGGGCATCGGCCCCGAGGACATATCGCTGGCCGAGGTCTACGACCTGTCGACCGCGCTGGAACTGCAGTGGTACGAGGACCTGGGGCTGTGCGGCGAGGGCGAGGGGGCCAAGCTGCTGCGGGACGGGGCGACGGCGCCGGGCGGGCGCGTGCCCGTGAACACCAGCGGGGGCCTCGCGTCCTTCGGCGAGGCAGTGCCCGCCCAGGCCATCGCTCAAGTCTGCGAGATCACCTGGCAGTTGAGGGGTGCCGCAGGGGCGCGACAGATCGATGGGGCGCGGGTGGGGATCACCGCGAACCAGGGGCTGTTCGGCCATGGTTCCTCGGTCGTCGCGGTGCGCTGACACCCGGCGTCGGGGCCCACGTCACCCCGGTCAACCGGTACCGTCCGCGACCTTGACGCTCCATCACCATCGGTGAACACTTCCGGGTGTCAGTCGGCGTCGCCACTCCGCGGCCCCCGGCGCCCAGAGCCTCTGTGCGCGCGAAGGGCCAGTGCGAAGGGCCTGGTCAACAGGTCATCCCCCATGGGCGGTACGGCTGCGACGGCACGCTCGCCATGGGCGCCGGGCGGGGCGCGGGAGACTCCCTGCCCCCGGCTGCAACAGCCGGGCGTATCCAGGCAGTAGTCGTGGGAAACGCACCCTGCACGGAGGACCGGGGCGCACCGCCCCGGGCGAGGGCCTAGGAGCCGCCATGTACTCGAACGGGGATGTCTTCGTCGGTGAGGTCATCGGCACCGCGATTCTGATTCTTCTCGGCGCGGGCGTGTGCGCCGCCGTCACGCTCAGCCACTCGAAGGCGAAGGCCTCCGGGTGGGTCGTCATCGCCTTCGGGTGGGGCTTCGGTGTGCTCGCCGGCGCCTATACCGCGGGTCCGCTCTCCGGCGGCCATCTCAACCCCGCCGTCACGCTCGGCATCGCCATCGACACCGGCGACTGGGACCAGGTCTGGGTCTACGTGCTCGGGCAGATGGTGGGCGCGATGCTCGGCGCCGTCCTGGCGTACCTCGTCTACTTCGCGCAGTTCCAGGCCAACGTCACGCGCGGCGCCAAGGGCGACTCCGAGGGCGTGCACCGGCCGACGGCGACGCTGGGCGTCTTCTCCACCATCCCGGAGATCCGGAACCCGGTCGCCAACATCATCACCGAGGTCATCGCGACCGTCGCGCTGGTGCTGCCGATCCTCGCCTTCGGCCTGACCAAGGGGCTCGGCGAGTCGGGCACGCAGACGCTCATCGTGGCCTTCCTCGTCGTCGGCATCGGTCTCTCGCTCGGCGGCCCGACGGGCTACGCCATCAACCCGGCGCGCGACCTCGGTCCGCGCATCGTGCACACGTTCCTGCCGATCCCCAACAAGGGCACGTCCGACTGGAGCTACTCCTGGATTCCGGTGGCCGGACCGCTGATCGGCGGAGCCCTCGCGGGCCTCATCTACAACGCAGCCTTCTGAGTCTGCGCAGCCTTCTGAGTCTTCTCACCAAGGTCATCAAGGGGTAGCCATGCCGGACAGCTCCGAGAAGTTCGTCGCCGCCATCGACCAGGGCACCACCTCGAGCCGCTGCATCATCTTCGACCGGGACGGCGCGATCGTCGCCGTGGACCAGCGTGAGCACCGCCAGATCTTCCCCAAGCCCGGGTGGGTGGAGCACGACGCCACCGAGATCTGGTCCAAGGTGCAGGCGGTGGTCGCGGGGGCGATCGCCAAGGCCGGACTCCGCGCCGACCAGCTGAGTGCGCTCGGCATCACCAACCAGCGCGAGACCACGGTCCTGTGGGACCGCGCCACCGGCAAGCCCGTGCACAACGCGATCGTGTGGCAGGACACCCGCACCTCGGCGCTCTGCAACGAACTGGGCGGCGCGGACGGCCAGGACCGCTTCCGTGAACAGACGGGCCTGCCGCTCGCGAGCTACTTCTCCGGGCCCAAGGCCGCCTGGCTGCTCGACAACGTGCCGGGGCTCAGGGCGCGCGCCGAGCGCGGCGAGATCGCCTTCGGCACGATCGACTCCTGGCTGATCTGGAACCTCACGGGCGGCACCGACGGCGGCAAGCACGTCACCGACGTCACCAACGCGGGCCGCACCATGCTGATGAACCTGCAAACGCTCCAGTGGGACCAGTCGATCCTGTCGGCGATGAACGTGCCCGAGGCGGTCCTGCCGGAGATCAGGTCGTCCGCCGAGGTGTACGGGACGGCGGTGGGCCAGCTCTCCGGAGTGCCCGTCGCCTCCGCGCTCGGCGACCAGCAGGCAGCCGTCTTCGGGCAAGCCTGCTACGACACGGGGACGGCCAAGAACACGTACGGAACAGGCAGCTTCCTGCTGCTCAACACCGGCAACCGGCCCGTCGCGTCGAAGAGCGGGCTGCTCACGACGATGGGGTACAAGATCGGCTCCGAGGCGCCCGTGTACTGCCTGGAGGGGTCCATCGCCATCACCGGCGCCCTGGTGCAGTGGTTCCGTGACCAGCTCGGCATCATCCGCTCGGCCGATGAGATCGAACCGCTCGCGGCGAGCGTGGAGGACAACGGCGGGGCGTACATCGTCCCGGCCTTCTCCGGTCTCTACGCACCGTACTGGCGCTCCGACGCGCGCGGCGTCGTGACGGGACTGACCCGGTACGTCACCAAGGCGCACCTCGCGCGTGCGGTCCTGGAGGCGACCAGCTGGCAGACCCGCGAGGTCGTGGACGCCATGTACCAGGACTCCGGGGTGCGGATCACCACCCTCAAGGTGGACGGCGGCATGACCAAGAACAACCTGCTGATGCAGCACCAGGCGGACGTCCTCGGGGTGCCCGTGATCCGGCCCAAGGTCTCCGAGACGACGTGTCTGGGCGCGGCGTACGCGGCCGGTCTCGCGACCGGCGTGTGGAACGACCTCGACGAGCTCAAGACGCACTGGCAGCAGGACGTGGAGTGGACACCCCGCATGGATGCCGAGTCGCGGGACCGCGAGTTCCACAACTGGCACAAGGCGGTGGAGCGTAGCTTCGGCTGGCTGGAGGACGGCGCGGGCTGACGGCGCCGGGCCGAACGGAACTGCGGCCCGTACCCCGGTCGGCGGGGGTACGGGCCGTAGCGGGGGCCGCGGGCCGGCCGCGCGTTACGTGGTGGCCGGTTCCCGGGCGGCCGCGGCCAGCGCCATCGCGTGTTCGACGACGTCGATGAGGACCTCTTTGACCGTCTCGCGGTCGCGCGCGTCGCACATCACGACGGGCACTTCGGGGTCGAGGTCGAGCGCCTGGCGCACGGTGTCGGCGGGGTAACGGGAGGCGCCCTCGAAGCAGTTGACGCCGACCACGAAGGGTATGGACCGCCGTTCGAAGTAGTCGACGGCGGCGAAGCAGTCCTCCAGGCGGCGGGTGTCGGCGAGGACCACGGCACCCAGCGCGCCGGTGGCCAGCTCGTCCCAGAGGAACCAGAAGCGGTCCTGCCCCGGCGTGCCGAAGAGGTAGAGGACCAGGTCCTCCCGGAGGGTGATGCGGCCGAAGTCCATGGCCACCGTGGTGGTGTGCTTGCCGGCGACACCGCTGGTGTCGTCGACGGGACGGCCGGCCTCGCTGAGGGTCTCCTCCGTGCGCAGCGGCTTGATCTCGCTGACCGCGCCGACCAGCGTCGTCTTGCCGACGCCGAAGCCGCCCGCCACGAGGATCTTCAGCGTGACAGGCTCGACGGGGGCCTTGCCGCGCTCAGAACGCCTGAAGATCATCGCTCACTTCTCCTGGATCATTGGTGTCGCGCGGCGCCGGTCCGTATCCGCCGCCGCCGGGGGTTTCGATCACGAGTACGTCGCCGGGTCCCAGGTCGGCACTGTCGCTGCCGGCGAGCTCCTCCACGGCGCCGTCCGCGCGTTCCACGCGGTTGGCGCCGAGCGCTCCGGGGGCGCCGCCCGCCATGCCGTACGGCGCGACCCTGCGGTGCTGCGACAGGGTCGAGACCGTCATCGGCTCGCGGAAGCGGATGCGGCGCACGGCGCCGTCCCCGCCGCGCTGCCTTCCGCTGCCGCCGCTGCCCTCGCGTACGGCGAACTCCTCCAGGAGGACGGGCAGCCGCCACTCCAGGACTTCGGGGTCGGTGAGCCGGGAGTTGGTCATGTGGGTCTGGACGACGGGAGCGCCGTCGAAGCCGTCGCCCGCGCCGGAGCCGGAGGCCACCGTCTCGTAGTACTGGTGGTGGTCGTTGCCGAAGGTGACGTTGTTCATCGTGCCGGAGCCCTCCGCCTGGACGCCCAGGGCGGCGTAGAGCGCGCCGGTGATGGCCTGGGAGGTCTCCACGTTCCCGGCGACGACGGCAGCGGGCGGCTCGGGCGAGAGCAGCGAGCCGGGCGGCACGATGATGCGCAGGGGGCGCAGGCAGCCGTCGTTGAGGGGGATGTCGTCGGCGACGAGGGTGCGGAAGACGTACAGGACGGCGGCGTTGACCACCGCGAGGGGGGCGTTGAAGTTCGTGGCGAGCTGCGGTGACGTGCCGCTGAAGTCGATGGTCGCCGAGCGCTCTGCGCGGTCCACGGTGACCCGGACGTGGATCGTGGCGCCGGAGTCGGTTTGATAGGCGAACTCGCCCTCTTCCAGGACGTCGATGACGCGTCGTACGGATTCCTCGGCGTTGTCCTGGACGTGCCGCATGTAGGCCTGGACCACGTCGAGGCCGAAGTCGTCGATCATGCGGGTGACTTCGTCGACGCCCTTGCGGTTGGCGGCGATCTGGGCGCGCAGGTCGGCGAGGTTGGTGTCCGGGTTGCGCGAGGGGTGGGGGGCGCCGGTGAGCAGCGCGCGGGTCTCGGCCTCGCGGAAACGGCCCTCTTCTACAAGCAGCCAGTTGTCGAAGAGGACGCCCTCTTCCTCGATGGTGCGGCTGTCGGCGGGCATGGAGCCGGGCGCGATGCCGCCGATCTCGGCGTGGTGGCCGCGCGAGGCGACGTGGAAGAGGATGCGCTCCCCCGAAGTGCCGTGCTCCCCCGGCCTGTCGAACACCGGCGTGATGACCGTGACGTCGGGCAGGTGGGTGCCGCCGTGGTACGGGTCGTTGACGGCGTAGGTGTCTCCGGGGCGCATGCCGCTGCCGCGGCGCTCGATGACCTCCTTCACGCTGGTGCCCATCGAGCCCAGGTGGACGGGGATGTGCGGGGCGTTGGCGACGAGGTTGCCGTCGGGGTCGAAGAGCGCGCAGGAGAAGTCGAGCCGCTCCTTGATGTTCACCGACTGGGAGGTGGACTCCAGGCGGGCGCCCATCTGTTCGGCGATGGACATGAAGAGGTTGTTGAAGACTTCGAGGAGGACGGGGTCCGCGCGGGTGCTCGCGGCGGAACTCTCCGGTTCCGCGACGCGTTCCATGACCAGATGTCCCGCGTCCGTGGTCGCCGCCCGCCAGCCGTCGTCCACGACGGTCGTGGAACCGTCCTCGACGATGACCGCCGGACCGGTGACCGTGTCGCCGGGCGGCAGTTCCGTACGGCGGTGCAGGGGTACGTCGCGCCAGGCGCCGCCGGTGTGCAGGCGGGCCCGGAGCGGGGCGCCGCGGGTCACCGTGCCCGCGAGGGCCGAGAGGTCGGGTGGTTCGGTGACCCCGGTGGCCTCCACGGAGAGGGCCTCGACGACGACGGGCCGGTCGAGGGTGAAGGAGTACGTGGCGCGGTGGCGGTCCTCGAAGTCCCGGGTCATGGCGCCCGGTTCGGTGAGCTCCACGGTGAGGGCCGTGTCCGTTCCGTCGTAGCGGAGCTGGGCGCGGCGGGTGACGCGGATGCGCTCGGCCGGTACGTCCTCGGCGAGGAGTTCGTCGCGGGCGGCGTTCTCCAGGGCGTCGGCGGTCTTCAGGACGTGCGGCATCGAGGACGCCGCCAAGGGCGCCTCCACGGACTGCTCGCGCATCGCCGTGGTGTCGGCGAGTCCGATGCCGAGGGCGGAGAGCACCCCGGCCATCGGCGGTACGAGGACGGTGCGGATGCCCAGCGAGTCGGCGACCATGCAGGCGTGCTGGCCGCCCGCGCCGCCGAACGTGGTGAGGGCGTAGCGCGTGACGTCGTGGCCCTTCTGGACCGAGATGCGCTTGACGGCGCCCGCGATGTTCGCCACCGCGACGCGCAGGTACCCCTCGGCGACCTGCTCGGGGGTGCGGTCGTCGCCCGTCGCCGCGCGGATCTCGTCGGCCAGGGCCGTGAAGCGTTCCCGGACGAGTTCGCCGTCGAGCGGCTGGTCCCCCGCGGGGCCGAACACCCGGGGGAAGTGGTCGGGTTGCACACGGCCCAGGGCGATGTTGGCGTCGGTGACGGTGAGGGGCCCGCCGCCGCGGTAGCTCGCCGGGCCGGGGGCCGCACCCGCCGAGTCGGGGCCCACGCGGTAGCGGCTGCCGTCGAAGTGGAGCACGGATCCGCCGCCCGCCGCGACGGTGTGGATGTCGAGCATCGGGGCGCGCAGCCGGACCCCGGCGATCTGCGTGGTGAAGACCCGCTCGTACTCCCCCGCGTAGTGCGACACGTCCGTCGACGTGCCGCCCATGTCGAAGCCGATGACGCGGTCGAAACCGGCCAGGTGCGACATGCGGGCCATGCCCACGATGCCGCCCGCGGGGCCGGAGAGGATCGCGTCCTTGCCGCGGAACTGGCCGGCCTCGGCGAGCCCGCCGTTCGACTGCATGAACATCAGCCGTACGCCGTCGAGTTCGTCGGCGACGTGCTGGACGTAGCGGCGCAGGACCGGCGACAGATAGGCGTCGACGACGGCGGTGTCCCCGCGCGGGACGAGCTTCATGAGCGGGCTGACCTCGCTGGAGAGCGACACCTGCGGAAAGCCGGTACGGGCGGCGAGTTCCCCGACGGCCTGTTCGTGGGCGGGGTACAGGTGGCTGTGCACGCAGACCACCGCCACGGAGCGGATCCCGTCGTCGTACGCCCCCCGCAGCGGCCCCGCGAGGCCGTCCAGGTCGGGGGCGCGCAGCACCTCGCCTTCGGCGGTGACCCGCTCGTCGACCTCGATGACCCGGTCGTAGAGGAGTTCGGGCAGGACGATCTCGCGGGCGAAGATCTGCGGGCGGTTCTGGTAGGCGATGCGCAGGGCGTCGCGGAAGCCCCGGGTGATGATCAGGGCCGTGGGCTCGCCCTTGCGTTCCAGGAGGGCGTTGGTGGCGACGGTGGTGCCCATGCGGACGGCGTCGAGGTCCGCGGGGCCGCCGGCCCCGGCGCCGTCGAGCAGTTCGCGGATGCCCGCGACCGCCGCGTCCCGGTAGCGCGCGGGGTTCTCGGAGAGGAGCTTGTGCGTGCGGAGACCGCCGTCCGGCCGGCGCGCGACGATGTCGGTGAAGGTGCCGCCCCTGTCGACCCAGAACTGCCAGCCAGTCACGTTGCCACTCTCGCTTCCGCGCTGCTCAGAGCGCCCGGAGGCCGCTGATCACGTCGCGCAGAATACTCTCGTCCGGCAGCTCAGCGGGGGGTACGGGGCGGGTCACGTGCACCAGCTCGTCCTCGACGAGGTCGCCGATGAGGACGCGTACCACACCGATGGGCAGGTCGAGCTCGGCCGCCAGCTCGGCGACCGACTGGGGCGTGTCGCGGCAGAGCTCGACGATGTCCACGTGCTCCGGAGACAGCGTCTGGTCGGCCTCCGGGGCGCCGGACGCCGCCCATGACTCGGTGATGACGACCGCGATCAGGTCGAGCCGGTGCTGCCCGGTGCTCGTGGTGCGGCCGCGCGTCATCGCGTACGGCCGCACCACGGGTCCGGCGTCGTCGTCGAACCAGCGGGCCGTCTCCTGCGCTCCCGCTAATCTCCGCTTGGCCTCTGTCGTTCTCTGCGTCCCTCGACCGTCGTGAGTCATGACCTCCCACTACCCCCCGGCGGGCAGATCCGTGCGCGGAGCCGTCCCCAGATGCACGCCCACCCGCTTGACCAGCAACGTCATTTCGTACGCCACCAGGCCGACGTCGGAGTCCGCGTCCGCGAGGACCGCGAGACAGCTGCCGTCGCCGGCCGCCGTGACGAAGAGGAAGGCGTCGTCGAGCTCGACCACGGTCTGGCGGACCCGGCCCGCCTCGAAGTGCCGCCCGACTCCCTTGGCGAGGCTGTGGAACCCGGAGGCGACGGCCGCGAGGTGCTCGCTGTCCTCCCTGGTCAGGTTCTTCGACAGGCCGGTCGGCAGGCCGTCGCCGGAGAGCACGAGTGCCTTGCGGATGCTGGCGACGCGCTGGACCAGATCATCGAGGAGCCAGTTCAGCTCTCCCCGCCCGCCGGTTGTCGTGGTGCGTGCGTCGGCATTCGGTGCGGTCATCGACCGTCCCCCTCGGATGTCGTTCCTGGTGCTGTGCCGTTCGTGGCATCGTCGCCCGCGGCGTTCTCGTCGCGGCCGCGCTGCCAGCCCCGCTGGAGCGAGGCCATGCGGCTGCGGACCTCTTCCGCGTCACGCTCCTCCGGCCGGGTCTCGGCGCGTTCGGGGCTGCGGTCGGGTCCGGCCTTCAACTGCGGGGCGAGACTGGCCTGCCGGACACGGCGGGGCAGTCCGCCCGGGGCGGTCGTGGGGGTGCTCCGGTCCTGCGGCGCGGAGCGGTAGGCGCGCCGAGGGGGCTCGGGCGACGGGTCGTCGGCGGCCGTGACGTCCCGGTGCGGCGGGGACAGGTCGGGCCAGGCCGGCTGTTGCGGGCGCTCCGGGAGCTCGTCCTCGGCGGCCGGGGCCAGCGGCCTGTCGGCCGGGAACCTGCTGTCCTGTGTCCTGTTCTCCGGGAACCTGCTGTCCTGCGGCCTGGTGTGCGTCACCGGCCGGCCGTTCGAGCGGACCAGTTTCGGGGTCCTGCGGCGCGGCAGCGGGACGGGGCCCCCGTGGGCCTCGTCGGCGGCGTCGTCGTCCAGGTGGACGGGGCCGGCGTCCAGCCGTGTCGGCTCCGCGCGGCCCGCCTCGCGGTCGTCGCGGGCCTGCTGGTGCTGTTCGCCCGGTGTGCCCGCCACGCGGCGGCGCGGCCGGAAGAGACCGCCGCGCTCACTGTCCTCGTCGTCGAGGGCACCGGGGAAGCGGTCCAGGTCCGCGAGGCTGATCGGCGCCTCCAGTTCGACGGGGCCGTCGATGACGGAGGCGGGCAGCCCCGGGAGCTGCACGGGCACCTGGGCGAGGGCCGCCGTGCGGTCGGCCGCCCGGTCGGGGCCCGCCACGGCGCCCTTGCTCTGCGGGCGGTCCAGCCGGTAGCCGCCGGTGTCGGGTGCGTCGTCGGTGAGCAGGGACTCGGGGATGAAGACGACGGCCGTCGTGCCGCCGTACGGAGAGGGCTGCAGGGAGACGCGGACGCGCTGGCGCTGCGCGAGCCTGCTGACCACGAACAGGCCGAGCCGGTCGGTGTCCGACAGCTCGAACTCGGGGGTCTCCGCGAGCCGCAGGTTGGCGTCGAGGAGTGCGTCGGGCGTCATGCCCAGGCCCCGGTCGTGGATCTCCAGGGTGAAGCCGTTGGCGACGTGCTCGCCGAGGACCTGCACCCCGGTGTGCGGGGGCGAGAACACCGTGGCGTTCTCCAGGAGTTCGGCGAGCAGGTGCGTGAGGTCGGCGACGGCGGGGCCGGTGACCGCGATGCGGGGCAGCCGGCGCACCTCGATGCGTTCGTAGTCCTCGACCTCGGCGACGGCGGCGCGGACGACGTCCATGAGCTGGACGGGCTTGCGCCACTGCCGCGAAGGGGCGGCTCCGGAGAGGATCACCAGGCCTTCGGCGTGCCGCCGCATGCGGGTGGTCAGGTGGTCGAGGCGGAAGAGGTCGGCGAGTTCGTCGGTGTCCTCGGTCCTGCGCTCCATGGTGTCCAGGAGGGTGAGCTGCTTGTGCAGCAGCACCTGGCTGCGGCGGGCGAGGTTGACGAAGACCTCGGAGACGCCGCGGCGCAGGTCCGCCTGTTTGACGGTGGCCTCGACGGCGGCGCGCTGCAGGGTGTTGAGCGCCTGCCCGACCTGCCCGATCTCGTCCTTGCCGTAGGTCAGGCGGGGCGCCTCGGTCTCCACGTCGACCTGCTCGCCGGCCGCCAGCCTGCGCAGCACGCCCGGCAGCCGGACACCGGACGCCTCGTGGGCCTCCAGGCGCAGGCGGCGCAGGTCGCGGATGAGGCTGCGGCCGATGCGTACGGAGAGGAAGAGCGAGAACAGCAGCGCGAGCAGGCCGAGGACCCCGGCCGCGATGACCCGCACGATCACGCCGACGGCCGCGGGCTCGACGCGGTCCTGGAAGCTGTCGGTCGCCTCGATGTTCCGTTCGGAGAGCTGCTTGAGTACCCGGCCCGCCGTCTCGTCCCAGTGGCTGGACGTCACCACGTCCGGAGCTCGGGTACCGGCCTCGATGACGTCGTTCTCGGCCTTGTTCAGCTGCTGGGCCTCGGTGCCGTTCCAGTAGCGCTCGTAGCGGCCGCGGTCCTCCTCGGAGAGCTGCGCGAAGTTGACTTCGAAGAGGAGGGTGCGCTGCGCGCGGAGCTCGGTGACCTGACGGACCTCCGCCTTGGTGATCCGGCCCGCGACGAGCGCCGAACCGATCACCGCGTCCTCGCGGGAGAGCAGTTCACGCGCGCGGGTCGCGCCGACGAGCGCGCGGCCCTGCTGGTCGTACTCCATGTCGTCGAGGCCGGAGTAGCCGTTCAGGGTGCTGAGCAGGTCGAAGTACGGGTCGATCAGCTTGGTGTACATGTTCAGGGCGCCGGCCCTGGTGATCGTGCCCTCCGCGACGCTCCTGCGCAGCGGCTGGATGCCGTCGAAGGCCTCGACGAGCTCGTCGAGCCGTTTGCGCGAGTCCCCGTCGACCCCGTCACGGACGTCCGGATCCTCGGCGTTGGCCCGGATCTTGGCGATCATCCCGTCGGTGGCGGTGCGGCTGCGGCGCAACCCGGCCAGGGCGTCCGAGGCCCGCGGGTCGGCGAGATAGACGAGAGTCTGGCGGCGCTCCTGCTGGATGACGCGCGCCGTGTCCTCGACCGGGAAGGCGAGCTTGTCGACGACGTTCACCGTGTCGATCAGGCTCAGCGCCTGGCGCCCCGTGATGACGGTGGCGAAGCCCCAGATGGCGGTCAGGGAGAGCAGCGGCACGAGCAGCAGCGCCACGATCTTCCGGCGGATGGACTTCCCGCGAAAGCGCATGGCCTCCCCCAGATCGGCCCCCTGCGACCGTTGCACGGGCCAGGGGCACACATGTGCGTCAACAAACGGCGCGAGCCTACTACTGACTCACGGGCAACTCGAAGAAGCATCCGAACGCTTTTCGGCCGTGACGCGAAAGGCGCGTCCCCAGTTGTCCCTCCATTACGGGAGATTGCGACCCAGCATGTGGCACCTATTGCCCGGCCCCATCCGCCTTTCCGCGCAAGCCAGTTGGCCGGTTTTCTTCGCTTCGTGGAACCGGAGCGGGAATCTTTCGTATCTCTCGTTCGTCAAGGGGGAAGAGAGTCGCGGCTCACGGCGCACGTCATCGGACAGCCGACATAAAGGGCAGTAAAACGGGCAGCCACTGGTGAGTTGAGTCCGGTGGACGGCCGAAGGATGTGTCCCGCGTGTTCCATGAACGGCCGCGAAGCAGTGGGGGGAGTGACGAAATGAAGGGCACGGCGGAGCGCCACAGGGTTCAGCGGACTCCGGCTCAGCAGGCTCCGACTCGGCGAGACTCGGTTCAGCAGGGCCCGACTGCCCAGCGGACGGCTGACCGGCGCCCGGTTCCGCAGGAGCAGGAGTACGAACAGGCGGCGCAGCGGCCCCCGTTGTGGGTCGAGGAGCCCGCCCGCAAGCGGCGGCTGCCCGATCCCGTGCGGACGGCTGCGGTGCGGGCCGTGATCATAGTGGCGGTCACCCTCGTGCAGGCGATGATCGCTTTCCTGGCCGCCCTCGCGGGTTCCTGGCTCTCCTTCCCCATGGTCCTGAGCAGCGTGGCCAGCACGGTCGTGGCGACCTGGGGCGTGCTCGACGTATGGGTGACCCGCCAGGTGTGGAACCAACGGCACGGAGTGGTGTCGATGCCGAGCAGCACGGCGCGGCGGCTGCGCCGTGAGCGGCGCCGGGCCCGCCGCCATACCAGAGCGGCGTCGCGCGGCAAGGAGCGCATACCAGGGCGCGGTGGGTCGGGGCGGTTGTCGCACCCCTGAGGGGGACGGCGACGGGCGGCGGGCCCTTCGGGCTGCCCTCAGACCCCTGCGGGCTCCGTCACCCGCCCCGAAGGCTCAGGCGCCCCGGCGGCCGCGAGTTCCCGCCGCATCTTCGTGAAGGGCCGGGCACGGTCGACCGCGAGGACCGCAGTGGTGCGGCCCGCGCAAGCATAGACGGCGAGGAATCCGCTCCCCTCCAGGACGTCCGGCGAGCCCTCGACGACGCGTACGGTGTCGCCGTCGCCGCGCCGTCCCGCGAACTGCACCCGCGAGCCGTACTGATCCGACCAGAAGTACGGCAGGGGGCGCACCGCCCGCACCGTGCGGCCGGCGAGGAGGTTCGCCACGGCGACGCGGGGCTGCTCGGTGGCGCTCGTCCAGTGCTCGGCCCGGACGCCGTCCACCCGGGCCACGTCCCCGACCGCGACGACCTGGGGCAGCGCGGTGACACAGCCCTCGTCGCACAGGACACCGGCGTCCACGGCGAGCGGTGAGCCCGCGAGCCAGCCGGTGTTGGGGGCCGCCCCGATCCCGACGACGACCACGTCGGCGGGCAGCAGCCCGCCGTCGGACAGCTCCACGGCACAGACGGCACTTCCCGTGGACCGCAGCCCCGTCACACCCACACCCGAAAGGAGGCGTACACCGCCGCGGGCATGGAGCCGCGCGCACACCGAGGCCATCTCCGGGCCGAGTTGGGCCGTGAGCGGCAGCGGAGCGGCCTCGACCACCGTGACCTCATGGCCGAGCACCACGCACGAGGACGCCGTCTCGGCCCCGATGAAGCCCCCGCCGATCACCACGACCCGCCGCGGGCCACGGGTCAGTTCCGCCCGCAGGGCACGGGCGTCGTCCAGGGTGCGCAGGGTGTGCACGCCCGTGAGCGCGGGCCCGGGCAGGCGCCGCGCGGACGCGCCGGTGGCGATGACGACGCCGTCGCCCGTCAGGCTGCGGCCGTCGTCGAGGACGACCGTGCGGCCGCGCGCGTCGAGAGAGCGCGCACGGGTGCCGAGGACCCACTCGACGGCGAGCTCCGCCGTCTCCTCCTCATCGCCCAGGGCGATGTGCCGCTCGTCGCCGCCACCGGTGAGGAAGTCCTTGGACAGGGGCGGCCGGTCGTACGGCGGGTGCCGTTCCGCGCCGACGACGGTCAGGTTGCCGTCGAACCCCTGGGCGCGCAGTTCCCGCGCCGCGTACAGTCCGGCGAGCGAGGCACCCACCACGATGACGCTCCTCATGCCGCTGATCCCTTCTCGGCGGCTCCCGCGTCGGTGGCGGTGCGGACGTCGGTTGCGGTGCGGACGTCCGTGACGGTGCGGACCTCAGTGGCGAGGCTGACATGGACGACGCCCTCCTCGACGTACACCTGGTGGGTGCGTACGGGACGGCGTGCGGGCAGGCACGTGGGCCTGCCGGTGCGAAGATCGAATGACGCGGCGTGCAGCGGGCATTCGACCTGGCAGCCCTCCAGCCACCCCTCCGACAGGGAGGCGTTCTGGTGGCTGCACGTGTCGTCGATGGCGAAGAGCTCGCCGTCGGCGTTGAACACCGCGACGGGTGGCGTGGTGTCGAGGCGGACGGACTCGCCCGCGGGGAGGTCTTCAAGGCGGCATACGGGGATCATGGGCCCCCCTCTGGTGTCATTCGGCCCGGTCCCGGCCCCTCTGGGGGCCACGACCCTTCGGTAACATGATGTTTCGCATGGCGCACGAGGGAGCGCTATGCGCAACAGAATCCGGGTGGGGCGCCCATCGCGTCAAGGGCTTCCCGAAGACGCGGCTTCAACAGGCCGCTAGGTGGTGAGAGTTCAGATATGACGGGCGAGCGGAAAAAGGCTGATCAGAACAGGGCGCCGGACGGGAAACCACCGGAGAGGCAGCCGAAGGGCGCGGCCGGATCCGTCCAGTCCGTGGACCGCGCGGTGAGTGTTCTGGAGATCCTCGCGCGGCACGGGGAGGCCGGAGTCACCGAGATCGCCGACGAGTTGGGCGTCCACAAGTCGACGGCCTTCCGGCTCCTCGGGGTGCTCGAGAACCGCGGCCTGGTCGGCCAGGCGAAGGACCGCGGGAAGTATTTCCTGGGTGCGGGCGTACTCCGCCTCGCGGGGGCGGCGGCAGTGCGCATGGACATCTCGCAGGAGGGCGGCCCGGTCTGCCGCGAACTGGCGGACGAGGTGGGCGAGACGGTCAACATCGCGGTCCTGGACGACGACGCCGCGGTCAACATCATGCAGGCCCGCGGGCCCGCCTCGGTGACCGCGCAGAACTGGCTGGGCCGGCGCACCCCGCTGCACGCGACATCCAGCGGAAAGGTGCTGCTCGCGCACCTGCCGACGACGCTGCGCGAGGGCCTGATGGCCCGCGCCCTGCCGCGCCTGACCGACCGCACGGTGACCGGCACGGCGGCGTTGCGCGGCGAGCTCGAAGCGGTGACCGAGCAGGGTTTCGCCGTCGCCGTCGAGGAGTTGGAGGTGGGCCTCGCCGCCGTGGCCGCGCCGGTGCGCGCGCACGACGGCAAGGTGATCGGGGCGCTCAGCGCGTCGGGGCCGGTCTACCGGCTGACCGAGGAGCGTCTCACCGAGCTCGCCAAGCGCACCGTCGCGGCGTCCGTCGAGCTCTCCCGGCGGATGGGGTACGGCTTCTGAGAGCCTGGGTCATATCCCCGGTCGGATCAGCGGGCGGCGTCTGGTGCGTGCGATCGCAAGGCGGCGGGAAGCCCTTGTAGCGGAGCTACCAGGGCTTTTCGGCAACGCGGCGAGCGTGCGTGCCAGACGCCGCCCGCCCGGCCGGGGATATGACACAGGCTCTGAGCACCGCTTCGCCGCCGGTCCGCGTCCTGGGGCGCGGGCCTTTGGAGGCGGCCGCGGGGAGAGCGCCGCAGCGTACGGACATCCGAGGGCGGGGCCGGGAAGTTCCGGCCCCGCCCTGCTGCGCGCCGCCCGCTCCCCCGGCGCTCCCAGCGAGATGCGAAGGGTTGACTCCGCCCCCTTGACGGCCTCTTGATGGCATTCCCAGTATGTCTCCCATAGCGCAACCGAACGTGCAGTACGCAACAACACCGCCACGCCGTGCGCAACAGCGGAGGAGTCTGCCGTGCCCCACGAGGTCCGTGCCGTCGTCGCCCCGAAGAGGGGCGCACCCGTCGAACCGCAGACGATCGTCGTGCCGGATCCCGGCCCAGGGGAGGTGCTGGTCTCGGTCCGGGCCTGCGGGGTCTGCCGCACGGATCTGCACTACCGGGAGGGTGCGATCAACGACGACTTCCCGTTCCTGCTCGGCCACGAGGCGGCCGGCACCGTCGAGGCGACCGGCGCCGACGTCGACGGCCTCGTCCCCGGCGACTGCGTCGTGATCGCCTGGCGCGCGCCCTGCGGGGCCTGCCGGTCCTGTCTGCGCGGCCGCCCCTGGTACTGCTTCGACTCGCGCAACGCCACGCAGCCCATGACGCTCCTGGACGGCACCCCGCTGAGTCCCGCCCTCGGCATCGGCGCCTTCGCCGAGAAGACGCTGGTCGCCGCGGGACAGGCCGTGAAGGTCGACCCGGCGGCCCGCCCCGAGGCCGTGGCCCTGATCGGCTGCGGGGTGATGGCGGGCTACGGGGCCGCGGTGAACACCGGCGGTGTGGGCCGCGGCGACACCGTCGCCGTCATCGGCTGCGGCGGCGTCGGGAACGCCGCGGTCGCCGGGGCGTCCCTGGCCGGAGCCCGCCGGGTCATCGCCGTCGACATCGACGACGCGAAACTGGACGGGACGACCCGGTTCGGCGCGACCCACACCGTCAACTCCCTCGGCACGGACCCGGTCGAGGCGGTCCGGCAGCTGACCGGCGGCCACGGCGTCGACGTCGCGATCGACGCGGTCGGCACCCCGGCGACGTACCGGCAGGCCTTCTTCATGCGGGACCACGCGGGCGTGCTCGTCCAGGTCGGGGTGCCCGAGCCGGGGATGACGATCGATCTGCCGCTGATCGACCTCTTCTCGCGCGGCGGCGCCCTCAAGTCGTCCTGGTACGGGGACTGCCTGCCCACCCGTGACTTCCCGATCCTCGTCGACCAGTACCTCAGCCGCCGCCTCGACCTCGGCGGATTCGTCTCCGAGACAATCACGCTCGACCGGGTGGAGGAGGCGTTCGCGAGGATGCGGCGGGGCGAAGTGCTGCGGTCGGTGGTGGTCCCGTGAGCCCCGGCCGGGCCGGAGGGCCCCGCGTGGTCGTCATCGGAGCGGGCATCGTCGGCTGCTCACTCGCCGACGAGCTGACCGCCCGCGGCTGGAGCGACGTCACCGTCCTCGACCAGGGGCCGCTGCCCGCGCCGGGCGGCTCCACCTCGCACGCTCCGGGCCTGGTCTTCCGGACGGGCCCGTCCAGGACGATGACCGCGTTCGCCGCGTACACCGTGGAGAAGTTCACCTCCCTGGAGGTAGACGGCCTCCCCTGCTTCGACCCGGTCGGCGGTCTGGAGCTTGCCACGACGCCGGAGCGCTGGGACGACCTGCACCGCAAGGCCGGTCTCGCCGCGTCCTGGGGCGTGCGCGCCGAGCTCGTCGGCCCCGCGCGCTGCAAGGAACTGTGGCCGCTCGTCGACGAGAGCCAGCTGTACGGAGGGCTGTACACGCCCGAGGACGGTCTGGCCCGCGCCGTGCCCGCCTGCCGGGCGCAGATGGAGCGGGCACGCGCGCGTGGAGCCCGTTTCCTCGAACGGCACACCGTGACGGGCATCGAGCGGGACGACGGCCGTGTGATGGCCGTCGTCACCGACCGCGGCACCTTCCCCGCCGACCACGTCGTCTCGGCGGCCGGGTTCTGGGGGCCGGTGATCGGGCGGCTGGCGGGCGTCGGCATCCCTCTGCTGCCGCTCGCCCACCAGTACGCGAAGACGGCGCCCCTGCCCGAGCTCGCCGGGCCGGGTGGCCCGCGTCCGGAGGCGTCCCTGCCGATCCTCCGCCACCAGGACCGCGATCTGTACTTCCGTGAGCACCACGACCGCATCGGCATCGGCTCGTACGCCCATCGCCCGCTGCCCGTCGACCCGTTCACCGTCCCCGCGTACGACGACGCCGAGGACATGCCGTCCTCGTACCCCTTCACCGAGGAGGACTTCGCGCCGAGCTGGGAGGACTGCCGGAGGCTGCTCCCTGCGCTGAGGGGGACGGAGATCGCGGAGGGCTTCAACGGCGTCTTCTCCTTCACGCCCGACGGCATGCCGGTACTGGGTGAATCCCGGGCGCTGCGTGGCTTCTGGCTGGCCGAGGCCGTCTGGGTCACGCACTCCGCGGGGGTCGCCAAGGCGGTCGCCGAGTGGATGGTCGACGGACGGCCCTCGCTCGATCTGCACGAGTGCGAGCTGACGCGCTTCGAGGACGCGCAGCGCTCTCCCGCGTACGTGGCCGAGCGCGGGGCGCGCCAGTTCGTCGAGGTCTACGACGTCATCCACCCGCTCCAGCCGCTGGACGGGCAGCGCCCCCTCCGGGTCAGCCCCTTCCACGCCCGCCAGCGGGAGCTGGGCGCGGTCTTCCTGGAAGGCGGCGGCTGGGAGCGCCCGCACTGGTACGAGGCCAACGCGCCGCTGACCGAGGGCACCGACGTGCGGGAGCGCGACGCCTGGTCGGCCCGCCACTGGTCCCCCGTCGCGGCGGCCGAGGCGCGCGCCACCCGCGAACGGGTCGCCCTCTACGACATGACGCCGCTGCGCCGCCTGGAGGTCACGGGCTCCGGCTCCCTCGCCTTCCTCCAGCACATGACCTCCAACAACCTCGCCAAGAGGCCTGGTTCGGTCACGTACACGCTGCTCCTCGACGAGGCGGGCGGCATCCGTTCCGACCTGACCGTGGCGCGGCTCGGCCCGGACCGCTTCCAGGTGGGCGCCAACTCCCCCGCCGACCTCGACTGGCTGCTCCGCCACGCCCCCGGCACGGTCCACGTCAGGGACATCACCTCCGGGACCTGCTGCGTCGGCGTCTGGGGTCCACTGGCCCGCGCGCTCGTCCAGCCGCTCACCCGTGACGACTTCTCGCACGAGGCGTTCGGCTACTTCCGGGCGCAGGAGACCTACATCGGGCACGTCCCGGTGACCGCCCTGCGCCTGTCGTACGTCGGCGAGCTGGGCTGGGAGCTGTACACCACCGCCGACCTGGGGCTCCGCCTCTGGGACACGCTGTGGGAGGCGGGGCGCGCGCACGGCGTGATCGCGGCGGGGCGCTCCGCCTTCAACAGCCTGCGGCTGGAGAAGGGGTACCGCGCGTGGGGCCACGACATGACCACCGAACACAACCCCTACGAGGCGGGCGTCGGCTTCGCGGTCCGCATGAACAAGGGTGACTTCGTCGGGCGTTCGGCGCTCGAAGGGCTCGGGGAACCGACCCGGAGGCTCACCGCCCTGCTCCTCGACGACCCCGCCGCCGTCGTCCTCGGCAAGGAACCCGTGTACGTCGACGGCGCCCCGGCCGGGTACGTCACCAGCGCCTCGTACGGGTACACCCTGGGCCGCTGCGTCGCGTACGCCTGGCTGCCGCCCCTGGCCGCGGGCGTCGGCGTGCACGTCGAGTACTTCGGCGAGAAGGTGCCCGCGACGGTCGCGGAGGAGCCCTTGTTCGACCCGGAGATGACCCGCATCCGCCGCTAGCCGCCTGGAGGCACCGGTGTCCCCCACCTTCGACGTGATCGTGATCGGCCTCGGCGGCATGGGCAGTGCCGCCGCGCACCACCTGTCCGCGCGCGGGGCCCGCGTCCTCGGCCTGGAGAAGTTCGGCCCGGTGCACAACCGCGGCTCCAGCCACGGCGGTTCCCGCATCACCCGCCAGTCCTACTTCGAGGACCCCGCGTACGTGCCGCTGCTGCTGCGCGCGTACGAGCTCTACGACCGCCTCGAACACGACACCGGCCGCGCCGTCGCGACCCTGTGCGGCGGCGTGATGCTCGGCCGGCCGGACAGCCGCACCGTCTCCGGTTCCCGCCTCTCCGCCGAACAGTGGGGCCTGCCGCACGAGATGCTCGACGCCAGGGAGATCCGCCGCCGCTTCCCCACCCTCACCCCACGGGATGACGAGGTGGCCCTCTACGAAGCACGGGCGGGTCTCGTCCGCCCCGAGAACACCGTGGCCGCGCACCTTCAGCTGGCCGCGCGGCAGGGAGCCGACCTGCACTTCCAGGAACCGATGACGCGCTGGGAGCCGTACCGGGACGGGGTGCGCGTGCACACCGCCGAGAACACCTACACCGCGGGCCGGCTGGTGATCTGTCCGGGTGCCTGGGCCCCCGGGCTCCTGACCGATCTCGGCGTGCCGTTCACCATCGAGCGGCAGGTCATGTACTGGTTCCGGCCGACCGGCGGCGAGCGCCCCTTCGCCGCGGAGAACCACCCGGTCTACATCTGGGAGGACGCGGAGGGCGTCCAGGTGTACGGCTTCCCCGCCATCGACGGGCCCGGCCTCGGCGCGAAGGTCGCCTTCTTCCGCAAGGGCACGCCCTGCACTCCGGAGACCATCGAACGGACCGTCCACGAGCGGGAGGTCGCCGCCATGGCCGAGCAGGTGGGGCGGCTCATCCCGGACCTGCCCGGCCACTTCCTCAAGGCCGCCACCTGCATGTACTCCAACAGCCCCGACGAGCACTTCGTCATCACCCGCCATCCGGCCCACCCCGGATCGGTCACCGTCGCGGCCGGATTCTCCGGGCACGGCTTCAAGTTCGTACCGGTGGTCGGGGAGATCCTCGCCGACCTGGCGCTCGACGGCGTCACCGGGCATCCCATCGACCTCTTCGACCCCAGCCGCCTCACCGCCACGCCCGCCTGAGGGGTGCGAGAGCCGCCCGAGGCGTACGAGATCCGCTTGAGGAGTACGAGAACCGTGACGACGACCCCCTTGCCGCCGAGTCTCATCGCGACCCTCCCCGGCCGCTACTACACCGACCCGGAGATCTTCCGGCAGGAGCAGGAACGCGTCTTCGAAGCGCTCTGGTTCTGTGCGGTGCGCGCCGCCGACCTCGACCGGCCGGGCGCGTTCCGCACCGTGCAGGTCGGCCGCGAGAGCATCCTCGTCACCCGCTCGCGCACCGGTGAGCTGCGGGCCTTCCTCAACGTCTGCAGGCACCGCGGCGCGCGCCTGTGCACCGAGGAGTCGGGACAGGTGCGCCGCGCCCTCCAATGCCCGTACCACGCCTGGACGTACGACCTGGAGGGACGGCTCGTCGCCGCGCCCGAC
Source organism: Streptomyces sp. NPDC036815 (assembly GCF_055609205.1). Classification (NCBI taxonomy): domain Bacteria; kingdom Bacillati; phylum Actinomycetota; class Actinomycetes; order Kitasatosporales; family Streptomycetaceae; genus Streptomyces; species Streptomyces sp. NPDC036815. The sequence continues at coordinate 112,648 of NZ_JBVJPW010000023.1, read as the reverse complement.
CTGGTGACCATGGAGGGCGTGGACCGCACGGCGTACGGCCTGGTGAAGGTGGCCCTGCGGGAGTGGCTCGGCTACGCCTGGGTGTGCCTGGCCGACGAACCGCCCTCCTTCGAGGAGACCGTCATGGGCGCCGCGGTCGAACGGCTCGGTGACGCCGCCTCCATCGAGCGCTACGGCACGGAGAAGCTCGCGCTCGGCAGACGCGTCAGCTACGACGTGCGCGCCAACTGGAAGCTGATCGTCGAGAACTTCATGGAGTGCTACCACTGCGCGACCATCCACCCTGAACTGACCGACGTCCTGCCGGAGTTCGCCGACGGGTTCGCCGCGCAGTACTACGTGGGGCACGGCGCCGCGTTCGGCGAGGACGTCGGCGGGTTCACGGTGGACGGCAGCGCGGGCTTCGGCCGGCTCCCCGAGGTCCGCGACGACCAGGACCGCCGCTACTACGCGATCACCGTGAAGCCGACGGTGTTCGTCAACCTCGTCCCCGACCACGTGATCCTGCACCGGATGTTCCCGATGGCCGAGGACCGCACGGTGGTCGAGTGCGACTGGCTGTACGCACCCGACGTCGTCGCGTCCGGCGCCGACCTGACGCACTCCGTGGAGCTCTTCCACCGCGTCAACGCACAGGACTTCGCGGCCTGCGAGCGCACCCAGCCCGCGATGGCGTCACGCGCCTACCGCGCGGGCGGGGTGCTCGTGCCGACCGAGCACCACATCGGGCTCTTCCACGAGTGGCTGACCGAACAGCTCGCTACGTAGTGACCGGGTCCGCCTGAGGGGTGGGGCGCTTGTACATCCGGGTCGCGGTGATCTCGCCGTGCACCGTCTCGCCGTCCGGGTCCTGCTGCGGCAGGCCCGGCCGCAGGTGCTCCTCGACGCTGATGTACTTCAGGCCCGCCCGCAGGTCCGCGTCGTTCCGCAGGCGGATGACCAGCGGGAACTCGGCGAGCGCGGTGGTGTCGAAGAGACCGGTCGTGTAGAGCAGCTGCACGCCGAGCGCGTCGGAGACGGCCCGCTGGAGCTCCAGGAGGTACGTCGCGTTGGCCCGGCCGATGGGGTTGTCGAGGAAGAGCGTGCCGGCGTGCCGGTGCTTGTCGCGGCCCCGGTCGTTGCTGCGCAGCGCGGCCATCGTGCAGTACAGGGCGATGGCCGCGGTCAGCAGCTGGCCGCCGGAGAACACGTCGCCCATCTGTCCGACCGGGACGCGCTCGGCGCGCAGCACGGCGTCCGGCTTGAGGATCTCGACGGCGATGCCGCGCGGCTCCAGGGCGGCCTGGACCCCGCGCAGCAGCAGGGTCATTCCGTCGCGCCGCATGTCGGAGTTCTTCTTCACGGCGGCGCGGGTGGCCTCGTCGATGACCTCGCCGAGCCGCTCGACGAGGGTGGCCTGGTCGGGCTCGTCGAAGCGGACCCGCAGGAACTCCTGGCCCGACCACTCCCCGAGCCCCTCGGGCAGGCGGGAGAGGCGCTGGGCGGACCTCAGGGTCGCGAGGGCGGACTCGACGAGGCCGCGGAGGCGGTCGACGATGCTGTCGCGGTTGCGCTCCAGCTGCTCCAGCTCGTCGGTGAGGACGCGAAGCCGGGGCGCGAACGCGTCGGCCCACTTCTTGGCGTGCTCGGGGAGCGCCGAGGCGGGCAGCTCGCGGATCTGCTGGCGGGCGGGGGTGCGCACCTGCTCGTACCGGGTCGAGTTCGCGTGGCGCACGAGGATGTCGCTCGCCTCGCGGACGGCGGACTCGGCCGTCGACAGGTCGGCGGCGCAGCCGCGCAGGGAGCGGCGGGCCTCCGCGGCGGAGTGGCGGGCCTCTTCGAGGGAGCCGGGGTAGCTCTCGGGGGTCTCTTCGGGCTCCTCCTCCTGGTGCTCGCGCAGGAGGTCCCGGAGCAGGGCGGCGGTCTCCTCGAAACCGCCGGCCGCGTCCTCGGTGGCGCGGTGGGTGTGCAGCAGGGCGGCGTGGGCCTCCTTGGCGCGGCTCAGCGCCTCGGTGTGCGCGGCCAGTTCGCCGGTGGCGGTGCGCAGGAGCGCCTGGGCCTGCTCGGCGTCGGCGGGGACGAGCTCATCGGGGAGCTCGGTGTGGGCACCGCCGTCCTCGGGGGCGAGCCGCTCGGCCTCGCCGCGCAGCCGGCCGAGCGTCTCGCTGGCGGTGGCGGCGCGGGCCTCGAGCAGCTGGACCTGGGCCTCCGCGCGCGCGGCGGCGGCCTGCCGGGACGGGCCGTCGGAGCCGTCGGTGCCTTCGAGGAGCAGGGCCGCGCGGGTGCGGACCTTGTTGCTGAGCCGGTCGAGCTCGGCGAGGGCGGCGCTCTCGTCGCTCTCGGCGTGGGCCTGCTCGGCGCGCAGGTCGGCGCCGACGCCCACCTTCTCGTAGAGCTGGGAGGCCGCGCGGTAGGCCTCGCGCAGGGCGGGCAGCGACGCCTTCGGGGTGTCGCTCTCCTCCGGTACGTCCTCGGGGGCGCCGGCGATCTCGGCGCGCTCGGCACGCAGCGCGCGGGCGGTGCGGCGGGCGTCGTCGGCGGCGCGCTGGGCGGCGCGCCGGTCCTCGTCGGCGGCGCGGGCACGGTCCAGGCAGGTCTGGGCGCGGGCCTCGGACTCGACGGCGTCGTCGGCCAGTTCGCGCAGCTTGACCTGCCAGCCTGCCCGCTCCCTGAGCCGGAAGGCGAGGCCCGCGAGGGCGTCGGCGGCGCGCCGGGCGCGCTGGGCGGCCTCCTGGCGCTCGTCACGCACGCGTGCCGCCTCACCCGCCGCCTCGTCGGCCTCGGCGCGCGCGGTGCGGGCCTCGGCGAGCTCGGCCTCGGCCTCCTCGGCGAAGGCGCGCGCCTGCGCGGCCGCGGTGGCGAGCTCGTCGAGGCGGCCGCTCGGGCAGCCGCTCCGCCAGGAGGCGAGTCGCGCGGCGAGCTCGCGGTCCTTGGCGAGCCGGACGGCGAGCGCCCTGATCTCCTCGTCGCGCTGTGCGGCCCGTGCGCGCAGCGCCTGGCGCTCCTCGTCGGCGGCGTGCTCGTCGTGCATGGCCGGGTTCGGCGGTACGAGGAAGACGCCGCTGTCCGTGCTCTGCTCGCCCGGGGTGGGCGCGAGGAGGGCGGCGGCGGTGCCCACGGCCACGGCGGAGCGGGGCAGCAGTGCGGCGTCCGCGAGGGCCTCGCGGGCGCGTGCGTGCGTGTCGGGCTCGGTGATGACCACGCCGTCGACCAGCTCGGGGCGGGCGGCGAGCACGCGCGCGTGGTCGGCGGGGTCGACGGCCTGGGCCAGATAGCGCCAGCCCGGCAGGGCGGGGATGCCGTGCTCGCCGAGGAACTCGACGGTGGCGAGGACGTCGGGGCCCGGCGGAAGGAGGCCGCCGTCGCCGAGGGCGCCGAGGATGCGGGAGTCGTCGGCGGCGGCGGTGCGCAGGTCGAACAGCTGCCGCTCGGCGGAGGCGACGCCGTCCTCGAGGAGGGCCCGCAGGTCGTCCGCCGAGCGGTTGAGCTCCGCGACGGTGAGGGCGCCGTCCGCGCCGGTCCCGGCGGGCTCGGCACCCCGGCGGGGCCGCGGCACCCCGCCGTCCCCGGCCGGCAGGCTCAGGAGCTCGGCCAGCCGCTGGTCCCCGGCGATGGACTCGGCGGCGCGGCGCTCCGCGTCGTGGGCGGCCTCGGCGGCGGCCGCGGCGTCCGAGGCGCGGGCCGCGGTCAGCTCGGCGCGGGCCTCGGCGGCGGCCGTCTCCTTGGCGTGGTCGGCGGCCCGGCGGGCGGCCTCGCGGGCGGTGTCCCAGGCGGCGACGGTGGTCTTCTCGGCGTCGCTCGCGGCGAGGGCGGCGCGGGCCGGGTCGGCGTCGGGGGCGGTGTCGTCGAGCCAGCCCGCGCGGACGGCCTCCGCGGTCTCCTGCTCGACCTCGGCGAGGCGCTGCTTGAGGTGTCCCGCCTCGCTGCGGGCGCGCTGTGCCTCGGTGGCGGCCGCGGTGGCGTCGCGGTGCGCGGTCTCGCCGGTCTCCTGGAGGGCGGCGGAGCGCTCCTCCTCCTCGTTCGCGTGGTTCTCCGCGCCTTCGGCGGCGGTGTGCAGGGCGCGCACCAGGTCCGAGGCGGCCTGCGCGCGGGCGGCGAGCGCGGGGGCCGCGTCGCGCTCGGCCTCGCGGATCGCGACGGCCACGCGCGCGGAGCGGTCGGCGGCGGCGCGGTGCCGCAGGACGGCTTCGGCGGCCTGCCAGGCGGAGTGCAGGGTGCGCGCGTCGGCGAGCTCGCGGCGCTGCGCGGCGGCGGCCTTCTCGGCGACGGTGAGCGCCAAGGAGGCGTTGCGGTAGGCCAGTTCGGCGGAGATCAGGGCGCTCTTGCCGCGCGCCTGTTCGGCCTCGGTGACGGTGTGGGCGGCGCCGGTGACCCGCTCGGCGAGTTCGGCGGCGCGGCCGCGCTCCTCGACGGCGCGCGCGGAGAGCCTGCGCGCCAGGGTCCTCGTGCGGCGCTCGGCTCCCGCGTGCACGTCACGCGCGCGTGCCCGGGCGTCGGCGGCGTCGACGATGCGGCCGAGCAGGTCGACGGAGCCCGCGGTGAAGTCCCGTTCGGCGATCAGTTCGGCGCGGCGGCCGAGCTTGTTGCCGAAGTTGTGGACGAGGTCGGCGAGGCCGTCGGTGTCGCGGGTGTCGGTGACGGCACGCAGCAGCAGGTCGGTGAAGTCGGAGTCCTTCTTGACGGCGAAGAGGCCCGCGGCCTCGCCTTCGTCGGCGTTCATCTCCCGCTGGTAGCGGAAGAGTTCGGGGTCGAGACCGAGGTCGCCGAGGTGTTCGTTCCAGCGGTCGTGGATCTCTTCCCAGTGCACTTCGAGGTGGGGGTAGGCCTTCACCGCCTCGGTCATGGCGTCGCGGAAGCCCTTCATGGTGCGCCGCCGGCCCTGCGCGCCCGAGGCGCCCTCCACCGAGGGACGCACGGCGGTGGACTCGGCGACGGGCAGCGAGTCCAGGCTCAGGCCGGGACCCGGCCGGAAGGAGTACCAGGCCTCGGCGAACTTGCGCGGGTCGTTGGAGACCTGCCGCCCGCGCCACTCGCTGACCTTGCCGACGACGACGCACTCGCCGGTCAGGGTGTGCTGCCACTCCAGGGCGACGTGCCCGCAGTCGTCGGCGAGCAGGAACTTGCGCAGCACGCCGGAGCTGGCGCCGCCGAGGGTGTTGCGGTGGCCCGGCAGCATCACCGAGAAGATCAGCTTGAGGAGGACGGACTTGCCGCCGCCGTTCTCCAGGAAGAGCACTCCGGCGGGCGCGGGGCGGCGCGGCGGGCCGACCGGCTCGTCCTCGAAGAACTCCGCCTGGGTGGGCGCGGGGTCGGGCACCTCCGCGCCGACGCCGCGCAGGTCGAGCACCGTGTCGGCGTAGCGCGCACCGGCCGGACCGATGGAGTAGAGGCGGACCCGGGACAGCTCGTACATGGCGGCGGACTCTCGTCGTAAGTCGTGCGGAACGGCAGGAAGTGGTGGGGCGGGGCGGGGTCAGGAGTGGAACGGCAGCCCCGCGTCGGCGGCCAGCTCCAGGTCGTCGGGGTCTTCGGGGGGCAGCAGCGTGGCCGAGCCGTCCGTGACCGGCACGACGCCGAGCTCCAGGAGCTCCGCCATGGCCGCGCTGCCCGCCATGTCGCGGACCTGGAGCTGATAGCGGGCGGTGGTGCGGTACGTGCCTCCGGAGTCGTCGCCGGTGCGCTGCAGGAAGCCGGACTCGGTGAGGAAGGCGGCGGCCTTGCCGACGATGCCGGTGGTCGAGCCGGCCAGGCGGCGGGCGTCCTTGGTGGCGCCGGTCGAGCTGCGGCGGGCCCAGATCCGCCAGGCGGCTTCGAGGCCCGGGGCGTCGGTCGCGGGGTCGGTGTTCTCGCCGTGTTCCTCGGCGCGCTCCTCCAGGCGGTGGCAGGCCTGGCGGACGAACGCGTCGACGCCGTTGACCGTGACCCTCCCGACATAGCCGTCGTCGGCGAGGTCCTCGGGGCGCGGGAACGCCATGGCGGCGACGGCGAGGTGGGCGAGGCCGTGCAGGAAGCGGTCGGTGGAGTCGGTCGCTGCGCGGCGGGCGTAGTCGCCCATGCGGACGGCGAAGACGGAGTCCTCCTCGGCGGTGACGGCCATCCCCGCGCGCGGGGACACCTCCAGGACGACGAGCCCGAGTCCGGTGGCGACGGCGTCGGCGAGCCGGGCGAAGGGCGGGTCCTCGCGGTAGCGGCGGAGCAGTTCGGCGTACTCCTGGTCGCGGGCGGGCTGCAGCTTGGGCTGCAGCCCGAAGGAGACGAGCCGCGCGGCGTCGGCGGCGTCGGCCGGGGTGACGGGCGCGGGGGCGGCGGGCGCCGCCGTGGAGTCCGGCTCGCCCCACGCGGCGTGCTCTGCGGGGTGGTCGGTCACGGCGTGTGCTCCTTGTGGGGGTGGTGCGGGTGCGCGCCGGTGCGGCGCGTGCGGGTCTCGGTGATGGTCATGCCGCTTCCGTCCGGCCTGCCGCCATGCCGACGGCGTCCAGGAGGGCCGTGCCGACGATGAGGTCGGCGCCGCCGAACTCCTCGTCGTCGAGCTCGGTGCCGTCGTCGACGGCGAAGAGGAGCCTCTCCTCGCCCTGACGGTAGGCGGTGCCGACCGGCGGGCTGGCCGCGTGCACGGCCAACAGGGCGACCAGGTAGGGCAGTTCGGGGTCGCGTCGGCGGGCGTCGGCGAGGAGGCCGGAGAGCCGGCGCGGCGCGTCGGCGGGCAGGTCGAGCAGGTCCATGGCGCTCGCGAGCTGTTCCTCGCTGAAGCGGCTGTCGTCCGGGGTGGCGATGAGCTCGGGCTCGGGCATCTCCGCGCCGAGGTGCTCGCGCTCCATGGGCGGCGTGAGCAGTATGTCGACGAGGTCGCCCACCCGCACGGAGACGGGCGTGCGCAGCCCGGTGCCGCGCGCGAAGAAGGCGTCCGTCACGCGGGTCGCCTGCTCGGCGGGGAGCGGCAGGAGGGGCGCGACCAGCTGGCCGTACAGGTCGAGGCCCGAGCGCGCGGTGGGGGCGGCGAAGGCCTGCCGGTCCTGCTCGGCGCGGAACAGCGGACCGGCTTCCAGGAGTCGGGACTGGAGCTGCGTGTGGCGGCGGATGCAGTCCTTGACGATGTCGACCAGCTCGGCGGCGCGGCGCTTCTGCTCGGGGTCCTCGGACTCGTCGCGGGCCTTGCGGATGTTGGTCAGGATGGCGTTCTCGTGGCGGTAGCGGTCGGCGACGTGGTCGAGCGCCTCCGCGATCATGTCGGGGACGGCCCGCAGCCAGTCCACCGCGCGGACGTTGCGCCGGGTCGCGTCGAGGGCCTTGCGCAGGGTCTCCGAGTACTGCACGGTGCGGTAGCGCGCCTGCTCCGCGGCGAGCTGGGCGTCGGCGAGCCGGCCGCGGCTGATCAGGACCTCCAGCTTCACCTCGGCGGCGATCTGGGCGCTGGTGACGTCGGTGTCCAGGGCGCCGACCAGGACGTTGACCGCTTCGTCGGTCGTGCGCAGGTAGACACCGCCGCCGTAGCCCGCGACCTCTTCCAGGAGCTTGAAGTCGTAGTCCCTGCGGACATAGGTGCCGTCGGGGGCGAAGGTGCCGTACACCGCGCGGAAGCCGCGGTCGACGCTCCCCACGTTGATCAGGTTCTCCAGAACCCAGCGGGCCACCCGCTCGTGCTCGGCGGCCGGGCGCCGGGGGGCCTGGGCGGCGACGCGCGGGAGCAGCCTGGCGACGATCTGCTCGTGGTCGGCGCCGGTGTCGAAGTCCATGTTCAGGGTGACGAGGTCGATGGCGGACAGGGCCACCTCCGCCATCGCGTACACCGTGTACTCGCCCGCGAGGTTGGTCTTGCGCACGTCGAGGTCGTGCAGCGGAGCCGTGCAGGCGAGCGCGCGCAGGCGGCGCGCCAGGCCCTCGTCGGCGGCCGGGCCCAGAGCGGGCCGCGGCCCCGTGCTGAGCTGGGGCGGAGCGGTGTCCGTAACGGCAGGCGAAGTCACGGTGCACAGACTAGGTCCTCGGTCTGACAACGGTCGAAACGGCGCAGAAGCGACCGGCTCAGCCGCCCGCGCCGACGCGGCGCCCGTACACCTCGACGAGGCCGTCGAGCGAGTCCTCGAGGTAGTCGGCGAGCAGCTGCTCGGCCTGCACGGCGTCTCCGGCCCGCAGGGCGGCGAGGATCTGCTTGTTGCGTTCGAGGTAGGGCGCGTGGAGGCGGCGCGGGTCGTCCACCACGTGGAAGGCCAGGCGCAGTTCGGCGAGGACGCTGCGCATGAGCTCGTCGGTGCGGGCGCTCCCGGCGAGGGCGACGAGTTCCCGGTGGAAGTGGATGTTGGCGGTGGAGACGCCCCGCCACTCCTTGCCGGCGGCCGCGCGGACGCCGGCCGCGACGGCGTCCGCCACCGCGTCGAGGGCGAACGGCGGCTCCCCGAGACCGCGCACGACCGCGCACTCCACGATCCTGCGCGTGCGGTAGATGTCCCGTACGTCCTCCACCGTGAGGATGCGTACGAAGACGCCGCGATTGAGCTGGTGCTCCAGGAGCCGTTCGTGCGTGAGCAGCCTGAAGGCCTCCCGCAGGGTGTTGCGGGAGACGCCGAGCGCCCCGCCGATGCTGTCTTCGGAGAGCCGTGTCCCGGGGGGGAAGTAACCCTCGGCGATGCGGCTCCGGAGGATGTCCGCGACCCGCTCGGCCGTACTGGTGCGCCCCAGAAGCGCACGGTCGTCGGCCAGTCCGCTCACGTCAGCCATCCCCTCAGCCGGCTCCCTGGCCGGCCCCTCAGCCATGCCCGGATTCAATCGCAGAGCGAAGAACGAGACAACACAGGTATTGAGGGATCGTTCAACGATCCTCTACCTTGGCGGGCACGGCTCGTTCCCACGGCTCGTTGCGACGGTCCGGAAACGCACGCTCCAGCACCCCCCGTCCCTCATCTGCGAGGTGCCCATGAGCACGACCCCACCACCCCGAACCGCTCCGGCCGACCCCCGCCCCGCCCAGGGCGGACTGCCCGACGACAGCGGCGCGTTCGGCTGGCTGCGCGCCCTCGGGCCGCGCGGCCGCCGTGCCTTCGGCGGCGCCTTCGGGGGCTACGCCCTCGACTCGTACGACTACTTCACGCTGCCGCTGAGCATGGTGGCGCTCTCCGCGTACTTCGGCCTGAACAGCGGTCAGACGGGCCTCTTCACCACCGTCACGCTCGTCGTCTCCGCCGTGGGCGGCGCCGTCGCGGGCGTGGTCGCCGACCGGATCGGCCGCGTCAAGGCACTGATGATCACGGTCGTCACGTACGCGGTCTTCACCGTCGCCTGCGGTTTCGCGCCCAACTACGAGACCCTGCTGGTCTTCCGTGCCCTCCAGGGGCTCGGGTTCGGCGGCGAGTGGGCGGTCGGCGCGATCCTCGTCGCCGAGTACGCCACCGCCAAGAACCGGGGCCGGACCCTGGGCGCGATCCAGAGCGCCTGGGCCGTGGGCTGGGGACTCGCGGTGATCGTCTACACGATGGTGTTCCAGTTCCTGGACGACGACGTCGCCTGGCGCGTGATGTTCTGGACCGGCGCGCTGCCCGCGCTCCTCGTGATCTACGTCCGCCGCAACGTGCACGACGCCCCGGAAGCCGCCGCGCAACGGCACGAGAGCTCCGACCAGGGGTCGTTCACGGCCATCTTCAAGCCGGGACTGCTGCGCGTCACGCTCTTCGCGGTGCTCCTGTCCACGGGTGTGCAGGGCGGCTACTACACGCTGGCCACCTGGGTGCCCACGTACCTGAAGGACGAACGGGGTCTGACGGTCGTCGGCACCGGCGGCTACCTGACCTTCCTGATCTCCGGCGCCTTCATCGGTTACCTCACCGGCGGCTACCTCACCGACAAGCTCGGCCGGAAGCGGAACATCACGCTCTTCGCGTTCCTCTCCGCGGCCAGCGTCCTCGCCTACACGAACATCCCGGACGGCGCCAACGGCCTTCTCCTCGTGCTCGGTTTCCCGCTGGGCTTCTGCATGTCGGCGATCTTCAGCGGCTTCGGCTCGTTCCTCAGCGAGCTCTATCCGGCCGCCGTGCGCGGCACGGGCCAGGGCTTCACGTACAACACGGGCCGCGCGGTCGGCGCCGTCTTCCCCACCATGGTGGGCTTCCTCGCCGACAGCTGGGGCGTCGGTGGCGCGCTCGTCTTCGGAGCGGTCGGGTACGGCCTCGCCGTCATCGCGCTGCTCGGCCTCCCCGAGACCCGGGGGAGGGAGCTCCTGTGAGCCGCGGCGCCGAAGAGGCCCGCGCGGCGTTCCGTTCGGGCGAGACGAGCCCCACCGCCGGCCGGGCGGCAGGCTTCGCCCAGGCCAACCTCATCTCCGTGCCCGCCGACTGGGCCTACGAGATGCTGCTCTTCTGTCAGCGCAACCCGAAGCCCTGCCCGGTCCTCGACGTCACGGACGCGGGCTCCTGGACCACACCGCTCGCCCCCGGCGCCGACCTCCGCACGGACCTGCCGCTCTACCGCGTGTGGGAGCACGGCGAGCTGACCGACGAGCCCACGGACGTCCTCGGCCACTGGCGTGAGGACCTGGTGACGTTCCTCATCGGCTGCAGCTTCACCTTCGAGTGGGCGCTCGCCGACGCCGGTGTCCCGCTGCGCCACATCGAGCAGGGCCGCAACGTCCCGATGTACGTGACCGCGCGCCCCTGCCGCTCCGCGGGCCGCCTGCACGGCCCCATGGTGGTGTCGATGCGTCCCGTACCGCCGCGCCATCTCTCCGACGCCATCAGGGAGTCCGCCCTGATGCCCGCCGTGCACGGCGGCCCGGTGCACTGCGGCGACCCCGCCGGGCTCGGCATCGAGGACCTGGACCGCCCCGACTTCGGCGACGCGGTGACCGCCGAAGCGGACGACATCCCGGTGTTCTGGGCCTGCGGGGTGACGCCCCAGGCCGCGGTGATGGCGTCGCGGCCGCCGTTCGCCCTCACGCACGCGCCCGGCCGGATGTTCCTCACCGACGCCCGGGACGAGCAGTACCGCGTGGTCTGACCGCCCGGCCACCAGAACCCCAGGAGACCCCCAGCACATGAGCACCACCTCGATCGACCTCAACGCCGACCTCGGCGAGGGCTTCGGCCGCTGGCACCTGACCGACGACGACGCGCTGCTGTCCGTCGTCACCAGCGCCAACGTGGCCTGCGGGTTCCACGCCGGGGACGCCGTGACCATGCGCCGGGTGTGCGAGCGCGCCGCCGAACGCGGCGTGCGCGTCGGCGCGCAGGTCTCCTACCGTGACCTGGCGGGGTTCGGACGGCGCGCCATGGAGGTGCCGGCCGCGGAGCTGGCCGCCGAAGTGGCGTACCAGATCGGCGCCCTGGAGGTGTTCGCACGCGCGGCGGGCACGCGCGTGTCGTACGTCAAGCCGCACGGAGCGCTCTACAACCGCGTCGTCCACGACGAGGAGCAGGCCCGCGCGGTCGTCGACGGCGTGCTGCTCGCCGACGCCTCGCTGCCCCTCCTGGGGCTGCCCGGATCGCGCCTCCTGGAGAGGGCCGACGAGGCCGGACTCCCGGTCGTCACCGAGGCGTTCGCGGACCGCGCCTACACCGACGAGGGCACCTTGGTTCCACGGACCCACCCTGGAGCGGTCGTCATCGACCCGGACGCCGTCGTCGCGCGGTCCGTCGGAATGGCCCGCTCCGGCGTCGCCACCTCCCACGGGGGCCGTGAGATCGCGGTCCGCGCGCGGTCGCTGTGTCTGCACGGCGACACTCCCGGGGCGGTGGGCCTGGCCCGCCGGGTGCGCGCCGAGCTGGAGGGCGCGGGCGTGCGGGTGGAGGCCTTCGCGTGAGGGTCCTGCCCGTCGGCGACCGTGCCCTGCTCGTCGAACTCGCCGACGGCGCCGAGGCCCAGGCGCTCCACGCCGAACTGCTGCGCCGCCGCGCGACGGGCGCCCTGCGGGTACGCGAGATCGTCCCCGCCGCCCGCACCGTGCTCCTCGACGGCCTCGACGAACCGGGCCGCACCGGGGCGGAGCTGCCCGCCTGGGAGATCCCGCCGCTGCCCCCGCGCGCGGGCGCCGTCCTGGAGATCCCGGTGCGCTACGACGGTCCGGACCTCGCGGACGTGGCGGCGCACTGGGGCGTGCCGGTGGCCGAGGTGGCGCGCATCCACGCGGCCGCCGAATTCCGCGTGGCCTTCTGCGGGTTCGCGCCCGGCTTCGGCTATCTGACCGGGCTGCCGGAGCGCTACGGAGCACCGCGCCGGGACACGCCCCGCACTTCGGTACCGGCGGGCAGCGTCGCCCTGGCCGGGCCGTACACGGGCGTCTATCCGCGCGCTTCGCCCGGCGGCTGGCAGCTGATCGGCTCGACGGACGTCGTCCTGTGGGACCACGCGCGCGTGCCCGCCGCGCTGCTCTCCCCGGGCGTACGCGTCCGCTTCGTACCGGAGGCCCGATGACCGACCGAGCCTTCGCCGTCGTGCGGGCCGGGGCGCTGACCACCGTGCAGGACCTCGGGCGCCCCGGGCACGCCCACCTCGGGGTGCCGCGCTCGGGCGCCCTCGACCCGCCCACCGCACGCCTGGTCAACCGCCTGGTCGGCAATCCGCCCGGCGCCGCCGTCCTGGAGACCACCCTCGACGGCTGTGCCCTGCGCCCGCGTCGTCCGGTGACGGTCGCGGTCGGCGGCGCGCCCTGCCCCGTGACGGTGGCGGGCCGCCCCGCACCCTGGGGAGCCCCGGTCCGCGTGCCCGCGGGAGCACTCCTGGAGATCGGCGCCGCGCTCCGCGGAGTACGGTGCTACGTCGCCTTCGACGGTGGCGTGGCCGTGGAGCCGGTGCTCGGCAGCCGCTCGTCGGACCTGTTGTCCGGGCTCGGACCGCCCCCGCTCGTGGACGGGGCGGTGCTCCCCCTGGGGAGCCCCAGCGGCACGTACACGCGCGTGGACACCGTTCCGCAGCCCGGGCCGCCCCGTGAGCTGGTGCTGCGGGTGTCGCTCGGGCCGCGTGCCGACTGGTTCACGCCGACGGCGCTGCGCACGCTCACCACGCGCGCGTACCGGGTGTCTGCGGCGAGCAACCGCATCGGCCTGCGCACCGAGGGCCCCGCCCTGGAGCGGGCCGGGGAAGGCGAACTGCCCAGCGAGGGGATGGTCCTCGGCGCCGTCCAGGTGCCGCCGGACGGCAGGCCCGTCGTCTTCCTCGCCGACCACCCGACCACCGGGGGCTATCCGGTGGTCGCGGTCGTGCGGGAGGCGGACCTGGCCGCGGCGGCCCAGGCCCGCCCGGGCACGCCGCTCCGCTTCGTCGCCGCGGGCCCGCGGTGAACCGGCGGCCCCGGCCGGGAGCGTATGACCGGTCCGCGGGCTCGCCCGGTCCTACCCGGATCTACACGGGCGCGTCCGGACCGATCCTGCTGCGCACCGCGGTCTGTACCTCGTCCTCCTCGGCGGGGTCGGCGGCGAGCCTGCGGAGCCGGTTGACCACCCGGGCGTCACCGGTCTCCGCGTGCCGTGCGGCGACCTCGCGGGTGGACTCCTCGCAGTCCCACAGGCACTCGACGGCGAAGCCGGCGGCGAAGGAGGGGTCGGTGGCGGCGAGCGCGCGGGCGGCGCGGCCACGGAGGTGGGAGGAGGCGGTCTCGCGGTAGACGTGCCGCAGCACGGGGGCGGCGCAGGCGATGCCGAGACGTCCCGCGCCGTCGACGAGGGTCCACAGCGTCGGCGCGTCGGGCCCCTCGCCGCGGACGGCTTCGCGGAGGGCGGCCAGGACCAGCTTGCTGTCCTGCGCGCCGCCCCGGCAGGCGAGCATGCGCCCGGCGGCGGCCCCCAGGGCGTCGGGGCGGTAGGCCCAGCTCCGGGCCCGCTCGACGGTGGCGACGCTCCGCATCCGCTCGAAGGCGTCGATCGCGGCTTCGGACACCGCAGCGGACGGGCCTTCCGCGGCGAACTCGATGAGGTCGAGGGCGGCGGGGTCGTGGGTGTCGGCGAGATAGCGCAGGGCGGTGCCGCGCGCTCCGTCCGAACCGCTGCGGGCGGCCTCGATGATCTCGGGCCGGTCGTCGGGACCGGCGACGGCGGTCAGGCAGCGGGCGGCGGGCACGTACAGCACGACGCCCCGTTCGAGCCCTTCCTGCGCCCAGTCGAAGACGGCCTGGACGCTCCATCCGGGACGTGGTCCGGAGGGCCGCATCTGGCGCTGCCAGCGGTCGAAGGAGCCCTGTTCACGGGCGGCGCGCACCCGGGCGCCGATGTCCGCGCGCGGGTCCTCCTCCCAGAGGCGCCAGGGCCGGGGTTCGTAGGCGTCGCGGACGGCGGCGGCCAGTTCGGCCTCGCCCTCCGCGTCGGGGGCGAAGCGGGCGAGCACGGGGGCGGCGAGGGCGCGCAGGCCCGCGTCGTCGTCGCGCAGCGCCAGCTCGTCGAGGGCCCACGCCCAGTTCGAGCCGAACGCCGCGTACCTCCGCAGCAGCTCCAGGGCGTCCTGCCTGCCGTACGAGGCGAGGTGCCCGAGGACGGCCAGGGCGAGGCCGGTGCGCGAGTCGTCCGTGTTCAGGACGTCCTCGGCATCGAAGAGGTGCCGCTCGATCTCGCCGAGCGCACCGTGCAGGTCGAGGTAGAGACGGGCGTAGTAGAGCGAGCGGTTCTCCACCTGCCAGTCGTGGCGGGGATCACTCAGCACGCAGTGGTCGAGGGCGGCGAGCGCCTCGGAACGCGGGGCGGTGAGCGCGTGCAGCGTGCCGTCGCCGCGGCCCCTCTGCAGCAGGCCGAGCAGCGTACCGCTGGGCGCTATGACCGGATCGAACATGGGAAACAGCCTCACATCAAGCGTCGACGCAACCGGGAATCACGCATTACCTGGCCGTGCGCCAACACGTCGGGCCGCCCGCCGTCATTTGCTTGTCGAAGACCATCTTCCTCTGCCTCTCGTCCATGGCCCAGGGGTTCCCGGACGGGAGGTCCGGGGGCGGGCCGCTCACGGGCCACGCGGTGCGGCACCATCTGCCCCGCCGTCGCGTCCGTGAATCACGTCGTCATGATGACCCGGCGGTCAGCTCCGCCGCGACCACATTTCCAGCGCCCCCGTTGCTGCTGGTCAGGTACCCGGTTCAGGCGGCCCCGAACAGCTGGAGCAGCTCCGCCTTTCCGAACATCCGGGCGGTGTCGACCGCCGACGGCGTCCCCGCGGCCGGATCCGCGCCGCCGTCCAGGAGGGCCCGGACCACCTCGTCCTCGCCCTTGAAGACCGCACCGGCGAGCGGCGTCTGCCCGCGGTCGTTGGCGCGGTTGGTGTCCGCGCCGCGCTCCACGAGGGAACGGACCGCACCGGCGTGCCCGTGGTAGGCCGCCAGCATCACCAGTGAGTCGCCGCTGTCGTTCGTGAGGTTCGCCGGGACGCCCGCGTCGACGTAGGCGGCGAGCGCCGCGGCGTCCCCCTGGCGGGCCAGATCGAAGATCTTGGTCGCCAGCTCCACGACCTCGGGGTCGGGGGCTTCGCTCATGGGGGCGTCCGCCTTTCTGGGTGCGCTGCCGGTGCAGCCGTACGAGTGAATCGACAGGGTACTGCCCCGGTGGACACATGACGCGGCCCACCCGAGGCAAAGATCACGGCGGGAGCGGGGGCCGCGATGACCGGCTCCCATCCAACCCGTAAGGGGTACGCCATTCAGGCGAAATCCCCATTAATTAACCCATTTGCACCTTTTATCGTATGGATACATGCTGTGAACCTGGAAGAACTCACGGTGACTGTCCCCACCAACCAGGAGAACCGTCATGATCCTTTCCATCTCGGGCGTCGTGCTGCTCGGAATCATCGTCTTCCTCTTCTTCCGCAAGGACGGACTCAAGGCGTCGCACGCGGTGGTCTGCGCGCTCTTCGGCTTCTTCATGGCGGGCACCGCCATCGCCCCGAGCATCAAGGCCGGCAGCGCGAGCCTGGCGAGCCTCCTGGGCGGGATCAAGTTCTGACACCCGCTTTTCGTCCGCACCTCCAGGAGACAGACGTGGCAAGGCGCCCCCTCCCCCGCATTCTGAGCAACGGCACCGCATCCATCGCCCGGAGCCGGGAGCTGGCACGGTCGGCCGCCGACAACGCCACCGACGTCCTCCACCCGCTGATCACGATCGCTCGGGGACTGCGCCGGCTGGCGGCCGCCGGCCGGCGCAGATGGACCGACACCCCCAAGGACAAGCGCGGTCCCCTGCTGTTCCTGGTGGCCTCCGTGATCCTGGTCGTGGCGCTCGTCCCCTACGGGCCGCTGCTCGCCGCCGCCTCCCTGATGGCGGCGGCCGCGTGGACGGGCCGCGAGCGCACCGCTCCGGAGCCGGACGGCCCGGACGAGACGCAGGTCCAGCGGTTGCAGTCCCTCTACGAAGCACTCGTCCCGTACTTCTCCGTCCCCGAGGACCCGGCCCCGCTCTTCGCGTACGGCGGCGAATGGGACAAGGCCCTCGGCGACTACGAGTTCGACGACACGGGCCGGATCTCCCGGCTCGTGGTGCGCTACCCCGCGTACTTCACGGACGGCGAGGCCGAGTCCCGCGCGCGGATCGAACAGTTGCTGCACGCCAAGTCGGGCCGCGGCCGCGAATACCACTTCGCGTGGGACGAGGAGAGCAACCAGCTCACCGTCTCGGTGCTGCCGCCGCTGCCCACCGACATCGCCGCCCAGCGCTTCGTTACCGCCCCCGGAGAGACCGTCCTCGGGTTCACCGACGAGACCGGCGTCCAGCGCACCCTGCCGGTGACCGACGGCACGGAGCAGCGCGACGTGCCCCCCGTCGTCTGGCGCACCGGAACCCGCTCCACCGAGCCCCATCTGCTCATCGCGGGCCAGCCGGGCAGCGGCACGACGACACTGCTGCGCTCCATCGCCCTGCAGGCCCTGCAGTACGGCGACATCCTCATCGTCGAGGGCAGCGGCACCGGGGACTACGCCTGTCTGACCGGCCGCGGCGGGGTCCTCGCCGTCGAGTGCGGGCTCACCGGCGCCCTCGCCAGTCTCGAATGGGCGGCGCACGAGACCGAACGGCGGCTCATCTCGGCGAACCGCGCCCGGCAGGCGGGCCACCCGCCGCCGGAGGACACCAAGCGCCCCCTGTGGCTCCTCCTCGACCGTCCGAGCGCCTTCGGCCACCTCGCCGCGGCCGACGGACGCAGGGACCCCCAGTCACTGCTGCAGGTCCCGCTGCGGCACGGCAGGGCGGCCAATGTGACGGTCGTGGTGGCGGACCAGCTGGACAACCTGGAAGCGCTGAGCGACGCCGTGCACCAGCACACACGCGCGCGCGTGCTGCTCGGGCCCGCCGCCATCGACCAGTTGGAGGAGGTCCTCGGGGCGCCGCCGCACACGACCCCCGCGTCGGACGTCCCGCCGGGCCGCGGCTACGCGCGCCTCGGCACGGGGCAGGTGCACCGCCTCCAGGTGCCCGCGACCCCCGACCCGTACGACGACGCGACCAGCGAGGCGCACCGCCAGGCGGTCCTTGAGCTCCTGCCCGAGCCCATCACCCCGCCGGACGCGGCGGACACCATGGCTACGGAGCCCCTTCCCGAGGCCACGGAGGCGGAGCCGGTCCCCGCGGACACGGTCCCGCGGTCCGCGGAGGCGGAGCCCGTACCGGCGGAGGGCTGAACGTCAGCAGACACCCGTCACCAGGGGGCAGGCCTCACGCCACAAAGGGATGTGTGACCTGCGCCCCCGCACCCGCGCCCGTCTCCACCAGGCGGGCCGCCGCGGCCAACCGCGCCGCCGCCTCGTCGGCCACCGCTCCCCCGACGGTGAACGGCAGCCGCACATACCCCTCGAAGGCGCCGTCCACGCCGAAGCGCGGCCCCGACGGAACCCGCACTCCCACCCGCTCGCCCACCTCCGCGAGCCGCGACCCGGAGAGACCCCCGGTGCGCACCCACAGGGTCAGGCCACCCCTGGGCACCTCGAACTCCCAGTCGGGCAGCTCGCGGCGGACGGCCGCGACCAGCGCGTCGCGGTTCTCCTTGGCCTGCTCCCTGCGCACGTCCACGGCGGCCTGCCAACCACCGGTGTTCAGGAGCCAGTTCACGGCGAGCTGTTCGAGGACCGGGGTGCCGAGGTCGGCGTACGCACGCGCCGCGACGAGGCTGCGGATCACGTCGGGCGCGGCCCGCACCCAGCCGATGCGCATCCCCGCCCAGAACGCCTTGCTCGCCGAGCCGACCGTGATGACGGTGGAGCCCGCCGGATCGAACCCGCAGACGGGCCGCGGCATGGCGAGGTCCTCGTCGAGCCCGAGTTCACTCATGGTCTCGTCGACGACGAGCACCGTGCCCGCCGAACGCGCCGCCTCCACGAGCTGCCTGCGCTGGTCCTCGTCGGCGAGTGCGCCCGTGGGGTTGTGGAAGTCCGCGACGACGTAGGCGAGCCGGGGCGCCGCGTCGCGCAGGACCTGGCGCCAGCGGTCCATGTCCCAGCCCTGCAGCCCCTCGGCCATGGCGACGGGCACCAGACGGGCGCCCGCCTCCCGCATCAGCTGGAGGATGTTGGCGTACGAAGGGGACTCCACGGCGATGCGTTCGCCACGGCCCGCGAAGAGATGACAGATCGCGTCGATGGCACCCATCGCACCGGTGGTCACCATGATCTGTTCGGGCATGGTGGGGATCCCGCGCGCGGTGTAGCGCTCGGCGAGCATCTCTCGCAGCGCGGGCAGACCGGCGGGGTAGTCGCCGTGCGTGTGGGCGTACGGCGGGAGGGCTTCGAGGGCGCCCTGGACGGAACGGGTGAGCCAGGGCTCGGGCGCGGGCAGCGCGGCACAGCCCAGGTCGATCATGGAGCCGAGCGCCTCGGGCGGCAGCGGTTCGAGCCCGCGCGCGGGGAGGGGATTTCCGGCCGGGACAGCGGTCCAGCTGCCGGCTCCCCTGCGGGACTCCAGGAAGCCCTCGGTGCGCAGCGCCTCATAGGCGGCGGCCACCGTGGTGCGGCTGACGGCGAGGGCGAGGGCGAGTTCGCGCTCGGCGGGCAGCCGTGCGGCGACCGGGACACGGCCTTCGAGGACGAGGAGTCGGATGCCGTCGGCGAGGGCGCGGTAGGCGGGCGGTCGGCGGGTGCCGGTGCCCACGGGACGGTCCTGCTGGGAGGCGAGAAGGCGGGCGAGCTGTGTCGAACCCATCGCTGAAGTCCACTGAGCCATGACTCCCAGTCCACCTTCCCCGAATTGGCCATGGTTGCGGTCCTGTATCAAGCCACAGGGTGTCATGTGTCGGGCCACCAGCACTACACGGGGGAGCGTTCCTTGTTCGGCACGAAGCCACGCACAAAGCCACGCGCGCAGCCGCGCCTCGCGAGACGGCTGGTCCGGCTGTACGCGGGTCTCGCCCTGTACGGCGCGAGCTCGGCGCTCATGGTCGCCGCGGGCCTGGGCCCCGAGCCGTGGAACGTGCTCAACCAGGGCCTCGCCGAGCTGACCGGTCTCTCCATCGGCACCGTCTCGATCGTGGTGGGCGCCGCGGTGCTGCTGCTCTGGATCCCGCTCCGCCAGCGCCCCGGGCTCGGCACGGTGTCGAACGTGTTCGTCTGCGGCCTGGCGATGGACGCCACCCTGGCGCTCCTTCCGGACGCGCAGGCGCTCGCCGTCCGCGTTCCGCTGCTGGCCGCCGGGATCGCCCTCAACGGAGTGGCGACCGGGCTCTACATCACCGCCGCCTTCGGCCCGGGCCCCCGGGACGGCCTGATGACCGGCCTGCACGCCCGCACCGGGCGCTCCATCCGCCTGATCCGGACCTCGATCGAGGTGGCCGTCGTCGCCACGGGCTTCGCGCTCGGCGGCACGGTGGGCGTGGGCACGGTGCTCTACGCGCTGGCGATCGGCCCGCTCGCCCAGTTCTTCCTGCGCCGCTTCGCCGTCCCCACGTCGGCCCCCGCAGCCGGCGCCGGACAGATCGTGGCCGCGGGCGGTCCCTCGGAGCAGGCGATACTGCAGCGGTGACCCCGCGCGTACGCCACCCCTACCTCGATCATCCGGGCCCGCTCGCCCTCGCCCACCGCGGCGGCGCGGCGGACGGCCTGGAGAACACCGCCGCGGCCTTCCGGCGCGCCGTCGACCTCGGCTACCGCTACATCGAGACCGATGTGCACGCCACGGCCGACGGCCGGCTCGTCGCCCTCCACGACACGACGCTGGACCGGGTGACCGACGCCGCGGGCCGCATCATCGACCTCCCCTGGAGCGAGGTGCGCCACGCGCGCGTGGCGGGCAGCGAGCCGGTGCCGCTCTTCGAGGAGCTCCTGGAGTCGTTCCCCGAGGTGCGCTGGAACGTCGACGTCAAGGCGGAGCCCGCCCTCCTGCCGCTGCTCGACCTGATCCGCCGCACCGGTTCCTGGGACCGGGTCTGCGTCGGCTCGTTCTCCGAGGCGCGCGTGGCCAGGGCCCAGCGCCTGGCGGGCCCGCGCCTGGCCACCTCCCTGGGCACCCGGGGTGTGGCGGCGCTGCGGATGCTGTCCTACGGAGTGCCCGCCGCCCTGCGCCGCTCCGCGGTCTGCGCCCAGGTGCCCGAGACGCACGGCAGGATCCGGGTGGTCGACCACCGCTTCGTGCGCGCGGCCCACGCGCGCGGACTCCAGGTCCACGTGTGGACGGTCAACGACCCGGAGCGGATGACGGCCCTGCTCGACCTGGGGGTGGATGGCATAGTTTCCGATCACATCGAGACGCTGCGCGGGGTGCTCAAGGACCGGGGGACCTGGGTCTGACCGACCCGGATGCGGCGTCGCACCACGGGGAACAGCGAGGTCACGGGTGGGCACCGACACCGTGAAGGCAGGGGCGGCCGACGACGCGGTCGCCGAACGACGGCGCGAGCAGCGGGGCTGGTACTTCTACGACTGGGCGTGCTCGGTCTATTCGACGAGCGTCCTGACGGTGTTCCTCGGGCCCTATCTCACGGAGATCGCCAAGGCGGCCGCGGACCCGGAGGGGTACGTGCACCCGCTGGGCATCCCGGTCCGCGCGGGATCCTTCTTCGCGTACACGGTCTCCGCTTCGGTGATCGTGTCGGTCTTCGTCATGCCGCTGGCGGGGGCGGCCGCCGACCGCTCCGGCCGCAAGAAGCCGCTCCTCGCGGCCGCCGCGTACCTGGGGGCGGCGGCCACCGCGGGCATGCTCTTCCTGGACGGCGACCGCTATCTCCTCGGCGGCCTCCTGCTGATCGTCGCCAACGCCTCGCTCGCCGTCTCGATGGTGCTCTACAACTCCTACCTGCCGCAGATCGCCCCTCCGGAGGAGCGCGACGCGGTCTCCTCGCGCGGCTGGGCCTTCGGCTACGCGGCGGGCGCCCTCGTCCTGGTGGCGAACCTCGTGCTCTTCCTCGGCCACGACGGCTTCGGCGTCTCGGAGGCGACCGCGGTCCGGATCTGCCTGGCCTCGGCGGGCGTGTGGTGGGGCGCCTTCACCCTCGTACCCCTGAAGCGGCTGCGGGACCGCGGGGCGCCGCCGCGCGAGGCGGGCGCGCCGGCCCGCGGGGGCCTGCGGCAGCTGCGGGAGACGGTGCGGGACATGCGCCGCCACCCCCACACCCTCGCGTTCCTGCTGGCGTACCTCGTCTACAACGACGGGGTCCAGACCGTGATCTCGCAGGCCTCCGTCTACGGCTCGCAGGAGCTGGGCCTCCAACAGTCCACGCTGATCGTCGCGGTCCTGCTCGTGCAGCTCCTCGCGGTCGCCGGGGCGCTGGGCATGGGACGACTCGCCCGGACGTACGGCGCGAAGCGCACCATCCTCGGCTCCCTCGCCGCCTGGACGGTGACGATCGGGGCCGGCTACTTCCTGCCCGCCGGCGCGCCCGCGTGGTTCTTCGTCCTCGCCGCGGGCATCGGTCTGGTCCTCGGTGGCACGCAGGCCCTGTCCCGTTCGCTGTTCTCGCATCTGGTGCCGCGCGGCAAGGAGGCCGAGTACTTCTCCGCGTACGAGATCAGCGACCGGGGCATGGCCTGGCTCGGACCGTTGATCTTCGGCCTCACCTATCAGCTCACGGGAAGTTACCGGGACGCGATCGTCTCGCTCGTCGTGTTCTTTTTGATGGGTTTCGTCCTGTTGTCGCGGGTACCCGTACGGCGTGCGGTGCGCGACGCGGGCAATCCCGTGCCGCATCGGATTTAGCAACTGAAGGCAAAGGCCGGTAGTGTACGCGTTTGGCCTACCAGGCGGACCGTTACTGCGAGCTGAAGAATCAGAAACGCTGGGTGACATCTGCTGCCAGATGTGACAAACCGGGCACTGGTGGGTACAACAAGGGGCGGCATACGACGGCGACGCATGACCCTGAACGGGAATCTTTACCGCCGACCGGACGTTGACCGGATGACGACGACAGCGACACCTGTCCTGTGGGCGACAAGCCCGGGAGGCACGATTCATGAGTGAGCGAGCTCTTCGCGGTACGCGACTCGTGGTGACAAGCTACGAGACCGACCGCGGCATCGACCTGGCTCCGCGCCAGGCCGTGGAGTACGCATGCCAGAACGGACATCGTTTCGAGATGCCGTTCTCGGTCGAGGCGGAGATCCCGCCGGAGTGGGAGTGCAAGGTCTGCGGGGCCCAGGCACTCCTGGTAGACGGCGACGGACCTGAGGAGAAGAAGGGCAAGCCGGCGCGTACGCACTGGGACATGCTCATGGAGCGCCGTACCCGAGAGGAACTCGAAGAGGTCCTGGAGGAGCGCCTCGCGGTCCTCCGGTCGGGCGCCATGAACATCGCGGTGCACCCGCGCGACAGCAGGAAGTCCGCCTGACGGCGGCCGTCCGCACACCGCACAAACGCAGTACAGCACCACGCAGTACAAGCAGTACGAAGAGGGGCGGGGCCGCAGCTGAAGCTGCGGCCCCGCCCCTCTTCGCGCGCTCTCTCAGCGCGGCAGCTGCGGGTCGTCCGGGCGCGTGCCGCGCGGGGCGGGCTCGTCGTTCCTGATGACCTCGCCCTGCACCACGTTGCCGTCGGGGCGGTGCATGCGCGCCTGCTGGAAGGCGTCCCCGAGGCCGCCGGGCGTCGCCTCGCGCACCTTGCGCTCGAAGGTCCGCTCCGCGTACCGCCCGAGCGCCTTCTGGACCGGCGGAACCAGCAGGATCAGCCCCAGGGCGTCCGAGATCAGTCCGGGCAGGATGATCAGCAGCCCACCCAGCATCGTGAGGGCGCCGCCGCCCCCGCTCTCCTGGGCAGGCGCCACGCCCGTCCGCTGCTGCTGTTGCACCGCCTCGCTGAGCTTGCGGAAGGCCCTGCGCCCCGCGCGCTTGATCACGGCGGAGCCGAGCACCAGGCCGCCCACGAGGAGCAGGAAGACCACGAGCCCGCTCGTGGCGCCCGCCACGACGGTGAGCAGCCAGATTTCCAGGACCAGCCACGCGGCGATCCCGAGCGGCAGGTACCTCAGGGGCCCGGAGCGCCGGGGCCGGGCAGGTCTGGTGGGAGGCGGTGCGCCAGTCGTCATGCTCCCAGTGTGCCTGGCGGCACCTCAGTCCGGGATAAGGGGGATGATCAAGAAGCCCGGCCGCGGCCGGTACCGGCCGCGCACCCACCGCCCCTCAGAGCTGCTTGCGGCCGATGACCTTGCCGACGCGCTCCCCCACGCCCCAGGCGGTGACCCGCCACAGCGCCTCGACCACGATGTTCTGGCTCATCTTGCTGTCCCCGAGCTCGCGCTCGACGAACGTGATGGGCACCTCGACGACGTGGTAGCCCGCCTTGACTGCGCGGCGCGCCAGGTCGACCTGGAAGCAGTACCCCTGCGACTCGACCTCGCCGAGGCCGAGCCCCTCCAGGGTCTCGCGGCGGAAGGCGCGGTAGCCGCCCGTCACGTCGCGGATGGGCACGTCGAGCAGCAGACGCGAGTACGTGCTGCCGCCGCGGGAGATGAACTCGCGGTGCTTGGGCCAGTTGACGACCCGGCCGCCCGGCACCCAGCGCGAGCCGAGCACGAGGTCGGCGCCCTTCAGCGCGGTGAGCAGCCGGGGCAGCTCCTCCGGCTGGTGGGAGCCGTCGGCGTCCATCTCGACGAGCACGCCGTAGTCGTTGTCGAGGCCCCAGCGGAAGCCCGCGAGGTAGGCGGCGCCGAGCCCTTCCTTGCCCTTGCGGTGCAGCACGTGGACCGACTCGTCCCCGGCCGCGAGCTCGTCGGCGATCTTGCCGGTGCCGTCGGGGCTGTTGTCGTCGGCGACCAGGATGTGCGCGTCCGGCACGGAGGCACGCACCCGGCCGACGATGGACTGGATGTTCTCCGCCTCGTTGTAGGTCGGAATGATCACCAAGGCCGTGCCGAGCGAGCCGAACTGCCTCCCCTGGTCCCCTGCTTCGGAGACCCGACCGCCGTCGTTCACTACTGCCCCTTCGTTCGTACGCAGAGGACCACCATAGTGGCCCCGGCCTGCGGCGCAGTCGCGGCACGGACGTCGGGGCCGCGAGCACCCGCCGAAGGAGGCGGGAAGCGGGGCTTCGCGAGGGCGGAACGTACAGCGGATCGGGGCCCGGCGCCCTTCGGGCCGGCCTGGGACCCGCTGGCTGCGGATCGACCGAAAGCCGTTGTCTACTGAGCGTCCGGGCCCCACCCGGGTCACACCTGCCGACCGGCTGATACGTTCCCTCGCCTCCGCGTCGCGGGCGCTGGACCTGGCTCCCAGTGGTGGTGCGCCGGTGCGGCACACCACCCGTGACCCAGCGGCGTTCGACGACTGCGTGGAGGTTCGCCGGTCTGACGTCCTGTGGTGGACCCGGCCGAACCTACCGGCCCACGGCGGCTCTCTGTCAATACCCCGCTGAACTGCGGCGACTTCGAAAGCGGCCAGGTCAGCGCCGAGGATTCCCAGGTCGTGCGTCGCCGCACGGGGGCGCGATCCGCGGCGCGCACCGCCGGTACATCACTCTTCCGGCCGCACGAACACCGGCCGGCCGCCCACCACCGTGCGCAGGCAGACGGGCAGATCGGCGCCGGGCGACAGGTCGGGCAGACCCGGCGTACCGGAGCGCGGATCGGTCGACCAGCGTGCCACCCGGTCGTCGGGGGCCTGCACCACCAGGTCGTCGGTGCGCCACACGGCGTAGTCCGCGGGGGCGCCCGGCACCAGCGTGCCCGCGTCGTCGCGGCCGACGGCCCGCCAGCCGCCGCGGGTGTGGGCGGTGAACGCGGCCCGCACGGAGACGCGGTGCTCGGGCGTCCGGTGGAAGGCGGCGGCCCGCACGGTGCCCCACGGGTCCAGCGGGGTGACGGGGCTGTCGGAGCCGAAGGCGAGGGGCACGCCGGTGCGCAGGAGGGCCGCGTACGGGTTGAGGGTGCGGGCCCGCTCGGCACCGAGCCGCTGGGCGTACATGCCGTCCTCGCCGCCCCACAGCGCGTCGAAGGCGGGCTGGACGGACGCGGTGAGGCCGAACTCGGCGAAGGCGGCGATGGTCTCGGGGGTGAGCATCTCGGCGTGCTCGATCCGGTGCCGGGCGGCGCGCACGCGGGCCGTGCCGACCTTCTCCGCGGCCGCGCGCACGCCGTCGACCACCGCGGTCACCGCGGCGTCCCCGATGGCGTGGAAGCCCGCCTGGAGGCCCGCCTCCGTGCACGCGGCGACGTGGGCGGCGACGGCCGCGGCGTCCAGGTGGGCGGTGCCGGTGCGGGCGGCGGCCGAGTCCGCGTACGGCTCGTGCAGGCAGGCGGTGTGCGAGCCGAGGGCGCCGTCGACGAAGAGGTCGCCCGCGGCGCCGGCCGCGCCGAGGTCCCGGGCCCGCTCGACGTCCTGTTCCGCCCAGTAGCCGACGACGCGCGGACCCGCCTCCTCGGCGGCGAGCCGCAGCAGCCCGGTGAAGTCGTCCTCGTCGGAGATCTCGGGGCCCCCGCACTCGTGCACGGAGCCGATGCCGAGCGAGGCGGCGTGCGCGAGCGCGGCGCGCTGGGCCTCCGTGCGCTGGTGCGGGGTCACGGCGGCGAGCGCCGCGGCGCGCACCCCGTGGTGGGCGTCGGCGGTCAGCGGGGCGTCCGGGCGGTAGCCGGTGCGCTCGGTGACGCCGGGCACGAGGTCGAGCAGCGCGGTGGTGACGACCGCCGAGTGGACGTCGATGCGGGAGAGGTAGAGCGGCCGGCCGCCGGCCGCCTCGTCGAGCTCCGCGCGCGTGGGCGGGCGGCCGCCGGGCCAGCGGGAGGCGTCCCAGCCGTGTCCCAGGAGGACGGTGTCGTGCGGTCGCGCGGCGGCGTGTTCGCGGACGAGAACGAGTGCGTCGGCCAGCGAACCGGCCCGGGTCAGGTCCAGTCCCGTCAGGGCGAGGCCGGTGGCCGTGGTGTGCACGTGGGCGTCCGTGAACGCCGGGGTGACCAGGGCGCCCGCCAGGTCGACGACCTCGTCGACGCCGTCGGCGAAGGCGTCCGCGGCGCCTTCGGAGCCGACCCAGGCGACGTGTCCGCGTTCGACGACCATCGCGGTCGCGAACGGATCGGCGGGGCTGTGGACGTCGCCGCCGCGCAGCAGCACGGTGCGGTGGTTCGATGGATCCTGGGGGTCGTTCCCGGGGGCGGTGCTCTGGCTCATGGGCACCAGTCTCGCCCCTGCCGGCGGGCGGCCGACGCGGGGGTCACACCTGGGGCGGGCGCGCCTCGTACGGGGTGGAGAGGACGACCGTCGTGCGGGTGGAGACACCGGCGAGCGCCCGCAGGCGGCTGAGCAGGTGCTCCAGCTCCAGCGGGGTGGCGACGCGGACCTTGAGGATGTAATTCTCGTCGCCCGCCACGCTGTGGCACGCCTCGATCTCGGGGACGCCCGCGAGCCGGTCGGCGATGTCGTCGGGGGCACTGGGGTCGAAGGGCTTCACCGAGATGAACGCGGTGAGCGGCAGGCCGACCGCCTCGGGGTCGACGACCGCCGCGTACCCGCGGATGACGCCCCGCTGCTCCAGGCGGCGCACGCGCTGGTGCACGGCCGACGTGGACAGGCCCGTGGCCTTGCCCAGGTCGGTGTAGCTCATCCGCCCGTCCTTGACGAGCAGCTGCACGATCTGTCGGTCCAGCTCCTCCATGCGGCGAACCTACAGGGCTCTTGATCCCTCCGGATACCTGAGCGCCCGGAGGTGACCCCCTCGCCTCCCCGCGACCGGGCAACTCCACGCGGCATGTGACGAATACCACAGTGCTGTGACCGTGTCCGACGGGATGCAACGATTACCCCCACGACGGGACGGGAAGTGCTTGCTGTGGTCGAGGCCGCAGCGCCTTGTCGGCCCACCCGAGGGGGAGATTCCCATGCAGAATTTGAAGCGCCCCGGCCGGTCTGCCCGCGCCAAGCAGCAGTCGGCCGCCGAGCCCGAGCCGGAGGGCGTCGAACCGGCAGACGCCTTTCTCGACTCCTACGACACCTTCGAGATGTACCGGGTGAACTGCCCCGACTGCGGGCAGCCCATCGCGCTCCTCGCGGACGAGGACGTGCTGCCCGAGCACGCGCTGTGCGCGACTCCGTGGAACCCGTTCGGCCTGACGGTCTGCGCCGGCACCGGCCGGGACGCCGCCGACGCGGAGCCCGCCGACGAGTCGACGGAGGTTCAGGAGCAGGACACCGCCCTGCTGTTGACGCTCCCTCAGGGGCTCGACTGGCGGACCCAGCCGTTCTCGCACGTGAACGGGCCGGGCTCGCGCCCCATGCGGGTGCCCCGCCAGGACCGGCCCGCCGCCTGACCCGCCGGATTCACCAGTAGCTGCCCTGCACCATGGCGGCCAGACTGCCGTGGTGCAGGATCAGCGTGTCCGCGACCTCCGCGCTCCGGGGCACGGCGGCCTCGCCGAAGTGGACCTGCCGGTAGGCGACGCGGAGCATGACGATCGCGTGCCGCAGCGCCGCGTACAGCGTGTAGAAGTCCATGTCGCGCGGCGTGTGCCCGGTGAACCGGGCGTAGGCCTCCTCGATGCGGTCGCGGCGCAGGAAGTCCGGCAGTCCCGGCTGGCCGAAACTCACCGTCAGGTCCTGGAAGAAGCGGTGCAGATAGACCATCCAGCCGAGGTCCACCTCGCGCGGGGCGAGCGACGCCATCTCCCAGTCGAGGACGGCGGCCGGCTCGAAGCCGTCGTAGATGATGTTCCCGATGCGCGCGTCGCCCCAGTTGAGGACGGACTCACCCGTGTCCTGCGGCCACAGCTCTTCGAGCCGGTCGAAGGCGCTCTCGATGACGGGTGAGCGCGGCAGTCCGCTCACCACCCACTCGTAGTAGGCGCGTTGGGCCGTGACGTGGCGGCGCAGCGCGCTGCCCTCGCCGGGCAGCGCGAGGAAGTCGGCGGCGCCCGGCGGCACTTGGTCGTGCAGGTGGGCGAGGATCCGTATCGACGCCTCTTCGAGGCGGGCGCGTTCGGTGTCGGTCGCCGCGTGCAGCCAATTGCCCTCGTACGTATAGGGCATGACGTCCGGCGGGACACGGCCGTCGACCCGCTCCATGACGAAGAAGGGCGCGCCGAGCGGACCGGGGTCCTCTTCCAGCCAGA
Organism: Streptomyces sp. NPDC036815; assembly: GCF_055609205.1. Taxonomy (NCBI): domain Bacteria; kingdom Bacillati; phylum Actinomycetota; class Actinomycetes; order Kitasatosporales; family Streptomycetaceae; genus Streptomyces; species Streptomyces sp. NPDC036815. The sequence goes on along the minus strand of NZ_JBVJPW010000023.1, from coordinate 84,274 downwards.
GCACGCGGGGCACCGGCAGGTCGCTGTGCTCGGCGACGAGCCGCATCGTGCGGTACTGGCGCGGCATGTCGTAGACGGGGAAGACCGTGTACGCCGCCGGGTCGGCCGCCACGCGCAACGCGCAGCTCCTGAGCGGCGGTTCGGGGTGTTCGACGGTGAGGAGCAGGGTCTCGCTGGACATGCCGTTGGACTCGGGTACGGTCACGTCGACCGCCTTGGCGCCGGGCAGGCGCCGTTCGAGCCAGGCGGTGAGGCGGCGGGCGAGGTCCTCCGGTTCGCGGGTGGTGGTGCGGGGGCGGGGTGCCGTTGCCATGTGCGTACTCCTCCCTCCTGCCGGTGGCTCAGGGTGCCACGGAGTCGAAGCCGGTGAAGCCGCTCGGGTCGTGACGGCCGAAGCTGCCGTGTTCGAAAATGCCGTATCCCGTCTGCCCGTTCAGGGTGAAGCGTGCCGCGTGGTCGATGACGCCGTAGGCGGCCAGGGGGTGGGCGGCGGGGTCCGACAGGTCGTAGGTGCGGCGGTCGGTCCAGTCGCGGCCGCGCCACGTGCCGTGCTGCCAGTCGTCGGCGGGCGGGTAGCCGGCGCCCACGGCGAGCGGCAGCGAGGCGAGGACCCGCACGCCGAGCTCCAGGGGCTTGCGGTCGTCGGGGTCGGTGAGGTGGATGACGGCGCGCTCGGGGTGCCGGGTGCCTGAGCGGTAGACGATGTCGGCCTGCGGCCAGCCGAGTTGGCGGTCGCGCAGGCCGGGCCGCACGAGCGTGGCGTCGTTGAGGGTGCGGTAGCCGTCGGCGTCCTCCTGGGCGATGACCATGAGGAACCGGTCGTCGAAGCGGACCGGACACCAGATCCAGTGGAAGCCCTCGGTGGCGAACTCCTCCTCCAGGAGCCCGCGTTCCTCACCGGGGATGGGCCGCACGCCCCAGCTGCGGTCGCGGGTCGCGGTCCACTCCCCCGGTGCCACGACGGTCTCCTCGCCGCCCGCGCGGATCACACCGCAGGGCCGTCCCGCCTGCACGAAGCGGCGCCCTTCGAGGGTGAGCCGGTCGCCGCGGCGCTGGACGTGGTGCGGCTCCCACAGGGCGGGGAAGTCGGCGGTCCAGGTGAGGTCGTACGAGAGGGAGGCGGGGTCGGCCGGGTCGGCGGCGCATGCGAGCCGGATGCGGCGCAGCGGCTCGTCCACGGTGATGCGCAGCGGGCCGACGCGGAGGTTCATCCGGTCCTCGCCGAGGGCGTCACTGGCCCGTACGGCGTGGAGCGTGTCCCCGGTACGCAGCGTGGCGTACGCGTCGATGACACCGGTGTTCGGATAGACCCCGAGGCCGAGGATGAGCAGGGCGCGGCCCCGGTGGTCGAAGAGGTGGAAGATGCAGCGGTCATAGGCGTTGCGGTCGCCTGTCGCGACGTGCTTCATCGACAGGGGGACCTGGTGCACGGGGTATTCGTCGAGCGGGACCGGACGGTCGTCTGCCACGTCAAACCTCCCTGGTTGCACGGCAGTTCAGGGCAGCCGGGGCGGTGGTGGCCTCCGACGCGGAGTTGACGGTACGTCAGTTGTCGAGGCGGAGCCATACACGCGCGCGACCCGCGCGCCGCGGCCGCCCGTGCGCCCGATGGGCCGTACGGGCACGCCGGGCACAGACGCTCGATTCTCCGGGACGGTGACCTCCGCGCGGCGGGCGCCGTTGGTCCGGCATGACCCCCACGGACACGGGTACCGAGACGGGCCCGGCCCAGTTCCCCACCGGACGCCGTCGGCGCACCCTGGTGACGCTGCCCGCCGCCGCAGAATCGGTTCCCCAGCGGCCGCAGGAGCCCCCGCCGCACCCGCACTCACCTGCGCACCATCAGCCGCACCAGTACGCCTACCAGCAGCAGCCCCAGCAGGCGTACCAACAGCCCCATCAACAACCGCACCAGCTCTACCAGCACCCCCACCAGCAGCCGCACTTCCAGGACCCGCCGATCTACGGCACGCTGCTCCGCCTCTGGGCCGACCGCGGCAGGACGCTGCCCGGGCGCCACGACCCGGAGTGGGCGCGGCTGGTGGCACCGCCGGTGAGCTACGGCCCACCGCCGGTGAACTACGGCCGGTTCAGCGGGAGTCGGGACCCGCGAGGTGACGTGCGATGACCATGCGCTGGATCTGATTGGTGCCCTCGACGATCTGCAGCACCTTGGCCTCGCGCATGAGGCGCTCCACGGGGAAGTCCGCGGTGTAGCCGTACCCCCCGAGGACCTGCACGGCGTCCGTCGTCACCTTCATCGCGGCGTCCGTGCACAGCAGCTTGGCCATGGCCGCCTGCTTGGCGAACGGCCGTCCGGCGTCGCGGAGCCTTGCCGCGGCCAGATAGAGCGCCCGGCCCGCCTCGATCTGCGTCGCCATGTCCGCGAGCATGAAACGCAGCCCCTGGAAGTCGGCGATGGGCCGGCCGAACTGCCGCCGCTCGGTGGCATACGAGACGGCCTCGTCGAGCGCCGCCTGGGCCACGCCGATGGCGCAGGCCGCGATGCCGAGCCGTCCCGAGTCGAGCGCGGAGAGGGCGATGGCGAAGCCCTGGCCCTCATCGCCGATGCGGCGCGCGTCCGGGACGCGTGCGCCGTCGAAGTTGATCTGGGAGGTGGGCGAGCCCTTCATGCCCATCTTCTTCTCGGGCGCCGCGGCGGTCAGCCCCTCGGCGTCGCCCGGCACCAGGAAGGCCGTGACGCCGCGGGGACCCTCGCCGCCGGTGCGGGCCATGACCGTGTAGAAGTCGGCGATGCCGCCGTGCGTGATCCACGCCTTGGTGCCGGTGATGACCCAGCCCTCGTCGTCCCTGACCGCCTTCGTGCGCAGCGAGGCGGCGTCGGAGCCGGACGCGGGCTCGGACAGGCAGTACGCGCCGAGGAGCCCGCCGCCGAGCATGGCCGGCAGGTGGTCGGCCTGCTGCTGCTTGGTGCCGTATCCGGCGAGCGCGTGGCAGGAGAGGGTGTGGACACTGACGCCGAGACCGACGGTCAGGCGCGCCGCGGCGAGCTCTTCGAGGACCTGGAGATAGACCTCGTACGGCTGGTCGCCGCCGCCGAACTCCGCGTCGTACGGCAGTCCGAGGAGGCCGGATTCGGAGAGCAGCGTGAAGACCTCGCGGGGAAAGCGCCCGGCGTCCTCTTCCTCGGCCGCCTTCGGGGCGATCTCGCGCTGGGCTATGTCCCGGACCAGCGAGAGCAGATCCCTGGCCTCATCCGTGGGCAGCTGACGCTCCACCGACGGCGCGATGTGGTCGGGCATGACGCTCTCCTCCCTGTGGGGCTGCGGCGGACGCCCGCGCTGGGTGGGGCGGCGCCGCCGGGAAACGATGCCGAGCCGGGCTCTTCCTCCGGGTCACGGAGGCAGCTGACCTGCGGCTGTGGCGCGTTGAGTATGACCGATCGGCGGCGGCCAGTCACTAGTTAACGACCGCTTACTTGAAAGATAGCCGAAGATCGCCCGTGGCGGCCCGATTGGTACGAACCATTGACCACACTGGTCTAGTCCTCCTACTGTTCCCCCGAACGTCTTAACGCGTTCATGCCAAGTCACACGCAGGTCCACGGCACTACTTCCCCCTCCAGGTTTCCCCCCACGAGGAGACACGATGCTCAGACCGCACACCTCCCGCGCCTCGTTCCGGGCGCTCCTCGCCACCGCCTGTTGCACCGTCCTCGGCGCGGGACTGCTGGCCGGCGCGGGCAGCGCCGCCGCCGAGCAGGACCGGTCCACCGCGACGAAGGTCGCCGCCGGTTCCAAGGTCGTCGGATACTTCACCGAGTGGGGCGTCTACGACCGGAACTACCACGTCAAGAACGTCGAGACGTCCGGCTCCGCGGCCAAGCTGACCCACATCAACTACGCCTTCGGCAACGTCCAGGGCGGCAAGTGCACGATGGGCGACGCCTACGCGGCGACCGACAAGGCCTACACCGCGGACCAGTCCGTGGACGGCGTGGCCGACACCTGGGACCAGCCGCTGCGCGGCAACTTCAACCAGCTGCGCAAGCTGAAGAAGAAGCACCCCGGCCTCAAGGTCCTCTGGTCGTTCGGCGGCTGGACCTGGTCGGGCGGGTTCACCGAGGCGGCGAAGAACCCCGCGGCCTTCGCCCAGTCCTGCTACGACCTGGTCGAGAACTCCAAGTGGGCCGATGTCTTCGACGGCATCGACATCGACTGGGAGTACCCCAACACCTGCGGCCTCACCTGTGACACCAGCGGCCGTGCGGCGTACAAGAACCTGATGTCCGCGGTCCGTTCGAAGTTCGGCAGCGGCAACCTCGTGACCTCGGCGATCCCGGCCGACGCCGCGGCGGGCGGCAAGCTCGACGCCGCCGACTACGCGGGCGCCGCCCAGTACGTCGACTGGTACAACCCCATGACGTACGACTACTTCGGGGCCTGGGACGCGAAGGGCCCGACCGCCCCGCACTCGCCGCTCACCTCCTACAGCGGCATACCGAAGGACGGCTACAACTCCGACGCCACCATCAAGAAGCTCAAGGGCATGGGCGTCCCCTCGAACAAGCTGCTGCTCGGCATCGGCTTCTACGGCCGCGGCTGGACGGGCGTCACGCAGAAGGCGCCGGGCGGCACCGCGACGGGCCCCGCGGCGGGCAAGTACGAGCAGGGCATCGACGACTACAAGCAGCTGAAGACCAAGTGCCCGGCCAACGGCACCGTCGGCGGGACCGCGTACGCGCACTGCGGGAACAACTGGTGGAGCTACGACACCCCGGCCACCATCGCGGGGAAGATGAACTACAAGAACCAGCAGGGCCTCGGCGGCACCTTCTTCTGGGAGCTCAGCGGGGACACGTCCAACGGTGAGCTGATCAAGGCCATCAACTGACGTTCCGTACACGGTAATCGGGGCGGGAGCCGGTCGGCTCCCGCCCCTTTCGCGTGGCAGGGCTCAGGGGTGCGCCGGCGCCGGATACGACGGCTCGAAGTCCTCGATGACCCGCAGCGTGTCCCCGAGGGTGCGCACCAGGAGCGAGCCGACCCTCTCGCGCGACAGCTCCCGGTGGCCGATCCAGTCGAGCGTGACGCCCTCCACCCCGCACATCCAGCCGATCAGCGCGGTGCGGGCCAGCTGCGGTATGTCCTTGCGCCCGTACGCCCCTTCGGCGATCGCGGTGATCAGCGCCTCCCGCACGCCGTCCCGTATGGCGTGCACCTCGGCGTCGAAGCCGACGCCGCCGCTGATGATCGTGCGGTACGCCGCCTGGTGGTGCTCGGCGTACCGCAGGTAGCCGTCGATCGTGCGCTGCACGCGCTCCACCGGCGGGAGGTCGTCGTGGCGGCCCGCGCGCGCCACCAGATCGGTGACGGAGTCCTCGATGATCGCGAGGTAATAGCCGCGCTTGGACTTGAAGTAGTAGTAGATCAGCCCTTTGGCGACGCCCGCCTGCTTCGCGATGTCGTCCATCGACAGGGCGTCGTAGGACGTGTCGGCGAACAGCTTCCGGCCGATGGTGATGAGTTCGGCGCGACGTGCCGCGGAGCGGTCGCTGCCGCGCTGTTGACTATTATTCAATTTCGGCCCTAGTCTCCAACTGCCTCGGGATGTCCGCAGTATGGCAGACCAGTGCCTCCTGCCGGCCGGCTCCCGACGGCGCTTCACGCACTCCCCTTACGCACGCCACGCACCGCGAATTGACGTACGGGAGGAAGACAGTGGGCGCAGCACGCAGCGCGTTGCCCGAGGGCAGGACATCCTGGAAGAAGACAGCCGTGGTGGCCCTGCCGGCCGTCCTGGCCGTCGGCGTCATGGCCTCCGTGATGGCCGAGGGCGCGCTCGCCGCGTCCTTCGCCGTCTCCGGCACCAGCTTCCAGGTGTCGTCCGGCAAACTGACCAGCGAAGGCCTGTCGTCGTACGTGCAGACGGACCGGGACGTCGACGGCAAGGGGCACCCCGTGGCGCTCCTCGGGATCGGCGACGCCACCCTCACCGACATCTGCCAGGCCGCCGAGGTGAAGACCCCGGTCGGCAACGTCGTCTTCAAGCTGACCGCGGGCGGCGACGCCGGAAACGTCACGGCCAGCAACCTCGTCATCGACGGCGAGGACCTGGTGGGCGACGCCCGCTTCGGTACCGCCGAGATCGGCCGGGACGCCTCGACGCTCGACGAGGTGCCCGGGGTCAAGGGCGAGAAGGGCAAGTTCGGGCTGCAGGCCGGGGACATCGAGGTCGCCGGGGTGAAGTCGCACGCCTGGTCGGCGACGGGGGGCAACTTCCGGCTCAAGGGCATGCGGGTCGACGTCAGCCTCGGCGGCAAGAAGTGCTTCTGACCGGCGGCGGCAGAGGCGGGGTCAGGCCCTTCCGCACCGACGGCGGCGGCCGGCTCGACCGGCGGCTGCCGTGGCCCGAGCAGCGCCGGGTGGTCCGCAGGTGGCGGCGCACCCGGCCCTTCTGGGGCGGGCTGCTGCTGATCCTCGGCGGCGCCGAGCTGGTCCTGACCCCGCTCTCCCCGCTGACCGTCCTGGTCAGCCTGGGGCTCGGCGGGATCGCGGCGCTCGGCATCGGGATCGCCCTCGTCGTGGCGGGACTCTTCCTGTGGCTGCTGCCGCACGCGCACCACTACGTGAGCGTCAACGCCCTGATCCTCTCGGTGCTCTCGTTCGCGGCGACCAACCTCGGCGGGTTCCTGGTCGGCATGCTGCTCGGGATCGCGGGCAGCGCCATGGGGTTCGGGTGGACGCCGGTGCCGAGCGACGCCGAGGAGGACCCGGCGCGTCCCAAGGTGCGGGACGGGCAGGGCACCCGGACGCTCGGCGTGCTGCTGCCGGTGGCGATCGTCGCCGGGCTCGTGGTGCACGGGAGCCCGGCGCGGGCGGCCCCGGCGCAGGCGAAGGCGGCCGCGTCGGAGGCGATCGTGGCGACGCGCGTCCCGCCGACCATCACCACGACGCTCTTCGCGCCGCAGGGCTTCATCCTGGCGGGCGTCCGCGAGATCCCCACCGTGGACGGCCCGTTGAAGGTCATGGTGCTTCGCATGAAGGCGGCCTCGCTCACCGACTACCGGCTCAGGACGCGCGACGGGCGCGAGGAACTCGCCCTGGGCGCCGACACGCTGGACCTGAGCGGTCGGGTCACGCTCTACCTGACCAAGTTCAAGGGGTGCCTGGAGGGCATCCTCTGCCTCACCTTCACGCCCGACACGCTGCCGGTGCCGCCCGTCGTGCCGCCGTTCGTCTTCATGACGGACGTGAGCGCGGAACAGGCGCTGGTCACCTCGGACTCGATCGTGGCGGGCGGACTCACCCTGAAGGCCTCGGCATGAGGGACACGGCATGAGGGACCCGGCATGATCCAGATCCAGGCCGCCCTCTTCTGGGCGTACGCGATCGGCGCCACGTTCGCCGTCTCGGCCGGGCGGCAGCTGCAGGTGTGGGAGCGGATCAACGCGGGCGAGGGGCCGCGCACGCGCAGCCGGGCCGCCAACCCCTATCTCGCCCTCACGGGGCTCTTCGCCGCCGTCCTGCTGGTGCCGACCGGGCTCTTCCTGCTGTGGCAGAACCCGTCCTGGGCGACCATGCACGTGGCCGACGGGCACGACGACGTGTGGGCGGGGTTCGTGCTGTTCTACGCGGGCGGGCTCCCGGTGGCCGCGATCCTCGGATTCCTCGTGGCACAGGCCCTGGTGCTCGTGGGCGCGGGCTACTGGGCGTACCTGAACTGCGTCGGCGGGTACTTCCTGCTGTTCGGGACGCTGATCCACGGCTGGGACGGCAGCGGGTACGAGCGCTTCCTGTCGTCCGGGGCCGGGGACTTCGCCGACTGGCCGCGGGACAGCGTCGTCAATCACGTACTGGACTTCCTGACGTCCGGAACGTTCCTGGCGCTGCTGCTCTTCGGGGCGGCGGTGATCGGAACCATGCTGGTGACCGAGATCGGCTGGCTCATGGAGGGCTGGTCACTGCCGGGCGCCGACGAGGAGCGCAAGGTGCCGAGGCTCCTCGCCGTCGCCATCGCGGCGGCCGGGGTCTACGGGCTGCCCTTCGTGGGCGCGCTCCTCGCCAGCGTCCTGGTGCGCCTGACCGGCGGCTGGGTCGGGCTCCCGCTGTTCGCGATGGCGGCCGGCGTGACGCTGCTGCACCGGCGCTCTCCGGTGCGGTGGCTGTACGGACTCGTGGGGGTGCCTGCGCGGCACTGGCGGGCGGGCCTGGTGGAGTCCGGCCGCCCCGGCGATCAGGAGAGCGGCGTCACATCAGGCCGGTCTGGGTGACGAGCATCGCGAGCACGACGACGAGGGTCCAGCCCGCGAGGTGCTCCAGGATCTTGTGCCCGTCCTCCTCGGGGCCGCCGGTGCGGGCCTTGGCGCGGACGGCGGTGGCAGAGGTCGCAGTCATGTCTTCTCGCTGACGTTCGTCTGACAGGTGACGTCCCCCCGGACGATCCCCTCGCGTGCACACACCGGACGGGATCCCTCTCCACCATGCCAGCAGAAGCGGCCCGCGCGGGGGAGACCTTGGTCACCCCACAACTCGGGCCCGGTGCCGCGCGTCTACATACGGACGGCGGGGTGTGCAGGCTGCCCCCGTCCGTTCGCCCGTGCACCGTACGACCGAGAGGTTCCCGATGAGCACGAACCGGACGACGTCGCCCCGCCCGCGCCGCAGAGCGCGGCTCGCCCTCGCGGCCGCGATCACCGCGGCGGCGGCCCTCACCGCACCCGTCTCGCAGGCCGCACCGGCCACCGCCGAGAAGCCGTCGCCGGGCGCCCCCGGTCTCGGCGACCCGATGTTCCCGCTGGACGGGAACGGCGGGTACCAGGTGGACCGCTACTACCTGGACTTCGACTGGCAGGCGCCCAGGACCCCGTTCGAGGCGACGACGACGATCAAGGCCAGGTCCACGCAGGCGCTCTCGCGCTTCAATCTGGACTTCGGCGGCAACACCCTGCACACCGTCACCGTGAACGGCTCCGAGGCGCTCACCTCCCGCGCCGGAGACGAGCTGACGGTCACCCCCAAGTCCCCCATAGACAGGGGCAGTTCCTTCACGGTCAAGGTCACGTACACCGCCGACCCGACGCAGACCCGGCACCGCGACGACGCGATCGAGGACTACGGCTGGATCCCTACGCCCGACGGCACGGTGGTCTATCCGCAGCCGAACGGCGCCCGGCTGATCTTCCCCGCCGACGACCATCCGAGCAGGCGGGCGCCGATCACCTTCCGGATCACCACGCCGGGCGACCGCACGGCCGTCGCCAACGGCAGGCTGGTCTCGCGCACCGAGCGCCCCGGCGGACGGGTGCGCTGGACGTACGACTCCGAACAGCCGCTCTCCACCCAGCTCGTGCAGCTCGCCATCGGCAAGTTCCGGCTGATCGACGGCGAGGGGCCCGGCGGCCTCCCGCTGCGCGACGTCGTCCCGGACTCGCTGGTCGAGCCGACGGCCGCGTACCGGGCGCTCACCCCGGACCACCTGAAGTGGCTGGAGGAGAAGCTCGGCCCCTACCCCTTCGACCGCTACGGCGTCCTGGTCGGCGACACCGATCTCGGCGTGGCCCTGGAGACCCAGACCCTCTCGCTCGTCCCGAAGGCGGACCTGCTCGGCACCCGGGTCGACGCCGAGCGGAACCTGGTGCACGAGCTGACCCACCAGTGGTTCGGCGACAGCGTGGCCCTCAAGAGCTGGTCCGACCTGTGGCTGAGCGAGGGGCACGCGCGCTTCTACGAGCGGGAGTACTCCGAGCAGCACGGCGGGGACAGCTTCGAGGCGGCCATGAAGACCGCCTACCAGGCCCACGACCAGTGGCGCAGGGACTACGGCGCCCCCGCGGAGCCGACCGAGCCGAACCTCTTCAAGCGCATGCGGTACGACGGCTCGGCCCTGGTCCTGTACGCGCTGCGCGAGCAGGTCGGCGACGCCACGTTCCGGAAGATCGAGCGCGCCTGGGTGAGCGGCTTCAAGGGCCGCACGGCGAGCACCCGGCAGTTCGTCGAGCTGGCGTCGAAGGTCGCGGGCCAGGACCTGGAGGGCTTCCTCCACCCGTGGCTGTACGGCGACAGGACGCCGCCGATGCCGGGCCACCCGGACTGGGTGGTGGACCCGGCCAGGTGACCCGCGGTGACGGCGGGGCCCGAAATGCGCTACTTCTCCGCATCTCATAGCGTGGGGGCATCCCCGACCAGAGGAGCCGTCATGGGCGACAACGCCATGGACAAGGCAAAGGGCAAGGCCAAAGAGATGATGGGCAAGGCCACCGGAAACGACCGGATGGCAGCCGAGGGCAAGACCGACAAGGCCAAGGGCAAGGCCAAGGACGCCGCGGACGACATGCGCGACAAGGCCGAGGGCATGCGCGACTCCTTCCGCGAGGACCGCTGACCTCACGTGTGCCCGCTCTCCCGCGCGGGAGGGCGGGCACACGTGTGTCACCGGCGTCCCCGGGGGGAGACGGCGTCACCTGCGCGCCCCGACGCCCCTGACGCCTCCCGCGCCCGGACAGGCCACGTGGAGGCGGACGGTGGCACCGCCCGCCGACGCGCCGTGGATGTCGTGGGTGGTGTACGGCTGGCCCGGCCGGATGGGCTGATCACACCGGGCGCAGAGCATCACGGGCCTCCCGCACCAGCTGCTGGAGCCGCCTGCCCTGGGGGCAGTACGCGAGGCGCCGGCAGGAGTCGCACCGGTCGAGGTGGTCCAGGAGCCTGCCCTGCCTCTCGGCGACCCTCGCGAGCGTCACGACACTCCCCCCGCGGCACAGCTCGGGCAGGCACGGGGGAACAGGTCGGCGCGGTGGTCGACGGCCACGTCCGGCCGGCTGCCGAGATCGACGGCGGTGGCGTTGTCCAGGGCGACCCCGCAGGAGACGCACGCGCGGCCGCGGCGCTGGAGATCGCTCAGTTCCGACAGGGCTGGGGTTTGCTGCACATCCATAAGGTCCCCGCATTCGGTGATCAGGTCTGACGTGACCGTAGAACGCGGCACCTGCCGACAGGGTGCGCGAAATGCGGGTATTGGTCCCGGAAAGCGGCCGAGCCGTCGGGTTCCACTCGTGTTCCGCTCGGGCCTGGCCGGGCTCCGACGGGTCCTCGCTCCCCCGGACGGCGGGCCGCCCTACCCTGTCGCAGTGATGCCGAACTGCCGACGACATGACGTGAGAGGCGCAGACAAGTGCGGTTGGACAGACAGGACTTGGGAGGCCGGACACCCCTGCACGCGGCCTGGCAGACGGTCGTCGAAGGGGTCACGGGCGCGATGGCGTACATCGTCGACGACCACTGGGACATCGTCGTCTACAACGCCGAGTTCAAGGCCCTCTTCCCCGGCGGCCGGACACCGACCAACCTCATGCGGTGGATGCTCCTCGACGACGAGGCCCGTGAGGGGACGCTGCTGAACTGGGCCGAGGACTGGGCACGAGGGGCCTGTCCGGCCGTCAGACGCGCGGTCACGAACCACCCGGCCGATCCCGCGCTGATCAATCTGGCCCACGAGGTCCGCTGCCATCCCCTCGCGGGGCCCATCTACCTGGCGACCGTGTCGTCCCACGCCCTGCACCCCGACGGAGCCGTGCGGCAGATCAACCACGCCGTCAAGGGGCCGGGCTGGGTGATCGCGACCGCTGCCGCCCCGCTCCCGGAGATCGCCTCCCAGTTCGTGATGATGCAGTACCGGCAGGGCCCGACCCGCCCCCACCAGCCACCGCCGCTGAGCACGGACTCCGTCCGCAAGCGCGCGGTGGCCCGGCCCGGCTACGGCCCCGGCGCCCGCTGAACCGCGCGGAAGGCGCCCGTCTGCGCGCGGGAGCGGGCGCCTTCCGTGCAACGGCGCTCAGCGCCTGCGTCATGTCCCGACCGCGCTCAGCGCACCCCGACGGCGGCCAGCGCGGCGCGCTGGCGCCCGGACGGTTTCGCCGGGAAGTACAGGTAACAGACGCCACCGGTGCCCGACACGACCTTGCCCGAGGCGTTGAGGCGCTTCGTTCTCAGCCAGATGTTCTCCCACTCACGCCGCCGGTAGACGCGTCGCACCGCCGCGTCGCTCGGCGACGCCGGGTCGTTGGCGATCACGTCGCCGTCCGCCGTGAAGCCGACGACCGTCATCAGATGGCCCGCCGTGCCGTAGCCCGCGCCCGTCAGCTCCTCCTTGAGGAACGACTGGGACGTTATGGCCGGGATGCCCGCGGCGATCAGCGACTCCAGCTCCGTGAGCGAGGCGAGCCGGGTGACGACACCCTGGAGGTCCTTGTACGTCGCCGCGTACGCGGCGTTGAAGGGCCAGTTGCCGCAGCCGTCGTACTGGTAGTCGAACGTACGCCGGGCCGCGTGGCACACCTGCGGGTCGGCGTACGACGGGTCGACCCACGCCAGCTCCTCGGGCGTCGGCCCGCGGCCCCAGTACTCGATGATCATCTGCGAAGACGTCGGGCTGCACCACGCCTCGCCGCCGTTGTCGTACTCCGGGTACTGGCCCGCGTGGATCTCCTGCGAATAGCGCGGGACCTTCAGCTCCCCGGCGGGGCCCGGCTCCGTCGCGGGCACCGTGAAGCGGTCGGGGACGGCCGACGCCATCGCGCCGAGGCGCCACACCGTGGGGGTCGCGGTGGCGCCCGGTCTCCGGTGGAGCGTCAGGCGCAGCCGGTAGGAGACGACCCGCGGGCCCGCGGCCGCGTCGTCCACGGAGAGCGTGTCCGTCCAGACCGTCGACTTGCCGTCGGTCTGGTCGTCGACGGAGGTCCGCCGGATGTCGGTCTCCTTGTCGTCGCCCGAGGTCCAGCAGCCCATCACGTACCAGGGGCTCTTCGTCCCGTCGGCGTACGTGCCGCACAGCTCGACCTGGAGCCAGGTGCCCGGCGGCGTGTCGGCGTTCCAGGACGCGATGAGCTCCGTGGCGGGGACGGCGCAGCGGTGCACGGGCGAGGTCCACCGGGCGTACTCCCAGGTGGCCGTCCTGCCGGTGTGCGGGTCGGTGTACTCGGTGCGGCCCGCGGGCTTCTTGATCCGCAGGCCGGGGCGGGCGCCGGTGACGAGGGCGGTGCCCTCGGGGGTGCCGGTGCGCCAGTCCTTGAGCGAGACCCAGAAGCGGTTGTCCACCGGGCGGTCCGCGCGCGGGGCGCTCTCCCGGTCGGCCGCGGCCCCGGCGGCCAGGGCGGGAGCGGCGGTCGCCGCGAGGGCGGTCACGGCGGCGGCCGTGGCCAGGACGGATCTGCGGGAGATGTCGTCGGTACGGTCGGTTCTGCCTGCTCGGTCCATGGAGGGACCCCCAGTCGACGTGGTTTCCGGCGGGATCCGGAAGGTCGGGTCAGGTGCACGGAAGTGGGCCAACTATGGCGGTTACCGGCCGACTTCTGCCAGCGGTCCGGACACTGCCGTACGCACCAATATTGGCCTCAACCAATGGCATGACCTGCGACGGCGCGCGGAACACATCCTTCCGCGGTCGTACCCTTGCCGGTGATGACCGGACAGCAGCCGCACGCCCCGCCCCCCGCGCTCCCCCGCCTCGCCGACGCGCTGCGCCGGCTGCCGCCCTCGTGCGGACCCGTCCGGCTGGTCGCGGTGGACGGGCACGCGGGCTCGGGCAAGTCGACGTTCGCCCGGCGGCTCGCCGAGGCGGCGGGCGGCGCGCCCGTCCTGCGGCTCGACGACATCGCCAGTCACGCCGAGCTGTTCGGCTGGACGGAGCGGCTGCGGCGGGAGGTCATCGGACCGCTCTCGCGCGGCACGACGGCGCGCTACGCGACGTACGACTGGCACGAGCGCCGCTTCGGACCCGCCGACACCCCTCTGCCGCCCGCGCCCGTGGTGCTCGTCGAGGGCGTCGGGGCGGGCCGCCGGGCGCTGCGCCCGCACCTCGCGGCGGTGCTCTGGATGGACGTGCCGCGTGAGGAGGCGTGGCAGCGGGGGCGCCGACGGGACGGATCCGTCCAGAGTGACTTCTGGGACGGCTGGGAGCCCGCGGAACGCCGGCACTTCACCGAGGACCCCTCCCGGCCCTTCGCCGACCTCTTGGTACGACAGTGCCCAGAGGGATACCAAGTGATTACCGGGCCCAGTGGGGCACCCTCAGCCACCCAAGGTGTCACCCAGAGTGATGACCCATCGGCGGTCCGCTGAACCTTCGCAAGCCCGCTTCCGTACGACCCCACGAGTTTTTGCGAGTGCCTCAACTCTGCTTGACCCAGGGCCCTTACAGGACTTACGTTCTGAATGTGCGGTCTTAACGGACCGCCCGCAGACACGAAGCCCCCGGTTGTTCCCCCGTGATCGGGGGCTTCGTTCTGCCCTCAGCGGTCGATTTCCGGCCGCCGCGAGCCAACATTCGCTCACCGTCGGTCACCATACGATCGACTCCCCGACGGCCCTTTCCGGCCGATCCGCCGGTGCGGCACCCTACGGCCGACCGCTCCCCCGCAGGTACGATGCGTATCGATGCGCCTTTTCGGACGGCTGCTCTGCGCATCGAGGCAACTCCCGTCCGCAGCACAGTGGTTCAGCGCAGTGGTTCAGCGCAGTCGCCGGCGGGCACAGGTCCGGCGGTACGCAAACGGGGGCACGGTTTGTGGGGGACCTGATGGACTTCGACGCGGTGGGCTCACCCGCCCCGGCCGACCTCGCCTGGCTGCGGGGCGTCGACGCCTACACGATGGGCGCCTATCCGCAGGCGGAGGAGGAATTCCGGACGGCGGTACGGATGGATCCCGGGATGGCCGACGGCTGGCTCGGGCTGCACGCCCTGCGCATCGACACGACGACGGCGCTGCTGCGGATGTTCCAGCACCGCGACCGCTTCGGGGAACAGCGCACCCGCCACGCGCGCGCCCTCAACTCCTGGTACTGGCTGGGCTGGTGGGTGCAGCCCGTCCTGGAGAGCACCCGCGACCTGCTGCTCGCGCACGCCTCGCACTGGCTCGACGGCCGCCATGTCCCCGAGCTCGACCGGGCGTTGGCGGGCCTGCCGCCCGTCGACGCGGACCCGCAGGTGCGCTTCCTGCACGCCTGCCGCTCCTACCTGGTCAAGGACTGGGAGCAGTTGGTGCGCCACACCGATCCGCTGATCGACGACCCGATGCTGGGCATCGAGGCCGGGCTCTTCGGCGGCATGGCGCGGGTGCGCCTGGAGACGTACGGCCAGGCCGAGCCGCTCCTGTCCGCCGCCCTGATGCGCTGCCGCAGCGAGCAGCCGCAGCGCAAGGAGCTGCGCTACTGGCTGGCCCGCGCCCACGAGGGCACAGGACGCTCGGCCGCCGCCCTGCCGCTGTACCGCGCGGTGCACCGGGTCGATGCCGCGTTCATGGACACCTCGGCACGGCTCGCGGCGATCGCCGAGGGCGACGGGTACGACGAGGCGGCCGACCTCGCCGCCGCGATCAGCCTGACCGGGGCGGGCCAGGACGTGCTGGAGGGGCCCGACGGCATCGACACGCTGTTCGGCACGGAGGGGCGTGACGTGAAGGTCACCGGCCCCGAACTGCCCACCGTCGGCGCCCCTTCGGCCACCGACGCGGGTTCCGTTTCCGGTTCCGGTTCCACCGGCCCCACCGGGACGGACGCCGTCCGCGAGAAGGCGATCATCCCGGTCAAGGCCGGTCCGACGCAGCTGCCGCCGGGGCCCACCGACCCCGCGCTGCTGGAGGCCGCGCTCTCCGAACTGGAGGGCATGGTGGGCATGGAACCGGTCAAACGCCAGGTCAAGGCGCTCTCCGCCCAGCTGAACATGGCGCGCCTGCGCGCCGCCCAGGGCCTTCCCGTACAGCCGCCGAAACGACACTTCGTCTTCTCCGGCCCCTCGGGCACCGGCAAGACCACCGTCGCCCGCATCCTCGGCCGGGTCTTCTACGCGCTCGGCCTGCTCGGCGGCGACCACCTGGTGGAGGCGCAACGCGCCGACCTCGTCGGGGAGTACCTCGGCCAGACCGCCGTGAAGGCCAACGAACTGATCGACTCGGCCATCGGCGGGGTCCTCTTCGTCGACGAGGCGTACTCGCTCTCCAACTCCGGGTACGGCAAGGGCGACGCGTACGGCGACGAGGCGCTGCAGGTCCTCCTCAAGCGCGCCGAGGACAACCGCGACCACCTCGTCGTGATCCTCGCGGGCTACCCCGAGGGCATGGACCGGCTGCTCGCCGCCAACCCCGGCCTGTCCTCGCGCTTCACGACCCGCGTCGACTTCCCCTCGTACCGCCCCCTCGAACTCACCGCCATCGGCGAGGTCCTCGCCGCGGACAACGGGGACGTGTGGGACGAGGAGGCGATCGAGGAGCTGCGCTCCATCAGCGGGCACGTCGTCGACCAGTCCTGGATCGACGAGCTCGGCAACGGCCGGTTCCTGCGCACCCTGTACGAGAAGAGCTGCGCCTACCGCGACCTGCGGCTCTCCGGCTATCCCGGCGAGCCGGGGCGCGCCGATCTGTCGACGCTGCGCCTGCCCGACCTGATGCAGGCGTACGGCGAGGTGCTCTCGGGGCGGGGACCGCAGGACACCCCGGGGACATGACACGGGCTCCGCGAGCCCGCCCGGGGTGCCCGTGCGCGGTTCAGCCCACCGGGCTGACCGTCCGCGCGGAGGCCCTGCTCCCCTCCTGCGGCGCCCTCGGCACCGTGACCCGGTGCGCCGGGTCGCGGACCTCGCCGACCAGGAGCTCCAGGACGTCCTCAAGGGCGACCAGACCGAGCACCTTGCCGGACGCGTCGGCGACCTGCGCCAGGTGCGTCGCCGCGTGGCGCATCACGGTCAGGGCGTCGTCCAGCGGCAGTTCGGACCGCAGCGTGGTCATCGGCCGCCACACCTGCTGTGGCACGGCCCGGTCGGTCTCCTCCAGGTCCAGCACGTCCTTGACGTGGAGATAACCCATGAAGGCGCCGTTCTCCGCGCGGACCGGGAAGCGGGAGTAGCCGGTGCGGCCGGTGAGCTCTATGACCCCGGCCGGGGTCACCGAGGGCCCCACCGTCACCAGCGACGCCCGGTCGAGCAGGACGTCGGTGACGGGGCGCGAGCCCAGCTCCAGGGCGTCCTCCAGACGCTCCTGCTCGACGGGGTCGAGCAGTCCCGCCTGGCCGGAGTCCTCGACGAGACGGCCCAGCTGCACGCTGGTGAACACCGCCTCGACCTCGTCCTTGGGCTCCACCTTGAACAGCCGCAGGACGAGCCGCGCGCAGGCACCCAGCGCCACGGTCACCGGACGGCACAGCCGTGCGAAGGCGACGAGGCCGGGGCTGAACCAGAGGGCGGTCTTCTCGGGGGCCGCCATCGCGAGGTTCTTCGGGACCATCTCGCCGATGACGAGGTGGAGGAAGACGACGACGGCCAGCGCGATCACGTAGCCGAGCGGGTGGATCATGCCCTCGGGCAGCCGGGCCGCCTCGAAGACCGGCTCCAGGAGGTGGGCGACGGTCGGCTCGGCGACGGCGCCGAGCGTCAACGAGCAGACGGTGATGCCGAACTGGGCGGCCGCCATCATCTGCGGCAGGTGTTCCAGGCCGTAGAGGACCTGGCGGGCCCGCTTGGAGTCCAGCGGCTCGATCTGGCTGCGCCGCACGGACACGAGCGCGAACTCCGCCCCCACGAAGAAGCCGTTGGCGAGCACGAGCAGGACGGCGAAGAGGAGTTGCAGCAGGCTCATCGCAGGACCTCCACGGCTGTGCCCGCACCGCTGCGGACGGCACCGGCCTCCTGGACGCGGACGAGCCGCACCCGCTCCGCGCGGTAGTGGCCGACCTGGCGCACCGAGAGCCGCCAGCCCGGGAGTTCGGCCCGGTCGCCGGGGGCCGGGATGCGCCCGAGCAGATCGGCGACGAGCCCCGCCACGGTCTCGTACGGGCCCTCGGGCACGTCGAGTCCTATCCGCTGGAGCGTGTCGACCCGGCAGCTGCCGTCGGCGTCCCACGCGGGGCCGCTGTCCTCGGCCGGCGCCGGGCAGAGCTCGGGCAGGTCCAAGTGGTCGTGCTCGTCGCGGACTTCGCCGACGAGTTCCTCGACGATGTCCTCCAGGGTGACGACGCCCGCCGTGCCGCCGTACTCGTCGACGACGACGGCCATCGGCTGTTCGCTGCGCAGCCGCTCCAGGAGGGGCTGCACGGGCAGCGTCTCGGGGACGAGCAGCGGGGAGCGCGCGATGCGGCGCACGGGCGTTCTGAGCCGCTGGTGGGCGGCGACCGCGAGGGCGTCCTTGAGGTGCACCATGCCGACGATCTCGTCGATCCGCTCGTCGTAGACCGGGAAGCGGGACAGGCCGGTGGCGCGGGTCAGGTTCACCACGTCCTCGGCGGTCGCCGATGACTGCAGCGCGCTGACCTTCACGCGCGGCGTCATGACGTGCTGCGCGGTCAGCTCGCCGAGGGAGAGGGTGCGTACGAACAGGTCGGCGGTGTCCTGCTCCAGGGCGCCGGCCTGGGCCGAGTGCCGGGCCAGGGAGACCAGTTCGCCGGGGGTGCGGGCCGAGGCGAGCTCCTCGGCGGGTTCAACGCCGAGAGTGCGCACCAACCGGTTGGCCACGCTGTTCAGGAGGGCGATCACGGGCCGGAAGAGCCGCGCGAACACGTGCTGCGGGCCCGCGACGAACCGCGCGACCTGCAGCGGCCTGGACACCGCCCAGTTCTTGGGCACGAGCTCGCCGACCACCATCTGCACGGCGGACGCGAGCAGCATGCCGACGACCACGGAGACACCGCCGACACCGCCCTCGGGGACGCCGGCCGCCCTGAACGGGCCCGCGAGCAGGTGCGCGAGGGCCGGTTCGGCGAGCATGCCGACGACGAGCGAGGTGATGGTGATGCCGAGCTGGGTGCCGGAGAGCTGGAAGGACAGCTCCTTGAGGGCGTTGACGACCGTACGGGCACGCCGGTCGCCGTCGGCCGCGGCCTTCTCCGCGTCCGGCCGCTCCACGGTGACGAGGCCGAACTCGGCCGCCACGAAGAAGCCGTTCGCGAGGATCAGCAGGAATGCCGCCCCGAGAAGCAGCAGGGGCACTGTCATGCCGCCGCCTCTCCGGTCGTGCCGGTCCCGGTATGTCGGGAGGGGGCGGCGCAGGTACTACAGGACGATCCGTCCATCGCCGGAGGGAGTCACTCCTCGGGTAGCAGGAGCCCCTGGGAGCCGGGCGGGCCCGTCAGGAGCGGGGCGCGCACCGTGCGCGCCCCGCCACCAGATTAATCAAGACCGGCCGCGGAACGTCCAGGGCCTGTTCGGTGGTTCGGCCCGGAGAGTGGGTCCGTCAGTCCTCGCGGGCCGCGCGGGCGTCCGCGAGGGCGCGCAGGGCGCGGGCGTCGCTGACGGCCTGCTGCCTGGCGATGCCCGGCTGGATGCCCAGGGCGGGCAGGCTGGTGCCGTCGCTGAGGTTCAGGAACACCCAGGGGTCGCCGGGGCGGAGGTTGACCTGCACGATCTCGGCCCAGGCCAGTCGGCGGCTGGTCGCGATGTTGACGACGGTCACGCCGGACTCGTCGGCGACCACCTTGGGCCTGCTGAGCAGCGCGAGCACGCCGAAGAGCAGCGCGCCGGTGAAGACGAAGCTGGTCCGCTCCCCCGGGCTGAGCGCGGGCAGCAGGAAGGCGATCACCGTGATCACCACGAGGATCGCGACGCCCGCGGTGAGCAGGACGGCCCGGGTCTGCGTCGGCCGGAAGGTGACGGGCAGGGCGGGAAGGGCGGGACTGGCGGGACTCTCAGGCATGCGGCGGTGCTCCTGCCGGATCAGGGGCCGGTCAGAGACGGCAGGCGTGGATGGCCGTGGTCAGGATGGCCCGCGCGCCGATGGCGTACAGGTCGTCCATGATCCGCTGGGCCTCCCTGGCGGGGACCATGGAGCGGACGGCCACCCAGCCCTCGTTGTGCAGCGGGGAGATCGTCGGCGACTCCAGGCCCGGGGTGAGGGCGACGGCCTGCTCCAGGTGCTCGGCGCGGCAGTCGTAGTCCATCATCACGTACGCCCTGGCGACGAGGACGCCCTGGAGGCGGCGCAGGAACTGCTGCACCTTCGGGTCGTCGGTGTCGGCGCCGGTGCGCCGGATGACGACGGCCTCGGACTTCATGATCGGCTCGCCGAAGACCTCGAGGCCCGCGTTGCGCAGGGAGGTGCCGGTCTCGACGACGTCCGCGATGACCTGGGCGACGCCCAGCTCGATGGCGGTCTCGACGGCGCCGTCCAGGTGCACGACGGCGGCGTCGACGCCCTGCTCGGCGAGGTGCTTGGCGACGATGCCCTCGTAGGAGGTCGCGACGGTCTTGCCGGAGAGGTCTTGGATGGTGCTCGCCGTGCCCGGCTTCGCGGCGAAGCGGAAGGTGGAGCGGGCGAAGCCGAGCGGCAGGATCGTCTCGGCGTCGGCGCCGGAGTCGATCAGCAGGTCCTGTCCGGTGATGCCGATGTCGAGGCGGCCGGTCGCGACGTAGATCGCGATGTCCTTGGGGCGCAGGTAGAAGAACTCGACCTCGTTGTCGGGGTCGACGAGGACGAGCTCCTTGGACTCCTTGCGCTGCTGGTATCCGGCCTCATGGAGCATCGCCGACGCAGGTCCGGACAGTGAACCCTTGTTGGGGACGGCGATGCGCAGCATGAGGCGGGATTCCTTTGCGTGACGGGTGGGTCGGGCTGAGTGGGTGGACGTACGGCTCAGAGGTGGGCGTAGACGTCGTCGAGGGAGATGCCGCGGGCGACCATCATCACCTGCACGTGGTACAGGAGCTGCGAGATCTCCTCGGCGGCGGCTTCCTTGCCCTCGTACTCGGCGGCCATCCAGACTTCGGCGGCCTCCTCTACGACCTTCTTGCCGATGGCATGGACGCCCTTGTCGACCAGCTCGGCGGTGCGGGAGGTCGCGGGGTCGCCGTTGGCGGCCTTGTGCTGGAGCTCGGAGAAGAGCCCCTCGAAAGTCTTGTTGGACATGATGGTCGCCACTCTACGCGGCCGGGCGATCCCCCTCAGCGCCAGGGTTCGGAGACGGTACGGAGCGTGGTGGCGGTGGCCACGGCGGCGGTGACCGCCTCGTGGCCCTTGTCCTCGCGGGAGCCCTCGATGCCCGCGCGGTCCAGGGCCTGCTCCTCGGTGTCGCAGGTCAGCACGCCGAAACCGATCGGAACCCCGGTGTCGACGGAGACCTGGGTGAGGCCCTGCGTGACGCCCTGGCACACGTACTCGAAGTGCGGGGTACCGCCGCGGATGACGACGCCGAGCGCGACGATCGCGTCGTAGCCGCGGCCCGCGAGGACCTTGGCGACGACGGGCAGCTCGAAGCTGCCGGGCACGCGAAGGACGGTCGGCTCGCTGATGCCGAGTTCGCCCAGGGCGCGCAGGGCGCCGTCGACGAGTCCGTCCATGACCTTCTCGTGCCACTGCGCGGCGATCACCGCGACCCGGAGGTCGCCGCAGTTCTTGACGCTCAGTTCGGGTGCACCCTTGCCGCTCACGTGCTTCTCCTTCAGATCCTCTGACCGTGTTCGGTGTTACTGGTTGCCGCAGGCGGACACTTCAGTGGTGTCCAGCCAGGGCAGGTCGTGCCCCATCCGGTCCCGCTTGGTGCGCAGGTACCGAAGATTGTGTTCGCCGGCCTCGACGGGCATGGGCTCGCGCCCGGTGACCTTCAGGCCGTGCCGCAGGACCGCGTCGGTCTTGTCGGGGTTGTTGGTCATCAGCCGCACGCCGCGCACGCCGAGGTCGCGCAGGATCTGCGCGCCCGCGCCGTAGTCCCGGGAGTCGGCGGGCAGGCCGAGCTCCAGGTTGGCGTCGAGCGTGTCGCTGCCGCGCTCCTGGAGCTCGTAGGCGCGCAGCTTGGAGAGCAGGCCGATGCCGCGTCCCTCGTGGCCGCGCAGGTAGACCACGACGCCGCGCCCCTCGGCGGTGATGCGCCGCATGGAGGCTTCCAGCTGTGGGCCGCAGTCGCAGCGCAGGGAGTGGAAGACGTCGCCGGTCAGGCACTCGGAGTGCAGCCGGGCCAGGACGTCCTCGCCGTCGCCGAGGTCGCCGTGGACGAGGGCGACGTGCTCGACGCCGTCGACGGTGGAGCGGTAGCCGTACGCGGTGAAGGTGCCGTGCGCGGTCGGCAGATTGACCTCGGCCTCGCGGCGGACGGTGGGCTCCGAGGAGCGGCGGTAGGCGATCAGGTCCTCGATGGAGATGATCGTCAGGCCGTGCTTGCGGGCGAAGGGGACCAGCTCGGGCAGGCGGAGCATCTTCCCGTCCTCGCCGGCGATCTCCACGATGGCCCCGGCGGGGCGCAGGCCCGCGAGCCGGGCGAGGTCGACGGCGGCCTCGGTGTGGCCGTTGCGCACGAGCACGCCGCCGGGCTTGGCGCGCAGCGGGAAGACGTGTCCGGGGCGCACGAAGTCGTCCGCCACCGCGTCGCCCGCGGCGAGCAGCTGGAGCGTGGTGGCGCGGTCGGCGGCGGAGATGCCGGTGCTCACGCCGTGCGCGGCGGACGCGTCGACGGAGACGGTGAAGGCCGTGCTCATCGACTCGGTGTTGTGCTCGACCATCTGCGGAAGGCGGAGCCGGTCGAGTTCGAGGGGCTCCATCGGGGCGCAGATCAGGCCCCGGCACTCGCTCATCATGAACGCGACGATCTCGGGGGTCGCCTTCTCGGCGGCGATGACGAGGTCGCCCTCGTTCTCCCGGTCCTCGTCGTCGACGACCACGACGGGGCGGCCCGCCGCGATGTCGCGGACGGCCTGCTCGACCGGGTCGAGCGTCAGGTCTTCGGCGGGTCCTGTGCCGTACCAAACGGGTGCCGTACTCATGCCGGGGCTCCTTCCATGACGGGCTGCGAGGCGGCGGTGCGGGAGCGCAGCCACCAGTCGCGCAGGCCCCAGAGGACGAGGGCGAGATAGACGACGTACACGAGTCCGGAGAAGGCCAGGCCGCTGCTGAAGGCGAGCGGCACGCCGACCACGTCGACGAGCAGCCAGGCGAACCAGAACTCGACGAGCCCGCGGGCCTGGGCGACCATCGCGGCGAGCGTGCCGACGAAGATGTAGGCGTCCGGCCAGGGGTTCCAGGACAGGTCGGGGACGGCGCTGAACAGCGCGCCGACCGCGAGCGTGCCGACCGCGGTGCCCGCGAGCAGGACGCCCCGCTCCTTCCAGGTGGCGAAGCGGATGGCGATGGAGCCGTCCTGCGCCTGCTGCCTGCCGCGCGTCCACTGCCGCCAGCCCCACACCGCGACGCCGATGACGAGGAGCTGCTTGCCGACGCCGCCGGACAGCTGCGCCGAGGCGTACGCGGCGACGAGGATGACGCCCGAGAGGAACTGGGCGGGCCAGGTCCATATCGAGCGCCGCCAGCCGAGCGCGAGGGCGATGAGGCCGACGGTGTTGCCGATCATGTCGGACCACAGGATGTGCTGGTCGAAGGCCGTGAAGGCCTCGGAATTGAGCCAGTTGAGTCCGTTGAGCCCGTTCACTGGATGGCCTCCTGGCTGCTCGGCAGGGCCCGGTCGCCGAGCAGGCGCTCGACGTACTTGGCGATGATGTCGACCTCGAGGTTGACCGGGTCGCCGGGCTGCTTGATGCCGAGCGTGGTCAGCGCGAGGGTGGTGGGGATCAGGCTGATGGTGAAGTGGTCGGGGCCCGCGTCGACGACCGTGAGGCTGACGCCGTCGACGGTGATGGAGCCCTTCTCGACGACGTAGCGGGACAGGTCGGCGGGGAGCGAGATCTTGACGATCTCCCAGTTCTCGGAGGGCTTGCGCTCGACGATCTCGCCGGTTCCGTCGACGTGGCCCTGCACGATGTGTCCGCCCAGGCGCGCGCCGACCGAGGTGGGGCGCTCCAGGTTGACGCGGGAGCCGACGGCGAGCGCGCCGAGGCTGGAGCGGTTCAGGGTCTCGGCCATCACGTCCGCGGTGAACTCGTCGCCCTCGTGCTCCACGACCGTCAGACAGACGCCGTTGACGGCGATGGAGTCACCGTGCCGCGCGCCCTCGGTGACCACGGGGCCGCGCAGGCGGAAGCGGGAGGCGTCGGGAAGGTTCTCGACGGCGGTGATCTCGCCCAGCTCTTCGACGATTCCGGTGAACACGTCAGTGCTCCTTCGCTACGAGGTTCGCGGTGATGCGCAGGTCGGGGCCGAGGGCTGCGGTCTCGCGCACGTCGAGCCGCAACGCCTCGGTGATGGTCGTGATTCCGCCGCCGGTCAGGGCGGCGGGCCCCGCGCCGAGCAGCACGGGGGCGAGGTAGCCGACGACGCGGTCGACGGTGCCCGCGGCGACGAAGGCCCCGGCGAGCGTCGGGCCGCCTTCGAGGAGGACGGACCGCACGCCGCGCGCGTGGAGCGCGGCGAGGAGGGCCGGGATGTCCAGACCGCCCGCGGCGCGCGGCAGTCGGACCGTCGGCACGCCTTCGTACGCGGGAGTGACGTCCTCGGCGACGGCGATCAGGGTGGGCGCCGCGTCGTCCAGGACGCGGGCCCCGGGCGCGACGGCGGTGCCGGAGGTGTCGACGACGACCCGCAGCGGCTGGACGGCACCCTGGATGCCCCGCGCGGCGAGGTGCGGGTCGTCCGCGCGCTGGGTGCCGGAGCCGACCACGACCGCGTCGCACTCGGCGCGCAGCCGGTGCACGTCGGCGCGGGCCTCGGCGGAGGTGATCCAGCGGCTCGTGCCGTCGGCGGCGGCGGTGCGGCCGTCGAGGGTGGCGGCGTACTTCCAGGTGACGTGGGGGCGGCCGAGCCGTACGGAGGTCAGCCAGGCGGCGTTCCCCTCGGCGGCGGCCGGTTCGAGCAGGCCCTGCTCCACGGAGATCCCGGCCGCCCGCAGGGTCCGCGCGCCGCCGGTCGCGGTGGGGTTCGGGTCGCCGACGGCGTAGACGACGCGGGCGATCCCGGCGTCGATGAGTGCCTGTGCGCAGGGGCCGGTGCGGCCGGTGTGGTTGCACGGTTCGAGGGTGACGAGGGCGGTGCCGCCACGGGCCCGCTCGCCGGCCTCGCGCAGGGCGTTGACCTCGGCGTGCGGGCCGCCGGCGCGCTGGTGCCAGCCCTCGCCGACGCGTTCGTCCGCGGCGTCGAGGACGACGCAGCCGACGACGGGGTTGGGGCTGGTGGAGCCGAGTCCGTGCGCGGCCAGCGTGATGGCACGCTGCATCGCGGTCGCTTCGGCTGCGGCGGTGGCCACCGGGTCCTCCTGCCTCTTCGGGCACGGACTCCGGGGCACTGTCGATGACGACAGAACGTACGGGCGACGACACCTGTGGCAACGCCGACGCCGAAGGGACATGCGTCCCGGGAGAATCCCGGGACCGCTCCTGGGAATGCCAGGAACGAGCCAACTACGACGGCGTGCAAGGATGCCCGCCCGCCGCGCACTGCCTCCCATCCGGACTTTCACCGTCGGTCCAGGAATTTCACCTGGTCAACCGGCCGCTGGAGGCGGCCGGGTCGCGGACTGTAACCGCCGGTTCGGAATTACACCGACCCCGGAGTGCGCTGCTTCTGGTACGAGGCCAGTGTGCCATGGCCGGTCGAAGGCCATACGGGTGAACACCTGTGGCCTGGCTCACAGAATCACCATTCAACCAACTTGGTCCAGACCTATTGACGCACTGGTCTAGTCCTCTTAATCTCTGCGTCACCTCAGAGGAGCCGGAGCCGACGGTGTGCGCACACCGGGCCCCGGAACGCATCACATCTTCACCGGTTGTGCCGTTCCGCCCCGTTCGACGTCCGCACCGTCCCCAGGAGGCCCCCCTTGCCGCCCCTCACCCACCTCACCCGCGCGAGACCGACACTGCTCGCGTCCGGCGCCGCCGTGGCCGGAATGCTGCTCGGCCTGGTCTCCGGCGGCGCCTCGCCCGCCTCCGCCGCCGACGACGCGTCCTGCCGCCCCGACGGCCTCTACCGGACGCCCGGCGTGAACGTCCCCTACTGCTCCGTCTACGACAGCGACGGCCGCGAGAAGATGGGCGCCGACCACCAGCGCCGCACCATCGGCTACTTCACCGGCTGGCGCACCGGCAAGAACGGCGAGCCCGCCTACCTCGCCAAGGACATCCCGTGGGACAAGATCACCCACATCAACTACGCCTTCGCGCACGTCGACAAGGACAACAAGCTCTCCGTCGGCTCGGACGGCGAGAAGAACGCCGCCACCGGCATGACGTGGCCCGGCGTCGCGGGCGCCGAGATGGACCCGGCGCTGCCGTACAAGGGCCACTTCAACCTGCTCAACAAGTTCAAGAAGCAGCACCCGGACGTCAAGACGCTGATATCCGTGGGCGGCTGGGCCGAGACCGGCGGCTACTTCGGTGACGACGGCAAGCGCGTGAACTCCGGCGGCTTCTACTCGATGGCCACCAACGCGGACGGCTCGGTGAACCAGGCGGGCATCGACACGTTCGCCGACTCGGCGGTCGCCTTCATCAAGAAGTACGGCTTCAACGGCGTCGACGTCGACTACGAGTACCCGACCTCGATGAAGGACGCGGGCAACCCGCTGGACTACTCGCTCTCCAACGCCCGCCGCGGCGGGCTCGTCAAGGGCTACGCGGCGCTGATGAAGTCCCTGCGCCAGAAGCTCGACAGGGCGGGCGCGGCCGACGGCAAGCACTACATGCTGACCGTGGCGGCCCCCTCCTCCGGCTATCTGCTGCGCGGCATGGAGACCTTCCAGGTCCAGAAGTACCTGGACTACGTCAACATCATGTCCTACGACCTGCACGGCGCCTGGAACGAGTACGTCGGCCCCAACGCCTCGCTCTTCGACGACGGCAAGGACGCCGAGCTCGCGGCAGCCAACGTCTACGGCAGCTCCCAGTACGGCGGCATCGGCTATCTGAACACCGACTGGGCCTACCACTACTTCCGCGGCTCGATGCCCGCGGGCCGCATCAACATCGGCCTGCCGTACTACACCCGCGGCTTCAAGAACGTGCAGGGCGGCACCGACGGCCTGTGGGGCAAGGCCGCCTCGACCAGCTGTCCGGCGGGGTCCGGCCTGACCAAGTGCGGTGACGGCGCGGTCGGCATCGACAACCTCTGGCACGACAAGGACGACAACGGCAAGGAGTCACCCGCGGGCTCCAACCCGATGTGGCACGCCAAGAACCTGGAGAAGGGGATCGTCGGCGACTACGTCACCGCGTACGGCTTCCCCGCGGACACCAAGCTGACCGGCACCTACGCCCGCAAGTACAGCTCCTCGCTGGTCGCGCCGTGGCTGTGGAACGCCGACAAGAAGGTCTTCCTGTCGACGGAGGACGAGGAGTCGGTGGCGAAGAAGGCCGACTACGTCGTCGACAAGGGCATCGGCGGCACGATGATCTGGGAGATGGCGGGCGACTACCGCTGGAACGCCACGAAGGGCCAGTACGAGATGGGCGACACGCTCACCTCGCTGATGCACGACAAGTTCAAGGCCGCCAAGCCCTACGGCGCCAAGGTCTCGAACAAGGAACTGCCCACCAAGGCCGTCGACATCGGTGTGGAGTTCGGGGACTTCAAGCTGGGCGACTCCAACTACCCGATCACGCCCAAGGTGAAGATCACCAACAACACGAAGACGGCGCTGCCCGGCGGCACGGAGTTCCAGTTCGACTACTCCACCGCGGCTCCGGGCAACGCCTCCGACCAGTCCGGTTTCGGTACGAAGGTGATCAGCAGCGACCACACCGGCAGCAACGCCGGCGGTCTCAAGGGCGACTTCCACCGGGTCTCGCTGAAGCTGCCCGCCTGGCAGCCCCTGGCGCCCGGCGCCTCCGTGGACCTCTCCTTCAACTACTACCTGCCGGTGTCCACGCCGTGGAACTGGACGGTGAACATCAGCGGCACGACGTACGCCCTCGCCGGTGACCTGGCGCGCGGCACCACGCTCGTCGAGCCGGGCGGCGGCACGGGGCCGACCGACCCGCCGGACCCGACCGACCCGCCGGTACCGGGCAAGTGCACCGCCCCCGCGTGGAGCGCGACCTCCGAGTACGGCAGCGGCACGACCGTGGCCCACAAGTCGCACACCTGGAAGGCCAAGTGGTGGACGAAGGGCGAGGAGCCCGGGGCGGGCGGCACGTGGGGCGTCTGGCAGGATCTCGGCGCCTGCTGAGCGTCACGAGTGCTCACGCCCGCGGGATTTGGCACCCTGGGGGCGTGAGCACCGCAACGGCACTGGCCGAGGAGTTCGAGTCCCACCGCCCCCGGCTGTTCGGCCTGGCCTACCGGATACTCGGCTCCGCGCAGGAGGCGGAGGACGCCGTGCAGGACGCCTACCTGCGCTGGAACGGCTCGCGGCGCGAGGACATCGCGCAGCCGGCCGCCTGGCTGGCCAAGACCGTCACCAACCTCTGCCTGACCAGGCTGACCTCCGCCCGCGCCCGCCGCGAGCAGTACGTGGGGACCTGGCTGCCGGAACCGGTGATCACCTCGGGCGGAACCCTCGGGCCGCTGGAGTCGGCGGAGCAGCGGGACGCGGTGTCGATGGCGCTGCTCGTCCTCCTGGAGCGGCTCACGCCCAAGGAGCGCGCGGTGTACGTGCTGCGTGAGGCGTTCGCGTACAGCCACCGGGAGATCGCGCAGGTCCTGGACGCGAGCGAGGCCAACTGCCGTCAGCTGTACCGCAGGGCGGCGGGGGCGGTCGCCGGGGCGCGGTCCCGCTTCGAGCCGGGGCACGAGCTGCGGCGGACGTTCGTCGAGGCGTTCATCGCGGCGGCCCGTGAAGGGGACGTCGCCGGTCTGGAACGGATACTGGCCAAGGACGTGACCTGGTGGGGCGACGGCGGCGGCAAGGCGGCCGCGGCCCGCACGCCGATCCTCGGGCGCGACAACGTCCTGCGGTTCCTGCTCGGCGTCGTGGACCGGCTCGGGGCCGCGTCCGACATCTCGTACGCGGAGATCAACGGTGCGCCCGCGCTGGTCATGCGGGCCGAGGGGTACATTACGGCCGTCACCGCGTTCGAAGGCGGCAACGATACGGTCACCGGCGTGCGTTCGGTGGTCAATCCGGACAAGCTGACGTTCGTAGAGCGACAGTTGGCCGCTGCGTAGTCCCCCCCACGTCTGCGGCGCCCGCACCGCGAAGGAGCCTTTCGATGAGCACGATCCTGGTGACCGGCGGCACCGGCACCCTCGGCCGCCTCGTGACCGAGCGGCTGCGGAAGGACGGACACGAGGTGCGGGTGCTCAGCCGCCGCACGCGGCCGTACGCCGTGGACCTGCGCGACGGCACGGGTCTTGACGCGGCCGTGGCGGGCGTCGACGTCATCGTGCACTGCGCGACCACGCCGCGCGGCGGCGACGAGCGGGCCGCCCGGAATCTGATCGCGGCGGCGCGGAAGGCCGGCGTGCCGCACCTGGTCTACATCTCGATCGTCGGCATCGACCGGGTGCCGCTCGGCTACTACCGGTCGAAGCTCGCCGTGGAGCGGCTGATCGAGGAGTCCGGGCTCGGCTGGACCGTGCTGCGCACGACACAGTTCCACGATCTGATCCTGCGGATCATGGAGGCCTCGGCGAAGCTGCCCGTCATGCTGCTGCCCGCGGACGTCAGTGACCAGCCGATCGAGGTCGCCGAAGTGGCGGCCCGGCTCGCCGAGTTGGCGGCGGCGCCGCCCGCGGGGCGGGTCGAGGACATGGGAGGCCCCGAGGTCCGCACCTTCCCCGACCTGGCCCGCGCCTATCTGCGGGCGAGCGGCAAGCGGCGCCGGCTGCTGCCGGTGCGGCTCGCGGGGGCGACGTACCGGGCGGCGCGGGCGGGCGGCCATCTGGCTCCTGAACAGGCCGTGGGCAGGGGCACGTTCGAGGAGTACCTGGCGGTGCGGTCGGGCGCTCGGCGCTAGGCAGGCGGCGGGCCGCCCCGCCGGGGCACGACACCGGCTCTCAGCGCCCCGGGCGCGCTCCGAAGAGGTCGTCCTGGGCCGCGTCCCGCGCGGCGAGCAGCGCGCCCCGCAGTACCGCGGCGCCGCCGAGCGTGCTCGCGCGGACCTCGGTGCGCAGCGGCGACATGGCGGTGACGCGGTCCGTGACGCGGGTGGCGAGCGCGGTGCCGCCCGCGCGGCCGACCTCACCGCCCAGGACGACGCAGCCGGGGTCGAGGATCGAGGCCACCGCGGCCGCGCCGACGGCGATCCGGTCGGCGACGGCGTCCAGGAAGGCACTCGCGTCGTTCTCCACCGCGTGCCGCAGCATGTCGGCCGCGGACTCGCCCGGCTCCACGAGGCCGTGTGCCGCGCCGAGTTCGCGGAGCGCGGCGGCGCAGGCCAGCGAATGGAAGCCGCCCTCGCAGCCGGTGGCGGACGGCAGTGAGCTCGTGCCGGGCACCGGCAGGAATCCGATCTCGCCCGCGCCCCCGGAGGAGCCCCGGCGCAGCACGCCGTCCAGGACGACGGCGGCGCCGACACCGTCGCCGAGCCAGAGCAGCACGAAGGTGTCCCGGTCGTGCGCGGCGCCGTCGCGCCGTTCCGCACGGGCCGCGAGGTTGGTCTCGTTCTCCACGAGGACGCGGGCGCCGAGCCGCTCCTTGAGCGCCCCGGCGAGGCGGCGGTGCCAGGCGGGCAGGGAGGACGTGTCGTGCAGGTCGCCGGTGGCGGGGTCGATGAGGCCGGGGGCGCCGATGCCGACGGTGTGCAGCCGCTCGACACCGCCGTCGCGGGCCACCCGTCCGACGAGGGCGACGGCGCGCTCGACGGCGGGCCCGGTGCCGGTGTCGCCGCCGATGGGCGCGGAGGCCTCGGCGAGCACCGCGCCGAGCAGATCGGTCACGACGACGGAGACGCTCTCGGTGCGCACGTCGAGCGCGGCGAGGTGGGCGCGGTCGGCGACTATGCCGTAGAGCCGGGCGTTCGGGCCGCGCCGCCTGGCACCCGCCTCCCCCACCACCGTGATGAATCCCGAGCCCTGCAGCCGCTCGACGAGGTCGGCCACCGAGGGCCGCGACAGGCCGGTGAGCTGCTTCAACTGGTTGGCGGTCAGGGGCCCCTCGCTCTGCAGGAGGCCGAGCGCCAGCCGGTCGTTGATGGCCCGGGCGGTGCTCGGTGAGGCGGGCGAGACAGACATGGCCGGATCCTCCCACAGAAACGTTCTATTTATCAGGCAGGGTTCCTGATAGTTTACGTCGCCGTATCGGGACAGCACTCGGGAGGGGCGGAGCACGATGAGTGAAGTGGTCTACGACAAGCACCGGTTGAGGCAGGCGCGGATCGCCGTGGCCGCCGTCTTCTGCGTGCACGGCGCGGTCACCGGCTCCTTCGCGACGCGGGTGCCCTGGATCCAGGAGCACGCCTCGGTCAGCGCGGGCATGCTCGGGCTCGCCCTCGCCTTCCCGGCGATCGGCGCCTCCCTCGCGATGCCCCTCGCGAGCCGGATCGGCCACCGCTTCGGCGCCCGCACGGCGCTGCGCGGGCTCCTCGCGCTGTGGACGACGGCCCTGATCCTGCCCTCGCTCGCGCCCAATCTGCTCACGCTCTGCCTGGCCCTGTTCGTGTACGGCGCGACCTCGGGCATGTCGGACGTGACGATGAACGCGATCGGCGTCGAGACCGAGACGCTGATGCGGAAGTCGATCATGTCGGGGCTGCACGGCATGTGGAGCGTGGGCGCCCTGATCGGCTCCGCGGCCGGCACCGTCGCCGCGCACCTGGGTTCGGACGCCCGACTGCACCACGCGCTCGCCGCCCTGGCCCTCACCGCGATCGGCCTCGTCGCCTGCCGGCGCGTCCTCGACCTGCAGGCGGAGCCCGAGACGGAGGCACCGCCGCGGTTCTCGCTGCCGCCCAAGTCGGCGCTGCTCATCGGGGCCGTCGGCTTCTGCGCGGTCTTCGCCGAGGGCGCGAGCCTGGACTGGTCGGCGGTCTACCTGCGGGACGTCCTGGACACCTCGGCCGGTGTCGCCGCCGCGTCCACCACCGGCTTCACGCTCACCATGGCCGTCGCCCGGCTGGCGGGCGACGCGGTCGTGAACCGGTTCGGCGCGGTGCGTACGGTACGGGCGGGCGGGGTGCTCGCGGTGCTCGGCGGGCTCCTCGTGGTCCTCGCGACGCACCCGGTCATGGCGATGGGCGGCTTCGCGCTCCTCGGGCTCGGCATCGCGGTCGTGGTGCCCCTGGCCTTCGCCGCGGCCGGGCGCAGCGGCCCCAACCCGAGCCAGGCCATCGCGGGCGTCGCCACCATCACGTACACCTCCGGCCTGATCGCGCCGTCGGCGATCGGCACGCTGGCGGACGCGACGAGCCTGGTCACCTCCTTCGGCCTGGTGACGCTGCTCGCCTGCGGCCTCACGGCCTTCGCGGGCGTCCTGCGCACGGACGGCCGCAAGGCGGCGCAGGCCACTCCCGCGGACGCGGCGGCGCCAGGCCCGCGGACCTGACGGCGCGGGTGCGGGGGCGGCCGCCCCCGCACCGGAACGAAGCAGCGCTGATGTCGCATTAACATGGCGTCGATCATTTCGGGCCACCTCACGGCCCGGCTCGGCGCACAGGAAGCGACACTCACCATGGATCTCGGCGTGCGCTGGAAACTGCACGGCGACGGCCGCAACCCCGCCCCGGGTGCCGTCGTCCGGCCCGATGAGCGCCTCTCGTGGCCACGGACCTTCGGGCTCGGCGCACAGCACGTGGTGGCGATGTTCGGGGCGTCCTTCGTGGCCCCCGTCCTCATGGGTCTGGATCCGAATCTGGCCATCATGATGTCGGGCGTCGCGACCGTCATCTTCCTGCTCGCCACGCGCGGCCGGGTGCCCAGCTACCTGGGCTGCTCGCTCTCCTTCGTGGGCGTCGCGGCCGTCATCCGCGCGCAGGGCGGCTCCAGCGCCACGGTGACCGGCGCGGTCCTCGTGGTCGGTGCCGCGCTGTTCCTGGTGGGTCTCGCGGTGCGGAAGTTCGGGGCGCGGATCATCCACGCCGCGATGCCGCCGATCGTGACCGGCGCGGTGGTCATGCTGATCGGGTTCAATCTGGCGCCGGTCACCGCGTCGACGTACTGGCCGCAGGACCAGTGGACGGCCCTGCTCGTCATGCTGTTCACCGGTCTGGCCGTGGTCTGTCTGCGCGGCTTCTTCTCGCGCATCGCGATCTTCCTCGGGCTGATCTTCGGCTACGGCATCTCCTGGGTCTTCGACGAGGTCTTCGGCACGATCCACTCGGCGGACGGCTCCGGCAAGGTCGTCGACCACCTGCGCCTCGACCTGTCGGCCGTCGGCAAGGCCGACTGGATCGGGCTGCCCTCCTTCCACGCGCCGAGCTTCGAGTGGTCGGCGATCCTCGTGGCGCTGCCCGTCGTGATCGCGCTCATCGCGGAGAACGCGGGCCACGTGAAGGCCGTGGGCGAGATGACCGGGGACGATCTGGATGACCAGCTCGGCACCGCGATCTCCGCGGACGGCGCGGCCTCGATGCTCTCCACGGCGGTCGGCGGCCCGCCCAACACGACGTACTCCGAGAACATCGGCGTGATGGCGGCGACCCGCGTCTACTCCACGGCCGCCTACTGGGCGGCGGCGTGCTTCGCCCTGCTCTTCGGCCTCTGCCCCAAGTTCGGTGCCGTCGTCGCCGCGATCCCGGGCGGCGTGCTCGGCGGCATCACCGTCATCCTGTACGGCATGATCGGCCTGCTCGGCGCCCAGATCTGGATCAACGCCGAGGTGGACCTGCGCAACCCGCTGAACCTCGTACCGGCCGCGGCGGGCATCATCATCGGCGTCGGCGGCGTCTCGCTGAAGTTCACCGACAACTTCCAGCTGAACGGCATCGCGCTCGGCACGATCGTCGTCATCACCGGCTACCACGTGCTGCGCGCCTTCGCCCCGGCCCACCTCAAGTCCCAGGAACCCCTGCTCGACGCGGGCACCTCGACGTACGACGAGGAGAGCGGGCCGAACCCCAAGGCCTGATGAGGGCGCGCGCCCACCGCTACGGCCGGGAGCCGCCCGGCTCCCCCGGCAGTCGCACGGCCAGGGTCACCCTGCTCCCGCCGGGCCCTGCGGAGACGGTGAGCTCGTCGATGAGCAGCCCGGCGAGCCACAGCCCGCGCCCGCCCGGCCGGCCGTCGGTCACGGGCGGGCCCGCAGGGATGTCCTCGGCGCTGAAGCCGGGGCCTTCGTCGTGGATGTGACAGGCCAGCTGCCCTTCGGCGCGCTGGAGGACCAGCGTGCCGCCACCGCCCGCGTGCTCGACCGCGTTCACCGCGACGGCGTCCAGGGCGGTGATGAAGTCGCCGCGGCGCGGCTCGGGCAGCCCGTGGTGGTCGGCGTGCCGCTCGACGAGCATCCGCAGGCGGGGCAGGTCCTCGCGGCGAAAGGGGATGGCCAGCAATGTAACGGGCCGGGCGTCGCGCGGCTCCTGGGGCTCCGGTGCCGTCGTCATCAGCGGTCCACCTCACTGATCACCAGGTTGGGTACCTGATCGGCGCCCGCCCGGCACAGCAAGCGGGCCGCGGCCGGCGGACAGTGGATGTGGACCGGACCGCGCGCGTGTGCTCCCACCAGGCGCAGCAGGTCCACCGCGCTGGCCGCGCCAAGGAAGACGAGCCCGGTCAGATCCACGGTCAGGGACGGTGCCGCCTCGCTTCGTCTGAGCCCGTCCCGCACGGCGCCGACGAACTGTTCCCTGGTGGCCAGGTCCGCCTCACCGACCAGCCGCACCACCCCGGCGGCGTGTTCGACATGCAGGGCTCCCAGCCGTGGAAGCAGCCGGCAGGGGTGTGCCTCGTGCATGGCCGTCAGCACGCCGGAGTCGAACCACCGGCTGTCGTAGGCGCAGATCTCGGTGTACGGGCGGCCGGTGAACAGATGGTCGGCGTGGGACTCCCGGTGCATCATGACCTCGACGTCGGCGTCGAGGTCCCCCACCCAGTGCATGTCGATGTACGTGCGCAGCCCGCTGTACCCCTCGGCCACGGCGCGGTCGGTCTCCTCCGTGATGCGCTGCCATTGCCGCTCCGGGGTGAACCCCGCCTGGGGATGGATGAGGGCCCGCATGCTGCCGAGCACCAACTGCCCCTGTTCGCGGGCCGTCCGCAGCAGCGCGCCCGGCCCGTCGAGGCTGCTCCACACCTGCTCCTCCGCCTGGTGCGGAGCGGCGAAGACCATCACCTTCTCTTTCCTCACCAGGCCCGCCCACGCGAAGGCGGACACCACGTCCCGGCCCGCATCGTCATCGGCGTAGCTCACGAATGCGTGATCGCCCGCCCTGAGGTGCTGGACCGGAATCGTGCCGACCGACGCCGAGCCGGCAGCCGCCATCTCTCACCTCCAGGGCCGAGGGGCCCGACGGGAACTACCGACGAAGAAGGACATCGGGAGGAACATCGGGAGCAAGTGTGCGGGCCAGATTAGCGGCCCTCGTCGCAGGGGACGACGACTGCGCACAATGCGGTGGCACATGGTCACAACAGTCTCCGACGACGACCGATCCTGCGGGAACATGCCCTGTTCGCAGTCGTTTTTGACGCATGGCCCGTCGGCCGCGTCACGGGAGCCACGTAAACCGCTGGACGGAATGATCGACGGCTCTTTAGGCTGCGCACCATGTCCAGCCCCGAGGCCTCAAGACGTCGGCCACCGGTCGTCCGGTGGCTTCCCGTGCTGTCGCGCTGACCCTCGGCGCTGCGTTCCCGCAGCCGTCCGCGCCCCCCGCACCGGCCTCCGCCGGACCACCGCACCGCGTCCCGATCCCCTGATCCACGCTGTGGTTGCGGAGTCTTGCTGTGCCCTTTTCCCTCTACCTGCTCGGCCTCGCCGTCTTCGCGCAAGGAACCTCCGAGTTCATGCTGTCCGGCCTGATCCCGGACATCGCGCGTGACCTGGCCGTACCCATCCCCGCCGCGGGCCATCTGACGTCGGCGTTCGCCCTCGGCATGGTCGTCGGCGCGCCGCTGATGGCCGCCCTGAGCCGGCGCTTCGCCCGCCGGAGCGCCCTCCTGGTCTTCTTGACCGCCTTCCTGCTCGTGCACGTCGTCGGCGCGCTCACCACGAGCTTCGCCGTGCTGCTCGCGACCCGCGTCATCGGCGCCCTCGCCAACGCCGGGTTCCTCGCCGTCGCCCTCGTCACCGCCACGAGCATGGTCGGGCCCGACGCCAAGGGGCGCGCCACGTCGGCGCTGCTCGGCGGTGTCACCGTCGCCTGCGTCGCGGGCGTGCCCGCGGGCGCGCTGCTCGGCGAAGTGTGGGGCTGGCGCTCCGCGTTCTGGGCCGTGGCCCTGCTCTCCCTGCCCGCCGTCCTCGCCATCACCCTGGCGGTGCCCGCGGGGAAACCGGCCGCCGACGGACCCGGCGTGCTCGGT
This sequence comes from Streptomyces sp. NPDC036815, assembly GCF_055609205.1. Taxonomy (NCBI): domain Bacteria; kingdom Bacillati; phylum Actinomycetota; class Actinomycetes; order Kitasatosporales; family Streptomycetaceae; genus Streptomyces; species Streptomyces sp. NPDC036815. The sequence continues at coordinate 48,132 of NZ_JBVJPW010000023.1, read as the reverse complement.
GAGCTGCGGGCGCTGCGCGCTCCGCGGCTCCAAGTGACGCTGCTGCTCGGCGCGCTGGTCAACGGCGCGACGTTCTGCACGTTCACCTATCTCGCGCCGCTGGTCACCCACGTCACGGGCCTCGGCCCGTCCTGGGTGCCTGTCGTGCTCGCGCTGTTCGGGATCGGCTCCTTCGCCGGGGTCGCGGCCGGCGGTCGCGTCGCCGACGTACGGCCCGTGCCGCTCCTGGTGGCCGGCTCGCTCGCGCTGCTCGCCGGCTGGGTCCTGTTCGCGGTGACCGCCGCCGCTCCGGTGGCAGCGGTCGCGCTGGTCCCGGTCCAGGGGGCGCTGTCGTTCGCGGTCGGCTCGACGCTCATCTCGCAGGCGCTGTACGCGGCGTCCGACGCGCCCCAGCTCGCGGGCGGGTTCGCCACGGCCGCCTTCAACGTGGGCGGCGCGGCGGGACCGTGGCTCGGCGGCCTGGCGATCTCCGCGGGGCTCGGCTACCGCTCCCCGCTCTGGCTCAGCGCTCTCCTGGTGACGGCGGCCCTGGTCACCGGCGCGGTCGCGCTCGGCCTGCGCCGCGCGGCTCCCGCCCCGGACCGGTCGCCCGCCGGTTCATAGGCGGTACCGGCGGCTTCGGCGCCCCGCTCGGCCGGGCGTTCCCTCGTTTCGGGGAAGCGCCCGGTGCGCTGACGCCCGGGCCGGGCCGCGGCTGGGACCCTGCCCCCATGGCGCAGTCGGAACGAATCGCAGAGTTCAGGGCCTCGTCGTACGGGGTCGACGGCGTGGCGGCGCGGATGCGGGCGCTCGGTGACGACTGGCCGCCGCGCGACGGAGTGGCCGTCTTCAACCGCGTCTATCTGTCGGTGACCGAGGAGGTCGCCCGCCACCTCGGCCACGGCGTCTTCCCCGACGCCCGCTCCGCGGTCACCCTGAACGTCTGTTTCGCCGAGCGCTACTTCGCGGCCGTCGAGGCGGCGGCAGACGGGCGCCGACCGCCCGCCTGCTGGCGCCCGCTGTTCCAGTACCGCCGCCATCCGGGCGTACTGCCCCTGCAGTTCGCCCTCGCGGGCATCAACGCTCACATCGGCCACGACCTGGCGTTCGCCCTCGTGGACGCCTGCCACCTGCTCGGCTGCGAACCGGCCGATCTGGAGGACGAGTTCGACCGCGTGGGAGATGTACTCGTCGCCCTGGAGGAGCACATCCGCGAAGAGCTGATGCCGGGCCCCGATCTGCTCCAGGTCGGCGACCCGCTGACGCATCTGGCCGGTTCATGGAGCCTGGAGCGCGCCAGGGACGGCGCGTGGGCGTCGGGGCGGGCCCTGTGGGCGCTGCGCGAGCTGCCCGGCGTCGCCGAGGAGTTCGGGGAGCGGCTCGACGGGGCGGTTGGTCTGGTGGGGCGGATCCTGCTGACACCGCTGCCGGACTGAGCCTGCGCCGCCCGCCACCGGCCGCCGGACCCACCGGCCCGTTCCAGCCATGTCCGACGCCGCTCCCCGGCAGTCCCCGGGCAACTCCCGCACGATCGTTGTACGTTGAAATGACCGACCCCGACGCGAAGGAGCAAGCGCCATGGCGACCCGACTCGGACTGAGTCTTCCGCAGGGCAGGCAGTACGCCATCGGCCGGGACGTCCCCACGGTGGCCCGGGCCGCCGAGGACATCGGTTACGAGAGCCTGTGGGTCTTCGAGCGCATCCTCCGCCCCGACCCGCCCACCCAGGGCCTCTACGGGATCCCGGGCCTGGCCTGGCCGGACTCGTACCGCTCGGTCGCCGACCCCCTCGTCACCCTGACGCTCGCCGCCGCGGCCACCGAACGCGCCCGCGTCGGCACCAGCGTGCTGGTCGCCCCGCTGCACGTGCCGTTCCAACTCGCCCGCTCGCTGGCATCGTTGGACGCGGCGAGCGGCGGCCGCGTCGTCGCGGGGCTCGGCACGGGCTGGTCCCACGACGAGTACGCGGCCGCCTCGGTCGCCCCCTTCGAGCGGCGCGGCAAGGTCCTGGACGAGCTGATCGACGTCTGCCACGCGGTGTGGGGCCCGGACCCGGTGGCGTACGAGGGTGAGCTGACGACCATCGTGCCCTCCGCGGTGGGCCCGAAGCCGGTCCGCCCGATCCCGATCCTGCTGCCCGCGGGCAGCCCGCGCGCCCTGCGCAGGCTCGTGGACCGTGCCGACGGCTGGATGCCGGTGGGCACGGGCGCGGAGAAGCTCGCCGAGCAGGCGCAGGCACTGAAGGAACTGGCCGCCGAGCGAGGCCGCACCGCGCCGCTCCACAACGTCATGCGGGCCAACACGCGGTACACGAAGAAGCCGTACGAGGGCGAGCGCCGCGCCCCCTTCCAGGGCAGCGTGGCCCAGATCGTCGAGGACCTGGAGGCCCACGTCTCGACGGGCGCCGTGGAGGAGGTCCTGATCGAACTCCAGAGCAGCACGAGGGACGCGGAGGAGCTGAAGGACCTGGCGGCGGAGGTGTACGAGGCGGCGAGGGCGGCGGGGCTGTAAGACAGCCGCCCCGAAGGGGCGCGGCCATAGGGGCGCGGGGAATTGCGCGACCAGCCACAACCGGCCGACAAATTCCCCGCACCCCAGGTGGAACGGCGCTGTCAGTCCTCGGGCAACTCGACGGGAGCAATCTCGTCGTACACGTCCCCGGGCCCGGGGTTGGTCGCATCAGTGGCCCCACCGAAGTGGTGCATGACACCCCACACCGCGTTCAGCGCGGTCTGCACCGCACCCTCGGCCCACCCCGCCGTCCAGGAGATGTCGTCCCCGGCGAGGAAGATCCCCCGCTTGTCCTCGGGCAGCGACTCCTGCATGAAGTGCGTGAACAGCCGCCGCTGGTAGCGGTAGTGCCCCGGCAGGTTCGCCTTGAACGCGCCCATGAAGTAGGGCTCGTTCTCCCACGACACGGTCACCGGGTTGCCGATGATGTGCTTGCGGATGTCGACCTTGGGATAGATCTCGCCGAGCGACTTGAGCATGACCTCCATGCGCTCGTTCGCCGACAGCGGCAGCCACTTCAGGCTGTCGTCGCACCAGGTGTAGGAGAGGCAGATGACGGCGGGCTTGTCCGGTCCGTCGTCGAGCAGGTAGGTGCCGCGCGTCATGCGGTCGGTGAGCGTCATCGACATGACGTCACGGCCGGTCTCCTCGTCCTTGTCCAGCCAGAAGGGCCGGTCCACCGGTACGAAGAGCTTCGAGGACTCCATGTAGTGGGTCCGCTCCATCGCCGTCCAGTGGTCGATGGGGAAGAGCGTGTCGTCGCACGCGATCTTGGAGAGCAGCAGCCAGGACTGGGCGGTGAAGATCGCCGCCTGGTAGGTACGGATGTCGCCCGAGGCGTCGGTGACGGTGACGCGGTTGCCCGCGGTGCGGTCGAGCCGGGTCACGGCGGGCTTCGGCAGACCGCCCTCGTGCAGCGAGCTCAGCGAGGTGCCGGGCTCCCAGTGCACGATCTTCTGCGGCTCACGGTCCCACAGGCGCAGCGGCAGCTGCTGGCTGCCGCCGACGATGCCGCGGTGGTGGTCGTCGGCCTCGGTGTAGACGACGCGCAGGATCTCCAGGATGGAGTTCGGGAAGTCGGTGTCCCAGCCGCCGGTGCCGAAGCCGACCTGGCCGAAGATCTCGCGGTGCCGGAAGGACTTGAAGGCCTCGGACTCGCAGAGGAAGCCGTAGAAGGTCTGGTTGTCGAGCTTCTCGACGAGCCTGGACCAGATCTCGCGGATCTTCGGCACGTCGCGCTCGCGCAGGGCGCGGTTCATGTCGGAGAAGTCGGCGCCCTCCTCCAGGCAGTCGTTCCACGCCTTCGCCACGTCGCGGTAGACCTGCGGCAGGTCGGCGACGGTCTCGGCGTAGTGCGACTCGCCCTTGAGGTCGACGACCGTGGAGGGCGTCGACTCGGCGAGCGGGTTGGGGAACGGCTGGGTCTTGAGGCCCACCAGGTCGATGTAGTGCTGCAGCGCCGTCGAGGACGGCGGGAAGCGCATGGCGCCCATCTCGGCGGTGAGGTCGCCGTCACAGCCCTCGAAGCCGACCGTCCGCAGCCGGCCGCCGATCTGGTCGGCCTCGTAGACGACGGGCTTCAGGCCCATCTTCATCAGCTCGTACGCGGCGATGATGCCGGACAGACCGCCGCCGATGACGGCGACCTCGGTGCCGTGCTCGGTCGCGGGTATCTGGCCGAGGCCCGCCGGGTGGGCGAGGAAATCGTCGTACGCGTACGGGAAGTCCGGACCGAACATGGTGATCGGCGGCTGGGCGTCGGTGTGCTGGATGGCTGTGGGCACCGTGGACGTCATGGGGTACGGACTCCTTGCGGGGAACTGAGGCAGAAAGCTGGGGGCGGCCTGGGGGAAGGCTTCAGACGAGGGACGCGTACAGGCCGGGGCGGCGGTCGCGCAGGTACGGGTTGGTCGCGCGGGAGGAGCGCAGGAACTCGGGGTCGACGTCGCCGAGGACGAGCTCCTCGCCGCGGCCCGCGCGGGCCCGGGTCACGCCGTCGGGCCCGGCCAGCGTGGAGAGCCCGACGAACTCGAACTCTCCCTCGGGGCCGACCCGGTTCACGTACGCGACGTACATCTGGTTCTCGAAGGCGCGCACCGGCACGACGGACTCGGCGACGAACTGGAAGGGGTGCATCTGCGCCGTGGGAACCACGAGCAGGTCGGTGCCCGCGAGGGCGTGGGCACGGACGTTCTCCGGGAACTCCACGTCGTAGCAGATCATGAGACCCACCCGGACGCCGTCCAGCTCGGCCTGCACGACGGCCTGTTCACCCGGGGTGAAGGAGTCGCGCTCGAAGCCGCCGAAGAGGTGGGTCTTGCGGTAGTTCGCGAGGCGGGCCCCGTCCGGGCCGATCAGCTGGACGGAGTTGAAGACGAGGTCGCCCTCGCGCTCCGGGTAGCCGTAGGCGATGGCGGTGCCGTGCCGGGCCGCGATCTCGGCGAGGGCCTTCGCGGAGTCCCCGTCGGCGGGCTCGGCGAGCCGGGCGATGCCGTCGCCGATCGCGTACCCGGTGAGGAACAGCTCGGGCGCCACGAGCAGCCTGGCGCCCGCGGCGGCGGCACGCTCGGCGGCCCGGTCCAGCGCCGTGAGGTTCTCGGCGACGGATCCGAGCCGCCCCGAACTCTGGAGCAGGGCGGTGCGCAGCGCAGGCATGGCGGAACCTCAATGCGTACGGAGGGGAAGGCGGGGTCGATATGACGGTACGGTCGGCCCCCATACCCGGACAAGGCGCGACCGTTGCGGGCTACTGCGCGATCCGTTGCGCGTGAGGACCGTGTGACGACGATTCATTGCGCAACGACTTGAACCCCAGCACCGGGAACCGGCGCGCCCCCCCGGGCACGGGGAGTGCCGCAGCTCAGGGGCGCGGGGAACGGCGCACTTCAGGGGCGCGGGGAACGGCGCAGCTCAGGCCCGCAGGACACAGCGCAGCGAAGAGCCGCGAGGCACGGCGCAGCTCAGGGGCGCGAGGAACTGCGCGAGCAACCACACGAAACCCGCACCCAAAAGACGACCCCACCCGCCCCACCCCGAAGGGCTACGCAGGCGACCCGGAAGAAAACCTACGCATCAACGGCGAAAGCACCAGAACGGACTTCGTCCGCTCCACGAACGGCTCCCCCGCAATCCGCTCGAGCACCCGCTCAAAATGCCGCATGTCCGCGGCAAAGACCTGGACGATCGCATCCGCGTCCCCCGTCACCGTGGACGCGGACGCGATCTCCGGATACCGCTCGAGGCCCCGCTGAATCGCCTCGGGCGACGTGTTCCGGCGACAGTAGATCTCGATGAACCCCTCGGTCTCCCAGCCCAGCGCCGCCGGATCCACCCGCACGGTGAATCCGGTGATGGCACCCGTGGCCCGCAGCCGGTCCACGCGCCGCTTCACGGCGGGCGCGGAGAGTCCGACCAGCTGGCCGATGTCGGCGTAGGAACGGCGGGCGTCCTCGGCGAGGGCGTGCACGATGCGTTCGTCGAGATCGTTCAGTCGCACGGGGGGTGGATCACTTTTCTGCTGTGGCCAATCGGGAGCGGCTCATGCCGTACAGGAAGTAGAACACGAGGCCGACGGCCATCCAGACACCGAACACGACCCACGTGACGGAGTCGAGACTGAACATGTTGTACGCGCAGAAGCCGAAGCCGAGCACCGGGAAGAGCCAGCCGAGCGGCACCCGGAACGTGCGCGGCATGTCGGGGCGGGTGCGGCGCAGCACGATGACGGCGATGTTGACCAGGCCGAAGGCGAAGAGCGTGCCGATGCTGGTGGCGTCGACGAGCTTGCCGAGCGGGATGACGGAGGCGAGCGCGCCGCAGAACAGCGACACGATGACCGTGTTGACCCGCGGCGTGCCGGTCTTCTTGCTGACCCGGCCGAAGACCTGGGGGACGAGGCCGTCGCGGGACATGGCGAACAGGACACGGGTCTGGCCGTAGAGAACGGTCAGGACGACCGACGCGATGGAGATGACCGCGCCGGCGGCGAGGATCGTGCCCCACATGCTTTGACCCGTGACGTCGTTCATGATCGCGGCGAGCGTGGCCTCGGAGCCCTCGAAGTCCTTCCAGTTCCAGGCGCCGACGGCGACCGCGGCGACCAGCACGTAGAGGGCCGTGACGATGACCAGCGAGAGCATGATCGCGCGGGGCAGGTCGCGCTGCGGGTTCTTCGCCTCCTCACCGGCGGTGGAGGCGGCGTCGAAGCCGATGTAGGAGAAGAACAGACTCGCGGCGGCGGCGCTGACGCCCGCCGTGCCGAGCGGCATGAAGTCGGAGTAGTTGCCGGACTTGAAGCCCATGAAGCCGATGGCGCAGAAGAGCGCGAGCGCGACGATCTTCACGATGACCATGATCGTGTTGGCCGTCGCCGACTCCTTGGCGCCGCCGAGCAGGAACACCATGGCGAGCAGCACGACGACGAGGCCGGGCAGGTTGATGATCGCGCCGTCGACCTCGCCGGGCGCCGCGGAGAGCGCGTCGGGGATCGTGACGCCGATGGTCCCGTCGAGCAGCTCGTTGAGGTACTCGCCCCAGCCCACCGCGACCGCGGCGACCGAGACCCCGTACTCCAGGACCAGGCACCAGCCGCACACCCAGGCGATGAGTTCGCCCATCGTTGCGTACGCGTACGAATAGGAGGAGCCGGCGACCGGGATGGAGCCGGCCAGTTCGGCGTACGAGAGCGCCGAGAACAGGGCGGTGAGTCCGGCGATGACGAAGGAGATCGTCACGGCGGGACCGGCCTTGGGGACGCTCTCGCCGAGGACGACGAAGATGCCGGTGCCGAGCGTGGCACCGATGCTGATCATGGTCAGCTGCCACATGCCGAGGGAGCGCCGCAGCGAGCCACCCTCACCCTGGCCACCCTCCGCGACCAGGCTTTCGACCGGCTTGCGCCGCATCAGGCGGCTGCCGAGGCCAGGGTTGCCCGGGGGGCGTGGGCGGTTCTGCGGGGGTGCGCCTTGGTCGAGCACGCGCTGGCTCCTTCATCGCTGCCGGTCAGGGCGGCGAGGACTCATGGCACCCGCGCTAGGAGACGGGAACCACCGAGCAGGCAGTCCCCGCCACACCACGTACGACGCCTGACTCTAGAGTCCACGCCTTCCCAACCGTAATGCAGCAACCTTGCGTACCGGCGAATGATCATTGCGCACTTCCGTCATATACGTGTCTTCGTTGCGCCGTCCGTTTCGTCCGTTGCGTTCCGAGGGTCCGTGAGGGTGGTTGACACTTCGTCAGATCTCCCTCATCGTGCTCCCCGGTCGAGAGGGAGGCACAGGCCATGGACCTCGATGTGCTGTACGAGATCGACGTTCCGAAGCCCTGGGACGGACCCCATCCGCACGGCCAGCGCGCCGCCGAGCAGCGCGCCTACCGCGAGGCCGTGGAGCAGATCAGGCTCGCGGACCGGGTCGGCTTCCGCACCGTCTGGGCCGTCGAGCACCACTTCCGCGAGGGCCGCTCGCACTGCCCGGCCCCCGAGGTCCTGCTCGGCCACCTCGCCGCCCTGACCGAGCGGATCCGCCTCGGCTTCGGCGTCACCCTCACCCCGTTCGGCTTCACTCCCCCACAGCGGATCGCCGAGAAGGTGGCGGTCGTGGACGTGCTCTCGGACGGCAGGGTGGAGTGGGGCACGGGCCGCTCGACCCCCATGGAGCAGACGGCCTTCGGCGTCGACCGCGAGCAGTCGCGGGCGGACTGGCGCGAGGCCATCTCGATCGTGACGGGCATGTGGCGCGAGGAGTACTTCGCCTACGCGTCCGAGCGGTTCACCTTCCCCCGGCGGATGGTCACCCCCAAGCCCGTCCAGGACCCGCATCCCCCCTGCTGGATGGCCGCCACGTCGCCGGGCTCGGCGGAGGTGGCGGGCGCGGCGGGCCTCGGCCTGCTCTCCTTCTCGATCATGCAGCCCCTGGAGGCGATGGCCCGGCAGGTCGCCGCCTACCGCGCCGCCGCCCGCACCCCCACCCCGCACACGGACGTCACCACGGACCGCGTCAGCGCGTACACGCTGGTACACGTGGCGGACCGCCCCTCCCGCCGGGTCTGGGACTCGGTCGCCTGGTGGTACCGGAACCTCGCCCAGTTCACGCTCGACTGGGAACTGCCGCACCTGACCCCCGAGGAGCGCGAGCGGACCTTCCCCCTGCTCACCCCGATCATCGAGGGCAACGCCCCCGTCGAGGAGTTCAACGACGGCGACATGATCCTCATCGGCGACGCGGAGACCGTCGTGCGCAAGGCCAAGCGCTACGCCGACCTCGGCGTGGACCAGCTCATCTGTTACGTCCAGTGGGGCTACCTGGAGCACCGGGAGATCCTGCGCACGATCGAGATCCTCGGCAAGGAAGTCATCCCGGAACTGGCGGCGTACCGGCCCCGGCGGACGGCGCCGTGAGCGAGCCCCTGGCCCACCGAAGCCCCCTCGACACCTCCCCCGTCCCCGACTACGCGGCCCTGCACCGCCTGGACGGCCGCACCTTCGTCCTGCTCGGCGCGGGCAACGGCATCGGCCGCCAGACGGCACACGCCCTCACGGCTGCGGGCGCGCGGGTCCTGTGCGTGGACCTCGACGAGGACCGCGCCGAGGCGGTCGCGGCGGAGACGGGCGGCGTCGCGTACGGGGCCGACGTGACGCGGCGCGACGACGTGCGGGAGCTGTTCGCCGTCGCGCGCCGGGAGCCGGGCGGGATCGGCGGCGTCGTCGACATCGTGGGCATGGCCCGCTACGCACCGCTGGACGAGCTGGACGACGCGTCCTGGGACTGGCACTTCTCCCTGGTCCTGCGGCACGCCTGGTTCGCGGTCCAGTACGGCGGCGAGGCGCTCGCGGCGGCCGGTGGCGGCCCCCTGGTCTTCGTCGCGTCGGTCTCCGGCCTGACGGCGGCCCCTCGGCACGCGGCGTACGGCGCGGCCAAGGCGGGCCTGATCTCGCTGGTCCGCTCGGCGGCGGTGGAGTACGGCCCGCGGGGCGTCCGCGTGAACGCGGTGGCGCCGGGCGTGGTGTGGACCCCGCGCGTCGCGGGTCTGCTCGGCGAGGAGGGCCGCGGGCGCAACGCCCGCAACGCGCCCCTCGGCCGGGTCGCGGAGACCTCGGACATCGCCTCCGCCCTGCTCTTCTTCGCCTCGCCGCTCTCCTCGTACGTCACCGGGCAGACGCTCGTCGTGGACGGCGGGGTCGGCGTGAAGTTCCCGTACCCCACGCTCGGCGAGGCGCGGTGAGGGAGTTCGTGCGGGGTGCGCCCTGGTGGACCGAGGACGGCCAGGTGGTGCGCGCCGACCCCGTCGACCGCGCACGCCTCCCCGGGGACACGTGGGACCGGGCGGGCCTGCCCGCGGGCGTACGCCTTGAGTTCACGGCACGCGGGGTGAGCGCGGTGGAGGTCGCGTACACCGCGTCGCCTCCCGCCGAGGCGGACGCGTACCGCGGCGCGCCCCCGGTGTTCACCCTGCTCGCGGGCGAGGACGCGTCCGACACACCCGCGTCCCCCGGCGAACACCGGGCACGCGTCCATCTCCCGCTCCCCGACGGGGACTTCACCCTGCACCTGCCCGAGACACTGCGGCCCGCCCTGCACGACGTGCGTCCGGTGAGCGGCACCCTGAGCCCAGCCGCTCCCCGGCCGCGCTGGCTCGTCTACGGCGACTCGATCACGGAGGGCTGGTCGGCCTCGCGGCCCCATCTGGCCTGGCCCTCGTCGGCGGGACGCGCCCTCGGGGTGGAGACGGTCAACCTCGGCTACGCGGGCGCGGCGCGCGGGGAGGCGGCATCGGCCCAGCAACTCGCCTCACTGGACGCCGACTTGATCACCCTGGCCTTCGGCACGAACTGCTGGTCGCGTACGCCGCATTCGGCGCGGCTGCTGTACGAGACGACGCGGGCGTTCCTCGACCTGGTGCGGCTGGGTCACCCGGGCACACCGCTCCTGATCGTCTCCCCCGTGGTCCGCCCGGACGCCGAGGCGGTGCCGAACCCGCTCGGCGCCACACTGCGGGACCTGCGGACCGCCGTGGAACGGGCGGCCCTGGACGCAGGGGCGGATCTGCTGCCGGGCGGCGGCCTGCTGGACGCGAGGCATCTGGTGGACGGGGTGCATCCGGGCGACGCGGGCCACGCGGTCCTCGCGGCGGCAGTGGCGTCAGCGCTGCGGAAGGTACTCCCCCGGCGTCACGCCTGAGCCGCTTCGTCATAGGCCTCGCGGGCGGCCGCGATGGCCGGGCGGTGGTCGATGGACCAGTCGGCGAGGGCTTTGACGAGGTGGGTGAGGCTGTGGCCCAGCTCGGTCAGCTCGTACTCGACCTGCGGCGGAATCGTCGGGTACACCGTGCGCCTGACCAGGCCGTCGCGCTCCAGGCGCCGCACGGTGAGGGTGAGCATGCGCTGCGAGATGCCGCCGTGGATCCGGCGCTGCAGCTCCTTGAAGCGCAGGACGCCCGAGGCGAGTTCGACCACGACGTACACGGACCACTTGTCGCCGAGCCGGTCGAGGACGTCCCGCACACCGCACTCGTCCTGCGGGGTCTCGCAACTGATCACCGGTCCGGGAGCGGCCGGGGTGGTTACCGCGGTGTGCCCTACTGACATCAGAGTGCCTCCTTATGCGCACGCGTCGCGCCGATCACCATGGTCACAGGCCCGGTCACCCGGCCCCGCCCGGACGGCGGGCACGACCACTCACCACGGGGGAACTTTCCCATGCTCATGATCACCGGCGCCACGGGCGCCCTCGGCACGCTCGTCGCCGCCCGCCTCGCGGACCGCGACGACGTCGTCCTCGGCACCCGCGCCCCCGCCCCCGGGGGCAGGCGCATCGACTTCGACGACCCGGACTCCCTGGACTTCACCGGCGTGGACACGCTCCTGGTCATCTCCGCGGGGGCGGCCGAGGACGACGTGGTCATCGCCCGCCACGACGCCGTGATCTCCGCGGCGGAGAAGGCGGGCGTCGGCCACCTCGTCTACACCAGCCTGAGCGGCGACGGCGACCATCTGACGTACGCGCTGGCCCACCGCTGGACCGAACGCAGGCTGCACGGCTCCTCGCTGAACTGGACGGTCCTGCGCAACGGCCTGTACGCGGAGTTCCTCGCGGCGATCGCCGCGCCCGGACCCGACGGGACCATCGCGGCGCCCCTGGGCGCGGGCCGCCTCGCCGCCGTGGCACGCGAAGACCTGGCCGAGGTCGCGGTGCGGGTGGCGACGGACCCGGCCCCCCACGCGGGCCGCACCTACGAACTGGTCGGCGAACACGCCCTGGGCGGCGCCGACCTGGCCGCCGCCACCGGCGGCACGTACGAACCCGCCACCCTCACCGCCACCCGCAAGACCCTCACCGAAGCCGGCGAGGCCCTGCCCTTCCAGGTCCCGATGCTCATGAGCACGTACGCGGCGATAGCGGGCGGCTTCCTGGACGGCACGACACTCACCAAGCAGGGATCACTCCGAGCCCTACTGAACAGAGCCCCCCACTCACCCATCAACGCATACAAAACAGCACTGCAAACCACCTAGGGGCGCGGGGAACTGCGCAATCTTTCGGGGCGCGGGGAACTGCGCAGGTCTTTCAGGGGCGCGGGGAACTGCGCAGTCTTTAAGGGGCGCGGGGAACTGCGCGACAAGCCACAACCGCCCCGCAGCCGAACAAGCAACCCAAGCCCCGCCCCGCCCCGCCCCCCAAGAGAACCCGCTAGCTCCAGCTGGCGTGAAGCGGCTTGCCCTCCGCATAGCCCGCCGCACTCTGCACCCCCACAGTCGCCCGCTCCGCGAACTCCGCGAGCGACCCCGCACCCGCGTACGTGCAGGAGGACCGGACACCCGCGATGATCGAGTCGATCAGGTCCTCGACGCCCGGACGGGCCGGGTCGAGGAACATGCGCGAGGTGGAGATGCCCTCCTCGAAGAGCGCCTTGCGGGCCCGGTCGTACGCCGACTCCTCGCTCGTGCGGTTGCGCACCGCGCGGGCGGAGGCCATGCCGAACGACTCCTTGTAGAGGCGGCCGTTGGCGTCCTGCTGGAGGTCGCCGGGGGACTCGTAGGTCCCGGCGAACCACGAACCGACCATGACGTTCGAGGCGCCGGCGGCCAGCGCCATGGCGACGTCGCGCGGGTGACGGACACCGCCGTCGGCCCACACGTGCTTGCCGAACTTCTTGGCCTCCTCGGCGCATTCGAGCACCGCGGAGAACTGCGGCCGGCCGACGCCGGTCATCATGCGCGTGGTGCACATGGCGCCGGGGCCCACGCCGACCTTGATGATGTCCGCGCCGGCCTCGATCAGGTCGCGCACGCCCTCGGCGGCGACGATGTTGCCCGCGACGATCGGGACCTGCGGGTCGAGTCCGCGCACGGCCTTGACCGCGGCGATCATCGACTCCTGGTGGCCGTGCGCGGTGTCGACGACGAGCGTGTCGACGCCCGCGTCGAGGAGCTGCTTGGCCTTGCCCGCCACGTCGCCGTTGATGCCGACGGCGGCGGCGATGCGCAGCCCGCCGTTGGCGTCGACGGCGGGGGTGTAGAGCGTCGCGCGCAGGGCGCCCGTGCGGGTCAGGATGCCGGCGAGGCGGCCGTCCTTGTCCACGGCCGGGGCGTACCTGCGGTTGGCGCCGTCCAGCTTGTTGAAGGCGTCGCGCGGGTCGATGTCGGCGTCCAGGAGCAGCAGGTCCTTGGACATGACCTCGGAGAGCTGCGTGAAGCGGTCGACGCCGCTGAGGTCGGTGTCCGTGACGACGCCGACGGGCTTCTGGTCGGCGTCGACGACGACACCGGCGTTGTGCGCGCGCTTGGGCAGCAGCGCGAGAGCGTCCGCGACGGTCTGCGAGGGGGCCAGGACGATCGGGGTGTCCAGGACGTGGTGGCGCGTCTTGACCCAGGAGACGACGTCGGTGACGACCTCGATCGGGATGTCCTGGGGGATGACGACGATGCCTCCCCGGCGGGCGACGGTCTCGGCCATGCGGCGGCCGGCGATCGCGGTCATGTTGGCGACGACCAGCGGGATCGTGGTGCCGGTGCCGTCGGGCGAGGACAGGTCGACGCCCTGGCGCGAGCCGACGGCGGAGCGCCTCGGGACCATGAAGACGTCGTCGTACGTCAGGTCGTACGCAGGCTGGATGTCATTGAGGAAGCGCACGTGCTGCTCATCCCAGTCGATCAGAGGTGGCCCCCGGACAGTTAGGCCAGGGGGAAAGCACGTACTTCATTGTCCCATGCCACCGGGGTTGTGCAGCCTGGGACGATCACCCAGGCGGGCGACGGGGACACTGGTCGGATCGTCCAAGCGGGCCGACGGAGCGGAACGCTCGGTTCAGTGATCGCGACGCTCCGTGGCCGCGGGTCCGGGCACGGTACCGGGACCGAGCGCGAGGACGATCTCCAGGCCGGTCTCCGCGCCCCGCCAGTGCTCCACCGCCGCCGCGAACACCTCCTGCACGATCTCCCACTCCCCCGGCGCCGCCCGCGCGTACTCCTGCCACCCGGAGACGACGAGCAGCCGCCCGCTCGCGCGGGGCGCCCACGACAGGTCGGTGAGGCAGTCGGCGAGGGCGTCCCAGTTCCGCCCGAACCAGTCAGGCAGACCGAGGCCCCGGGCGCACCGCTCCATGAAGGCGGTCTTGTCCACCACGCCGGACAGGGAGAGCGTCGCGGTGGTCCAGCCGGCGCCGCGTGCGGCGTCGAGCACGGGCGCGAGCGGGTCGGGTGCGCTGTCAGTACCGCCGGGCATTACCTGAGCACCGCCTTGAAGGACGCGTAGTGGTCATCGGTGTAGTAGATCTCGTCGCCGCCGCCGGTGACGATCCGCCGGGCGCCGCGGTCGCGCTCGCCCGGCGTGCGGACGGTGTACTCGTGGTAGTAGCCGCGTTCGCGCCGCGGCAGTTCCCGCTCGAAGTTGCCGAAGACGGTGCCGTCCTTCGCGTACGGGAAGGGGCCCCCGTCATCGATGCGCTCCAGCGTGCGCCGTGCCTCGGCGGGCAGGCGGTCGGCCCGGACGGTGGCCATGCCGTGCGCCCAGCCGGGGGCGTCCCCCGCGGTGTCGCCCGAGGAGCACCCGGCCACCAGGACGCCGAGACAGAGCAGCAGCACCCACACGACGCGGGGAACACACCGGTTCAACATGTCTCAGACCCTGCCATGGCGCCCCTTCAGGGGCGCGGGGAACCGCGCGATCGGCCCCCACGACCCGCGCGCGCTCAGCTGCCGTCCGGGTCCGCCCGGTTCAGCGCGGGCCGAGGTGCGGAACCGGCGACGAGCAGCTGGTCAGCAGCCGCCGTATCCGTCACGAGGCTGGTGACGAGCCCCGACCGGAGCACCGCGTCGATGGCCGCGGCCTTGCGCTGCCCGCCCGCGATGGCGACGACTTCCGGGATACGCCGAAGCCGGTCCGCTTCGACGGTGATGCACCGCTCCCCGAGGTCCCGCCCGACCCGACGCCCCTCGGCATCGAACAAATGGGCGGACATCTCCGCGGCGACTCCCAGCGAAGCGTAGTGCGCCCGCTCCTCGTCGCTGAGCATGTCGTGGACGGTGGAGATGCCCGGCTCCCAGGAGCCGATGGAGACGCAGGCGACCGTGACCTTGTCGAAGTACTCGAACGCGCGGGCGATGCCGGTCTGGTTGCGCAGCGCCGCCGCGGTGGCGGGGTCGGGCAGCAGCATCGGCGCGTAGATCGGGTGGGCCTCGCCGCCGGACACCTGGGCGGCGCGGCGGACGGCCTCGACCGAGCCGCGCTCGGCGGTCCCGGCGTCGTACACACCCGTCAGCTGCACGACGGTGCACGGCGGCAGCTGGTCGAGCGCGGCCGCCATGTGGATCGTGGAGCGGCCCCAGGCGAGGCCGAGCACATCGCCCTCGTTGACCAGCTCGCCGAGCAGGTCCGCCGCCACCTCGCCGAGGTTCTCGGGGTCGGGGGACTCGTCGATCTCGTCGGCGGGCGCCGGCGACTCCACGACGACGGCGTGCCGCAGGCCGTAGCGGGCGCGCAGCGCGTCCGAGCGCTCCGCGTCCAGCTCTGCGGGCACCCTGATCTCGATGCGCACGAGATCCCGCTCCAGAGCGGTCTCCAGGACCCGGGCCACCTTGAAGCGGCTGACGCCGAACTCCTCGGCGATCTGGATCTTGGACTTGCCCTCGAGGTAGAAGCGGCGGGCCATGGCCGCCGCCTGCACCAGCTCCGCGGGTCCCATCCGCATGGCTGACCGACCCGCCGACATGGCCGACACGACGCTCTCCTCACTGCTGTTCACAAACTGGGTTCGCCGTTCATCCTTGCAGATCCGGCCTAGTTGATCAGCCCTGAGGGACTGCGTTCACGTTCTGGTGGCTCAGTGGTCGCACGCCCAGGCACTTGACGCTGTCTTTGCCTCGGCTTGGGTGCGCAATGAACGTACCGCGTCTGCCGGATCCTTGGCGCCGTAGACGGCGGACCCGGCGACGAACACGTCGGCGCCCGCCTCGGCGCAGCGCTCGATGGTCTCGGCCGAGACACCGCCGTCGACCTGCAGCCACATCTCCAGACCGTGCTTGCCGATCAGGTCACGGGTGCGGCGGATCTTGGGCAGCATGATGTCCAGGAAGGACTGGCCGCCGAAGCCGGGCTCGACCGTCATGATCAGCAGCATGTCGAGCTCGGGCAGCAGGTCCTCGTACGGCTCGATGGGCGTCGCGGGCTTCAGCGCCATGGAGGCGCGGGCGCCCTTGGCGCGGATCTCGCGCGCGAGGCGGACCGGGGCGGCGGCGGCCTCCGCGTGGAAGGTGACGGAACCGGCGCCCGCCTCGATGTACTGCGGGGCCCAGCGATCGGGGTCCTCGATCATCAGGTGACAGTCCAGCGGCGTGTCCGTCGCACGGGCCAGGGACTCTACGACCGGCACCCCCAGGGTGAGGTTCGGGACGAAGTGGTTGTCCATCACGTCGACGTGGAGCCAGTCGGCGCCTTCGACGGCCTTTGCCTCCTCGGCAAGACGGGCGAAGTCCGCGGACAGGATGCTGGGGTTGATCTGCACGGCCATGCCCCAAGCCTGCCATGCCCGGCGCGCGTAGCTGACCGCAGTCCACCGCCTGGGCGGAGCGGCTCCCGCGGCCGCCCGCCCGGTGTCATGCTGGACGGTCCAGCGGCACCGCGCACGGCGAGCGGGGGGAAGCCATGGCGGACGTAGGACGGCGGGGGCGGCGCGGGGTCGCGTGGCTGGTGTGCGGGCGGCGCGCCAAGTGGCTGGTGGTGCTGTTCTGGCTGATCGTGATCATCGTCGCGGCGCCCCTGGCCCAGAAGCTCACCGACGCCCAGGAGAACGACGCGGAGTCCTGGCTGCCCGGCTCCGCGGAGTCGACCCAAGTCCTCGACGTCTCCGACGGGTTCAGGCCCGAGGCGATCCCCGCCGTCGTCGTGTACGCCCGCGAAGGCGGCCTCACCCCGGCGGACCGCACGCGGATCGCGGCGGACGTGCGCGAGGCCCGGGAGCTGCGCGGCCACGGCGTCCGCGGCGCCGAGACCCGCGGCCCCCTGTACGACCGGAAGGCGGGCGCCGAGGCCGCCCAGGTGGTCGTCCCGATCACCATGGACGCCGAGGGCTGGGAGCGCATCGGGCCCGCCGTCGACTCCATCAGGGAAGGGGTGGGCGACGGCGAGGACGGGCTGTCCGTGCACGTCACCGGGCCGGGCGGCACCGCTGCCGACTCCGCGGAGGCCTTCGAGGGCATCGACTCCACGCTGCTGCTCTCGGCGGCGGGCATCGTCGTCGTGATCCTCTTGCTCACCTACCGCAGCCCCACCCTGCTCCTCGCCCCGCTGATCGCCGTGATCACCGCACTGTTCACCGCCCAGGCCCTCGTCTATCTGCTCGCCGCGCACGCGGACCTCACCGTCAACGGCCAGAGCGCGGGCATCCTGACCGTGCTCGTCTTCGGCGCGGGGACCGATTACGCCCTCCTCCTCGTCGCTCGCTATCGCGAAGAGCTGCGCCGGCACGAGGACCGCCACGAGGCGATGGCCCTGGCCCTGCACCGGGCGGGCCCCGCGGTCCTCGCCTCGGGCGCGACCGTCGTCCTGAGCATGCTGGTGCTGCTGGCCGCCGAGATGAACTCCACGCGCGGCCTCGGCCCGGTCGCAGCGATCGGCGTCGCCGTCGGCCTCCTGGCGATGCTCTCGCTCTTCCCCGCCCTTCTGGTGATCTTCGGCAGGTGGTTCTTCTGGCCGCTGATCCCGCACGCCGGTTCCCCCGAGCCCACCGAGCGCGGCCTGTGGGCCCGCACGGGCCTGCGCATCGCCCGCCGCCCCCGGCTGATCTGGGCCGTCACGGGAGCGGCCCTCGCCCTGCTCTCGCTCGGCCTGCTGCAACTGCGGGCCGAAGGGCTCAGCAACGCCGACGCGTTCACCGACAAGCCGGAGTCGATCACCGGCCAGGAGGTGCTCGCGCGCCACTTCCCCGCGGGTTCGGGCGATCCGCTGGTGATCGTGGCGGAGAAGGCGCGCGGCGACCGGGTGCGCGAGATCGTCGCGGACACCCGGGGCGTGCAGCCAGGCAGCGTCGTCGTACCGCCGGGGACGAAGGCCGAGCACGACGGCCAGGTGCTGTTCGAGGCGACCCCGACGGACCCGTCCGACAGTGCGGCCGCCAAGCGGACCGTGGAGCGCGTGCGCGAGGCCGTCCACGGGGTCCCCGGCGCGGACGCGCGGGTGGGCGGCGGCACGGCCGCCCTGCTCGACATGGACCGCGCCACGGCCCACGACAACAAGCTGGTCATCCCACTGGTCCTCGTCGTGGTCCTGCTGATCCTCGGCGTCCTGCTGCGCGCGGTGGTCGCCCCGCTCCTGTTGATCGCCACGGTCGTCCTGTCCTTCGCTACGGCCCTGGGCCTCAGCGCCCTGGCCTTCCGCCACCTCTTCGACTACGCGGGCGAGCCGACCGACTTCCCGCTCTTCGTCTTCGTGTTCCTGGTGGCGCTCGGCATCGACTACAACATCTTCCTGTCGACCCGCATCCGCGAGGAGGCGGGCCGTCAGGGCACCCGCGCGGGCGTCCTGACGGGTCTTGCCGCGACCGGCGCGGTGATCACCTCGGCGGGCCTGGTCCTCGCGGGCACGTTCGCGGCGCTCGGCACGCTCCCGATGGTGGCGTTCGCCGAGATCGGCTTCGCGGTGGCGCTCGGCGTGCTGCTCGACACGTTCGTCGTACGGTCGGTCCTCGTCACGTCACTGTTCCTGGACGTGGGTCCGAAGGTCTGGTGGCCGCACTCCCTGGCACGCCACCCGGCGGACCGAGCACCCGGCTCCGACACATCCGGCCACCACCCCGACCGTCACGGCTGAAACCGGTCCGGAAAGCGGACGATTCAGGAAACCGGCGACAACGGCGTACGAAGGTCGCCAGGATGGTGGCATGAGCCAGGGGGACGCGAAACCGGTCCGTGCGTGGTCGATGACGGTGCGGGTGCCGGTGGAGCCGGTGGAAGCGGCGATGGAGGCCGACGCGTCCGACGCCGCGTCGCGGACCAGCGCGCTCGGAGTGCGCGGCCCGCTGTTCGGGGTGGCCGCGCAGCGGCGGGAGGACGGCCGGCGGTGGCGGGTGACCGTCGAGGTGACGCACGGCTGTCCGCAACAGGCCCGGGACGACCTCAACTCGCTGCTGTGGTTCCGGGCCAAGGACGACGCACGGGACAGGGCGGAGCGGCGCGCCCTGCTGGCGGCGGTGGCCCGGCTGGAGAGCGAGCGCGTCGACGAACTCACCGTGGCCGGTACCCGCTACCGCGTCGTGCGGGCCGACGAATACGCCGGTCTCGACGTGCACGGCGGCATCGAGCGGCCCCGCCCGACCGACGCACCGCACGGCACCCTCGACTGGGACCGCGGTACGAAGCCTCCGAAGATCGACGAGGGGCTGGTCCTTGACCCGGACGCCCCCGTCACCCCGGCCCAGGCCGCGGAACGGCTGGCGCTGCGCACCCTGGCCTACACCGGCTCCCGGTTCCCCGCCCCCGTACGCGCCGACGCGCACCGCGCGTTGCACACACACCCCGAGGTCCTGCTGCTGCCCGCCACGTTCGCGGTCGTGCAGCGCAGCGACGGCAGCTGGACGCCGGGCAGTGCCCTGCACGCCACCGCGCACGGCGCCCGCAAGACGCTGGACTTCTCCCTGACCTGGTGGGAGCCGCGCAACCGCGGCCTGATCCCCATGGACGCCGGCGTGGCGACCGACGCCCGCACCCTGGCCGCCGAGGGCACCGACCCCGCGGCCGCCGAGCTCGCGCTCTACGCCGAGGCCGCCGACCGGCTGCGCGCCGGACACCTGGACGAGATCGAGGTCCGGGGCACGGTCCACCGGATCGGCCGCATCCGCCGGCTGCTGCGCTGGGGCCCCGACGGACCCGAGGGCCCCCGCCCCTCCGACGTGGACAGCCACGAGCCCGGCCCGATCCACCCCGCCCTCGACGAGGACGGCACCGTCCACTTCGCCGACGAGTGACATCGCGCTCACATCTTCCGGCGCGCTCCTGGACCGGGCCCGGCTCCACCGCCCCGTATCCGAGATCAGTCCCTCGTCCGGGGTACAACAACCACACCGCATTCCCACAGCAGTCACCGCGGCGTACGTTCCCACCATGAGCATCCCCACCGAGCCCATCGGCAGCATCCCCCGACCGTCCGCTCTGCTGGAAGCCCTCACCCAGCACGCCCAAGGACAGCTCTCCGACGCCGACTTGGCGAAATTCCAGGCACAAGCCGCCGCCGACACGCTGGCACGTCTCGAGAGCATCGGCTGCCCCGTCCTCGTCGACGGCGAGCAGTCCAAGCCAAGTTTCGTCACGTACCCGCTCAGCGGCCTGGACACGCTCGCACCCGACGGCGCGGTCATCCCCTTCGCCGACGGGCACACCCGGCAACTGCCCTGCCTGACGGCCGGACCCTTCCGCTACCAGATCCACGCCGACGCCTACCTGCGCGACGCCCAGCGCCACACCGACAAGCCCGTCAAGCAGGCCGTCATCGCCCCGTCCGCCCTCAGCCTGCTCTATCCGTCCGAGCCCATCGCGGGCTACTCGCGCGAAGCGTTCCTGGCCGACCTCGTCAACGAGGCCGAGGCCGACATCCGGGGATGCCTCGACGCGGGCGCCCATGTCGTGCAACTCGACTTCACCGAGGGCCGGTTATCCCTCAAGCTGGACCCCAGCGGCGGCCTCCTGAACGATTTTATCGCCCTCAACAACCAGGTCCTGAACCGCTTCACCGCCGCCGAACGGGCCCGCATCGGCATCCACACCTGCCCCGGCGGAGACCACGACTCCACCCACAGCCTCGACGTCGACTACGCCTCGCTGCTCCCCGACCTCTTCCGGCTCCAGGCCGGCAACTTCTACCTCCAGCTGGCCAGCGAGGCCGACCCCGAGCGCGTCCTCGACGTCGTCGCCGCCCAACTGCGCCCCGACATCCGGGTGTTCATCGGTGTGACCGACCCCATCGATCCCCGCGTCGAGACCCCCGAAGAGGTACGCGACCGCATCCTGCTCGCGGCGCGACACCTTCCGGCCGGACAGCTGGGCACGTGCGACGACTGCGGCTTCTCCCCCTTCGCCGACGACACCTCCACCTCACGCGACATCGCCTTCGCCAAGATCGAGGCCCGGGTCCGCGGCACGGCCCTCGCCGCCCAACAGCTGGGCCTGTAACGAGCACCGGCGGGCCGAAACCGCTCCGCACGCGATTTCGGCCCGCCCCTCAGGCGGTCCGGCGGATCAGCGCCAGATACATCGCGTCCGTCCCGTGCAGATGCGGCCACAGCTGTACGTCGGGGCCCTCGCCCAGCGCCGGGACGTTCTCCAACAGCGGCCGCGCGTCGATGAGTTCGGCTCCGCCGACCTGCTTGAGCACGTCGTCCACGACGGCCCGCGTCTCGGCCGGGTGCGGCGAGCAGGTGGCGTACCCGACGACGCCGCCGACGCGCACGGACTCCAGCGCCGTGCGCAGCAGCCCGCGTTGCAGCGGCGCGAAGCCCTCCAGGTCCTGCGGGCGGCGGCGCCAGCGGGCCTCGGGGCGGCGGCGCAGCGCGCCGAGTCCCGTGCAGGGCACGTCCATCAGGACGCGGTCGAAGGTGCCGGGCCGCCAGGGCGGACGGGTGCCGTCGGCCGCGATGACCTCGTACGGCCCGGGGTTCCCGGCGAGCGCCTGCGCGACGAGACGGGCGCGGTGCGGCTGCTTCTCGGCGGCGAGCAGCGCGGCGCCGCGCCCGGCGGCGAGCCCGGCGAGCATGGCGGCCTTTCCGCCGGGGCCCGCGCAGCCGTCCAGCCACTTCTCGTCGGGGCCCTCGATCGGGGCGTTCGCGAGTGCGAGCGCGACCAGCTGACTGCCCTCGTCCTGCACGCCCGCGCGGCCTTCGCGCACGGCCTCCAGTGAGCCGGGCTCGCCACCCTCGCTGAGCCGCACCGCATACGGCGACCAGCGGCCGGGCAGCGCGGAGTCCTCGCCCACGGAGTCCAGGAGCTCCTCGGCGGTGGCCCTCCCCGGCCGCGCGACCAGCGTCACCTCGGGCCGCTCGTTGTCGGCCTCCAGCAGGTCCTCGATGCCCGCGCGGCCGCCGCCGAGCGCGTCCCACAGCGCCGAGACGACCCAGCGGGGGTGCGAGTGGACGACGGCGAGGTGGTCCTCGGGGTCCTCGTCGTAGGGCGGCGCGACCTTCTCCACCCACCCGTCCAGATCGTCCTGGGAGACCTTGCGCAGTACGGCGTTGACGAACTTGGCCCGCCCGTCGCCGAGCACCACGCGCGCCAGCTCCACGGAGGCGGAGACGGCGGCGTGCGTCGGGATACGGGTGCCGAGCAGCTGGTGCACGCCCATGTTGAGCACGTCGAGGACCGGCGGGTCGACCTCGCGAAGCGGCCGGTCGATGCAGGCCGCGACGATGGCGTCGTACGTGCCCTGACGGCGCAGGGTGCCGTAGACCAGCTCGGTGGCGAGCGCGGCGTCACGCGCGTCGAAGCCCTCCTGCTTCTCCCTGGCCTTGCGCAGCAGCGGCGGCAGGACGAGGTTCGCGTACGCGTCGCGCTCGTCGACGGCCCGCAGCGCCTCGAAGGCGAGGAAGCGGACCGGATCCTTCTGCGGGCGGCGGTAGGGCTTGCCGGACTTCCCGGGCTTGCCGGAGGACTTGCGGGGAGGCCGGTTCGGCTGGTCGTTCAAAGGTGCTCCGCTGCTGAATGGTTCGAATGCTCGTGAGGGACCGCGAGGGCCCCGGGGTGGGCCGCGCCGCACGGCTGAAAAGGGGCGGTCCCGGGACGGAAAGGGCCGCTAGGGCCCTCCGCTCAGCCTACGTCGCCCGCGCCCACCCGCTCGCCGGGGGCGATCCGCACCCCGCGCGCCCAGTCCGCGCCGCGCATCGGCTTCTTGCCCTGCGGCTGGACCCAGAGCAGCTCGACGGCGTGCGATCCGGAACCGACGTACACGTTGTTCTTGGCCGGGGACAGCTCACCGGGCGCGAGGTCGGTGCGGTCCTGGACGAGCGCGGCCTGGATGATCTTCAGGCGCTCGCCGCGGAAGACGGTCCAGGCACCGGGGGCGGGCGTGCAGCCGCGCACCACGCGGTCGACGCGCAGGGCCGGTGCGGCCCAGTCCACCTGGGCGTCCTCGACGGTGATCTTCGGCGCGAGGGTGACGCCGTCGGCCGGCTGCGGCACCGCCTGCAGGCTGCCGTCCTCGATGCCGTCCATCGTCGCGACGAGCAGCCCCGAACCCGCGAACGCGAGCCGCGTGAGCAGGTCACCGCTGGTGTCGGTGGACCGCACGGCCTCCGTCACCGTGCCGTACACCGGCCCGGAGTCCAGCCCCTGCTCGATCAGGAAGGTGGAGGCGCCGGTGATCTCGTCCCCCGCCATCACCGCGTGCTGCACGGGAGCGGCGCCGCGCCAGGCGGGCAGCAGCGAGAAGTGCAGGTTGACCCAGCCGCGGGCCGGGACGTCCAGGGCCACCTTGGGCAGCAGCGCGCCGTAGGCGACGACGGGGCAGCAGTCGGGGCCGATCTCGCGCAGCCGCGCCAGGAAGTCCTCGTCACGCGGCTTCGCGGGCTTGAGCACCTCGATGCCGGCCTCCTCCGCACGCTCCGCGACGGGGCTCGCGACGAGCCTGCGCCCCCGTCCCGCGGGCGCGTCCGGTCGGGTCACGACGGCGGCGACCTCGTGCCGGTCGGAGGCGATCAGGGCGTCGAGGGCGGGAACGGCGACCTCGGGAGTGCCTGCGAAGACCAGCTTCACTGGTGGATACCTCGGATCTCTGGGGTGGGGCGACGGCAGCGCACCAGTCTATGGGCCGCACCGGAGGGCCGCCCTGGACGGGCCTCGCCAGGCCTGCCGTTGACGCCGTCGGGGGCGTACGAATCGCCGCGCGCCCTGTGCATATGCACATACGCCCCTGCACCGTGACCCCACACGAACTAGCGCGTTGGTCAAGAAAGAGTTGACCACAACGGGCCTCTGATGCGGCCCGATCCTTTTCAACGCCGGTTCGAGAGGCTTGTTCATGGCCGACCACGCAACCCACGACGCCCAGGCACGGGCCAGCCTGCACCTCTTGGTGCGGGACATCGAGCGGGTCCGCCGGCAGGTGGACGCGCTGCGTACCCTCACCGCCCAGCTCGGGAACGTCTACCGCCCGCGCCGCTCCAGCCCGTCCGCGGGCTTCGTCGTGTACGGGCGGGCCCCCGCCCCGACCGTACGCCTCGCCCAGGAACTGCGGGACAGCGTCGAGACACTGGTGACCGCGGCGGTGGACTTCGACCGCTCGCTCGGGTTCTCGTGGGACGCGGTGGGCTCGGCCCTCGGCGTCACCAAGCAGGCGGTGCACCGCCGTTACGGCGCGCGACGGGCCACGACGCAGGCAGCGGCCGAGGCGGAGCGCGCCACGGAGGCGCCCGCGCCGACCGTGGCGGCCTCGGCCTCGGCCTCGGCCACCGCCACGGCGACGCGTCCGCTGCCGGTCGGCGTCCCCCTGCCGTCCGTCCCCGCCGCCCGCGCGATGCCGACCCAGCCCACCGCGGGCAGCCCCACCCTCCGCGACGAAGCCAGGCCGAACGCCTTCCCCGGCCCCCGCAACGGCTGACATACCACCTCGACCGCTGCCCCCTCGCTCCTCCGCCAAGGACGAGGGGGCAGCTTTGTGCGGGGGCGACCGCTCTGTGCGGGGGCAGCGGCTTTGTGCGGGACGACCGCTCTGTGCGGAGGCGGCGGCTTTGTGCGGGGGCGGCAGCTTTGTGCGGGGCGACCGCTCTGTGCGGGGCCGCAGCCTTGCGCGGGGACGGCAGCCCTGTGCGGGGACGGCAGCCCTGCGCGGGGACGACAGCTTTGTGCGGGGCGGCACGCGCGCGGAACAGCTCCGTTGCCGGGCGACGTGAACCCCGCCGAAGGCGCCCCCGTGCGTCACCCGATGTCCGGCGGGTCCACCCTGATCCGCACCGCCTCTCCCCCGGCCTCCCTGGCGCCCTTGGCCCCCCTGGCCATCCGCGCGGCCTGCGCCGCCTTCAGTGCGGCCGCGAGCGCGGCGCCGCTCCCCGGGGGGACCCGGATCAGCACCCGCTCCGTCGGCTCCCCCGGCGGCGCACCCCCGCCCCGGCGGGCCGGTGCCTGCCCGGCCTCCCGTACCGGCACGGGCCCCAGCACCACCGCGTCCCGCGGCAGTTCGGCGCCCGCCAGGAACTCCGACAGCGCCTCGGGCGTCCCGGACACCGCCACCATCCGCGAGACCGGAGGAAAGGCCAGCTCGGCCCGGTCCGCGAGCTCCCGCACGGCGTGGCCGACGGGGTCCCACCGCACCAGCGCCTGCACGGGCCGCAGCGTCGGCTCGGCGACGACCACGACCGTGCCGCCCGCGCTCTGCGGACGGACCAGCGACGCCGCCGCGATCCACCGCCGCAGCGCGTCCTCCCCGGCCCGCAGGTCGGGCCGGCCCAGCATGGCCCAGCCGTCGAGCAGCAGGGCGGCCGCGTAACCGCCCTCGGCGACGGGCTCCGCCCCCGGCGTGCTCACCACCAGCGCCGGCCCGCCCGGCACCGTGTCGAGCACCTGCTCGCGCCCCGACGTCCGCACCGGCACCGCGGGAAACGCCCGACCCAGTTCCTCGGCGGTCCGACGGGCCCCCACGACCTGCGCGCGCAGCCGGAACGCGCCGCAGGACTCGCAGTGCCACTGGGCCTCCTCCACCCCGCACCACCCGCATCGCAGGGCGGAACCGCTCTCCTGCGCCTCCAGCGGCCCGGCGCACCGCCGGCACCGCGCGGGCTCGCGGCACCGCTCACAAGCCAGCCGCGGCACATATCCGCGCCGAGGCACCTGCACCAGGACGGGCCCGTGCTTCAGCCCCTCCCGCGCGACCCGCCAGGCCAGCGTCGGCAACCGAGCGGCCCGCGCCGCCTCGTCCCGGGCGAGGTCGCCGTCGCCCACGGTCCGCACCAGCGGCGCGGCCCCCCGCACCTGCTCGCGATCGGCGACGAGCGGCGCGGCCCAGCCGCTCTCGACGAGCTGCGCGGCCTCCACCGTGCAGCTCCAGCTCCCCAGCAGGAACCCGCACTTCTCCCGCGAGGCGCGCAGCTCAAGCACCTCCCGCACATGCGGAAACGGCGCGTGGTCGTCACTGAGATTGGAGTCCCCGTCGTCCCAGACGACGACGAGCCCCAGGTCCCGTACGGGCGCGAACATGGCGGCGCGCGTGCCGACGACGGCCCGCACGGCCCCGCGCCGTACCGAGAGCCACTCCTGATAGCGCCGCTCCTGCCCGGCGTCGGCGGTCAGCAGCGCGTGCCGGCCCGCGCCGAGCAGTTCGGTGAGCGCGGCGTCCACGCGCGCGGCCGGACGCCCGGTCGGTACGACGACGAGCGCGCCGCGCCCCGAGGCGAGCGTGGCCTGGACGGCGCGGGCGATCTCCTCGGCCCACTGCGGCCCCGGCAGCGCGGTCCACACGGCGCGGGGTGCGCCCCCCGAGGCCAGCGCCCCGAGGAACTCGGCCCCGTGTCCGTACCGCCGCCAGCTCCCCGGGTCGGGCGGGGCAGGCGGGGCAGGCGGCTCGGGCGACTCGCGGGCCTCGGCCCGCGCGTGCCGGGGCGGGATCGCCAGCTGCAGCACATCGGCGAGGCTCCCCGCATACCGGTCGGCGACCGCCCGGGCCAGCTCAAGGAGCCCGGCGTCGAGCACGGGCTCCGGCGACACGACCTGGGCCAGGGCCGCCAGAGGACCGCTGTAATCACTCTCGGCGCGCCGCTCGACGATGAACCCGTCGATCAGGCCGCCTCCCTCACGCCGACCCTCCCGCACGTTCCGCGACCCGGCGCCGAACCGCACCCGGACCCGCACCCCGGGCTGGGCCACGGCGTCCAGCTCCTCGGGCACGGCATAGTCGAAGTACCGGTCGAGGTGCAGTACGCCCTTGTCGACGAGCACGCGCGCGACCGGCAACTCCTTGGCCAGCGCGGCCCCCCGCCACGTCCGAGGCTTGGCACGCGGCACCTTGGCGCTGCGCACCGACTCCCGAATGAGCGCAAGCTGCTCCGGCTCCTCGGCCCCCCCGCCGCCCTCGAACCCTTCGTTCTCCCTGCTCACAGCTGCATTCCTACCAGACCGCACCGACAGCGCCCCGAGCGCGCCGAGGCCCGGCACCCCCGCAGGGGTACCGGGCCTCGTCAGAACAACAGGGGGCCGGGACTACAGCCCCACCGCCTCCCGCAGCGCGTCCACGCGGTCCGTGCGCTCCCACGTGAAGTCGGGGAGCGCGCGGCCGAAGTGGCCGTACGCGGCGGTCTGCGAGTAGATCGGGCGCAGCAGGTCCAGGTCGCGGATGATCGCGGCCGGGCGCAGGTCGAAGACCTGGGCGATGGCCGCCTCGATCTTGTCCGTGTCGACCGTGGCCGTACCGAACGTCTCCACGAAGAGACCGACGGGCTCGGCCTTGCCGATGGCGTACGCCACCTGGACCTCGCAGCGGGCCGCCAGGCCCGCGGCGACGACGTTCTTGGCGACCCAGCGCATCGCGTAGGCGGCCGAGCGGTCGACCTTGGAGGGGTCCTTGCCGGAGAAGGCGCCGCCGCCGTGGCGGGCCATGCCGCCGTAGGTGTCGATGATGATCTTGCGGCCGGTCAGGCCGGCGTCGCCCATCGGGCCGCCGATCTCGAAGCGGCCGGTGGGGTTGACCAGCAGGCGGTAGCCCTCGGTCTCCAGCTTGATGCCGTCCTCGAGGAGAGCCTTCAGCTCGGGCTCGACCACGAACTCGCGGATGTCGGGCGCGAGGAGCGAGTCCAGGTCGATGTCGCTCGCGTGCTGCGAGGAGACCACGACCGTGTCGAGGCGGACGGCCTTGTCGCCGTCGTACTCGATGGTGACCTGGGTCTTGCCGTCGGGGCGCAGGTACGGGATGGTCCCGTTCTTGCGGACCTCGGAGAGGCGGCGCGAGAGGCGGTGCGCGAGGTGGATCGGGAGCGGCATGAGCTCCGGGGTCTCGTCGCAGGCGTAGCCGAACATCAGGCCCTGGTCGCCGGCGCCCTGCTTGTCGAGCTCGTCCTCGTCGCCCTCGACACGCTTCTCGTACGCCGTGTCGACGCCCTGCGCGATGTCGGGGGACTGCGAGCCGATGGACACCGAGACGCCACAGGAGGCGCCGTCGAAGCCCTTCTTCGAGGAGTCGTAACCGATCTCGAGGATCTTGTCGCGCACGAGCTGCGCGATCGGCGCGTACGCCTTCGTCGTGACCTCACCGGCCACGTGGACGAGGCCGGTGGTGATCAGCGTCTCCACGGCGACCCGTGAGGTCGGGTCCTCCCGCAGAAGCGCGTCGAGAATGGTGTCGCTGATCTGGTCAGCGATCTTGTCGGGGTGACCCTCGGTCACAGACTCCGAGGTGAAGAGGCGCCGGGACACATCGCTCCCTGTGGTTGCAGCGGCTGCTGTCTGATCATGGGTGGACGGCCGGGGGCTGCGCCCGGCGTCGTCCGAGACCAGTTTATCGGTCACACTCGGCCGCCGGTCCACATGTCTCGCCACTTGGGAGGCCTGTGACCTGCGGCACTGCTGTGCGCGGTACGACGATCCGCCTCCGCCAAAGGTCCTCGTACCCCTTTTTCCCGGGTATGAGGCGCCTGATGGGGCGAAGATGACATTGAGCCCTGCCTGCACAGACCCCGTCAAGAGAAGCACCTGAATGTGGCCAAGTTCCGCCAAGAGGCGAAAGTGAGACACCGGAACGGCTCACGGAAACCGGCGTGAACTCGTTGTCCGGATGGTGAGACGGCGTGGGGGCGTCAGGACAGCCGCTCGGCGACCAGGTCCCAGACCGTGTCGGCGAGGGCCTCCTTGGGTCCGTACGGAACCGGCGTCTCGCTCCCGTCGGCGCCGAGCACCACCGCCTCGTTCTCCTCGGCGCCGAAGGTCTTGCGCTCGCCGACCTCGTTGACGACCAGCAGGTCGCAGCCCTTGCGGGCGAGCTTGGCGCGGCCATTGGCCAGCACGTCGTCCGTCTCCGCGGCGAAACCGACGACCACCTGCCCGGCCCGGGGCCGCTCCCCCGCGATCTCGGCGAGGACGTCGGGATTGCGGACCAGGGCGATCGGCGCCGGGTCCTGCCCGTCCTTCTTCTTGATCTTCCCGGCCGCGTACGTCTCGGGGCGGAAGTCGGCGACGGCGGCCGCCATCACCACGGCGTCGGCGTCGGCCGCGGCCTTCAGGACCGCCTCGCGCAGCTGCACGGCGGTGCCGACCGGTACGACGTCGACGCCCGCGGGGTCCGGCAGCGCCGCGTTGGCCGCGACGAGGGTGACCCGGGCACCGCGCGCCGCGGCGCTGCGGGCGAGCGCGTAGCCCTGCTTGCCCGAGGAGCGGTTGCCCAGGAAACGGACCGGGTCCAGGGGTTCGCGGGTGCCGCCCGCGCTCACGACGACGTGGCGCCCCGCGAGGTCCCGCGCCAGGTCCTTGCGGGCGAGGACACGGCGTACGACCTCGAAGAGTTCGACGGGGTCCGGGAAGCGGCCCTTGCCGGTGTCGACGCCGGTGAGGCGGCCGACGGCGGGCTCGACGACGAGGGCGCCGCGACGGCGCAGGGTGGCGACGTTCTCCTGGGTGGCCGGGTGCTCCCACATCTCCGTGTGCATGGCCGGGGCGAAGACCACCGGACAGCGGGCCGTGAGGAGCGTGTTGGTGAGCAGGTCGTCGGCCAGACCGTGGGCCGCCTTGGCGATCATGTCCGCGGTGGCGGGGGCGACGATCACGAGGTCGGCGTGCTGTCCGATGCGGACGTGCGGCACCTCGTGGACGTCGGACCAGACCTCGGTCGAGACGGGGTGGCCGGAGAGCGCGGACCAGGTGGCGGCGCCGACGAAGTGCAGCGCTGACGCGGTCGGCACGACGCGCACGTCGTGGCCGGACTCGGTCAGCCGCCGCAGCAGCTCGCACGCCTTGTAGGCGGCGATGCCGCCGCTGACCCCAAGGACTACCTTCGGCTTCTCGGCCACTGCCTCTGTCTCCCCGCACTCGGATCCGCACTCGGATGCGTACTGCTCCATGACACACCACAGGCCCGGCAGCCGTGCTGCCGGGCCTGTGCTGAACGTACGAACCGCTTACTGAGCCGGGCCCTCGATGGCCTCGGAGGTCAGCAGGCCGGCGTTGATCTCGCGGAGCGCGATCGAGAGCGGCTTCTCGTGGACGTGGGTGTCCACCAGGGGGCCGACGTACTCCAGGAGGCCCTCACCGAGCTGCGAGTAGTACGCGTTGATCTGGCGCGCGCGCTTGGCGGCGTAGATCACGAGGCTGTACTTCGAGTCGGTGGCTTCGAGCAGCTCATCAATCGGCGGGTTGATGATGCCCTCGGGCGCGGTGATGGAAGAGGACACTCTTCGCCTTCCGATGGGTCAAGTGATGTCGAGACCGGAGTCAGGACACGGGTGTGGAGCTAAAGAACTTTCATCAAGGCTAGCAGCTCACGCGCCACGTCCTCGACGGAGGTGTTGACCAGGGTGGTGTCGAACTCGGCCTCGGCGGCCAGCTCCACCTTGGCGGCGGCGAGCCTGCGCTCGACCACGTCGGGCGCCTCGGTCCCCCGGCCGGTGAGCCGGCGGACCAGCTCGTCCCAGCTCGGCGGGGCGAGGAAGACCAGCTGCGCCTCGGGCATCGACTCGCGCACCAGGCGCGCGCCCTGCAGGTCGATCTCCAGGAGGACGGGTTCGCCCGCCTCCAGGCGGTCGAGCACGGCGCGACGCGGGGTGCCGTAGCGGTTGCCCGCGAACTCGGCCCACTCCAGAAGCTCGCCGTTGGCGATGAGCTTGTCCATTTCGTCGTCGGAGACGAAGAAATACTGGACACCGTGCTTCTCACCGGGCCGCGGCTTGCGGGTGGTGGCGGAGACCGAGAGCCAGACCTCGGGGTGTTCCTTGCGCATATGAGCGACGACCGTGCTCTTGCCGACCCCGGAGGGGCCGGAGAGCACGGTCAGCCGCGGACGTACGTCCGGGGGTACGGGGGACGTCCCCCGGGGTGTTGCAGCCATGCAGCGATTATCCAGGTTCTCAGGAGTGCCTGAGAACATCAGCCGGCGGCACCGCCACCGAACTCTCGCTCGAGCGACGCGATCTGGTTGGAGCCGAGACCGCGCACACGGCGGCTCTCGGAGATGCCAAGACGCTCCATGATCTGCTTGGCGCGGACTTTGCCCACGCCAGGCAGAGACTCCAGGAGGGCGGAGACCTTCATCTTGCCGATGACATCGTTCTCCTGACCCTGCTTGATGACCTCGTGAAGCGAGGCGCCGGAGTGCTTGAGTCGATTCTTGACCTCGGCCCGCTCCCGGCGAGCCGCGGCGGCCTTTTCGAGCGCGGCTGCGCGCTGTTCAGGGGTAAGGGGCGGAAGAGCCACGCCTACGTCACCTCGGATGTCGAACTGTCGGATACGGACCGGTGCGGGACCTCATCGCCCCACACCAGGTGAGCAACGTGCAACGCGCTTGCCCGTTCGCTCTCGTCGGAGACTAGCGGGCATGGCCGCCGGAGTCAGCGAGAACAGACGAAAAGTCCTGGTCAGCCTCTGTCGAGCCGTACATATCGGGCATTTCGCCCCGGATTTGGCTCGGCAATTCGTCAACGGGCCGTCAGCGGAGGGCGCGCGGCGGGTCCGTCGCCCCGCTCAGACCGCTTCGACCGCCGCCCTGATCTCGTCCGCGAAGCGCGCCGCGGCGTCGCGCAGACCCGTGACGTCGGGGCCGTGACGGAGCACACCGCGGCTGACGCTCGGGACGACGTTGCGCACGACCGGGCCGAAGACGCCGGGCAGATCCGCGGGCGTCGCGCCCTGCGCCCCGATGCCCGGAGCGAGCAGCGGGCCGTTGATCGCGAGGTCGTACGACGACAGGTCGCCGAGCGTCGCGCCCACGACCGCTCCGAAGGACCCCAGCGGCCGCTGGGCGGCGTTCTCCGCGGCGAGGTGCCCGAGGACCGTGGCCGCGACCGTACGGCCGTCCTCGCGCACCGCGTGCTGCACCTCGGCGCCCTCGGGGTTGGAGGTGAGGGCGAGCACGAAGAGCCCGGCGCCGTTCTCGCGCGCGAGCTCGACGGCGGGCTCCAGGGAGCCGTACCCGAGGTAGGGCGAGACGGTGAGCGCGTCGCTGAACAGCGGCGAGTCCTTGTGCAGGAAGGTCTCGGCGTAGGCGGCCATGGTGGAGCCGATGTCGCCGCGCTTGGCGTCCATGACGACCAGGGCGCCGGCCGCGCGCAGCTCCTCGACGGCCTTCTCCAGGACGGCGATGCCGCGCGAGCCGAAGCGTTCGAAGAAGGCGCTCTGCGGCTTGAAGACGGCGACGGTCGCGGCCAGCGCCTCCACGACGGTCCGCGTGAACCGCTCCAGGCCCGCGACGTCGTCGTTCAGGCCCCACGCGGAGAGCAGCGAGGCGTGCGGGTCGATGCCGACGCAGAGCGGGCCGCGCTCGTCCATGGCGTGGCGCAGGCGCGTGCCGAAGGGGTCCAGGGGGCTCATGCTGCTCACTTGGCGTTCCTCACGTCAGCGCCGACGGCGTCGGCGAGAGTGGCGTACGGGCTCGTCCGAAGGCGCGCGGCGAGGCCCTTGTGGATCGTGCGGCCCCAGAAGGGCCCTTCGTAGATGAACGCGCTGTAGCCCTGGATCAGGGTGGCGCCCGCGAGGATGCGCTGCCAGGCGTCCTCGGCGTTCTCGATGCCGCCGACGCCCACGAGGGTGATCCGGTCGCCCACGCGCGCGTAGAGGCGCCTCAGGACCTCCAGGGAGCGCTCCTTGAGCGGCGCCCCGGACAGCCCGCCGGTCTCGCCGTGGAGAGCGGGTTCGGACGTCAGACCGAGGCCCTCGCGCGCGATGGTGGTGTTGGTGGCGATGATGCCGTCCAGGCCGAGCTCGACGGCGAGGTCGGCGACCGCGTCCACGTCCTCGTCGGCCAGGTCCGGCGCGATCTTGACGAGCAGCGGGACCCGGCGGCCCTCGACGCTGCGGTCGGCGGCCTCGCGCACGGCGGTCAGGAGGGGCCGCAGGGACTCGGTGGCCTGGAGGTTGCGCAGGCCCGGGGTGTTCGGCGACGAGACGTTGACCACGAGGTAGTCGGCGTGCCGGGCGAGCCGCTCGGTCGACTTCACGTAGTCGGCGGCGGCCTCGTCCTCGGGGACGACCTTGGTCTTGCCGATGTTCACGCCCACGACGGTCCGGAAGACGGGCGTGCGCGCCGCCAGGCGCTCCGCCACGGCCGCCGAGCCTTCGTTGTTGAAGCCCATGCGGTTGATCAGCGCGCGGTCCTGGACGAGGCGGAAGAGCCGCTTCTTGGGGTTGCCCGGCTGCGGTTCGCCGGTGACGGTGCCGATCTCGATGTGGTCGAAGCCGAGCATCGACATGCCGTCGATCGCGACGGCGTTCTTGTCGAAGCCCGCGGCGAGCCCGAAGGGGCCGTGCATCCGCAGCCCGAGGGCCTCGGTGCGCAGCTCCTTGTGGCGCGGCGCGAGGACGGCCGCGACGAAGGTGCGCAGCACGGGGACGCGGGCCGCGAGGCGGATCCAGCGGAACGCCGTGTAGTGGGCCCGTTCCGGGTCCATGCGCTTGAAGACGAGGTTGAAGAAGAGCTTGTACATGAAGGGGTCCTCGGGGGTCCTCGACAGACGACGGGTGTCCTCAGCAGAAGGGGGACACCGTGTTTCCGGTGTCCCCCTGGTGGGCTGCTAGTCGCGGGCCGCGGTCAGGCGTTCCGCGTGTTCCTGGAGCGACCGGACGCCCACGTCGCCGCGGTTGAGCGCGTCGATGCCCTGGACGGCGGCGGCGAGCGCCTGGACCGTCGTCAGGCACGGCACGGAGCGCGACACGGCGGCCGTGCGGATCTCGTAGCCGTCGAGGCGGCCACCGGTGCCGTAGGGGGTGTTGACGATGAGGTCGACACCGCCGTCGTGGATGAGCTGGACGATGGTCTTCTCGCCGTTCGGGCCCTCGCCCTCGGACTGCTTGCGCACCACGGTGGCGTTGAGGCCGTTGCGCTTGAGCACCTCGGCCGTGCCGGACGTGGCGAACAGCTCGAAGCCGTGCGCGACCAGTTCGCGCGCCGGGAAGATCATCGAGCGCTTGTCGCGGTTGGCGACGGAGATGAAGGCACGGCCACTGGTCGGCAGCGGGCCGTACGCGCCGGCCTGCGACTTGGCGTACGCCGTGCCGAAGACCGAGTCGATGCCCATGACCTCGCCCGTGGAGCGCATCTCCGGGCCGAGGACGGTGTCGACGCCCGCGCCGTGGATGTCGCGGAAGCGCGACCACGGCATGACGGCCTCCTTGACGGAGATCGGCGCGTCCATGGGGAGCGTGCCGCCGTCGCCGACAGCCGGGAGCATGCCCTCGGCGCGCAGCTCGGCGACGGTCGCGCCGAGCGAGATGCGCGCGGCGGCCTTGGCCAGCGGCACCGCGGTCGCCTTCGAGGTGAAGGGGACGGTGCGCGAGGCGCGCGGGTTGGCCTCCAGGACGTAGAGGATGTCACCGGCCATCGCGAACTGGATGTTGATCAGTCCGCGCACGCCGACGCCCTTGGCGATGCCCTCCGTGGAGGCGCGCAGGCGCTTGATGTCGAAGCCGCCCAGGGTGATCGGGGGCAGGGCGCACGCCGAGTCGCCGGAGTGGATGCCGGCCTCCTCGATGTGCTCCATGACGCCGCCGAGGTAGAGCTCCTCGCCGTCGTAGAGCGCGTCGACGTCGATCTCGATGGCGTCGTCGAGGAAGCGGTCGACGAGGACCGGCCGCGAGGGGCTGATCTCGGTCGACTCCTCGATGTACGCGGACAGGCGCGTCTCGTCGTACACGATCTCCATGCCGCGGCCGCCGAGCACGTACGAGGGGCGGACCAGGACCGGGTAGCCGATCTCGTCGGCGATCGCCTTCGCCTCGGCGAACGTCGTCGCGGTGCCGTGCTTCGGCGCCGGGAGACCGGCCTCCGCGAGCACGCGGCCGAAGGCGCCGCGGTCCTCGGCGGCGTGGATGGCCTCGGGCGGGGTGCCGACGACCGGCACGCCGTTGTCCTTGAGCGCCTGGGCGAGGCCCAGCGGGGTCTGGCCGCCGAGCTGGACGATGACGCCCGCGATCGGCCCGGCCTGCGCCTCGGCGTGGACGATCTCCAGGACGTCCTCCAGGGTGAGCGGCTCGAAGTAGAGCCGATCGGAGGTGTCGTAGTCGGTGGAGACGGTCTCGGGGTTGCAGTTGACCATCACGGTCTCGTAGCCCGCGTCGCTGAGCGCGAAGGAGGCGTGGACGCAGGAGTAGTCGAACTCGATGCCCTGGCCGATCCGGTTCGGGCCCGAGCCCAGGATGATGACCGCGGGCTTCTCGCGCGGGGCGACCTCGCTCTCCTCGTCGTACGAGGAGTAGAAGTACGGGGTCTTCGCGGCGAACTCGGCGGCGCAGGTGTCGACCGTCTTGTAGACCGGTCGCACGCCGAGGGCCTGGCGCACCTCGCGCACGACGTCCTCGCGCAGGTCGCGGATCTCGGCGATCTGGGCGTCGGAGAAGCCGTGCCGCTTGGCGTCGGCGAGCAGCTCGGCGTCGAGGCGCTCGGCGGCGGCCAGCTCGTCGGCGGTCTCCTTGATCAGGAAGAGCTGGTCGACGAACCACGGGTCGATCTTCGTGGCGTCGAAGACCTCCTCGGGGGTGGCGCCGGCGCGGATGGCCTGCATGACGGAGTTGATGCGGCCGTCGGTCGGACGGATCGCCTCCGCGAGGAGCTCGGTCTTGTCGCCGGGCTCGCCGACGAAGGTGAACTGCGAGCCCTTCTTCTCCAGGGACCGCAGCGCCTTCTGCAGCGCCTCGGTGAAGTTGCGGCCGATGGCCATGGCCTCGCCGACCGACTTCATGGTGGTCGTCAGCGTGGAGTCGGCGGACGGGAACTTCTCGAAGGCGAAGCGCGGGGCCTTGACGACGACGTAGTCGAGGGACGGCTCGAAGGACGCGGGCGTCTTCTCGGTGATGTCGTTGGGGATCTCGTCGAGGGTGTACCCGACGGCCAGCTTGGCGGCGATCTTCGCGATCGGGAAGCCGGTGGCCTTCGACGCGAGCGCCGAGGACCGCGAGACGCGCGGGTTCATCTCGATGACGATCACGCGACCGTCCTCGGGGTTGATCGCGAACTGGATGTTGCAGCCGCCGGTGTCGACGCCGACCTCACGGATGATCGCGATGCCGACGTCGCGCAGGGTCTGGTACTCGCGGTCGGTGAGCGTCATCGACGGGGCGACGGTGATCGAGTCGCCGGTGTGCACGCCCATCGGGTCGAAGTTCTCGATGGAGCAGACGACCACGACGTTGTCGTTCTTGTCGCGCATCAGCTCCAGCTCGTACTCCTTCCAGCCGAGGATGGACTCCTCCAGGAGCACCTCGGTGGTCGGCGAGAGGGTGAGGCCCTGTCCGGCGATGCGGCGCAGCTCCTCCTCGTTGTGCGCGAAGCCGGAACCGGCGCCGCCCATGGTGAAGGAGGGGCGGACGACGACGGGGTAGCCGCCGAGCTCGTCGACGCCCTTGAGGACGTCGTCCATGGAGTGGCAGATGTACGAGCGGGCGGACTCGCCGTGCCCGATCTTCTTGTTGACCTCTTCGACGACGCCCTTGAAGAGGTCGCGGTCCTCGCCCTTGTTGATGGCCTCGACATTGGCGCCGATGAGCTCCACGCCGTACTTCTCGAGGACGCCCTGCTCGTGCATGGAGATGGCCGTGTTGAGGGCCGTCTGGCCGCCCAGGGTGGGCAGGAGCGCGTCGGGGCGCTCCTTGGCGATGATCTTCTCGACGAACTCCGGGGTGATCGGCTCGACGTACGTGGCGTCGGCGATCTCCGGGTCGGTCATGATCGTCGCCGGGTTGGAGTTGACGAGGATGACGCGCAGGCCCTCGGACTTGAGGACCCGGCACGCCTGGGTGCCGGAGTAGTCGAACTCGGCGGCCTGACCGATGACGATCGGGCCGGAGCCGATGACCAGGACGGACTGGATATCGGTGCGCTTAGGCACGCTGGCCCTCCATCGGAGCGGTGTTCATCAAAGACGTGAAGCGGTCGAAGAGGTACGCGGCGTCGTGCGGGCCCGCGGCCGCTTCGGGGTGGTACTGCACGGAGAAGGCCGGCTGGTCGAGCAGCTGCAGGCCTTCCACCACGTTGTCGTTGAGGCAGACGTGGGAGACCTCGGCGCGCCCGAAGGGGGTGTCGCTGACCTTGTCGAGCGGCGCGTCCACGGCGAAGCCGTGGTTGTGGGCGGTGACCTCGACCTTGCCGGTGGTGCGGTCCTGCACCGGCTGGTTGATGCCGCGGTGGCCGTACTTCAGCTTGTACGTGCCGAAGCCGAGGGCGCGGCCGAGGATCTGGTTGCCGAAGCAGATGCCGAAGAGCGGGGTCTTCCGCTTCAGCACGGCGGTCATCAGCGCGACCGGTCCGTCGGCGGTGGCCGGGTCGCCGGGGCCGTTGGAGAAGAAGACGCCGTCAGGATTGACGGCGTAGACGTCCTCCTCGGTGGCGGTGGCGGGCAGCACGTGCACCTCGATGCCGCGCTCGGCCATGCGGTGCGGGGTCATGCCCTTGATGCCGAGGTCGATGGCGGCGACGGTGAACCGCTTCTCGCCGACCGCCGGGACGACGTACGCCTCCTTGGTGGCGACCTCCTCGTACAGGCTCAGGCCCTTCATCGAGGGCTGCGCCTTGACG
The DNA here is from genome assembly GCF_055609205.1 of Streptomyces sp. NPDC036815. NCBI lineage: Bacteria > Bacillati > Actinomycetota > Actinomycetes > Kitasatosporales > Streptomycetaceae > Streptomyces > Streptomyces sp. NPDC036815. The sequence goes on along the minus strand of NZ_JBVJPW010000023.1, from coordinate 10,477 downwards.
CGCTCGACGAGCTCGGCGTCGGACGGGAGCGTCTCGCCGGAGAAGATGCCGGAGCGCATGGAGCCGCGCTCGCGCAGGTGGCGGGTGAGGGCGCGGGTGTCGATGCCGGAGATGCCGACGACGCCCTGGCGCACCAGCTCGTCATCGAGCGAGCGTGCGGAGCGCCAGTTGGAGGGGATGCGGGCGGGGTCGCGGACCACGTAGCCGCTGACCCAGATGCGGGCGGACTCGTCGTCCTCGTCGTTCCAGCCCGTGTTGCCGATCTGCGGGGCGGTGGCGACCACGATCTGGCGGTCGTACGAGGGGTCGGTCAGGGTCTCCTGGTAGCCGGTCATGCCGGTGGAGAACACCGCTTCGCCGAAGGTCTCCCCCGCGGCCCCGTAGGCGCGGCCGCGGAAGATGCGGCCGTCCTCCAGGACGAGTACGGCGGGAAGCGCCCCCTTCCTCTGCGAGGCCGTCCCCTGCTTGGAGGTCGTCATCGTGCGGTGCCTTCCGTAGTGCTGTCCGTGTCGATCATGTTGTTGAGCGTCTCGACCCACTCGGCCTGCTCGGCCGCGTGGTCCGAGCGGAAGCCGGAGTCGAGCAGCTTGCCGCCGTGCTCCCAGGTGACGATCAGGAGACCGCCCTCCGTGAGGACCTTGCCGGCGATGCCCTTGTCGAGGCGGGCCTCGCGCAGCTGGGCGACCGGGACGAAGAAGTCCGTCGCGCCGGGGCGTACGACGTCCAGGCCCGCGTCGGTGAGCGTCAGCTCGACGCGGCTGCGGGTGCCCAGGCCGTGCGCCACGATGCGGTCGAGCCACTGTCCTGCCGTGGTCGAGCCGTGGTAGCGGCCGCTCAGCTCAAGTCTGGCCGGGCCCGGGTCATCCGGCGCGGCGGGCAGCTCGGGCAGGTCGCCCTGGAGCGTGCCGCGCCACTTCCAGCCCTCGCGCATCAGCCAGTAGACGAGCGCGATGAAGAGCAGCAGTCCGACGACCCAGCCGAGCCGTGCGGCCCAGTCGGTCACGTCCGCCGATTCCTTCTCGGCGGCCAGTTCCAGAAGAGATGTCACGCGAGCTTCCCGTCGACGAGCGTGGCCCGACCCCGGAGCCACGTGTGCGTGACGCGGCCCGGCAGCTCACGGCCCTCATAGGGAGTGTTGCGGCTGCGCGAGGCGAAGCCCGCGGGGTCCACTGCCCCACGGTAATCGGCGTCGACCAGGACGAGGTTCGCGGGCTCACCTGCCGAGACGGGGCGGCCGTGACCAGTGGCCCCGCCGATCGCGGCGGGCTTGAAGGACATCCGGTCGGCGACGGCCTCCCAGGTCAGCAAGCCGGTCTCGACCATCGTCTGCTGCACGACGGAGAGCGCGGTCTCCAGGCCGACCATGCCCATGGCGGCAGCGGCCCACTCGCAGTCCTTGTCCTCGTGCGGGTGCGGGGCGTGGTCGGTGGCGACGATGTCGATCGTGCCGTCCGCGAGGGCCTCGCGCAGGGCCATGACGTCGCGCTCGGTGCGCAGCGGCGGGTTGACCTTGTAGACGGGGTTGTACGAGCGGACCAGCTCGTCGGTGAGGAGGAGGTGGTGCGGGGTGACCTCCGCGGTGACGTCGATGCCGCGCGACTTGGCCCAGCGCACGATCTCGACGGAGCCCGCGGTCGAGAGGTGGCAGATGTGCACGCGGGACCCGACGTGCTCGGCGAGCAGGACGTCCCGCGCGATGATCGACTCCTCGGCCACCGCGGGCCAGCCGCCGAGACCCAGTTCGGCGGAGACGACGCCCTCGTTCATCTGGGCGCCCTCGGTGAGGCGGGGCTCCTGCGCGTGCTGGGCGACGACGCCGCCGAAGGCCTTCACGTACTCCAGGGCGCGGCGCATGATCACGGCGTCGTCGACGCACTTGCCGTCGTCGGAGAAGACGGTCACCCCGGCGGCGGACTCGTGCATGGCGCCGAGCTCGGCGAGCTTCTTGCCCTCCAGGCCGACGGTGACGGCGCCGATGGGCTGCACGTCGCAGTAGCCGGACTCCTTGCCGAGCCGGTAGACCTGCTCGACGACGCCGGCGGTGTCGGCGACGGGGAACGTGTTGGCCATGGCGAAGACGGCGGTGAAGCCGCCGGAGGCGGCCGCGCGGGTGCCGGTCAGGACGGTCTCGGAGTCCTCGCGGCCCGGCTCGCGCAGGTGGGTGTGGAGGTCCACGAGGCCCGGCAGGAGGACCTTGCCCCCGGCCTCGACGACCTCGGCGCCCTCGGCGGAGAGCCCCGCGCCGACCCCGGCGATCGTCTCGCCGTCGATCAGGACGTCCTGCGCCTCGCCGCCGAGCACCTTCGCACCACGAATCAGGATCTTGCTCATGCTTACTTGCTCTCCTCGGAACGGGTGTGGGTGACGGCGGGCTCGTTGCCGCCCAGAAGCAGGTAGAGGACGGCCATGCGGATGGAGACACCGTTGGCGACCTGCTCGACGACCGTGCAGCGGTCGGAGTCGGCGACCTCGGCGGTGATCTCCATGCCGCGGACCATCGGGCCCGGGTGCATGACGATGGCGTGCTCGGGCATCTTCGCCATCCGCTCGCCGTCCAGGCCGTAGCGCCGCGAGTACTCGCGCTCGGTGGGGAAGAACGCGGCGTTCATGCGCTCGCGCTGCACCCGCAGCATCATCACGGCGTCGGACTTGGGCAGTACGCGGTCCAGGTCGTAGCTGACCTCGCAGGGCCACTGCTCGACGCCGACCGGCACCAGGGTGGGCGGGGCGACGAGGGTGACCTCGGCGCCCAGGGTGTGCAGCAGGTCCACGTTGGAGCGGGCGACGCGGCTGTGCAGGATGTCGCCGACGAGAGTGATGTGCTTGCCCGCCAGGTCCTGGCCGAGCCCGGCGTCCGGTCCGACGAGGCGGCGGCGCATGGTGAAGGCGTCGAGCAGGGCCTGCGTGGGGTGCTGGTGGGTGCCGTCGCCCGCGTTGATGACGGCGGCGTCGATCCAGCCGGAGGTGGCCAGGCGGTAGGGCGCGCCGGAGGCGCCGTGCCGGATGACGACGGCGTCGACGCCCATGGCCTCCAGGGTCTGGGCGGTGTCCTTGAGGGATTCGCCCTTGGAGACGGACGACCCCTTGGCGGCGAAGTTGATGACGTCGGCGGAGAGGCGCTTCTCGGCGGCCTCGAAGGAGATCCGGGTCCGGGTCGAGTCCTCGAAGAAGAGGTTGACCACGGTGCGGCCGCGCAGGGCGGGAAGTTTCTTGATCGGCCGGTCGGCGACGCGCGCCATCTCCTCGGCCGTGTCGAGGATGAGGACGGCGTCGTCGCGGGAGAGGTCGGCGGCCGAGATGAGGTGTCGCATCATCTGCGTGTACTCCGGTGTGTGGAGGTCTGCGGGCACGCGGGCGCGCAGGGTCGTGCCCTGGGCCCGTGCGGGAGGAAGCCGGTCCTAGGCGGAGGCGGGCTTGGCGCCGAGCAGCACGGCGTCGCGGCCGTCCTCCTCGGCGAGCTGCACCTTGACCGTCTCCCGCAGCGACGTGGGGAGGTTCTTGCCCACGTAGTCGGCACGGATGGGCAGTTCGCGGTGGCCTCGGTCGACGAGCACGGCGAGCTGCACCGCGCGGGGGCGGCCGATGTCGTTCAGGGCGTCGAGGGCGGCGCGGATGGTGCGGCCGGAGAAGAGCACGTCGTCGACGAGGACGACCAGGCGGCCGTCGATGCCGTCACCGGGGATCTCGGTGCGGGCGAGGGCGCGCGGCGGGTGCATGCGCAGGTCGTCGCGGTACATGGTGATGTCGAGGGAGCCCACCGGGATCGTGCGGCCGGTGATCTCTTCGAGCTTCTCGGCGAGCCGGCGGCCGAGGAAGACGCCGCGGGTGGGAATGCCGAGCAGAACCACGTCGTCGGCGCCCTTGGCGCGCTCGACGATCTCGTGAGCGATGCGGGTCAACACCCGCGCGATGTCCGGCCCTTCGAGCACAGGGCGCGCGACACCGGAGTCATTCGTGTCCATATGAAACGGACCTCCTTCTCCGCCTCACAGGACGGACGTTAAAGGACGTCGAAATTGCGCCATCCACGGTACCAGTACTCAAGAGGGAGCACGTCATCGGGCTCCACCGATGGGGCGGTAAGGACCATTCGGCTTGACGCAAGCAAGTAACGCTGCGTAACCTCACAGTGAGTTACCAGCCACGCGGCGGAGCCGCATGATTGTCGCAGCGTCCGGGGAGCTATATGTCCAGCGAATACGCCAAGCAGCTCGGGGCCAAGCTCCGCGCGATCCGTACCCAGCAGGGCCTTTCCCTCCACGGTGTCGAGGAGAAGTCCCAGGGACGCTGGAAGGCGGTCGTCGTGGGGTCGTACGAGCGCGGCGACCGTGCCGTGACCGTGCAGCGCCTCGCCGAACTGGCGGACTTCTACGGCGTCCCCGTGCAGGAGCTCCTTCCGGGCACCGCTCCTGGTGGCGCCGCCGAGCCGCCGCCCAAGCTCGTTCTCGACCTGGAGCGCCTCGCGCACGTCCCGCAGGAGAAGGCGGGCCCGCTCCAGCGCTATGCCGCCACGATCCAGTCGCAGCGCGGTGACTACAACGGCAAGGTGCTCTCGATCCGCCAGGACGACCTGCGCACCCTCGCCGTCATCTACGACCAGTCCCCCTCGGTGCTGACCGAGCAGCTGATCAGCTGGGGCGTCCTGGACGCCGACGCGCGTCGCGCCGTCGCGCACGAAGAGGTCTGATCCCACCACGCGAGACACCAGCAGAAACGTGCCGCCGGGGTGGCCGCAGCCGAAAGGCGCGGCCACCCCGGCGGCTTTTCGCATTTCCCGGAGCATTTCGCCCGGCCGTCCATTCCACCGGCGGACCGAGCGGCCCCCGGAGAAAATCGGAGGGCCCGCAGCGGATTGCTGCGGGCCCTCCGATGACGTACGACGACGCCTTACTCCTCGTCCCGGCGCAGGGACGGCTTCAGGTCCTTGAAGCGTCCGAGCAGTCCGTTGACGAAGGACGGCGACTCGTCCGTGGAGAACTCCTTGGCGAGCTGGACCGCCTCGTCGAGGACCACGGCGTCCGGCGTCCCGTCGACCCAGATGAGCTCGTAGGCACCGAGTCGCAGGATGTTCCGGTCGACGACCGGCATGCGGTCCAGGGTCCATCCGACGGCGTACTGCGCGATGAGTTCGTCGATGCGGCGTTCGTGCTCCGCGTACCCCTCGACGAGCTCCATGGTGTACTCGCTCACCGGCGGCTGCCGGGTGTCGGACCGCGAGTGGCGCACCCAGTCGGCGAGGACCGTCAGGACGTCGGTGCCGCGCTGGTCCGCCTCGAAGAGGATCTGGAAGGCGCGCTTGCGGGCCGTGTTACGAGCAGCCACGGTTAGCTGTTCACCCGGCCGAGGTAGCCGCTGTCACGGGTGTCGACCTTGATCTTCTCGCCCGTGGTGATGAAGAGCGGCACCTGGATCTGGTGGCCGGTCTCCAGGGTGGCGGGCTTGGTGCCACCGGTGGAGCGGTCGCCCTGGACACCCGGCTCGGTCTCCTGGATGACGAGCTCGACGGCGGCCGGCAGCTCGACGTAGAGCACCTCGCCCTCGTGCTGCGCGACGGAGGCGGTGAAGCCCTCGATCAGGAAGTTGGCGGCATCGCCGACGGCCTTGCGGTCGACGTGCAGCTGGTCGTAGGTCTCCATGTCCATGAAGACGAAGTAGTCGCCGTCCATGTAGGAGAACTGCATGTCGCGCTTGTCAATCGTGGCCGTGTCGACCTTGACGCCGGCGTTGAACGTCTTGTCGACGACCTTGCCGGAGAGCACGTTCTTGAGCTTGGTGCGCACGAAGGCCGGGCCCTTGCCGGGCTTGACGTGCTGGAACTCGACGACGGACCAGAGCTGGCCGCCTTCGAGCTTGAGCACCAGGCCGTTCTTGAGGTCGTTCGTGGAAGCCACGGTTGCGGAATCTCCTGCACTGACTGACTGGTGGACGACCCCGGACGCGCACGCGCGTCAGAGCGCGAGCAGTTCCTTGGTCGTGATGGTGAGTAGCTCGGGTCCGCCGTCCGCCTCGGGGCGCACGACGAGCGTGTCATCGATCCGGACACCACCCCGGCCCGGGAGGTGAACCCCCGGTTCGACGGTGACCGGCACGCAGGCATCCAGTTTACCCATGGCCGCGGGCGCCAACTGCGGGTCCTCGTCGATTTCGAGCCCCACACCATGTCCAGTGAGCGGAGCGAGCCCTTCCATATAGCCCGCCGAGTCCAGTACGTGGCGTGCCGCCCGGTCCACGTCACGGCAGGCGGCACCGGGCAGAAGTGCCTCACGACCGGCCCGCTGCGCGGCGAAGACCAGGTCGTACAGCTCGATCTGCCAGTCGGCGGGCGACGTGCCGATGACGAACGTACGCCCGATCTCGCAGCGGTAACCGCGGTAGCTCGCCCCCAGGCACACGGAGAGGAAGTCCCCTTCCTCCACCCGTCGGTCCGAGGGCCGGTGGCCGCCCTTGCCGGAGTTCGGGCCGGTGCCGACCGAGGTCGGGAACGCGGGGCCGTCCGCGCCGTGGTCGATGAGCCGCCGCTCCAGCTCCAGTGCCAGGTGCCGCTCCGTACGTCCCACGAGGATGGACTCGAGGAGCTCGCCCAGCGCCTGGTCGGCGATCTCGGCGGCGATGCGCAGACAGGAGAGCTCCTCCGTGTCCTTGACCAGGCGCAGCTGTTCGACGGCCGTGCCCAGGTCCGTCAGGCGCAGCCGCGGCGCGACGGACTCGACCGCGTGGTGCCGGGCGACCGTCAGGTGGTGCTCCTCGACGGCCAGGGCGTCCGCGCCCTGGGCGACCGCCAGACCGGCCGCCGCGACGGCCGGGTCGGCGCCCGGTGACGGCAGCGACCGCAGCCGCAGCGCCTCGTCGGGCCGCCCCTCGCGCGGCTCGTCGCCGGGCGGACTCCCGCACAGCAGTACGTCCTCGTCCTTGCCGACGAGGAGTACGGCTCCGGCGGGAGCGGCACCGGCGAGATAGCGGACATTGGCGGGCCGGGAGATCAACGCCGCCGCGCCACCACCGGCGGCACAGCGCTCCCGGACCCGCTCCCTGCGGACCGCGTACACCTCTGACATGGGGCGAGCCTACGAGCGCCGCGCCCGCACGGCCCGGCGGACGCGTCCGACCGGGCGGTCGCCGCCACCGGACCCGTACCGGACCCGGCCGGGGACATGCCGCAGGCTCTCGGCTGTCGCGGCCGATCCCGTCGCCGTCCCGGTCAGGGTGCCTGCCGTGGCCGGGCTCGCCGCGATCCTCAGCCGTGGCCCAGGGCCAGGACCAGGGCTACCACTTCGGGGGGCTCGCGATGGCGCGGGCCAGGACGTCGTCCAGGACCTGGGCCGTGGCGGGGACGTCCAGTTGGGAGTTGTCGATGATGGGCAGGCCCGAGCCGTACCAGCCGGCCATGCGGCCGTGGATGCGGGCCACTTCCTCGTCCGTCAGACGGCGGTTGCCGCAGCGCTCGGCGTTGCGCTCCAGGACGATCTCCAGTCCGGGGAGCAGGACCACGGGCAGCAGGCCGGGGCCCACGTGCCGCTTCCAGCCACCGAGGCCGACGACCGGCCGGTCCGGGAAGACCGCGTCGTCGAGGATGCAGGAGATGCCGTTGGCGAGGAAGTTGCGCGCGGCGAAGCCGCAGGTGCGGCGGGCCAGGCGGTACTGCGCCTCGGAGTGGTCGTTCCAGCCCGACTGGGGGTCGGCGAACCCCGAGCGCACCCATTCCCGTACGTCGTCGAGGCTGATGTGGGCGGTCGGCACGCGCCGGTGCTCGGCCCAGTACTTGGCGACGCTCGTCTTGCCCGCGCCCGCGGGGCCGATGAGCAGTACGGCGAGCGTCGTGGCGCCGGTGTCGGTCGGTGCCGTGCCCTGCGGCGGGCTCGGCATGGCGACGGGGCCGCCCGGCGGCAGCTGGACGTGCCCGGTCGTGTCCGGGGGCGGCGGCACCGGGCCGGGGCCGTGCTGAGGGGGCTGGGGCGCCACGGGGGCGTGCGGCATCGGGGGCTGCCCCTGCGCGTGCGCGGCGTGCGGCGCCTGTCCGGGGGCGTGCGCTCCGGGGGCGCCCGTGAACCCGGGAGCCACCGCCGGGTGCACCGACGCTCCGGGAGGCGGAGCGCTCGGGTGGTGTGCGGCCGGCGACCAGCCGGTGGCCGGTCCGTGCCCCGGCTGGTGGGGCGGCGGCAGCGGAGATCCCACTGCGTGCTGCATCCGGTGCCACTCCGTCTCGTGCGACTGACGCTGGTCGGGCGGCAGCCGGCCGCCCGTTACCGAACGGTACCGTCCCCGGCCGCCGTTGTGTGAACGGCCGGGGAGGCCATGACGTGCCCGTGGCCGGATTGCGCGGCCACGTGAAGCGGGTATTGCTGGTCCTACTGGCCGACTTCGCCGTAGGCGGCGAGCAGCACGGCCGGGTCGGGACCCTCCAGGACGGTCGGCTTGCCGAGGCCGTCGAGGACGATGAAGCGCAGCAGGTCACCGCGGGACTTCTTGTCGACCTTCATGGTCTCGAGCAGCTTGGGCCACTGGTCGTAGCGGTAGGTCAGCGGCAGGCCGACCGATTCGAGGATCGTACGGTGCCGGTCGGCCGTGGCGTCGTCGAGGCGGCCTGCCAGACGGCCGAGTTCGGCCGCGAAGTGCATGCCGACGGAGACCGCGGCGCCGTGCCGCCACTTGTAGCGCTCGTTCTTCTCGATGGCGTGCGCGAGGGTGTGCCCGTAGTTGAGGATCTCGCGCAGGCCCGCCTCCTTGAGGTCGCCGGAGACGACCTCGGCCTTGACCTTGATGGAGCGCTCGATGAGCTCGGCGGTGTGCGGGCCCGCGGGCGTACGGGCCGCCTCGGGGTCCGCCTCGATGAGCTCCAGGATCGCCGGGTCGGCGATGAAACCGGCCTTGATGATCTCCGCGAGCCCTGAGACGTAGTCGTGCACCGGCAGCGAGTCGAGCGCCGCGAGGTCGCAGAGGACTCCGGCAGGCGGGTGGAACGAGCCGACGAGGTTCTTGCCCTCGGCGGTGTTGATGCCCGTCTTGCCGCCGACGGCCGCGTCCACCATGCCGAGCACCGTGGTCGGTACGGCGATCCACCGCACGCCGCGCAGCCAGGTCGCCGCCACGAACCCGGCGAGGTCGGTGGAGGAGCCGCCGCCGACGCCGACGATGACGTCGCTGCGCGTGAAGCCGGACTGGCCGAGCGCCTTCCAGCAGTACGCGGCGACCTCGGCGGTCTTGGCCTCCTCGGCGTTCGGCACCTGGATGGCGACCGCCTCGTAGCCCTGGTCGGCGAGGTCCTGGCGGAGCGCGTCGCCGGTGTCGGCGAGCGCCTCGGGGTGGATCACGGCGACCCGCTTGACCTGGTCGCCGATGAGGCCGGGCAGCTCGCCGAGGAGCTGCCGACCGACCAGGACCTCGTACGGATCCGAACCGGCGGTGCCGCCGACGTGGATACGGGTGGGGGTCTGCTCCGTCGTCATGCTTCCTTCAACTCCAGTGCGTCGAGGACCGCTCGGGCGACCTCATCGGGGGTGCGGCCGTCGGTGGCGACGACCGCGCGGGCGACTTCGGCGTACAGCGGACGGCGGGCGTCCATCAGCTCGCGCCACTGCCTGCGGGGGTTGACCGCGAGCAGCGGGCGGGCCTGGTTGAGCCCGGTGCGCTGGACGGCCTCCTCGACCTCCATCGAGAGGCAGACCACGGGGTGCTCGCCGAGCAGCGCGCGGGTCGACTCGTCGATGACGGCGCCGCCGCCGAGGGCGAGGACCCCGTCGTGTTCCGTGAGCGCGGTCGCCACGGCGGCCCGCTCCAGCGCACGGAAGTACGCCTCGCCCTCGTCGACGAAGATGTCGGAGATCTCACGGCCCTGCGAGGCCACGATGTCGGCGTCGGTGTCCCGGAACGAGCAGCCGAGCCGGTCGGCGAGCAGCTCGCCGACCGTCGTCTTGCCCACGCCCATGGGGCCGACGAGGACGACCTGCGGGCCGGTCACCGGATCTGCAGGTTGTCGAGGTAGGAGCGCACGTTGCGCCGGGTCTCGGGCACGCTGTCGCCACCGAACTTCTCCGTGACCGCATCGGCCAGAACCAGCGCCACCATCGCCTCCGCGACGATCCCCGCCGCGGGCACCGCACACACATCAGAACGCTGATGATGCGCCTTGGTCGCCTCACCCGTCGCCACATCCACCGTCGCCAACGCCCGCGGCACCGTCGCGATCGGCTTCATCGCCGCCCGCACCCGCACCACCTCACCCGTGGACAGACCACCCTCCGTCCCCCCGGACCGACCCGACGTACGCCGGATGCCGCCCTCCGTGGCGACGATCTCGTCATGCGCCTGCGACCCCGGCACCCGCGCCAGATCGAACCCGTCCCCCACCTCAACACCCTTGATCGCCTGGATACCCATCAGCGCCGCCGCAAGCCGCGCATCCAGCCGACGGTCCCAGTGCACATGCGAGCCCAGACCCACCGGCACCCCATAGGCAAGCACCTCCACCACCCCACCCAGG
>NZ_JBVJPW010000022.1:0-144343 GCF_055609205.1 Streptomyces sp. NPDC036815 | reverse complement strand
TGGTCGCGCAGCGACATGATGAGCAGCTTGGGGGAGAGCGGCTTGCCGGTGTTCCAGGCGGGGCACTGCGACTGGCAGCGACCACACTCCGTGCAGGTGGAGAAGTCCAGCAGGCCCTTCCAGCTGAACTGCTCGACCTGGGAGACGCCGTAGACGTCGTCCTCGCCCGGGTCCTCGAAGTTGATCGGCTTGCCGCCCGAGGACATCGGCTGCAGCCCGCCCAGGGCGGTGCGGCCGGAGGACTCACGCTTGAACCAGATGTTCGGGAAGGCGAGCATCCGGTGCCAGGCGATGCTCATGTCGAGATTCAGGCTGACCGTGATCATCCAGATGAAGGACGCGCTCAGCTTGAGCATGGCGAAGAAGTAGACCCAGGTCTCCACGCCGGAGTGGCTCAGGCCGTCGAAGAGCAGCGTGAAGCCGTAGGAGACGTAGTTGTCCGGGCCGTAGTCCGCGTGGTGCAGCACGCCTTCAAGCCCGCGCAGCGCCATCACCGAGAGACCGATGAGGAAGATGACGGTGTCGACGAAGTAGGCGTGGGTCCGGTTCGATCCGGCGAAGCGGGACTTGCGGCCCGGCCGGGTCGGCAGGCTCAGCTGCCGGATGACGAACATGATCACGATGCCGAGCGTGGTGCCGGTGCCGATGAACTCGATGTACATCTCGTACGGCAGCCAGCCACCGATGACCGGCAGCGTCCAGTCGGGGTGGAACAGCTGCCCGTACGCGTTCACGATCGTCAGGATCAGTGTGTAGAAACCCAGCGCGACGAACCAGTGGGCAAAGCCCACCAGTCCCCACTGGGCCATCCGCGTATGGCCGAGGAACTCCTTGACCAGCGTCACACTGCGCTGCCACGGATTGTCCAGACGATTCGCGTTCTCCGGCAGCGGCGCACCCAGCCGGAAGAAGCGGAAGAAATGCACAAAGGCGCGCACGAACAATGCAATGCCGACCGCGCTGAGTGTCAGCGAAACGACGATCGCGGCGAGTTGCATGGGGGCTCCTCGAACCGGTCCCGGTGGGGCTGATGGACGTAGATGTATGAATCTGCGAGCGGGCGCCCGCCCGGACAGGCGGGGACCGCCCCGACTATTACTAAGCGGTAACTTATTGAGCTCGTACGAGACTACCGCCCCGCTCAGCAGGGGCACACCCGCTCAGGCAGTGATCTGCGTCGCTGATGAGCCGTTGATCGCTCAGGCGGGGTGCCCGGCAGCGATGTCGCTCGCGTCGTGGAGCGAGAGCGGAACCCGCCCGCCGGACCCGGTCGCGTGCACGGCGATCGGGTCGAGGAAGAAGGCGACGTGGTCGCCGCCGTCGACCCGGCCGTGGACGCGACCGGCGAACCAGGCGAGGGCGTCGTCGAGGACGGGGGTTCCGTCCGGCCCTTCGTGCCACTTCAGCCCGGCGAACTTGTCCGTCTCGGCACTGCAGAGGGAGCCGAAGCGCTCGGCGAGGTCGTGCCGGTCGCGCGGCAGGAGGTGGACCGCGAGAGTACGGGCCCTCCGGGCGACGCGGTACGTGTGGTTGGCCTTGGAGATCCATACGGCGAACCGCACGGGTTGCAGGGAGCACTGGCTCGCGAAGCCGACCAGGCACCCCGCGCGCTGCCCGTCCTCGGCCGCAGCCGTGACCACGTACATGGGAGGGGACAGCAGATCGGTGAAGCCGTCCATGCGCTCGTCCATGCGCTCGTCCATGCTCATGCGCCCGCCCTCCCTCACCGGCGGCGCGGTCGCGCGGTCTCGCCGCCCATGTTTCACGTGAAACACCGCAGGGCGGGAGGCCTCCCGGCCTCACCACCCCACGGCGTCGTTCACTCCATCAGTCCATGGCTCCAGGAGCGGGGTCAGCTCTTCTTCTTTTCCCCGTCCGTGGCCTCGGCTTCCGCCTCCGCCTCCGCCTGCTTGGCCTGGACCTCGGGGTCGAGGGACGCCTGGGCGCTGCCGTCGACGGACGTCAGCGGCGTGCTCGCCGGGACCTCCGTGGCCGCGGGCGGCTCGACCAGCCAGTCGGGGTTGGCCTGCTTGTCCCACCACTTCCACGCGGCGACCGCGCCGCCCGCGAGGATGCCGAACACGGCCAGGCTCTTGGCGAGCCGACCCGCCCTGGCCCGGCGCTCGTGCTTGCGCGTCAGGCGCTGGATCTCCTTGGCCGAGACCTGACCGCGCAGTGCGGCGAGGGCCGCCGTGCCACGGGACGCGGCCTCGTCGCGCACGGGCTGTGCGGCGGCGACCGCGTGCTCGATGCGGGGCTTGGAGTACTCGGCGGCCTGCCGGGCGGCCTTGCGGGTGCGGACGGCGGCCTCGTGCGCGGCCTGGTCGACCTTCGGCGGTACATGCGTGCGGGCCTGCTCGACGCGGGGGGCGACGTGGGCGCCGTACTGGACACGGGCCTGCTCGGCGGCCTGCGACACCTTGGGTGCGAGCCGTACGCGCGCTTCGTGGGCGTAGTGGGTGGCCCGGTCCTTGGCCGTGTCGGCGTAGGGCGCCACCGCGTCCGCGGCGTGACGCACGCTGTCCTTGGCAGAGCCGGTCGCGGCGCGCACGCTGTCGATGCGGGTCACGGGATCCTCCTCCTCGGTGGCGTATAGGTATGTCACCTTTCCACCCTTTCAGCGATCATGCCTTCCGGATCGCTCCGAAGACATGCGAGGGCGGGCATCCGGGTCACGGGAGCTGGCGCCGGGCCGTCATTCCGGTCCGGTCGCTCCAGTCTCCGAGTCCGGCTCTGGGCGAGTTGTTCAGCGGGTTGTTGAGCGAGTTGTCCAGCGAGAAAAAATCTCTGCTTCCCCCCGGTTACCCCGATCGACCCGTCTATCCCGTTCCGTACGAGCGAATCGGCGCAAGAAGAGCTCCCGGCCGACAATGCCACGGATCGCTTGGGCGCGCGCCCAGTCGGTGGCTACTCGTCCCAATCCGGTCCGTGCGAGGATCGGGGGGTCACAGAAGACAACGGAAGGCAGATCGTGGCTGAGCAGCTTTACGCCACCCTGAAGACCAACCAGGGCGACATCGTGGTCCGGCTCCTGCCGAACCACGCGCCCAAGACGGTCAAGAACTTTGTTGAGCTCGCCCAGGGCGAGCGCGAGTGGGTCCACCCCGCGACCGGCAAGAAGACCTCGGACCGCCTGTACGACGGCACCGTCTTCCACCGGGTGATCAGCGGTTTCATGATCCAGGGCGGCGACCCGCTGGGCAACGGCACCGGCGGCCCGGGCTACGAGTTCGAGGACGAGTTCCACCCGGACCTCGCCTTCGACAAGCCTTACCTCCTGGCCATGGCCAACGCCGGCCCGGGCACCAACGGCTCGCAGTTCTTCGTGACTGTGTCGCCGACGGCCTGGCTGACGCGCAAGCACACCATCTTCGGCGAGGTCACCGACGCGGCCAGCCAGAAGGTCGTGGACGCCATCGCGGCCACCCAGACCAACCCGCGCACCGACCGTCCGGTCAACGACGTGGTCATCGAGTCCGTGGTCATCGAGACCCGCGACGCCTGACCTGCGCGTATGCGCGAGGGAGCCTCGCGCGTCCACGAGGGAACCAAACCGCCCCGCCCATCCGTAGAGGAAGGGCGGGGCGGCGCGTTGCCACGTGTGCCGTCACCGTGCCTTCGTACGAGGATTGAGGGGACCTTCATGGACCAGGCGCCAGGCAGCCCGCAGGAGTCACAGGGGGCGTCGGGCCTGCCCGCCTGCTACCGGCATCCGGGCCGGGAGACCGGCATCACCTGCACGCGCTGCGAGCGTCCCATCTGCCCCGAGTGCATGATCAGTGCCTCGGTCGGCTTCCAGTGCCCCGACTGCGTCCGCAGCGGCTCGGGCACCGGTCACACACCGGCGGCCAACCAGCCGCGCACGGTCGCGGGCGGCACGATCGCCGCCGACCCGCGCCTGGTGACCAAGGTCCTCGTGGGGCTCAATCTCGCGCTGTTCCTCGTGCAGCTGGCGGTCGGGGACCGCTTCACCGACCGGTTCGATCTCCTCGGGCGGGCCTTCGTCCCGGAGTTCGGCTCGGTCGAGGGCGTCGCCGAGGGACAGTGGTACCGCCTCGTGACGGCGATGTTCCTGCACAGCAGCTACATGCACATCGCCTTCAACATGCTCAGCCTGTGGTGGATCGGCGGCCCGCTCGAAGCGGCCCTCGGCCGCGTCCGCTACCTCGCGCTCTACGCGGCCTCCGGCCTCGCGGGCAGCGCGCTGACGTACCTCCTCGAGGAGCCCTACCGGCCCTCGCTGGGCGCCTCCGGCGCGATCTTCGGGTTGTTCGGCGCGACCGCCATCCTGATGCGGCGGCTGAACTACGACATGCGGCCGGTCATCGCGCTCCTCGCGATCAACATGGTCATCACCTTCTGGTGGCCCAACATCGCCTGGCAGGCCCATGTCGGCGGTCTCGTCGGGGGCGTCATCGTCGGGTACGCGATGGTGCACGCGCCCCGCGAGCGGCGGAACCTCATCCAGTACGGCAGCTGTGCGCTGGTGCTGGTCGCGACGGTGGTCATGGTCCTCGTACGGACTGCGGAGCTCACCTGACGTACCAGGTTGTCCACAGCGTGTGGCGGATCTTGTGCATGCTGTGGGAACACGCGTGCCCCTTGTCGCTGACCTGGGTTTCCCCAGGGAGGGCAAGGGGCACGCGAGGTGCGAGGATGCGGTGGGCCAGTCACACCGGCGTCAACCGGCCGAGGGTTATCCACAGATCTTCAGTCTTATCCCCAGGTGGGGATAGCGCTGTGGATAACTCAGGGCAAGGCTTGCGCTCGGAGCGGTGGAACTGCTTGGGCCCACCGCCGGACGAGGCTTCGGGCGGGCGCTACTTCCACTGGGTGGAGACGCCGAAGCCCGCGGCGATGAAGCCGAAGCCGACCACGATGTTCCAGTTGCCCAGCGGGTCCACCGGCAGCTTGCCGTCCGTGACGTAGAAGACGACGATCCAGGCGAGGCCGATGAGGAACAACGCCAGCATCACCGGAGCCACCCAGCTCCGATTGGTCAGCTTGATGGTCGTCGCCTTCTTGGCGGGCGGCGGCGTGTAGTCGTCTTCCTTCTTGCGGATACGTGACTTCGGCACGAGGGTCTCTCCTGTCGATGCGCTGCGTGGCCGCGCAGGTAACTGTGGTCTGGCGCGCCGGGCGTGGCACTACACGGAGCTGAAGCCTCCCCCGGGCGTCCGTTAGCGTAGTGCTTCCGCGGCGCTGAAGGAGATAAGGGTACGTTGAGCAATTCTGCCGACCCCCACAAAGGTGCCGGTCGTCGCCCCCGATGGCGTCCGGTTCGGGTGCTTACGGGCGCTGTTTTCGCCCTCGCGGGCCTGATCTTCTTCACCAGTTTCAACACGGCCAAGGGCACCAACATCCGTACGGACGCCTCGCTGCTGAAACTCTCCGACCTCATTCAGGAGCGCAGCCACAAGAACGGCGAGCTCGACGAGTCCAACGGCTCCCTGCGCGACGACGTCGAGTCGCTCGCCCAGCGCGACAGCGGCGGCACCAAGGCCGACGACGCCCGGCTCAAGGCGCTGGAGGAGAACGCCGGCACCAAGAAGCTCAGCGGCGACGCGGTCACCGTCACCCTCGCCGACGCCCCGCCCAACGCCACCGCCAAGCTGCCCGGCTACCCCGAGCCGCAACCCAATGACCTGGTCATTCACCAGCAGGACCTGCAAGCCGTGGTGAACGCCCTCTGGCAGGGCGGCGCCGAGGGCATCAAGGTCATGGACCAGCGCCTGATCTCCACGAGCGCCGTGCGCTGCGTCGGCAACACCCTGATCCTCCAGGGCCGCGTCTACTCGCCGCCCTACAAGGTGACCGCGGTCGGCGACCCCGACAAGCTCAAGAACGCCCTCGCGGCCTCCCCCGAGATCCAGAACTACATGCTGTACGTCAACGCCTACGGACTCGGCTGGAAAGTGGACGACGACGGGGCGGTGACTCTTCCCGGCTACTCGGGCACAGTGGATCTCCACTACGCGAAGCCTGTGGAGTAGCGGCCCCTGGGGGAGCCTGTGTCCGTGCGTGTGCTCGTCAGGACGTTCAGCGAACTGTGCGTCACCGTCGGCACGTTGATCGTGCTCTTCGTCGTGTACGTCCTGTTCTGGACCGGCGTCAAGGCGGACAACGCCATGGACGGCCAGATCGACGAGCTGCAGGACCAGTGGGCGCGGGGCGCGGTCTCCACCGGCGTGGACGACGAACCGGCCCGGACGGGGTCCGCCGAGAGCTCACCGGGGAAACCGGCCCCCTACAAGGACGGCAAGGCCTTCGCCGTCATGTACGTCCCGCGGTTCGGTTTCACGTGGAACAAGCCCGTGCTCCAGGGCACCGGCACCGACGTCCTGAAGAAGGGCCTCGGCCACTACGCCTCCACCGCGGGGCTCGGGCAGAAGGGCAACTTCTCCGTGGCGGGCCACCGGCGCACCTACGGCGACCCCTTCAAGGACTTCCCCGAGCTGCGCCCCGGCGACCCCGTCGTGCTGACCGACGGCGCGACCTGGTTCACGTACCGCATCGACAAGAAGCCCTACAGGACGCTGCCCGGAGACATCGGTGTCATCGATCCCGTGCCGCGCAAATCCGGCTATGACGGCCCCGGGCGCTACCTCACCCTGACGACCTGCGAACCGGAGTGGGGCCACAGCCACCGGCTGATCGCCTGGGCACATCTGGATGCCACCCAGCCCGTGGAGGCCGGGAAACCGGAGGCACTGCGCCGTTAGTCTGGTGCGGTACGGCGAGGGAGGCCATGCCGTACGCGACGGAAGGGACGGCATGTACGGCTGGATCTGGCGGCATCTGCCGGGAAACACCTGGGTGAGAGCACTGGTTTCGCTGGTGCTCGTTCTCGCGGTCGTCTACGTGCTGTTCCAGTACGTCTTCCCGTGGGCGGAGCCGCTGCTGCCCTTCAACGACGTCACCGTGGACGGCCAGTGAGTACCGCCGACGGCCGCGGCCGTACCCGCGTCCTCGTCGTCGACAACTACGACAGCTTCGTCTTCAACCTCGTCCAGTACCTCTACCAGCTCGGTGCCGAGTGCGAGGTCCTGCGCAACGACGAGGTCGAGCTCCGGCACGCCCAGGACGGCTTCGACGGCGTGCTGCTGTCGCCCGGCCCCGGCACCCCGGAGCAGGCGGGCGTCTGCGTGGAGATGGTGCGGCACTGCGCCGCCACCGGCGTGCCCGTCTTCGGCGTCTGCCTCGGCATGCAGTCCATGGCGGTGGCGTACGGCGGCGTGGTGGACCGCGCCCCGGAGCTCCTGCACGGCAAGACCTCCGCCGTCCGCCACGAGGGCAAGGGCGTCTTCGCGGGCCTGCCGTCGCCGTTCACCGCGACCCGCTACCACTCGCTGGCCGCCGAACCGGCCACCGTACCGGCCGATCTCGAAGTCACCGCGCGCACGGAGGACGGCATCATCATGGGCCTGCGCCACCGCGAACTGCCGGTCGAGGGTGTGCAGTTCCACCCCGAGTCGGTGCTGACCGAACACGGCCACCTGATGCTGGCCAACTGGCTGGCGGAGTGCGGCGACACCGGCGCCGTCGGCCGATCGAGCGGGCTGGCCCCGGTGGTGGGCCGGGCCACGGCGTGACCGACCTGCGCCCCGAGCGCGACTCCTCCGGAGCCCCGTACGACGCCGATGGCGCGCACGGGGACGCGGGTGCGTTCGAGGCGGCGGTCGATCATCTGGACGACCCGCTGACGGATCCGCTGCCGGGGCAGCACTCCTCGCCGTGGTTCCGCAGCGCGTCGGCGGAGCCGCAGCCGCGTGCACCACAGCCGCAGCCGCAGCCACAGCCAAAGCCGCAGTCGCAGCCGCCGGAAGAGGAGTGGTACGACCCCGAGGGATACGCCCGCGACTGGTACGGGGCGCAGCCACCGGCATCGACACCCGCACCCGCACCGACACCGGCACCGGAAACCCAGCCGGAGCCCACGTACGAGGAGCTCTACGGCGCGTACGCTCCCGAGCAGCCGACGCCCACACCTCCGCCCCCGCCCGTACGGGACGACGAGACCGTGGGACTGCGGACGGCGGACACCCGTCGAATAGCCGGAGCGCAGCCCGACGGCATCCCGGGGGCGGGAAACGCCGTCGAGGGCGGCAGGGCGGCCCGCCGCAGGGCCGCCAGGAAGGGCGGGACGCGTCCGGCCGCGAGCCGCGAGGGGACCGCCGCGGCCCGATCCGCCACCGCTCCCCTCTCCCGCGTCGAGGCACGCCGTGCGGAGCGCGCCCGCAGGCCGTCGCCGGGTGCCGTGATCAGCCGGGGGCTCGGAGAGGTCTTCATCACCGTCGGCGTCCTGATGCTGCTGTTCGTCACGTACCAGCTGTGGTGGACGAACATCCGCGCCCACCAGCAGGCGAACGGCGCCGCCCACGACCTCCAGGAGAGCTGGGCCAAGGGCGAGGGCAAGCCCGGGACCTTCGAGCCGGGCCAGGGCTTCGCGCTGCTGCACATCCCGCGCCTGGACGTCGTCGTGCCGGTCGCCGAGGGCATCGACAAGCAGAAGGTCCTCGACCGCGGCATGGTCGGCCACTACAACGAGGGCGGCACCAAGACCCCGATGCCGGACGCGGCGCAGGGCAACTTCGCGGTCGCGGGCCACCGCAACACCCACGGCGAACCGTTCCGCTACATCAACCGCCTGGAGCCCGGCGACCCGATCGTCGTCGAGACGCGGAACAAGTACTACGTCTACAAGATGGCGAGCATCCTGCCGCAGACGTCCCCGGGCAACACGAGCGTGATCGCTCCCGTGCCGCAGGGCTCGGGGTTCACCAAACCCGGCCGGTACATCACACTGACCACCTGTACCCCGGAATTCACGAGTAAGTATCGAATGATCGTCTGGGGCAAGATGGTCGAGGAACGACCGCGCGGCAAGGGCAAGCCCAGCGCGCTCGTGAACTAGAACGGTGAGAACGGGGCAGATCGAGTGGCAGCCACGACCGACGACGAGCAGCAGGCGGAGGCGCCCGCACCGGCCCCCGCGCCACGGCGCCGGGGCCGCGGCCCCATCGCCACGGCGGTCAGCGTCTTCGGTGAACTCCTCATCACCGCGGGTCTCGTGCTCGGCCTCTTCGTCGTCTACTCGCTGTGGTGGACGAACGTCATAGCGGACCGCGAGGCGCACAAGCAGGGCAACCGGGTGCGCGACCACTGGGCGAGCGGCCCGGGGAAGATCGACACCAAGGACGGCATCGGCTTCCTGCACGTACCGGCGATGGGCGGCGGCGAGGTGCTGGTCAAGAAGGGCACCAGCAGCAAGGTCCTCAACGACGGCGTCGCCGGCTACTACAAGGAGCCGGTCAAGTCGGCCCTGCCCGAGGACGAGAAGGGCAACTTCACGCTGGCCGCGCACCGCGACGGGCACGGCGCGAAGTTCCACAGGATCGACAAGATCAAGAAGGGCGACGCGATCGTCTACGAGTCCCGGGACAAGTGGTACGTGTACAAGGTGTACTCGACGCTCTCCGAGACCTCGAAGTTCAACGTGAAGGTCCTGGACCCGGTCCCGAAGGAATCGGGCGTGAAGAAGCCGGGCCGCTACATCACCCTCACGACCTGCACGCCGGTCTACACCTCCCGCTACCGGTACGTCGTCTGGGGCGAGCTGGAGCGGATCGAGAAGGTCGACGCCGAGCGGACGCCGCCGCCGGAGCTGCGGGGGTAGCGCGGAGTACGGACGCGACGAGAGAGCCCCGGTACCGCTCAGCGGTACCGGGGCTCTCTCGTGTCCTGTGAGCTCCTGTCGTGAGCTCGTCCTGCGGAACGGGTCAGTAGTCGAAGCCCGGCCACTTGTCGTGGCCGTCGCGGTGGGACAGGCCGCCGACGAAGCCGTCGTCCCCGCCGTCTCCGCCGCCACCGTTACCGCCGTTGCCGTTCCCGCCGCCACCGCCGCCCGCGGTGGTCAGGTTGACCGCGGAACCGGGCGCGACCTTCTCGCCCGCGTTGGGCTGCGAGAAGACGACCAGTGCGTCGTCGTCCTGCGGGCCGGTGATGGTGCCGACCGTCAGACCCGCGTCCTCGATGGCCTTGCGGGCGTCCTTCAGCTTCTGGCCGGTCAGGGGCGGGACGGTGGACTCCTCGGCCGCCTTGGCCACCTGGACGGTGACCGTGGAGCCGGGGTCGGCCGGGGTGCCGGCCGCCGGCGTGGTCTTGATGACCTTGCCCTCGTCGACGTCCTCGCTCGCGACGTCCTCGCGGGAAGCCGTGAAGCCGTTGTCCTTGAGCCGCTTCTCGGCGGCCGCGTAGTCGAGGCCGGCCACGTCCGGGACGCTGACCTGCTTCTTCTCCTTGGCGACGATCAGCGTGATCTTGCTGCCCTTCTGGACCTCGGTACCGGAGGTCGGGTCCTGCTCCAGGACCGTGCCCGGCTCCTCGGTGGACTCCCGGGACTTGGGAGTGACCTTGAACTGGTACTTGTCGCCCTGGAGCTTCTCCGTGGCGTCGTCCACGTTCGTCGAGATGACGTTCGGCACCGCGACCTTGGGCGCGCCGGTCGACACCGTCACCGTGACGGTGTCGCCCTTCTTGACCTCCGCGTCGGCCCCGGGGTCCTGATCGCAGATCTCACCCTTGGGGTACTTCTCGCAGGGCTTGCGCTCGCCGATCTCCAGCTTCAGGCCGACGTTGTCCGCCGACTCCTGGGCTTCCTTGTACGTCTCGCCCACGAAGTTCGGCGCCTTGGTGGCGTCGTCGCCGCCGTCCCCGGTGAACGCCCACTTCCCGATGAGGATCGCCCCCACCAGGACCAGGACGCCCGCGAGGACGAGCAGCCACGTCGACGTGTTGCTCTTCTTCTGGCGCCGGCCGCGGCCCTCGTCGTAGCCGTAGCCCCCGTCGTCCGGGTTGACCGGCGGCATCATCGACGTCTGGCCCTGGTTGTTCTGCGGGCGCAGCATCGCGGTCTGCTGGTCGTTCGGGTGGCCGCCGTAGCCCACCGCGCCCATGGCGGCGGTGGCCGCGACGGGCTGGCCGTCGAGACAGGCCTCGATGTCGGCACGCATCTCGTCGGCCGACTGGTAGCGGTAGTCCGGGTCCTTGGTGAGCGCCTTCAGGACGATGGCGTCCATCTCCGGAGTGATCTCTCCGTCGAAGACGCTCGGGGCCTGCGGCTCCTCCCGTACGTGCTGATAGGCCACCGCGACCGGGGAGTCGCCGACGAACGGCGGCCGGACGGTGAGCAGCTCGTAGAGCAGGCAGCCGGTGGAGTAGAGGTCGGAGCGCGCGTCGACCTGCTCGCCCTTGGCCTGCTCCGGCGAGAGGTACTGCGCCGTGCCGATGACCGCGGCGGTCTGCGTCATCGTCATGCCGGAGTCGCCCATGGCGCGGGCGATGCCGAAGTCCATGACCTTGACCTGGCCGTTGCGCGTCAGCATGACGTTCGCGGGCTTGATGTCGCGGTGGACGATGCCGTTCCGGTGCGAGTACTCGAGGGCCTGGAGGATGCCGATCGTCATCTCCATGGCCCGCTCCGGCAGCAGCTTGCGGCCGGAGTGCAGGAGCTCGCGCAGCGTGGAGCCGTCGACGTACTCCATCACGATGTACGGGATGGAGACCCCGTCGACGTAGTCCTCGCCGGTGTCGTAGACCGCGACGATCGCCGGGTGGTTGAGCGAGGCGGCAGACTGGGCCTCACGGCGGAACCGGGCCTGGAACGACGGGTCGCGGGCGAGGTCGACTCGCAGCGTCTTCACCGCCACGGTGCGACCGAGGCGGGTGTCGTGCGCGAGGTAGACCTCCGCCATCCCGCCGCGGCCGAGCACCTGGCCCAGCTCGTACCGGCCGCCGAGGCGACGCGGCTCTTCCATAGCTAATCCAGCCCTCTCCGTCGGTCCCGACCGCACCGTTGTGTGGTCCGGCGGTGTGCTGTCCGGGCATACGGTACCCGGCTCCACTTACGTGACCCGGCCGCGACCGTCACCCGATACCGGACCGGTACCGCAACGTGCACCGATGTGGAGGGGGCGTGATGGGGGTCACTTCTTGCTGTCGATGACTGCCTTCATGACGTCCTTGGCGATCGGAGCCGCCAGACCGCCACCGGAGATGTCCTGACGGCTCGCCTTGGAGTCCTCGACGACGACCGCGACGGCGACCGGCGAACCGGAATCCGTCTTGGCGTACGAGATGAACCAGGCGTACGGATTCTTGCTGTTGGCCACACCGTGCTGGGCCGTACCCGTCTTTCCGCCGACGGTGACGTTCGGGATCTGGGCGTTGGTTCCGGTGCCCTTCTCGATGACCGTCTCCATCATTTCCTGCAGCTTCTGGGCGTTCTCCTTCGAGAGCGGCTTGCTCATCTCCTTCGGCGAGTGCTTCTCGATGACGTCCAGGTTGCGCGCCTGCAGCTCGCTGACCATGTACGGCTCCATGAGGGTGCCGTCGTTGGCGACCGCCGAGGCGACCATGGCCATCTGCAGGGGCGTCGCCGCGGTCTCGAACTGGCCGATGGAGGACAGCGCGGTCTGCGGCTTGTCCATGTCCTCGGGGAAGTTGGAGGCGTTGGAGCGGACGGGCACGAACTGCTGCTCGTTGAACCCGAACTTCTTCGCCGTCTCCAGCATCTTGTCCTTGCCGAGATCGGAGCCGATCTTGCCGAAGACGGTGTTGCAGGACCAGCGAAGGGCCTCACGCAGCGAGGCGTTCTTGCAGGGGATGTTCCCCTCGTTCGGCAGCGGCTGCGTCGTGTTCGGCATCGTCCAGGGGTCCGGCGAGTCCGTCTTGCTGTCGATGTTGTCGTACAGGTTGTGCTCGAGGGCGGCCGCCGCCGTGACCACCTTGAAGGTGGAGCCGGGCGGGTAGGTCTCGCGCAGCGCGCGGTTGACCATCGGCTTGTCCTTGTCCTTCTCCAGGCTCAGGTACTTCTCGGCTTCCGCGTTCGAGTTGCCCGCGAAGTCGCCGGGGTCGTACGACGGGGTGGAGGCCAGCGCGAGGATGGCGCCCGTCGACGGGTCGATCGCCGCGACGGCGCCCTTGCCCTTGCTCTTCAGACCGTCGTACGCGGCCTTCTGCGCGGCGGAGTTGAGGGTGGTGACGACATTGCCGCCCTCCTTCTTCTCGCCGGTCAGCATGTCGAGGGTGCGACGGAAGAAGAGCCGGTCGTCGTTGCCGGTGAGGATGCCGTCGTCGATGGACTCCAGCTGGGTGGCGCCCATGCGCTGCGAGGAGTACCCGGTGATGGGGGCCCACATGGGCCCGTCCTTCCAGGTGCGCTTGTACTTGAGGTCGCTGCCCGGCGTCGCCTTGGACCCGGTGATGGGCTTGCCGTCGACGATGATGTCGCCGCGCGGCTGGGAGTAGCGCTCGATGGTGACGCGGCGGTTCTTCTCGTGCTTCGCGAGGGAGTCGGCCTGGACGTACTGGAGCCAGTTGTCCCGGGCGAGCAGGGCGAGGATGAGCAGCCCGCAGAAGATCGCGATCCGGCGCAGGGGCTTGTTCACGGTCGGACCACCTGGGTCATTTCGGCGTCGGGGTTCGGGGCGGGGGACGGGGCCGGTCGGCGCGCGGTGTCGCTGATCCTGATCAGGATGCCGATCAGCGCCCAGTTGGCGATGACGGACGAACCGCCGTACGCCAGGAAGGGCATGGTCATACCGGTCAGCGGGATCAGGCCCATGACGCCGCCGGCGACGACGAAGACCTGGATGGCGAAGGCCCCGGAGAGGCCGATCGCGAGGAGCTTGCCGAACGGGTCACGGGCGGCGAGCGCCGTACGGACGCCGCGCTCGACGATCAGGCCGTAGATCAACAGGATCGCCATGATGCCGGCGAGACCCAGCTCCTCACCGAAGGTGGCGAGGATGAAGTCGGAGTTGGCGGCGAACTTGATCAGGTCCGAGTGGCCCTGGCCGAGACCGGAGCCGAGGGTGCCGCCGGAGCCGAAGGCCCAGAGGGCCTGCATCGCCTGCTCGGAGTGGATGACACCGTCCTGGACGCCGGCCTGGCTGAGCTTGTACTCGCGCAACGGGTTGAGCCAGGCCTGCACACGCGTCTGGATGTGCGGCTCGAAGCTCGCCACGGCGACGGCGCCGACCGCGGACATCAGGAGACCGAAGACGATCCAGCTGGTCCGCTCGGTGGCGACGTACAGCATGACCACGAACATGCCGAAGAACAGCAGCGACGTACCGAGGTCGGTCTCGAAGACCAGGATGAGGATCGACATCGCCCAGACGACGATGATCGGCCCGAGGTCGCGCCCGCGCGGCAGGTACAGGCCCATGAAGCGGCGGCTGGCCAGGGCGAGGGCGTCGCGCTTCACCATCAGGTAACCGGCGAAGAAGATCGCGATGACGATCTTCGCGAACTCACCGGGCTGGATGGAGAACCCGCCGACGTGGATCCAGATCTTCGCGCCGTAGATGTTGAGGCCGAGGCCCGGCACGAGCGGCAGGAGCAGCAGGACCAGGGACACGACCATGGAGATGTAGGTGTAGCGCTGCAGCACGCGGTGGTCCTTGAGCAGCAGCAGCACACCGACGAACAGGGCGATGCCGATCGCGGAGTACATGAGCTGGTTCGGTGCCGCCGCGCTGAAGTTGGGCAGCTGCTGCAGTCGCTCGGACTGGTCGAGCCGCCAGATCAGCACCAGGCCCAGGCCGTTCAGCAGGGTGGCCAGGGGCAGCAGCAACGGGTCCGCGTAGGCCGCGAACTTGCGGACGACCAAGTGGCCCACCGCCGCGAGCAGGCCGAGGCCCGCCCCGTATCCGAGCATGCCGGACGGCACCTTGCCGTCAAGCGCCAGGCCCACGTTCATGTAGGCGAACAACGGGATGACGACCGCGAACGCAAGCAGCGCGAGCTCGGTGTTGCGCCGGCTCGGCGCCCCGATCGCGCCGATCGTCGACGTGTGTGTAGTACTACTGCTCATGGCGTGCAGAGGCCCCCAACGGCTGCTTACTGCTTACCGCACAGCGGGACCAGCTTCTGCTCATCCTCGGAGAGGCTGGGGCCGGGTGTGGGAGTCGGTGCGGTCTTGGACTTGTTCTTGTCGGTCGAGCTGTTCTTGTCGTTCTTGTCGTCCCCGACGGGCGGGGACGTCGTGGAATCCGGACCAGTCGTCCTGCGCTGGCCGGAGGCGCCTCCGGCTTCGCCCTCGCCGGTCTTGGCGTTGTTCTCGCGCTCGACCTCGCGACGCTCGGCTTCCTTCTTGCAGGCGGATGCCTGCAGCCCCAGCTCCTCGATCTTGCTCGTGGCCTCGTCGAGGTTGTCCTCGGGGATGGTGGCCTCGACCTGCTTGCGCTGGTACGGCGGCAGGTACTTGAGTTCGATCTCGGGGTGGTCCTTCTCCACCTTCGACAGGCTGACCCAGGCGAGATCCTGGTCGATGCCGCGGTAAAGGGCGATGTGCTTGTCGTTCGTGCCCACGTAGTACTGGGTCTGCGTCCAGCGGTACCCCCCGTAGAGGCCACCGGCGATGACGGCGAGCGCGAGCACTCCGTAGAGGGATCTCTTGAGCCACTTGCGGCCGCCGCCGGGCTTGACGAAGTCATCGTCGTCGTAGTCCCCGAAGCTGCCCTCGGGGGCGTAACCCGTGGTGTCGCCGCTGCCGGGCGGGCCGAAGCCGCCTCCGGAGGGCTGCGGCGGCACCGGGCGGCCGAGGCCCGACGCGCGCCCCGCGGGCGTCTGCATGGAGCCGTCGTCCTGCGCCTGGAGCTGGTTCTCGGCGACCGCGCCGACCACCACGGGGGTGTCGGACAGCTGGCCCGCGAGGGTGTCGCCGCTGTCGATGTCCAGGACGTCGGCGACGATCACGGTGATGTTGTCGGGGCCGCCGCCGCGCAGCGCGAGCTGGATCAGCTCCTGCACGGTCTCCTGGGGGCCCTGGTAGCTCGCGAGGGTGTCTTCCATCGTCTGGTGCGAGACGACGCCGGACAGCCCGTCCGAGCAGATCAAGTACCGGTCGCCGGCGCGCACTTCGCGGATCGACAGATCCGGCTCGACGTGGTCGCCGCTGCCCAGCGCGCGCATGAGGAGGGACCTCTGCGGGTGGGTGGTGGCCTCTTCCTCGGTGATGCGGCCCTCGTCGACGAGGCGCTGCACCCAGGTGTGGTCCTGCGTGATCTGCGTGAGCACGCCGTCCCGCAGCAGGTACGCGCGCGAGTCGCCGACGTGCACGAGCCCGAGGCGCTGGCCCGTCCACAGGAGGGCGGTCAGGGTCGTCCCCATGCCCTCGAGCTGGGGGTCCTCCTCGACCATCAGGCGCAGCTGGTCGTTGGCCCGCTGCACGGCGGTGCCCAGTGACGTCAGGATGTCCGAGCCCGGGACGTCGTCGTCCAGCGTGACGAGCGTCGAAATGACCTCGGAGCTCGCCACCTCACCCGCGGCCTGGCCCCCCATGCCGTCGGCGATCGCGAGGAGACGCGGGCCGGCGTAACCGGAGTCCTCGTTCCCCTCCCGGATCATGCCTTTGTGCGATCCGGCGGCGAAGCGCAAAGACAGACTCATGCGCACCTCGCCCGTCGGCTCCGGGTACATCCGCACGGTGCCCACCCTCCGGTCGGGAGCGCGCCGGCGTCCAGTGCCTGGACAGCCGTTTCGGCTCGCTCGCTCCGCTCGCGCTCTGTCATGACGTAGTACTACTTCCGCAGCTCGATGACGGTCTTGCCGATGCGGATCGGCGCGCCCAGCGGAACGGGCGTCGGGGTGGTGAGTCGGGTCCGGTCGAGATACGTGCCGTTGGTGGACCCGAGATCCTCGACGATCCACTGGCCGTCACGGTCCGGGTAGATCCTGGCATGCCTGCTGGAGGCATAGTCGTCGTCCAGCACGATCGTGGAGTCGTGCGCACGGCCCAGCGTGATGGTCTGCCCCTGCAGGGCGACCGTCGTCCCGGCGAGGATGCCCTCGGAGACGACCAGCTTGCTGGGGGCGCCGCGCCGCTGGCGGCCACCGCCGCCCTGCTGCCGCTGCTGCGGAGGCGCGGCGGCCTGCTGTTGGCGGGCGGCCTGCTGGGGCCGCTCGCGGCGCGAACCGCGCTGTGTGACGCGCGTTCCGAACAGGTCGCTGCGGATGACCTGGACGGCCACGATCACGAACAGCCACAGAACAGCTAGGAAACCTAGCCGCATGACCGTCAGGGTCAGCTCTGACATTGCCCCCGCTTCACCCTTCGGCTTGCCGGTAAACGATGGTGGTTTGACCCACGACGATCCGCGAGCCGTCGCGGAGCGTAGCGCGGGTGGTGTGCTGCCCGTCTACCACGATGCCGTTGGTAGACCCGAGATCCTGGATCGTCGAGGGCGTTCCGGTCCGGATCTCACAGTGCCGACGGGATACGCCGGGGTCGTCGATCCGCACATCGGCGTCGGTGCTGCGTCCCAGCACCAGCGTCGGGCGGGAGATCTGATGGCGATTGCCGTTGATCTCGATCCAGCGCCGCACCTGGGCGCCCGGAAGTGGTCCGGCGCCGGGGCCCGCGGGCCTGCTCGGTGCCGGGGACTGCCCGCCGGGACGGCCCGCGCCGGGCGGGGGCGCGGCGGGCATGGGAGGTGCGCCTCCGGGAGCTCCGGCGGCTCCGGAGGGCGGCTGCGGATAGCCATAGCCGCCACCGGCACCGCCGCCGCCCGGACCTGCGCCGCGACCGGGGGCCGCCGGGCCCGCGGGGGCGCCTTCGGGCCCCTGGGAGGAGCTGGAGGCGAGGGTGCGGCTGCGCACGCGGTACAGGCCGGTGTCGAGGTCCTCGGCCTTCTCGAGATGCACCTTGATGGGGCCCATGAAGCTGTAGCGCTGCTGCTTCGCGTAGTCACGCACCATGCCGGAGAGCTCGTCGCCCAGCTGGCCCGAGTACGGGCTCAGCCGATCGAAGTCGGGGGCGCTGAGCTCCACGATGAAGTCGTTGGGGACGACCGTCCGCTCGCGGTTCCAGATCGTCGCGTTGTTGTCGCACTCGCGCTGGAGGGCGCCGGCGATCTCGACGGGCTGAACCTCGGACTTGAACACCTTGGCGAAGGTGCCGTTGACCAGACCTTCGAGGCGCTGCTCGAACTTCTTCAGGACTCCCATGGGGCACCTCCTCCGTCGTAGTCATCCTGGTACTGCTTACTGATCGTATCCACGCGCCGGGAAATCGGCTGGTTCCCCCTGTCCGCCCAGTCGACGAGTGTCGCCTCTCACAAGACATGCCCGCACCAGGGTCCTGAGGATCCTCCCAGGACCCCTGAGAGAGCCCTGATCCGTGGCCCCGGAACCCCGTACGGGCAGTTGCGCGGGACGCCTGCTCGAGCCTCCTTTTACAACGGATCGTAGAGGGGGCCCAGAGCCAGTGTCCCGCACCTTGCTGTGGAGCTCGCCGGGCTCGGGCGGGTCGGGGGCGGGACGGGCGCTCATGGGTGGGGCGCGCGTGGGGGTGTGGGGGCCGGGTGCCGGGCAGGACGGGTTTCTTCCGGGCGCCCGGCCGGGCGAGGCGAGCCCGCCCCCGGGCCTGCCTGCCTGGGCAGGTGCCCCGCCAAACGGATGTGAATCCACCCCCTGCAGCGTGCTAATCTTCTGGATGTCGGCAGGCGCTCGCACCACACAGTGAGAGACCCAAAGACAACACCCATGCGCGGGTGGCGGAATAGGCAGACGCGCTGGATTCAGGTTCCAGTGCCCGCAAGGGCGTGGGGGTTCAACTCCCCCCTCGCGCACCATGAGGAAGCGGTCCTCCTCGGACGAAAGTCCGAGGAGGACCGCTTCTTTTTGCGTGCCCGGATGGGCGAGCCGCGGGTGCGCCGACGCGGCCCGTGATGTATGTCACCGAAGTTATCCACAGGCTCTGACGGCCGTCGGCGGACGGCGGTACGGTCGAGGCCGGATTCGGGGTTGGCCGATGACCGGCGGGGGCGATGGGCATGGTGGAGCTCGGCGGGAGGATTCCCGGGCAGCGAGGACGACAGGGGCAGCAGGGGGCGCGGCGGGGGCCGGGGCAGCGCGGTGAGCGGGTGCCGCGGGTGCCGGGGTTCGCCGAGTGGCCGGCGCAGGGGTCGCCCAAGCGGGAGGGCAAGGCGCTGCGCGAGCGGGTGCCCCGCGCCTCCCATGCGGAGTTCTCGGTGGACGGCGGGCGTCCCGACCCCGTGGCCGCCGTGCGGGAGTCCCATCGCGGTCGGCTCCCGGAGCTCACGCCGATCCGCGTCGGCAGGATGGCCGCCTCTCCCTTCGCGTTCCTGCGGGGCTCCGCGGGACTCATGGCGTACGACCTCGCGCGCACCCCGATCTCCGGCATAGGTGCCCAGATCTGCGGTGCCGCGCACGCGGCGAACTTCGGGCTGTACGGGGACGCGCGCGGCGCCCTCGTCATCGACCTGAACGACTTCGACGAGACGGCGCACGGCCCCTGGGAGTGGGATCTCAAGCGCCTGGCCGCGTCCCTGGTGCTCACGGGGCGGGAAGCGGGCGCGGGCGAGGACGTCTGCGGGGAGGCCGCGAGGGACGCCGTCGGGGCCTACCGCCGCACCATGCGGCTGCTCGCGAAGATGCCGGTCCTCGACGCGTGGAACGCCATCGCGGACGAGGAGCTGGTCTCGCACGCGGACGCGCGTGACCTGCTCGGCACCCTGGACCGGGTCTCCGAGAAGGCGCGCAGGAACACGAGTGGCCGTTTCGCGGCGAAGGCGACCGAGGCCGTCGAGGGCGGTGACGGTTCCGCCGGGCGGTGCTTCGTCGACGCCCCGCCCGTGCTCCGGCGGGTGCCGGACGCGGAGGCCGCCGCGGTGGCCGGAGGGCTCGAGGAGTACCTGGGCACGCTGACGGAGGACAGGCTGCCGCTGCTCGCGCGGTACGCGATCCAGGACGTGGCCTTCCGCATCGTCGGCACGGGCAGTGTGGGCCTCCGGTCGTATGTGGTGCTGCTGCTCGACCACTGTGGCGAGCCGCTGGTGCTTCAAGTGAAGGAGGCAAGGCCCTCCGCGCTGCTGCCGCACCTGCCGGTGGCCGGTTTCAAGGCGCCCGAGACCGTCCACGAGGGGCGCAGGGTGGTCATCGGCCAGAAGCGGATGCAGGTCGTCAGCGATTTCTTGCTCGGGTGGACGACGGTGGGCGGACTGCCTTTCCAGGTGCGGCAGTTCAGAAACCGCAAAGGCAGCGTGGACCCGGCGGAGCTGGCCGCCGACCAGCTGGACGACTACGGCCGCATGACCGGCGCCCTGCTGGCCCGCGCACACGCACACAGCGCGGACCCGCGCCTCATAGCGGGTTACTGCGGCAAGAACGACGAGCTGGACGAGGCGATGGCCCGGTTCGCCACGGCGTACGCGGACCGTACCGAGGAGGATCACGCGTTGCTGGTGAGCGCGGTCAAGGACGGGCGGATGGCGGCGGAGACCGGCGTCTGAGGGCCGAGGCAGGGGGTAGCGGGATGAAGGCCGGGGTCCGCGGGTCGGGGGGCGGCGTGTGTGGCGCGGGTTTCCGGGGCCGGGGCCACGGTGGCCTACGCTGGACGGGTGACGATCCCGGAAGCCGAGCCGACGCAGCCCGAGACTCCTGAGACTCCCGCAGAGGGGGCACAGCAGCCGGGTGGAGAAGGGCGGCTCAAGGACCAGCTGAAGGCGCGACTCAAGGAGCGCTCCGCCGCACGGTCCGAAGAACGCTCCGAGCAGCGTGCGCAGGAACCCGCCGAGGAACGACCCGAGGATCGGCTCGAAAGAGCTGTGCGCACCGCCGAGCAGGCGCTGATCGAGTACGAGATCGCGCTGGAGACCTTCCGCGTGGAGGTGGAGAACTTCTCCCGCCTGCACCACCAGAAGCTCGGCCCGATGTACGCCCGCCTCGACGAGCTGGACGCACAGATCGCCGAGGCCACCGCGGCCCGCACCGGCGACGCGGAGGACCGGCGCAAGGCGGACGAGGCGCGGGCACGGGTGATGCCGATGCCGGGCGTCGAGGAGCTGTTCCATGGCTGGATGGACGGTGACGGGCTCTATCCCGAGGCTGCCGCGATGCTGACGGATCAGTCGGTGCGGCCGCCGCAGCGGGTGCGTCCCGGCGAGGAGGCCCGCAAGCTCTACCGCGAGCTGGCACGCAAGGCGCATCCGGATCTGGCGCAGGAGGAGGGCGAGCGGCAGCGGCGTGAGGAGTTCATCACGCGCGTCAACGCCGCCTACGCCCGTGGTGACGAGGCGTTGCTGCGTGAGCTGTCCGAGGAGTGGGCCGCGGGTCCCGTGCCCGAGGAGCAGCGGCTCACCCACAGTGAGGAGCTGTACGCGCGGCTCGAGTGGCTCTCCCAGCGCAAGGAGCTCCTTTCGGTCCTCGCCAGGGAACTTGAGGAGAGTGCGATCGGCGGAATGCTGCGGCTCGCCCCCGACGACCCGGACGCGCTCCTCGATGAGATCGCCGAGCAGCTGCTCGCTCAGGTCGCCGAGCGCGAGACGGAGCTGGCCCGGCTGACCGCGTAATCCCTGGTCCCGTCCGGAGGGCGGTGGCGGTCGGGTAGCGTCGGGGGCATGGCTTTCGGATCTCATGTGCCCACGGTCGGCGTCGACGACCTCGCAAACGGCGACTTTCTGCTGGACGTCCGGGAGGACGAGGAGTGGAAGGCCGGGCATGCGGCTGACGCGCTGCACATTCCGATGAGTGAGTTCGTGGCCCGGTTCGGCGAGTTGACCGAAGCCGCCCCGCAGGACGGCAAGGTCAATGTGATCTGCCGGTCCGGCGGGCGCTCCGCTCAGGTCACCATGTACCTCGGACAGCAGGGCATCGACGCGGTGAACGTGGCTGGTGGCATGGAGGCCTGGGCGGCCTCCGGGCGGCCCGTCGTCGACGACGAGGGCCAGCCGGGCACCGTGGTCTGAGGCCGGTTGTCTTTCTGCGGCCGGTTTTTCCAAGGCCTTGTTTGGCCCTGTTTTCCGAGGCCTTGTTTTTTCTAAGGCCGGTCACTTCTGGCGCAATCGCCGTTTCTGCGGCCGGTCGTTCCTGGGTTCTGGGGTGTGCGGGCTAGCCGAGTGCGTGGGCGGCCAGTAGGTCGCCCAATTCCTCCTCGTGTGCTGCGGCCGGGCCGAGGGAGAGCTCCAGTTGCTTGGCCCAGGCGTGGTAGCGGTGCAGGGGGTAGTCGGTGTCGGCGCCGAAGCCGCCGTGCAGGTGCTGGGCCGTCTGCACGACCCTTCGTACGCCGTCCGACGCCCAGATCTTGGCGACCGCCACGTCTCCTGCCGTGGGCAGGGCGCCCTCCGCTCCGGTGCTGATGCGCCAGGCGGCCTGCCAGAGGGTGACTTCCATCGCACGCAGGTCGATGTAGCGGTCGGCGGCCTGGACGGCCACGGCCTGGAAGGTGGCCACCGGGTGACCGAACTGCTCGCGCTTGCTGGTGTATTCGCTCGTCATGCGCAGTACACCCTCGCCCAGGCCGAGGGCGAGCGCGCAGGTCCCGGTGGTGAGCAGATTGCGCAGCCGGTCCCAGGCCCCGTCGGCCTCGATGACGTCGGTTGCGGGGATGCGCACGGATTCCAGGCGCAGTTCGGCCAAGCGCTCGCCGCTGGTGGAAAACTGCTCGGCGAGCGTGAGGCCTTCCTGTGCGCGGGGGACGAGTGCGAGGACGGTGCGGCCCTCCGGCGTGTGGGCGGGGACGACGACGAGGTCGGCGTTGTGCGCCCAGGGCACGCCCGTCTGCACGCCGTCCAGGATCCAGCTGTCGCCTTCTTGCTGTGCGGCGACGGCCAGTTCGGCCGGGTCGTGGCCGGTGCGGCCGTGGGCGGCGACCGTCAGGACCAGTTCGCCGCGGGTGGCCGCGGGCAGGACCGTGCGCTTCAGCTCGTCGCCGCCGTGGGCCTGTACGGCAGCTGTGGCCGCGCTGCTCTCCAGGAGCGGCACCCGGGCCAACACCTTCGCGGCCTCGCGCAGCACCAGGCACAGCGCGATGGGGTCCAGGCCCACGCCGCCGCGCTCGGCGTCGATGAGGAGACCCAGCAGGTCGGCGTCGGCGAGCCGGGACCACAGGGCGCGGTCGAAGTCCTCGGAGACGGCACCGGCCGTGAGGGCGGGGCTGGGCACCCCGTCCGGCACGACGTCGGCGAAGAGTGCCTTCGCCGTCTCGACCACGGCCTGCTGTTCCTCGGTGAAGGTGAAGTCCACTGCCCGTCCTCCCGCGCACCGGTCGGCCGACGTCTCCGCCGCCTCTTCCGCTTCTCTGGACCTGATTCTCTGAGCCTGGGGTTCCGCACCGGATGCTCTGCGTCTGAGGCTCTGCATCTGAGCCGCAGGCACCTGACGGGGCGTCAAGATAGAACAGGCTCTATGGGAAGGGAACAGGGAGGGAGCAGGGAGGGAGCAGGGGGATGGGCTCGGGTGGGTGGTGTCAGCGGTCGAAGTCGAGCTCCACTGTGTCCGTCGCCGGACGGGACTGGCACGCCAGCACATATCCCGCTTCCGTCTCCTCCGGCTCCAGCGCGAAGTTGCGGTCCATCCGCACCTCGCCCGAGACGCAGAAGGCGCGGCAGGTGCCGCACACCCCGCCCTTGCAGGCATAGGGCGCGTCGGCGCGGTTGCGCAGCACCGTCTCCAGGAGGGTCTCTCCCTCCCGGACGGGCCAGGTGCCCGAGCGGCCGTCGAGAGTCGCCGTCACCGTGCTGTGCGCGGGCGCGATGATCGCGGGGGCCGTGGTGGCGGTGGTGGAGGCGGCGGAGAGGCCGTCGTCCACGTGGAAGATCTCCTCGTGGATGCGGCGGCGGGGCACACCGAGGGCACGCAGCGTCCGCTCGGCGCCCTGCACCAGACCGAACGGCCCGCACAGGAACCACCCCTCGATCTCCGCCACGGGCAGCAGCGCGGGCAGCAGCCCGGTGAGGCGCTCCTCGTCGAGCCGACCGGAGTCGAGGCCGGACTGCTGCTCCTCCCGGGAGAGCACGGTCACCAGCTGGAACCGGTCGGGCCAGCGGTCCTTCAGGTCGGCGACCTCTTCCAGGAACATCGTCGACGCGGCGGTGCGGTCGCTGCGTATGAGGCAGAAGTCCGCTTTCGGCTCACGCTCCAGGAGCGTCGAGACGATGGAGAGCACCGGGGTGATGCCGCTGCCGCCGACGATCGCCGCATAGCGGCCGGGGGCCGGGTCCAGCGTGAAGCGCCCGGCCGGGGTCATCACCTCCAGTTCGTCGCCGATGGCGACTTCCTTGAAGGCGTACGTGGAGAAGGCACCGTCCTCCACGAGGCGCACGCCGACGCGCAGGGACCGGGGCTCGTCGGGGGCGTCGAGGGCCGGAGCCGGGGAGCAGATCGAGTACGTACGCCGGATCTCCGTGCCGTCGGCGAAGCGGCGGACGGCGAGGTGCTGGCCCGGGGCGAACCGGAATTCCTCGCGCAGCGGGGGCGGCACGTCGAACGTCAGCGTCACGGAGTCGTCGGTCAGCCGGTCGACCGCCGCTACCCGGAGCGGGTGGAAGCGGGCCATCACAACTCCTTGAAGTGGTCGAAGGGCTCGCGGCAGGAGGCGCAGCGGCGCAGCGCCTTGCACGCCGTGGAGGAGAAGCGGCTGAGCAGTTCGGTGTCGGTCGAACCGCAGTGCGGGCAGCGGATCGACAGGCTCAGGGGGATGGGCCCGTCCGCCGCGTGGGAGCGCGGGGGAGCTATGCCGAACTCGGCGAGTTTGCGGCGGCCTTCGGCGCTGATGTCGTCCGTCGACCAGGCGGGGGAGAGCACCGTGCGGACCGAGACCTCGGCCATGCCGTGCTCGTGCAGCACCTGCTCGATGTCGGCCGTCATGGCCTCTATCGCCGGGCAGCCGGTGTACGTCGGGGTGAGTTCGACGTCGACCTTGCCGGTGGCGAGTACCCGTACACCGCGCACCACACCGAGCTCGGCCAGGGTGAGCACGGGCAGTTCGGGGTCGGGCACCGAGCCCGCGAGGGCCAGGAGCTCCGCCTCCAGGGCGGTGGGCGCGGTGGTCACCATGACGCCCCCGGGTGGCTGCGGTGCAGGTGCTGCATTTCGGCGAGCATCCGGCCGAACGACTCGGTGTGCAGGCCCTGGCGCCCGGCGCCTGCCGCCCAGGCGCCGGACTGCGGCCCCTCGGGCACGGTCAGCGTCGCCCGCTCGATGACCGCCGTCACCGACGAGGTCCAGCTCTCGCGCAGTGTGTGCCAGTCGACCGTCAGCCCGGCCACGGGCTGGAACATCTCACCGGTGAACCGCCACAGCGCGTCGACTCCGCGCTGCATCCGCGCGTGGCTCTCGTCCGTGCCGTCACCGAGGCGCAGTGTCCACTGCTCGGCGTGATCCTGGTGGTAGGCGACCTCCTTGACCGCTTTCGCGGCCAGGGGCGCGAACTCGCCGTCTCCGGCGGCCAACTGGCCGTACAGCAACGTCTGGTACGTGGAGAAGTAGAGCTGGCGGGCGATGGTGTGGGCGAAGTCGCCGTTCGGCTGCTCGACCAGCTGGAGGTTGCGGAAGGCGCGCTCCTCGCGGAGGTACGCCAGCTCGTCTTCGTCGCCCGCCAGGGAGAGCAAGATGCGGGCCTGGCCGAGCAGGTCGAGGGCGATGTTCGCCAGCGCGACCTCCTCTTCGAGGACGGGTGCGTGTCCCGCCCACTCCCCCAGGCGGTGGGAGAGCACCAGGGCGTCGTCGCCGAGGGCCAGGGCGGGGAGGGCCGGGGCGTCGACGGCGAGGGGGGCCGCCGGGGCGGGCACGGGTGCGGGGGCCGGGGTGCTCACAGGTGCTTCACCCCGTCCGGGATCTCGTAGAACGTCGGGTGGCGGTAGGGTTTGTCGCCGGCCGGCTCGAAGAAGGAGTCCTTCTCGTCCGGGGAGGAGGCGGTGATCTCGGCGGACGGCACGACCCAGACGGAGACGCCCTCGCTCCTGCGCGTGTACAGGTCGCGGGCGTTGCGCAGGGCCATCTCCGCGTCCGGGGCGTGCAGGCTGCCCGCGTGAGTGTGGGAGAGCCCGCGGCGGGAGCGGACGAACACCTCCCACAGCGGCCAGTCGGTCGAGCTGCTCATGCTGTCGCCTCTCCGTGCTGTCCGGCGTCGCCGTGCGAGCCGGTCACGTCCGTCCGCTTCGCGGCCGCCTGTTTCCCGGCATACGCGGCTGCGGCCTCCCTGACCCAGGCGCCCTCTTCATGGGCGCGTCGGCGCTGGGTGATGCGCTGGTCGTTGCAGGGGCCGTTGCCCTTGAGGACGTCCCAGAACTCGGTCCAGTCGATCGGGCCGAAGTCGTGGTGGCCCCGGGCTTCGTTCCACACCAGGTCCGGGTCGGGGAGCGTCAGCCCGAGCGACTCGGCCTGGGGGACGCAGATATCCACGAACCGCTGGCGCAGCTCGTCGTTCGAGTGGCGCTTGATCTTCCACGTCATCGACTGCTCGGAGTGCGAGGACTCGTCGTCGGGCGGGCCGAACATCATCAGGGACGGCCACCACCAGCGGTTCACCGCGTCCTGCGCCATGTCGTGCTGGGCCTGGGTGCCGCGACTGAGGGCGAGCAGCGACTCGTACCCCTGGCGCTGGTGGAAGGACTCCTCCTTGCAGACGCGGACCATCGCGCGTGCATACGGGCCGTACGAACAGCGGCACAGGGGGACCTGGTTGGTGATCGCGGCGCCGTCCACGAGCCAGCCGATCGCCCCGACGTCCGCCCAGGTCAGCGTGGGGTAGTTGAAGATCGATGAGTACTTCTGGCGGCCGGAGTGGAGCTTGTCGAGCAGCTCGTCGCGGCTGGTGCCGAGGGTCTCGGCCGCGCTGTAGAGATACAGGCCGTGGCCGGCCTCGTCCTGCACCTTGGCCATGAGGATCGCCTTGCGCCGCAGGGAGGGGGCGCGGGTGATCCAGTTGGCCTCCGGCTGCATGCCGATGATTTCCGAGTGCGCGTGCTGGGCGATCTGGCGGACCAGGGACGCGCGATAGGCGTCCGGCATCCAGTCGCGCGGCTCGATGCGCTCGTCGGCGGCGACCGCCGCGTCGAACGCGGCCTGCTGCTCCGCCGTGCGCGCGGCCTCGTCCGGCTCCGTCATTGCCGCCTGGTGTGCGGCTGCTGTCGCCATCTCGGTCCCCCTCGACCCTGATGCGAACCGCCCGACCGATCGTTCGGTTCGTTGAATTCAATGGTGCGGCCCTCCGCCATAAGGTGTCAACCCTGTGGATAACTTCGCGGGCGCTGTGCGTGGCGGGCAGGCCTGAGTACCGTTCCGGCGGCAGGGTTCGGTGCGCGATCGGGGAACGGGGCGGAATGGACGGGTACGACAAGGGCTCGGGCGGTGGGCCCGTCGCGCCTGACGAGCCCGGTCCGGCGGCCGAGCGGGGGGCGTCGGCCGAACGGGTGACGTCGGCCGAGTCCGGCGGGGCTGCCCGAGCGGGTTCGGCGGACGTGCCGTCGTCGGCTGACGAACCCGGACCGGAGGGCGTGCCCTCGTCGGCGGACGATCTCGGACATGAGGGCGTGCCGGAGTCGGCGGACGAAGCCGAACCAGCCGACGAAACCGAACCAGCCGACGAAACCGAACCGCCGGACGCACCCGAACCGGCCGACGCACCCGAGCCGCAAGGCCGGGTCGGAATCGCCGGGCTCAAGCTCGGGTATCAGATCGCCGCGGCGTGCGCCCTCGTGGTCGTCGCCGCGGCCGCCTGCGTCCACATAGGGATGCTCTTCCTGCACGTCGCGCCCTCGAACACGGTGACCAAGCAGCACGGCGACGTGGTCGACGACTGGATCTATCCCGAGTTCGAGCAGAACTGGAAGCTCTTCGCGCCCAACCCGCTCCAGCAGAACGTCGCGGTGCAGGCTCGCGCGGAGCTCCGTACGGCCGACGGGCGTATGCGGACCACGGACTGGTACGAGCTGTCCGCGCAGGACGGCGCCGGAATCGACGGCAGCCTGCTGCCCAGCCATACGCAGCAGAACGAACTCCGCCGGGCCTGGGACTTCTACGTGGGGTCGCACGACGCGAAGAATCGTCCCGTCGGGCTGCGCGGCCAGCTCTCCGAGCGCTACGTGCGCCGCATCGCGTACATGCGGCTCGACCGCGAGGCGCCGGGCGGCAAGGGCGACAAGATCGCGAACGTTCAGCTGCGCTCGAAGACCACGAACGTGCCGTTGCCGAAGTGGAGCGAGGAGAAGATCTCCACCAAGCCGTCGTACCGGCTGCTGCCCTGGTGGCCGGTGAAGCCCGAGGACCTGCCGCTCAGCGATGGTGGGAGCAGTGCGCGGAGCGTGAGCGGAGCGTCCGATACCGCTTCCCGCGTGAGCACGCACCGGTCCGTTTCGCCCACGAAGGGGACCGCCCGGTGACCCGTCTCGAACACCCGCTGGCACGGGGTCTCAACCGCGTCACCGGATGCGCCCTCGGTCCGTACCAGTCCGCGGTCATCCGCATCGGCTTCGCCGCCACCTGGTTGTTCTTCCTGCTCCGCGAACTCCCCCACCGCCAGGAGATGTACGGGCCCGACGGCCCCTGGAGCTGGAACATGGCGCAGCAGCTCATCGCGAGCAACGGCGCCTTCACCGCCCTGATGTGGTCGGACGGGCAGATCTGGTTCGAGGTCGTCTACGCGCTCGCCATGGTCAGCAGCGTCCTGCTGCTGCTCGGCTGGCACACGCGGGCGATGTCCGTGCTCTTCATGATCGGCGTGCTGTCGCTGCAGAACCGCAGCATCTTCATGGGGGACGGCGGCGACAACGTCATCCACTTGATGGCGACCTACCTGGTCTTCACCCGGTGCGGCCAGGTGTGGTCGCTGGACGCGCGGCGTGCGGCACGCGCGCGTGGAGAGGGGATCGAGCCGCCGGTCGACCGGTCGGGGCTCGCGCTGTGGTGGGTGTGCGGGCTCGGCCTGTCCAGCGTGACGTTCACGGGGGAGGTCAGCGGCGGGTGGCTGCTGTTCTTCTGGGGGCTGCTGCTGGTGCACGGCCTGTGGTGGGTCGTGGGGCGGCGTGCCCCGGGGAGCGAGCTGCGCAAGCTGCTCGACGTCGTGGCCAATCTCGCCCACAACGCGGGCCTGCTGGTGATCATGGTCGAGGCCTGTCTGATCTATTCGACAGCGGGCTGGTACAAGATCCAGGGGAGTCGCTGGCAGGACGGCACGGCCGTCTACTACCCGCTGAACCTCGACTACTTCTCCCCGTGGCCCGCGCTCTCCCATCTGCTCGCGTCCCATGGCGTGATGGTGCTCCTCGTGACGTACGGAACGGTCGCCGTACAGGTGGCCTTCCCCTTCACGCTCTTCAACCGCAGGGTCAAGAACGTCCTCCTCGCGGCCATGATCGTCGAGCATGCGGTGATCGCGGTCGTCCTGGGGCTGCCGTTCTTCTCGCTCGCGATGATCGCGGCGGACGCGGTGTTCCTTCCGACGACGTTCCTGCGCCGCATGGGCGGGTGGGCGGCACGCGCGCGTGGAGGGGTGGTTTCCCGCCTGCCGCTCTCCCACCTGCCGTTCTTCCGACGCCCGCGCTCCCACCTGCCGCTCTCCGGCCCTCCCCTTGGGCGCTTGCGCCGCCTCGCCGGTGGCGGTGGTCTGCCGGAGCAGCGCGCCGCGGACGGGAAGCGGGACGAGGAGCCGACCGAGACGGCGCGCGCGTAGGCTGCACTCCATGAACAGCACGGACGGGGCGGGCCCCGAGGGCGCCGTACGCGCCTGGCGCGGGATCGCCGACTCCTCCGTGCTGCTGGACGGTTTCCACGCGATCAAGCACGCGCTGCGCTTCGGCGCGCGGGTGCCGGTCGCGCTGACCAGTGACCGGTCGGCCGTCCTGGCCCTCGCGGACGACCTCGCGCCGGATGTCGCGGAAGCGCTCGGCGCGCTCCTTGTGGAGGTCCCGGACGAGCGGCTGCGCGCCCTCGTGCCGCGGTTGCACCCCACGGCGGTGGCCGCGCTCGCGGTGCGCCCCTCGCGTGCGGCCAACCTCGAAGCGCTGGGGCGTACGGGCAGGCCGGCGCCCGTCGTCGTGCTCGACGACCCCCGCAACCTCGGCAACGCGGGAGCGGTCATCCGCCTCGCAGCGGGGTTCGGGGCGACCGGTGTCGTGACGACCGGCACCCTCGACCCCTGGCATCCCACGGTCGTACGGGGTGGTGCGGGCCTGCACTTCGCGACGGCCGTGGAGCGCGTGGACATGCCGGAGCTGCCGCCGGGCCCGGTCTTCGCGCTCGACGCGGAGGGCGAGGACATCAGGGGGCTGAAGATCCCGGACGAGGCCGTGCTGGCCTTCGGGTCGGAGCGCAGCGGTCTCTCGGCCGAACTGCGGCGCCGCGCCGACCACTTGGTGTCCCTGCCGATGCGCCCGCAGGTCTCCAGCTACAACCTCGCGACGAGTGTCGGCATGACGCTCTTCCACTGGTCGGCGTCCTCGGGACGGCCGCCGGAGATGCCGCACTGAC
This sequence comes from Streptomyces sp. NPDC036815, assembly GCF_055609205.1. NCBI lineage: Bacteria > Bacillati > Actinomycetota > Actinomycetes > Kitasatosporales > Streptomycetaceae > Streptomyces > Streptomyces sp. NPDC036815. The sequence continues at coordinate 114,070 of NZ_JBVJPW010000022.1, read as the reverse complement.
ACCTCCGGCAGCCGGGCAGCCGGGCCGGACCCGCCTGTGGGCGCCTACGCCGCGATCAGGCGTCCTTGCGGATCTCCACCACGCGGAAGCGGTTGGCGACGAACGCGCCGTCGCACAGCGCGGCGTTCGCCGCGGGGTTGCCGCCCGAGCCGTGGAAGTCCGAGAACGCCGCCGTCTGGTTCACGTACACGCCGCCCGTGAGGTTCAGGGACAGCTGGGCGCACTCCTCGAGGCAGGTCTCCTCCACGGCGGCGGAGAGCTCCTCCGACGTCGTGTACGCCCCGACGGTCATCGCTCCCTTGTCGCGCACCGTGCGGCGCAGCAGGTCCACGGCGTCCGCCGCCGAGTCGACGGCGACCGCGAAGGAGACCGGGCCGAAGCACTCGCTGAGGTAGGCCGCCTCGGCATCCGGCTTGGCGCCGTCCAGCTTCACGATCACCGGGGTGCGGACCACGGCGTCCGGGAACTCCGGGTTGGCGATCTCCCGTGAGGGGAGGGCGACTTCCCCGAGGCCTGCGGCCGCTTCGAGGCGGGTCTTTACATCGGGGTTGACCAGGGCGCCGAGGATGCCGTTCGCCCGGGCGTCGTCGCCGAGCAGGCCGCTCACCGAAGCGGCGAGGTCGGACACCACGTCGTCGTACGACTTGGTGCCGGCGTCCGTCCGGATGCCGTCGCGCGGGATCAGGAGGTTCTGCGGGGTGGTGCACATCTGGCCGCTGTACAGGGACAGGGAGAAGGCGAGGTTGGCCAGCATGCCCTTGTAGTTGTCCGTCGACTCGACGACGACGGTGTTGACCCCGGCCTTCTCCGTGTAGACCTGCGCCTGGCGGGCGTTGGCCTCCAGCCAGTCGCCGAACGAGGACGATCCGGTGTAGTCGATGATCTTGATTTCGGGGCGCAGGGCGAGCGTCTTGGCGATGCCCTCGCCGGGCCGCTCGGCGGCCAGGCACACGAGGTTCGGGTCGAAGCCCGCCTCCGTGAGGACCTCACGGGCGATCCGCACCGTCAGGGCCAGCGGCAGGACCGCGCGCGGGTGCGGCTTGACCAGGACGGGGTTGCCGGTGGCGAGCGAGGCGAACAGGCCCGGATAGCCGTTCCACGTCGGGAAGGTGTTGCAGCCGATCAGGAGCGAGATGCCGCGCGCCACGGGCGTGAAGCGCTTGTGCAGCGCGAGCGGGTCGCGCTTGCCCTGGGGCTTGGTCCACTCCGCGGCGTCGGGGGTGCGGGTCTGCTCGGCATACGCGTACGCCACCGCTTCCATGCCGCGGTCCTGGGCGTGCGGCCCGCCCGCCTGGAAGGCCATCATGAAGGCCTGGCCGCTGGTGTGCATGACCGCGTGCGCCAGCTCGTGCGTGCGGGCGCTGATCCGCGACAGGATCTCCAGGGAGACCATCGCGCGCACTTCCGCGCCGGCGTCGCGCCAGGCGCGCATTCCGGCGCGCATCGCGGGGAGCAGGGTGTCGACGTCCGGGTGCGGATACGTGATGCCCAACTCGGGTCCGTACGGCGAGATTTCGCCGCCGACCCAGTCGTCCGTGCCGGGCTGGCCGAGGTCGAAGCGGGTGCCCTGAAGGGCGTCGAAGGCGGCCTTGCCCTCGGGCAGGCTCAGGCTCCCGTCCTCCCCGTACGCCTTGGGGTGTTCGGGGTGGGGGGACCAGTACGCGCGCGAGCGGATGGTCTCCAGCGCCTGGTCGAGGGTGGGCCGGTGCTTGGCGATCAGCTGGTGCGCGGTGAGTTCGGCGGCCATGACGGGACCAACTCCTCCTCGGCCGGCTCTTCGTCGAGCCGGCGAGCTGGGCAGGGACGGTGGGCAGGAACGCTCTGACACAGCTAGAGTAACCGAACGATCGGTCGGGACAAGGGGCTCCGCGAAACCTGTGGACAACTTCTTCACGGTCACCCCCGGGCCCTGCGGCCGACAGGCCGTGCGGGAGGATCGCGAGCATGACAGCACTCGAGCTCAGCAGCGCCGTTGCCGTGGTGGGCACCGGAACCATGGGGCAGGGCATCGCCCAGGTCGCCCTGGTCGCGGGCCACCCCGTGCGGCTGTACGACGCCGTGCCCGACCGCGCGAAAGCGGCCGCCGACGCGATCGGTGCCCGTCTGGACCGGCTCGTCGAGAAGGGCCGCCTCACGGCGGAGGACCGCGCCGCGGCAGGCGCCCGGCTCAGCCCTGCCGAGAGCCTCGCGGAGCTCGCCGACTGCGCTCTCGTCGTCGAGGCGATCCTGGAGCAACTGGACGTCAAGCAGCGGCTGTTCCAGGAGCTCGAAGAAGTCGTCGCCGAGGACTGTCTGCTCGCCACCAACACCTCGTCCCTCTCCGTGACCGCCGTCGCGGGCCCGCTGCGCGAGCCGGGCCGCTTCGTCGGCCTGCACTTCTTCAACCCGGCCCCCCTGCTCCCCCTCGTCGAGGTCGTCAGCGGCTTCGCGACGGACGAGGCGGCGGCCACGCGCGCGTACGAGACCGCCAAGGCCTGGGGCAAGACCCCGGTGCGCTGCGCGGACACCCCCGGCTTCATCGTCAACCGCATCGCACGGCCCTTCTACGCCGAGGCGCTGCGCCTGTACGAGGAGCGGGTCGCCGACCCCGCGACCATCGACGCCGTCCTGCGCGAGTGCGGCGGCTTCAAGATGGGCCCCTTCGAGCTGACCGACCTCATCGGCCAGGACGTGAACGAGGCCGTCACGCGCTCCGTCTGGGAGTCCTTCTTCCAGGACCCCAAGTTCACCCCCTCACTGGCCCAGCGCCGCCTCGTCGAGTCGCGCCGCCTCGGACGGAAGTCGGGGCAGGGCTGGTACGCGTATGGGGACGACGCCCCACGCGCGGAACCGCACACGGCCCCGCCCGAGAAGGCCCCGGCCTCCGTCGCCGTCCACGGCGACCTGTTCCCGGCCGACACCCTGTCCGGCCTGATCGGCGACGCGGGCATAGAGGTCCGCCGCGGCGAGGGCGACCCCAGCTACCCCGGCTTCATCGAGCTCCCCAGTGGTGTCCGGCTCGCCCTGGCCGACGGCACGGCCGCCGACGCCGCGGCGGAGCCCACGATCCACTTCGACCTCGCCCTGGACTACGCCGCCGCGACCAGGATCGCCCTCGGCCCGTCGAGCCGGGTGGGCGAGCGGGGGCTGAAGGAGGCCATCGGCCTCTTCCAGGCGCTCGGCAAGAAGGTCAGCGTCATCGGGCACACCCCCGGGATGATCGTGGCCCGCACGGTGTGGATGCTCGTCGACTTCGCCCTCGACGCGGTCGGCCGCGAGGTGGCGGCCGCCGAGGACATCGACACCGCCATGCGGCTCGGCGTCAACTACCCGCTCGGACCGCTCGAATGGGGTCGCAGGCTCACCGCGTACCGGGTGGCCGAGGCGCTCGACGTGCTGCACGACGAGTACCCCACCGGGCGTTACGCGCCCTCCCAGGCACTGCGGCGCCAGGCCGTGCGAGAGGAATACTCATGACCACCGCCCGGCGGGACACGTACACCCCGGAGACGCTGCTGAGCGTGGCCGTCCGGGTCTTCAACGAGCGCGGCTACGACGGCACGTCCATGGAGCACCTCTCCAAAGCGGCCGGGATCTCCAAGTCGTCGATCTACCACCACGTCGCGGGCAAGGAGGAGCTGCTGCGCCGGGCGGTGAGCCGGGCCCTTGACGGGCTCTTCGGGATCCTCGTCGAGGAGCACGCGCGCGTGGGCACCGCGGTGCAGCGCCTCGAGTACGTCACGCGGCGCACCGTGGAGGTCCTGGTCGCCGAACTGCCCTACGTGACGCTGCTGCTGCGGGTGCGCGGCAACACGGACACCGAGCGCTGGGCCATGGAGCGGCGCAGGGAGTTCGACCAGCAGGTGGCCGAGCTGCTCAAGGAGGCCGCCGCGGAGGGCGATCTGCGCTCCGACGTCGAGCTGCGCCTCGCCACCCGGCTGCTCTTCGGAATGATCAACTCCATCGTGGAGTGGTATCGCCCGGAGAGCCGGGGGGCCGCCAACGGCGAGCAGATCGCCGACGCGGTCGTGCAGTTGGCCTTCGCGGGACTGCGTACCGACCGCTGAGGCCGGTGCTCCGGAGTCAGTTCTCCGGCTCCATGTCGTCCTCCTCGAAGACCAGCAGCGTACGCGTACTGAGCACTTCGGGGATGGCCTGGAGCCGGGTCAGCACCAGTTCGCGCAGGGCTCGGTTGTCCGGTGTGTGCACCAGGAGCAGTACGTCGAAGTCCCCGCTGACCAGGGCGATGTGAGACGCACCCGGCAGTGCGCGCAGATGCTCGCGCACCGTGCGCCAGGTGTTCTGGACGATCTTCAGCGTGATGTACGCGGACGCGCCCTGCCCGGCGCGCTCGTGGTTGATGCGTGCCCCGAAACCCCGGATGACGCCGTCGTCGATGAGGCGGTTGATGCGCGCGTACGCGTTGGCGCGTGACACATGGACGCGTTCGGCCACGGAGCGTATCGACGCGCGTCCGTCCGTGTGCAGGATCTGCAGTATGTCGCGGTCGATGGCGTCCAGGGGGCGGGGATCCGGCAGCTGGCCCTCCGGCGGCCGTCCGTCCGGAACCGGCCGTCCGTCCGGAACCGGCCGTCCGTCCGGAACCGGCCGTCCGTCCGGAACCGCGCCTTCCGGAGCTCGGGCCTCCGGGACGCGGCCCTCCGGCGCGCGAGCGTCCGGGATTCGGGGCTCGGTGCGGTCGCCGTCCCGCCCCTCGGCCATTCGTTCAGATGCCATGTCCCCCCGCCTCCCTACCATGGACGTACTGCATCCATCCCAGGCTGTGGAGAACCGTTTGTCCACAGCCTGGAGGTGCCTGTAGCCAAAATGTGCCGACGACCGAACAATCGGTAGGTGAGGCGCATCACGCCGACGCGTCTCATTTCCGCTCCCACGAGGAGTCCGCTTCCCCCAGGAGGTGCCGTGATGACGGTCATGGAGCAGCGGGGCGCCTACCGGCCCACCCCGCCCCCCGCTTGGCAGCCCAGGACCGACCCCGCGCCGCTGCTGCCGGACCCGGAGCCGTACCGCGTCCTGGGCACCCCGGCCGCCGAGAAGGCCGATCCTGGGCTGCTGCGCCGTCTCTACGCGGAGCTGGTACGCGGTCGTCGCTACAACACGCAGGCGACGGCCCTGACCAAGCAGGGCAGGCTGGCGGTCTACCCCTCGAGCACCGGGCAGGAGGCGTGCGAGATCGCCGCCGCGCTCGCCCTGGAGGAGCGGGACTGGCTCTTTCCCAGCTACCGGGACACGCTCGCCGTGGTCGCCCGCGGTCTGGACCCCATGAGCGCGCTGACCCTGCTGCGCGGCGACTGGCACACCGGGTACGACCCGCGCGAGCACCGCACAGCGCCCTTGAGTACGCCTCTCGCGACGCAGCTGCCGCACGCCGTCGGCCTCGCGCACGCCGCCCGGCTCAAGGGCGACGACGTCGTCGCGCTCGCCATGGTGGGCGACGGCGGCACCAGCGAGGGCGACTTCCACGAGGCGCTGAACTTCGCGGCGGTGTGGCGGGCCCCCGTGGTCTTCCTCGTGCAGAACAACGGCTTCGCGATCTCCGTGCCCCTCGACAAGCAGACGGCTGCCCCGTCCCTCGCCCACAAGGCGGTGGGGTACGGCATGCCGGGCCGCCTGGTGGACGGCAACGACGCGGTGGCGATGCACGAGGTGCTCGGCGAAGCGGTCTCCCGCGCGCGGGCCGGCGGCGGCCCCACGCTCGTCGAGGCCGTCACGTACCGCATGGAAGCCCACACGAACGCCGACGACGCCACGCGGTACCGCCAGGACACCGACGTCGACGCCTGGCGCGACCACGACCCGATCCTGCTCATGGAGCGGGAGCTGACGGAGCGCGGACTCCTGGACGACCACACGAAGCGACAGGCGGCCGACGACGCGGAGGCCATGGCGGCCGACCTGCGCGAGCGCATGAACCAGGAGCCCGTGCTCGACCCCATGGACCTCTTCGCGCACGTGTACGCGGAGCAGACCACGCAACTGCGGGAGCAGGCGGCCCAGTTGCGCGCCGAACTGGAAGTGGCCTCCGAAGAGGCCGAGGAGGAAGGGCGATGACCACGGTCGCGGCGAAGCCGGCCGCCAAACCGGCCACGATGGCGCAGGCGCTCGGACGCGCGCTGCGGGACTCCATGGCCGAGGACCCTTCCGTGCACGTCCTCGGAGAGGACGTCGGGGCGCTGGGCGGAGTCTTCCGGGTCACCGACGGGCTCACCAAGGAGTTCGGCGAGGACCGCTGTACGGACACGCCGCTCGCCGAGGCGGGCATCCTGGGGACGGCCGTCGGCATGGCGATGTACGGGCTGCGGCCCGTCGTCGAGATGCAGTTCGACGCCTTCGCCTATCCCGCCTTCGAGCAGCTGATCTCGCACGTGGCGCGGATGCGCAACCGCACGCGGGGAGCACTGCCGCTGCCCATCACCGTCCGCGTGCCCTACGGCGGCGGCATCGGCGGCGTCGAGCACCACAGTGACTCCTCCGAGGCGTACTACATGGCGACTCCGGGCCTCCACGTCGTCACGCCCGCCACGGTCTCCGACGCCTACGGCCTGCTGCGCGCCTCCATCGCCTCCGACGACCCCGTCGTCTTCCTGGAGCCGAAGCGCCTGTACTGGTCGAAGGCCGACTGGACCCCGGAAGCCCCGCAGAGCGTGGACCCGATAGGCCGCGCCGTGGTGCGCCGCGCCGGTCGCAGCGCCACGCTCATCACGTACGGGCCGTCCGTGCCCGTCTGCCTGGAGGCGGCCGAGGCCGCGCGCGCCGAGGGCTGGGACCTGGAAGTGGTCGACCTGCGTTCGCTGGTGCCCTTCGACGACGAGACGGTCGCCGCGTCCGTGCGGCGCACCGGGCGGGCGGTCGTCGTCCACGAGTCGGGCGGCTTCGGCGGCCCCGGCGGCGAGATCGCCGCGCGGGTCACCGAGCGGTGCTTCCACCACCTGGAGGCGCCGGTGCTGCGGGTCGCGGGCTTCGACATCCCGTATCCGCCGCCGATGCTGGAGAAGCACCATCTGCCGGGTGTCGACCGGATCCTGGACGCGGTCGCGCGGCTGCAGTGGGAGGCGGAGAGCTGATGGCCCCGGCCCTTGATGTGAACAGTATGGAATTCAAACTGCCCGACCTCGGGGAAGGGCTCACGGAGGCGGAGGTCGTCCGCTGGCTCGTCGAGGTCGGTGACGTCGTGGCCGTGGACCAGCCGGTCGTCGAGGTCGAGACGGCCAAGGCGATGGTCGAGGTGCCGTGTCCCTACGGAGGCGTGGTGACGGCCCGCTTCGGCGAGGAAGGCACGGAACTTCCCGTGGGGGCGCCGCTGTTGACCGTCGCCGTCGGCGCTCCGGCCGGGTCCGGTGCCCTGGAGACGACGACCGGGGGCCGGGCCCCCGAGGAGCCCGCCGAGCGGGCCCTGCAGACGGCCGCCGAGGAGGCCTCCGGGAACGTCCTCGTCGGGTACGGGACGGCGGCGGCTCCCGCCCGCCGCCGGAGAGTACGGCCCTCGCGGCCCGCACCCCGCACGGCCGCCGCGCCTCCCGTGGCGCCCCCGGCGCAGGACCGGACCGTGGCCCCCGCGCGCGGGGACGGCCCCATTCCGGTGATCTCCCCGCTCGTCCGCAAGCTGGCCCGGGAGAACGGCGTGGACCTGCGCGCCCTCGCGGGCTCCGGCCCGGACGGGCTCATCACGCGCGCGGACGTCGACGCGGCGCTCACGGCGGACCGCGCCGGCACGAGGGCCACCGGAGAGGCCACCGGCGAGGACGCCGAGGCGCGCCGGACCAGGGCGATCGAGGCGGCCGCCCGCGAGGACGACGAGCTGATCCGCGAGAACCGGGCCGCTGCGCGCCACCAGGTGGCGGCGGGACAGGAGCCGCAACACGCCGGAGCCGTGAGCCGGCACACGCTGACCGGCATACGGGGCCTGGTCGCGGACAAGATGTCCCGCAGTCGGCGCGAGATACCGGAAGCCACCTGCTGGGTCGACGCCGACGCGACCGAACTGCTCGCGGCCCGCAAGGCCATGAACGCCGCGACGACGGAACGGGACGGCCACAAGGTGTCCCTGCTCGCGCTGCTCGCCCGCATCAGCGTGGCCGCGCTGACCCGGTATCCGATGCTCAACTCGTCCGTGGACATGGAGGCGCGCGAGGTACGGCAGTTCGCCGACATCCACCTCGGTCTCGCCGCGCAGACCGACCGCGGCCTGGTCGTTCCGGTGGTGCGGCACTCCCAGACCCGTACGACCGACTCGATCAACGCCGAGCTGATCCGGCTCACGGAGTTGGCGCGCAAGGGCACGCTCACGCCGGGAGAGCTCACCGGCGGGACCTTCACGCTCAACAACTACGGGGTGTTCGGAGTGGACGGTTCCACGCCGATCATCAACCACCCCGAGGCGGCCATGCTCGGGGTGGGCCGGATCGTGCCCAAGCCGTGGGTGCACCAAGGGGAGTTGGCGGTGCGGCACGTGGTGCAGCTGTCCCTCACCTTCGACCACCGGGTGTGCGACGGCGGCACCGCGGGCGGCTTCCTGCGCTATGTGGCCGACTGCGTCGAACAGCCGGCGGTGTTGCTGCGGTCGGTGTGACGGGTGTGACGAGCGTGAGGGATGTGACGGGTGGGAGGGGTGTGATGACGGGTGCACCTGAAGTGACGTAAGTCCTTTGCCCGTAAGGCCCTTCGCGGGGGTGGCAATGATCCTTCGTATGCCCATACTCAGTGGGTGACCACGAACGAGGGCGGTCCGCCCGAGCCCGCCACGCCGTACGACGCCGTCGTCCTCGCCGGCGGTGGCGCCGCGCGGCTCGGCGGCGCGGACAAGCCGGGCGTGCGGGTCGGCGGCCGGACGTTGATCGACCGGGTCCTCGCGGCCTGTGCGGGCGCCGGGACCACGGTCGTCGTGGCCGCGCCGAGGCCGACCACGCGTCCCGTCGTGTGGGCGCGCGAGGAACCCGCGGGCGGCGGGCCGCTGGCCGCGCTCGCCGCGGGGCTGCGGCACACCTCGGCGGAGCGGGTGGTGGTGCTCTCGGCCGACCTGCCGTTCCTGGGTGAGCGGACCGTAGGCCGTCTGCTCGCCGCGCTGGGCGAGAGTGGTGCGGACGGGGCGGTCCTCACGGACCCCGAAGGGCGGGATCAGCCGCTCGTCGCGGCCTACCGGCGGGACGCGCTGTGCCGGGAGATCGCGGGGCTCGCGGAGGAGCGGGAGGCGGGTGGCCGCTCCGCGGATGTCCGGTCCCCACACCTCCGAGGGCTCTCCGGGTTGCCTCTGCGGTTGCTCGTCGCGCGGCTCGGGCTGGCCCGGGTCGCCGACCCCGTCGCCGCATTCGACTGCGACACCTGGGACGACATCGCCACCGCCCGGGCGCGGATCAGGGAGCATGGGCACGTGTTGGATGAATGGATTTCCGCAGTCAAGGACGAGCTGGGCATCGATCTCGATGTCGACACCGGCGCCCTCCTCGACCTCGCCCGCGACGCCGCGCACGGCGTGGCCAGGCCGGCCGCACCGTTGACCACGTTCCTCGTCGGATACGCGGCGGCGCAGGCCGCCGCGCGGGGCGGCGGCGCAACAGCCGACGGCGCCGAGGCGGTGGCCGAGGCGACGCGCAAGGCCGTCGCGCTCGCGGCCCGCTGGACCGACGAGGACCAGCAGGACGAGAAACCCGACGCCAAGCCCGGCTCCGCGACCGATGCCAAGCCCGGCTCCGCGACCGATGCCAAGCCCGGCTCCGCGACCGATGCCAAGCCCGACACCGCGACCGACTCCTCGCCCCGCACCCGGCCGGACGCCGGATGACCGGGCAACCCGCGCCGGACGCCGATCTCGACGAGGCACTCGCCCTGGTGAACGGCGACCGCGACGTCAGCCGCAACCGCGACCGCGACGTCAGCCCCGACCGCAGCCACGACAAGAGCGCGCCCCAGGCCTCCCCGGCGACCACCCCAGCCGCCCGAACCGCCGCCCGAACCGCCGCCCGAACCGCCGCCCGGTCCACCGCCCAGCCCGCCGCCTCACCCTCGCCCGCCTCCACCCCCGCACCCGCCTCGGCACCCGCCCCCACCCCTTGGCCCGCCGCCCGCGTCCGGGCCGAGCGGGCCGCGCCGCGGCCGACGGTCGAGCCCGTCCCGGTTCCCCTGGACCGGGCCCTCGGCCTGATCCTCGCCGCGCCGCTCACCGCTCTCACGGACCTGCCGTCCTTCGACACCTCGGCGATGGACGGCTGGGCCGTCGCGGGGCCGGGGCCCTGGGACGTGCGGGCCGAGAAGATCCTTGCGGGGCACGGCCGTCCGGACGCGCTCTGCGACGGGGAGGCGGTGCGCATCGCGACGGGTGCCCGCATCCCGCAGGACGCCACCGCGGTGCTGCGCAGCGAGCACGGCACCCTCGACGACAAGGGCCGGCTGCACGCGCTGCGCGAGGTGGTCACCGGCCAGGACATCCGCCCGCGCGGCCAGGAGTGCCGCTCCGGCGACCACCTCCTGCCCGCCGGCTCCCTGGTGACCCCCGCCGTGCTCGGCCTGGCCGCGGCCGCCGGATACGACACGCTCGCGGTGGTCCGCAGGCCGCGGGCCGAAGTCCTCGTGCTGGGCGACGAGTTGCTGACGGAGGGCCTCCCCCGCGAAGGCCTCATCCGGGACGCGCTCGGCCCGATGCTGCCGCCCTGGCTGCACGCGCTGGGCGCCGACGTGACCGCCGTGCGGTTCCTCGGTGACGACGCCGAAGCGCTCCACGAGGCGATGCGCTCGTCCGCCGCCGACCTGATCGTCACGACGGGCGGTACGGCGTCGGGGCCGGTCGACCACGTACACCCGACCCTCGACCGGCTCGGCGCCGAACTGCTCGTGGACGGCGTCGCCGTGCGCCCCGGGCACCCCATGCTGCTGGCCCGCGTCCGACCCGGACAGCACGTCGTCGGGCTGCCCGGCAACCCGCTCGCCGCCGTCTCCGGGCTCCTGACGCTGGCCGAGCCCCTGCTGCGTACGCTCTCCGGTCGCGCGACCGGCTGCGGCGGCCCCTCGACGTACACCGCTCCCCTGCGCGACCCCGTGCAGGGACACCCCCACGACACCCGCCTCGTCCCCGTCACCCTGCGCTCCGACCGGGCCGTGCCGCTCCGTTTCAACGGTCCGGCGATGCTGCGCGGCATCGCGGCGGCCGACGGGCTCGCGGTCGTACCGCCCGGCGGGGCGCGGGAGGGGCAGGAGCTGGAGATCCTCGACCTGCCGTGGGCGGTGCCGGACGTGGGTACGGGAACGGGGCCGTACGGCGCGGGCAGCGCGGACGGCGAGGAGTGTTTCACGTGAAACTTCCCGGGCACGACGCGATGGCGCGCCACCCCGAAGAGCAGCAGATGACCCAGCGGATCAAGCTGCCCCGGCGTACGGTCGAGCGCCCGTTGCGCCAGGTCACCCGCCGTCTCGCGATGGCATTGCTGGTGCTCGCACTGACGACGTTCATCGTCTGGGTGGACCGCGGCGGCTATCACGACAACTCGGACAGCCGCGTCGACTTCCTCGACGCCACGTACTACGCCACGGTCACGCTCTCCACCACCGGCTACGGCGACATCGTCCCGTACAGCGACAGCGCGCGGCTCACCAACATCCTCCTGGTCACGCCGTTGCGCGTGCTCTTCCTGATCATCCTGGTCGGCACCACCCTCGAAGTGCTCACGGAACGGACGCGCGAGGAATGGCGTCTGTCCCGCTGGAGGTCCAACTTGCGTGAACACACCGTCGTCGTCGGATTCGGCACCAAAGGCCGGTCCGCGATCCAGACCGTCCGTGCCACCGGCCTGAAGCCGGACCAGATCGTCGTGGTCGACCCGAGCGCGAAGGTCATCGAGGCCGCCACGGCCGAGGGCTTCGCGGGCGTCGTCGGTGACGCGACGCGCAGCGACGTGCTGCTCCGCGCCGAGGTGCAGCGGGCGCGCCAGATCATCATCGCGACCCAGCGCGACGACACGGCGGTCCTTGTCACCCTCACCGCACGGCAGTTGAACCGCGGGGCGAAGATCGTGGCGGCGGTGCGCGAGGAGGAGAACGCGCCGCTGCTCCGGCAGTCCGGCGCCGACGCGGTGATCACCAGCGCCAGTGCGGCCGGACGGCTGCTCGGCCTCTCCGTGCTCAGCCCGAGCGCGGGCATGGTCATGGAAGACCTGATCCAGCAGGGCAGCGGGCTCGACATGGTCGAACGGCCGGTGATAAAGGCCGAGGTGGGGCTGAACGTGCGGGAGACGGACGACCTGGTCGTGAGTGTCGTACGAGGGCACCGCGTGCTCGGGTACGACGATCCGGCTCTGGGGAAGCTGCAGTTGACGGACCGGCTGATCACGATCGTCCGCGCCTCACCGGGCACGGCCGTCGCCCCGGACTTCAAGCCGCTGCCCCCGAACTGACGCGGGCCGTTCCCGGAGACGAGCGATCAGGACCGCGCCCACGACAGGGGCCGAGCACTCCTTCCCGGCACCCCGCGTCGCCGTTCCCCGACCGGCCCCGCGGCCGTGACGCGAGTAGCCTCGCCCGCATGTATGCGATCACGATCCCCGAACCCGGCGGCCCCGAAGCGCTCGTATGGGCCGAGGTCCCCGATCCCGTGCCCGGCGAGGGCGAGGTGCTCGTCGAGGTGGTGGCGAGCGCCGTGAACCGGGCCGACCTGCTGCAGCGGCAGGGCTTCTACAACCCGCCGCCCGGCGCATCCCCCTACCCCGGCCTGGAGTGCGCGGGCCGGATCACCGCCCTCGGCACCGGCGTCTCCGGCTGGGCGGTGGGGGACGAGGTGTGCGCGCTGCTCTCGGGCGGCGGCTACGCGGAACAGGTCGTCGTGCCGGCCGGTCAGCTGATGCCCGTGCCCGCGGGCGTCGACCTCGTGACGGCGGCCGCGCTGCCCGAGGTGACCTCGACCGTGTGGTCCAACGTCTTCATGATTTCCCACCTGCGACCCGGCGAGACGCTGCTCGCGCACGGTGGTTCGAGCGGCATCGGGACCATGGCGATCCAGCTGGCCAAGGCCGTCGGCGCGAAAGTCGCCGTGACGGCGGGCAGCAAGGAGAAGCTGGAGTTCTGCCGGGAGTTGGGGGCGGACATCCTCATCAACTACCGCGAGCAGGACTTCGTCGAGGAGATCGAGCGGGCCACCGGGGGCGCGGGCGCGGACGTCATCCTCGACAACATGGGCGCGAAGTACCTGGACCGGAACGTGCGGGCCCTCGCGGTCAACGGCCGCCTCGCGATCATCGGTATGCAGGGCGGCGCCAAGGGTGAGCTGAACATCGGCGCGCTCCTCCAGAAGCGGGCCGCCGTCACCGCGACCTCGCTGCGCGGCCGTCCGGCGGCTGAGAAGGCCTCGATCGTCGCGGCCGTACGGGAGCACGTCTGGCCGCTGATCGGCGGGGGCCACGTACGGCCCATCGTGGACCGTACGGTGCCGATGCGGGACGCCGCGGCGGCGCACCGGGTCCTGGAGGAGAGCGGGCACATCGGCAAGGTGCTCCTGACCCGGTAACAGGTCAGGCTCGGCCCCCGCGGGTGATCTCCGGCCGCGGGGGCGCCGTGACGCAGGCCGCACGGTTCTCGCGTCCCTTCCGGGGCCTCCCGCTGTCACCTTCCGTGGTCCTCCCGCTGTCACCTCGCGAGGCGCCATTCCGCCGTATTCCGCCGCACGCCTGGTCGAGATGCCGGATATAAGCCTTCATGTGAGGCTTGTCACCATCGTCGTCAGTGCAGCGATGCCCTTGATCGATGGTTCCGATGATTCCGACGGCCCGGTGACGGGAGGGGGTCAGCGCGGTGGAAGCTTCACGGGCTGGACGGCGTGCGGTCCTGGTGGCGGGCGCGTTGTTCGTCGTTCTCATGGCGGTCGTGCCCGGTCTCGTCTCGTACGCGGCGGCTCACCCCCCGCCGAGGCGTCCGGTCGCCACCGTCGACGAGACCTCCCGGGCCGGAAGCAGGCCGGGCGAGGGGCGGGAGCGGCCCGGCCAGGCCAGGCCGCCGCTCACGGGCCTGCCGCAGATGCCGCAGGCGCCCTACACGCCGCCCCCGAGCCCCCCGAAGCCCGACCCGCTCCCCGTCACCCACCAGGACACCGCCTCCGACCCCACGGAACGCACCCCCACCGGCCCCGTGCTCCCCAACCTGCGCGTCCTGCCCCTCGGCGGTGGCCTGCTCCTCATCGGCCTCGGCCTCGGCTTCCTCGGCCTGCGGCTGCGCCGTGGCTGAGGGTGGATCAGTCGCTTCCGGGGGCACCACCGATGTGTGAGGCAGGCGTGCGAGAGAATGGCGGCATGGAGATGCCGAGGAACGAACGGTCGCCGGAGAGCCCCCAGGTCCTGGTCGTGGGCCAGGACGGAATGGCTCTCGGTGGTGGCGGAGACGACGAATCCCGCGAGGTCCCGGTGACGGAGATGGTCGAACAGCCGGCCAAGGTCATGCGCATCGGCAGCATGATCAAGCAGCTTCTGGAGGAGGTGCGGGCGGCTCCTCTCGACGAGGCGAGCCGGGTGCGCCTCAAGGAGATCCACGCCAGCTCCGTCAAGGAGCTGGAGGACGGCCTCGCCCCTGAGCTCGTCGAGGAGCTGGAGCGGCTCTCGCTGCCCTTCACGGACGAGTCGACGCCCAGCGACGCGGAACTGCGCATCGCGCAGGCCCAGTTGGTCGGCTGGCTCGAAGGCCTCTTCCACGGGATCCAGACGACGCTGTTCGCGCAGCAGATGGCGGCGCGGGCCCAGCTGGAGTCGATGCGGCGGGCGCTGCCGCCCGGCGTCGGCGGCGACGAGGAGGACGAGGGCGGCGGCATCGCCGGGCGCACGGGAGGCCCGTACCTCTAGCCCCCGGACCCGCACGGACGCCGACACCGGCACATACGAAGAGGGGCTCGGTACGCATCACGCGTACCGAGCCCCTTCTTCACGAGGTGTGCCGCCAGGGATCAGGCCGGATTGCCCGTGGAGATGTCGAACTGGATGTCGACGTTCTTCGGGTCGACCTCCGTGCCCTCCTTCGGGGTCTGCCGCATGACGGTGTCCTCCCCGTAGGCGTTCTCATTCACCTTGCGCTTGTCGTAGCTCCAGCCGGCCGCCTGCAGGCAGGAGAGGGCCGACCGCCAGTCCTTGAAGGTGAAGTCAGGGACCTTGATCTTGTTCTCGTCGTTGTAGCCCTCTTCGGGGTCCGTGCACTTCTCGGTGTCCATCACCATGTTGCGATTCGGACCCTTGTGCCCGGCCACCGGCTGCTTCGACTTGTCGCCGCCGGCCTCCTTGCCGCCCTCGTCGTCGCCGCTCATCGAGACGGCGGCGACCAGGCCGCCGACGGCGAGCAGCGCGACGACGATCGAGCCGACGACCACCGGCATGTTCCGCTTGCGGCCACCGGAACCGCCCGGACCGGCCGGGGCCGTCGTCGCGGGCTGCGGCGAGAGGTTGTACGGCGGCGGGGTGTGCGCCCCCTGCTGCGGCGCGTACGCGTTGACGGGCGGCGGGGTCTGGTAGGCGCCCTGCTGCGGGTAGCCGTAGCCCGGGGTGGGCGCGGGCGTCGGCGCCGGGGTGGACGGGCCGTACTGCCCGGGGCCCGCCTGGTACGGGGTCTGGACCTGGCCGTTCTGCGGCAGCGACGCGTCGACCGGCGGGAAGACTGCCGCGCCCACGCCCGCGCCGCTCGCGGTCTGCGAGCCCGGCACGATGCTGGGGGCCGCCGCCTGGAAGGACTGGGCGACGCGCAGGCACTCGTCGCGCATGGCCTCGGCGGTCGGGAAGCGCTCGTTCGGGTTCTTCTTGAGCGCGCGGGCGACGATCGCGTCGACCGCGGGCGGCAGGGAACGGTTGATCGAGGAGGGAGCGACGGGCTCCTCCTGGACGTGCGCGTACGCGATCGCGAGCGGCGAGTCCGCCTCGAACGGCAGCCGCCCGGTCACCAGCTGGAAGAGCATGATGCCGACGGAGTAGAGGTCGCTGCGCGCGTCGACGCCGCGGCCGAGCGCCTGCTCGGGCGAGAGGTACTGCGGGGTGCCGACGACCATGCCGGTCTGGGTCATGGAGGTGACGCCGGACTGCATGGCGCGGGCGATGCCGAAGTCCATGACCTTCACGACGTTGCGCTTGGTCATCATCACGTTGCCGGGCTTGATGTCGCGGTGGACCAGGCCCATCTCGTGGCTGATCTCCAGCGCCGCGAGCACATCGGCGGTGATCTTCAGTGCCTGGTCGGACGGCATCGCGCCGAACTGGGCGACGGACGCGTCGAGCACGGAGCCGAGCGGCTTGCCCTCCACGTACTCCATGACGATGTACGGCATCGGAGCGCCGTCGCCCCCGGCGGAGCCGCCGTCGGACAGCGTGTCCTCGCCCGTGTCGAAGACCGACACGATGTTGGTGTGCGTGAGCTTCGCCACCGACTGGGCCTCGCGGCGGAAGCGCTCACGGAAGGACTGCTCGCGGCCGAGTTCGGTGTGGAGTGTCTTGATGGCGACCTGGCGGTCGAGCACGGTGTCGTAAGCGAGGTGCACCGACGCCATGCCGCCCTCGCCGAGCAGATCGCGCAGTTGGTAGCGGCCACCGGCCAGCGAACGCCCCGCGTACCGCCCCTGTGCGCCGTCCTGGCTGCTCATCTCGTGCGTCCCCCATTGGCGCGGTTGCCGGACGGCTCCGCGGCTGGTGATCGATTGACCGCTTATTCCAGGCCAAGTCTGCCCCAGGACGATGACGCGTCAAGCTCGGTGCCCGTTCCGTGACCGTACGCGCAAGAAGCGTCTCGGAAGCGTTACAAGTTTGCGCGCGGGACCCCGCGAGGGCTTTGATGTCCGGTCCACGTCGAACCGGGGGGCGGCGCGAAGGCTGTAGCGTGGCCCGTCGGAGTACCCGGTATCGCGACGTACTCAGCACCAAGTACCACGACCAGAAACGACGGCGAGGACTGATGGCACAGACGCAGCGCGCTCAGGGCCCGTCCGACCCCGAGGCGTCCGGCGGCGGTATGTCAGACGCGCCTGAATTGTGGGGCAATGGCGGGCTCGTCGGCGACGGCCGTTACCGGCTGACCCACAGACTCGGCCGGGGCGGCATGGCCGAGGTCTTCGCGGCCGAGGACGTACGTCTCGGCCGCACCGTCGCGGTCAAGCTGCTCCGCTCCGATCTCGCCGAGGACCCCGTCTCCAAGGCCCGTTTCACGCGTGAGGCGCAGTCCGTCGCGGGCCTCAACCACCACGCTGTGGTGGCGGTGTACGACTCCGGTGAAGACGCCGTCGGGCCGAACGTCGTCCCGTACATCGTCATGGAGATCGTCGAGGGCCGGACGATCCGCGATCTGCTGCTCAACGCGGAGGCGCCGGGTCCGGAGCAGGCCCTGATCATCGTGTCCGGTGTGCTGGAGGCCCTGGCCTATTCGCACCAGCACGGCATCGTGCACCGCGACATCAAGCCCGCGAACGTGATCATCACCGACACCGGCGCGGTGAAGGTGATGGACTTCGGCATCGCGCGCGCCCTGCACGGCGCGCAGTCGACGATGACCCAGACCGGCATGGTCATGGGCACGCCCCAGTACCTCTCGCCCGAGCAGGCGCTCGGCAAGGCCGTCGACCACCGTTCCGACCTGTACGCGACCGGCTGTCTCCTCTACGAACTCCTCGCGCTGCGGCCCCCGTTCACCGGTGAGACGCCGCTCTCCGTGGTCTACCAGCACGTCCAGGACCAGGCCGTGCCGCCGTCCGAGGTCTCCGACGCGTCGCCGCCGGAGCTGGACGGGCTCGTCATGCGCTCGCTCGCCAAGGACCCGGACGACCGGTTCCAGACGGCGGAGGAGATGCGCGGCCTCGTCCAGTACGGGCTGCAGATGCTGCACGAGCAGGGCAGCCACACGGGCACCTGGAACACCGGGCCCGTCGCGATGCACGAGGGCGGCAGCACCCCGGCCATGGGCGTCGCGGGCACCACCGCGATGGCCCACCCGGACTCCGGAACCGCGCAGATCCCGAGCCCGATGCTGCGGCCGCCGGGTGACGACGGCGGTTTCGACGGCGGTCACCGCGGCGGCAAGGGCGGCCGCGGCAAGGTGTTGATCTTCGTCGTCCTGGCGATCATCGCCATCGCGGTGGGCGTCGCGTTCGCGCTGAACGCGAGCGACAAGAAGGACCACAAGGACCCGACGAAGTCCCCCTCGCCGAAGCACTCGCAGTCGAAGGACCCGAGCAAGAGCCCGGACAAGGAGACGTCGAACGAGCCGACGGACCCGGACACGGACACCGGCGGGGAGACGTACAACCCGACGCCGAACCGGCCCACCAACCCGACGGGCCCGACGAACAGGCCGACGCAGCCGACGAACGAGCCGACGCAGCCGACGAACGAGCCGACCGAGCCGACCACGGACCCGACGACGCCGACCACGGACCCGACCGAGCCCACCGGCGACCCGACGGACCCGGGCGACGACGAGGGCGCGGGCAACGGCGGCGGCGAGGGCGAAGGGCTCTGACGCCCGGCGCCGTACGGCTCAGAGGACGTGCTGGAGCCGGCGGTCGTACGCGGCCGCCCGCAAGGTGTGGACCGTGCTGAACTGCGGCTGGATGCGCAGGTAGACCGGGTCGAAGAGGTCGCCGTCCACGAAGTGCGGACCGGGGCCGAAGAGCTCCAGCTCCGCGTTGGTCGGCTCCACGCGGTCGCAGAGGCCGACGCACTGGACGGTCCACTGGGCGTCGCGCGCGCTCGTGACGTTGAGGTTGTCCGCGCCGTACGCGACGACACTGCCGATGCAGGCCCGGTGGTAGCCGTATCCCTTGTGCATGCGCAGGAGGATCTTGCCGTCCACGACGATGTGCCGGGCCGCCGCGAGGAAGGGCAGCGCGCGCATGCTGGTCGCCACCCGGCCGTAGTCGGTGCGGCTGAGCAGTTCGAAGGCGCGCTGTTCATCGGTGGGCATACCACCCACTTTGGTTGATGGACAGGGTGTCGGAAAAGGGGATCCCGCCCCCACAAAACGAGGACGTAAGTCCCTCAACCGTCAGGCGCTCCCGTACGTCACCGGTCGCCGCCCCCGTACGGCGCCCGGCCCCCCGACGGGGGTGTCAGTGCTTCTCCGCCTGCATGCGCGCCACGTACGCGGCCGCCTGCGAGCGCCGCTCCATGCCCAGCTTGGACAGCAGGCTGGAGACGTAATTCTTGATCGTCTTCTCGGCGAGGTGCAGGCGCTCACCGATCACGCGGTTGGTCAGACCCTCGCCGATCAGGTCCAGGATCTTCCGCTCCTGCTCGGTGAGGTTGGCCAGGCGGTCGTCGCCCTTGGCGTTGTTGCCGTCCCGCAGCCGTTCGAGCACCCGGGCCGTGGCGACGGGGTCGAGCAGGGACTTGCCCGCGGCCACGTCACGGACGGCGGTGAGGAGCTCATTGCCGCGGATGGCCTTGAGGACATAACCGGAGGCACCGGCCATGATCGCGTCGAAAAGGGCCTCGTCGTCGGCGAACGAGGTGAGCATCAGGCATTTGATGTCCTCGTTCTGCGAGCGGATCTCGCGGCACACCTCGACGCCGCTGCCGTCCGGCAGGCGTACGTCGAGCACGGCCACGTCCGGCCGGGTCGCAGGGATCCTGACCAGGGCATCTGCCGCGGTGCCCGCCTCGCCGACCACCTCGATGTCGGACTCCACGGAGAGCAGCTCATGGACTCCACGCCGGACCACTTCGTGGTCGTCGAGGAGAAATACCGTAATTTTTCCGTCTTCGCGCACGGAGCCAGTCTCACACACGATCTCTTTCCGTGCCCGGGCGGAACCCTTCCCGTACGCGGGGTGGCCGGGATAACGTGCCGGTGTTCCGGCCCCCTGCCAGGCTGTGATCAGTGCTGTGACCAGGACGTGTTCCTCCCATTCTCGATTTACTCGGTAATCCAAGCAATCAGGTACTTGGATTTCCGAGTAAATTCGCAGGTCAGATGGGGTTTCACAGAAATGGGAAGCACTGGGTAACGTGCATTGAGCAGGGTGCTCGCCGGGGCACCTGTCACGCCTGTTCCCGGCCGAGTCGCACCCACCCCGTGCGCGGGCTTGTGGACGGGCGAGCCGCACTGGCCATCCCGGTAACCCCGGGGGCCGGACCGACGGAGGAGCACACGTGACCGTGGAGAGCACCGCCGCGCGCAAACCGCGCCGCAGCAGTACGGGCGGCGGCAAGCGCGCCAGCGCCAAGAAGGCCGCGCCGCAGAAGAGCACGGAGCCCGAGCTCGTACAGCTGCTGACCCCCGAGGGCAAGCGCGTCGAGAACGCCGAGTACGACGCGTACGTCGCGGACATCACCAGTGAGGAACTGCGCGGCCTGTACCGCGACATGGTCCTCACCCGCCGCTTCGACGCCGAGGCCACCGCCCTGCAGCGCCAGGGCGAGCTGGGTCTGTGGGCCTCGCTGCTCGGCCAGGAGGCCGCCCAGATCGGCTCCGGCCGGGCCACCCGGGACGACGACTACGTGTTCCCCACGTACCGCGAACACGGCGTCGCCTGGTGCCGTGGGGTGGACCCGACGAACCTGCTCGGCATGTTCCGCGGCGTGAACAACGGCGGCTGGGACCCGAACAGCAACAACTTCCACCTGTACACGATCGTCATCGGCTCGCAGACGCTGCACGCCACCGGCTACGCCATGGGCGTCGCCAAGGACGGCGCCGACTCGGCCGTGATCGCGTACTTCGGGGACGGTGCCTCCAGCCAGGGTGACGTGGCCGAGGCGTTCACGTTCTCCGCGGTCTACAACTCCCCGGTCGTGTTCTTCTGCCAGAACAACCAGTGGGCGATCTCCGAGCCCACCGAGAAGCAGACCCGCGTGCCGCTCTTCCAGCGCGCGCAGGGCTACGGCTTCCCCGGTGTGCGGGTCGACGGCAACGACGTGCTCGCCGTGCTCGCCGTCACCAAGTGGGCCCTGGAGCGGGCCCGTACGGGTGAGGGTCCCGCGCTGATCGAGGCGTTCACGTACCGCATGGGCGCGCACACCACCTCCGACGACCCCACCAAGTACCGCAGGGACGAGGAGCGGGAGGCCTGGGAGGCCAAGGACCCGATCCTGCGCCTTCGCGCCTTCCTGGAGTCCGAAGGTCACGCGGATGAGGGATTCTTCGCGGAACTCGACGACGAGAGCGAAGCGTTGGGCAAGCGAGTGCGAGAGGTGGTGCGGGCGATGCCGGATCCGGATCTGATGGCGATCTTCGAGAACGTCTATGCCGACGGCCACGCGCTGGTCGACGAGGAGCGCGCCCAGTTCGCCGCCTACCAGGCGTCGTTCGCGGACGCCCCCGCGGGCGGGGAGGGCAAGTAACCATGGCTGTCCAGAAGCTTCCCATCGCCAAGGCGATCAACGAATCGCTGCGCACCGCGCTGGAGAACGACCCCAAGGTCCTCATCATGGGTGAGGACGTCGGCAAGCTCGGCGGCGTCTTCCGCGTGACGGACGGGCTGCAGAAGGACTTCGGCGAAGAGCGGATCATCGACACCCCGCTCGCCGAGTCGGGCATCGTCGGCACGGCCATCGGACTCGCCCTGCGGGGCTACCGCCCGGTGGTGGAGATCCAGTTCGACGGCTTCGTCTTCCCGGCGTACGACCAGATCGTCACGCAGCTCGCGAAGATGCACGCGCGGGCGCTCGGCAAGGTCAAGATGCCGGTCGTCATCCGCATTCCGTACGGCGGCGGCATCGGCGCCGTCGAGCACCACAGCGAGTCGCCCGAGACGCTCTTCGCGCACGTGGCGGGGTTGAAGGTGGTCTCCCCCTCCAACTCGGCCGACGCGTACTGGATGATGCAGCAGGCCATCCAGAGCGACGACCCGGTGATCTTCTTCGAGCCGAAGCGGCGCTACTGGGACAAGGGCGAGGTCGACAAGGACGCGATCCCCGGCCCCCTGCACAAGGCCGTCGTCGCCCGCGAGGGCAGCGACCTCACGCTCGCGGCGTACGGCCCGATGGTGAAGGTCTGCCTGGAGGCGGCCGCGGCCGCCGCGGAGGAGGGCAAGTCCCTGGAGGTCGTGGACCTGCGCTCGATGTCGCCGATCGACTTCGACACCGTGCAGTCCTCGGTCGAGAAGACGCGGCGGCTCGTCGTCGTCCACGAGGCCCCGGTCTTCCTGGGCACGGGCGCGGAGATCGCGGCGCGCATCACCGAGCGGTGCTTCTACCACCTGGAGGCGCCCGTGCTGCGGGTCGGCGGCTATCACGCGCCGTACCCGCCGGCGCGCCTGGAGGAGGAGTACCTGCCGGGCCTTGACCGGGTGCTCGACACCGTCGACCGCTCGCTTGCGTACTGAGGAGAGGAGCGTGACGACGATGACTGAGACCGCTCTTGCCGAGTTCAGGATGCCCGACGTGGGCGAGGGACTCACCGAGGCCGAGATCCTCAAGTGGTACGTGCAGCCGGGTGACGAGGTCACCGACGGCCAGGTCGTGTGCGAGGTCGAGACGGCCAAGGCCGCGGTCGAGCTCCCCATCCCCTTCAACGGCGTGGTGCGGGAACTGCGCTTTCCCGAGGGCACCACGGTCGATGTCGGCCAGGTGATCATCGCGGTGGACGTGTCGGGCGGGGCGGGTGCCGTGGCGGCCGCTCCGGAGACGGCCGAGACCGCCGAGGCGGCGCCCGCGGCGGCCGCCGCACCGGCGCAGGCGGAGCCCGAGGCCGAGCCCGATGTGCCGCAGGGCCGTCAGCCCGTGCTCGTCGGGTACGGGGTCGCCGAGTCCTCGACCAAGCGGCGGGCCCGTAAGACCGGTTCCGCGGACGCCCAGGGCCAGGGCCAGGGCCAGGACGTGCGGGTGAACGGGAACGGCGCCAGGCCGCTGGCCAAGCCGCCCGTCCGCAAGCTCGCCAAGGACCTCGGCGTCGACCTGGCGACGGTCGTCCCGTCCGGGCCCGACGGGGTCATCACCCGCGAGGACGTGCACGCCGCGGTGGCCCCGGCCGCCGAGTCCGTGCCCGCCCCGCAGGCCGCGCGGGCACCGGAACAGGCCTCCGCCGCGGCGGCCGCGGCCGCCCCCGTGGTGTCCACCGACGCCCGCGAGACCCGTATCCCGGTCAAGGGCGTCCGCAAGGTCACCGCACAGGCGATGGTCGGCTCGGCGTTCACGGCGCCGCACGTCACGGAGTTCGTGACGATCGACGTGACGCGCACGATGAAGCTGGTCGAGGAGCTCAAGCAGGACAAGGCGTTCGAGGGGCTGCGGGTCAATCCGCTGCTGCTGATCTCCAAGGCCCTGCTCGTGGCGATCAAGCGGAACCCCGACGTCAACGCCGCCTGGGACGAGCCGAACCAGGAGATCGTCCAGAAGCACTACGTGAACCTGGGCATCGCCGCGGCCACTCCGCGCGGTCTGATCGTGCCGAACATCAAGGACGCGCACGCCAAGACCCTGCCCGAACTGGCCGAGTCGCTCGGCGAGTTGGTCTCCACGGCCAGGTCCGGCAAGACCTCGCCCGGTGACATGCAGGGCGGCACGGTCACGATCACGAACGTCGGCGTCTTCGGCGTCGACACGGGCACGCCGATCCTCAACCCGGGCGAGTCCGCGATCCTCGCGGTCGGCGCGATCAAGCTCCAGCCGTGGGTCCACAAGGGCAAGGTCAAGCCGCGCCAGGTGACGACGCTCGCGCTCTCCTTCGACCACCGCCTGGTGGACGGGGAGCTCGGCTCCAAGGTGCTCGCCGATGTCGCGGCGATCCTGGAGCGGCCGAAGCGGCTGCTGACCTGGGCGTAAGACACCGAGTCAGAAGAGAGGGGCCCGCCGCGTCGCCGCGGCGGGCCCCTCTCGTTGCGCTGCTTCCGGGTCAGGCGACCTTGAAGCCGTAGTCGAGGAGCTTCTTCGCGTCCGCCGTGCGGTTGTTCACGGACGACGAGGTCAGCACGGTCCCGACGACCGTCTTGCCGTTGCGGGTCGCCGCGAAGACGAGGCAGTACTTCGCCTCGGGGCCGGAGCCCGTCTTCACGCCGATGGCGCCGCGGTAGGAGCTGAGCAGGTTGTTCGTGTTGGACCACGACATGTAGCGGTAACCACCGCTCTTCGTCGTGACCTTCTGCTTGGTCGACTTGGTCTTCACGACCGTGCGGAACTGCGAGTACTTCAGCGCGTTGCTCGCGAGCTTCGTCAGGTCGCGCGGCGTCGAGTAGTTGCTGCCGTTCCCGATGCCGTCGAACGAGTCGAAGTGGGTGTTCTTCAGGTTCAGGTTCTTTGCCGTCGTGTTCATCTGGCCGATGAAGTTCTTCACGCGGGCGGCGCGGGACGAGCCCTTGCCGAACTTGTCGGCCAGCGCGTACGCGGCGTCGCAGCCGGACGGCAGCATCAGACCGTAGAGGAGCTGACGGACGGTGACCTTGTCGCCGACGATGAGGCGCGCCGACGAGGCGGAGTTCCTGACGATGTAGTCGCTGTAGGCCTTCTGGACCGTGACCTTGGAATTCAGGTTCAGGTTCCGCTGGCCGAGCACGACGCGCGCCGTCATTATTTTCGTCGTCGAGCCGGTGGAACGACGGGTGTCGGCGGCCTTGGTGAAGAGGCTCTTACCCGTGCCGTTGTTCATCGCGAAGCCGCCCTTGGCGACGATCGACGGCTTCGGCGGTGCGGCCGCGTGGGCCGTGGTGGTGAGGGCGCCGCCGGCCAGCATCGCGCTCGCGGTGACGAGAACGGCCGATGTGCGACGTACGCCCTTAATGCCGGTATTCAAGTTGGATACTCCAAATGCCCCTGGGCTGCGGCTGCATGAGGATGCCGCTCACTCAGTAGACGAGTGAGGGGGGCCGATGGATGTGCCGGAACGGCCAGGAATTCTGCTGGAGGTGCCCGCGATGTGGACGGCTGTTCCTGTGTATACGTGTTGTATCTATGCTGTGCCCATGCCAGCCGCCACCACCGCCACCACCACCGCTCGCACCGACACCACCACCGGCCTCACCACCGGTCTCGCCGCCGCCAAGCGGCCCCCTGCCGCCGAGCGCGTCTACGCCCACGTGAAGCAGGCCGTCCTGGAGCGCCGCTACGAGGGCGGCACGCTCCTGACCGAGGGCGAGCTCGCCGAGGCCGTGGGGGTGTCCCGCACTCCGGTGCGCGAGGCGCTGCTCAAACTGGAGGTCGAGGGCCTGCTGCGGCTCTACCCGAAGAAGGGCGCCATGGTGCTGCCCGTCTCCGCGCAGGAGATCGCGGACGTCGTCGAGACGCGGCTGCTCGTCGAGACGCACGCGGTGCGCAAGGCGGTGCCGGCCCCGGCAGGACTGATCGGCCGCCTCGCGGAGCTCCTGGACCGCCAGCGCGAGCAGGCGGCCGCCGGCGACCTCGCGGGGGCCGCGGTCACCGACCGGTGCTTCCACGCGGAGATCGTCCGCAGCGGCGGGAACGAGATCCTCTCGCGCCTCTACGACCAGCTGCGGGACCGCCAGCTGCGGATGGGGGTCGCCGTGCTGCACTCCCACCCCGACCGGATCGCGAAGACCCTGACGGAACACGAGGAGATCCTCGACGCGCTGCGGCGCGGTGACGCCGAGGCGGCGGTGGGCGTCGTCACCCGGCACGTCGGCTGGTTCCAGAACCTGGCGCGGGGTGACGTCCGATGAGTTCCGCGGACGCGGCGGGGTCCGCCACCGGCGCGCTGCCGGGCGACCCGCCCGGCGGCCGCAAGGCGGTGCTCGTCTGGTCCGTCGGCGTCTCCGTCTACTTCGTGGCCGTCATCTTCCGGACGTCCCTCGGCGTCGCGGGCCTCGACGCCGCGGACCGCTTCCACGTCAACGCCTCCGCCCTCGCGACCTTCTCCATCCTCCAGCTGCTCGTATACGCGGGCATGCAGATACCCGGCGGCCTGATGGTCGACCGGCTCGGCACCAAGAAGGTGCTGACGATCGGGGTCGTCCTCTTCACGGTCGGGCAGCTCGGCTTCGCCTTCTCGCCCACGTACGCCATGGCGCTCGTCTCCCGTGCTCTGCTCGGCTTCGGCGACGCGCTGACCTTCATCAGCGTCCTGCGGCTCGGCGGCCGCTGGTTCCCGGCGCGGCGCGGCCCGATGATCGCCCAGCTCGCGGGGCTCCTCGGCATGGCGGGCAACCTCGTCTCGACCCTCGTCCTCGCCCGGCTGCTGCACTCCGTCGGCTGGACCGCGGCCTTCGCGGGCAGCTCGCTCTGCGGCGTCGTCGTCCTCGTCCTGCTGACGCTGTTCCTGCGGGACCACCCCGAGGGTCACGAGCCGCGCCCTTCGGCGCACAGCGGTACGGCCTACGTGCGCAGGCAGATCGCCCTGTCCTGGCGGGAGCCCGGCACCCGGCTCGGCATGTGGGTGCACTTCACCACGCAGTTCCCCGCGATGGTCTTCCTGCTCCTGTGGGGCCTGCCGTTCCTCGTCGAGGCGCAGGGCCTCTCGCGGGCGACGGCCGGTGAACTGCTCACGCTCGTCGTGCTGTCCAACATGGTCATCGGCCTCGTCTACGGCCAGATCGTGGCCCGGCACCACGCAGCGCGCCTCCCGCTGGCGCTCGGCACGATCGGGGCGACGGCCACGGTCTGGGCGGCCACGCTGGCCCACCCCGGGGACCACGCCCCGCTGTGGCTGCTGATCGTCCTGTGCACGGTGCTCGGCGCCTGCGGGCCCGCCTCCATGATCGGCTTCGACTTCGCACGGCCCGCCAATCCGCAGGAGCGGCAGGGCACGGCCTCGGGCATCACCAACATGGGCGGCTTCGTCGCCTCCATGACGACGCTGCTCGCGATCGGTGTGCTGCTCGACGCGACCGGCGACAACTACCGCGTGGCGTTCTCCGCGGTGTTCGTCCTGGAGGCGCTCGGGGTCAGCCAGATCCTGCGGCTCAAGTCGCGGGCGGTGCGCAGGGAACGGGAGCAGCTGGTCGCCAGCCGGGTCGAGGCCGTGCACGTCCCGGCCTGACGGCCCGGCCCGCGGTCACGGGGTGACCGCGAAGTCCCGCAGGATCGCCTCCGCCAGGTCGTGGTCGCCCTCGACCTTGACCCGGTCCGCGACGGCGCCGTACGTCACGCGCCCGCACGCGAGCCTGACGTATGTCTCCCAGTCGAGGGCGATGGTGGCGAGGGGGCCCAGCGAGGGCGTGCTGTCGACGGTGCCCTTGCCCTCGGCGTCCACGCGGACCGTGCGCAGGAACTCGACGGGGCCGCTCACGTCGAGGACGACCGCCGAGTTCGGGGGCGCGCCCGCCTTCTTCGCGACGACCTTGGCGAGGCCGAGGAGGAGCATGTCGCGGGCGACGTACGCGCCCGCGGAGTCGAGGTTGCCGGGCTTGCGCAGCGTCGTACGGAGGTCCTGCTCGTGGACCCACACGTCGAAGGCCCGCAGCCGCATGGCCAGTTCGAGGGTCTGCTCGGTGCCCAGCGGGCCGCGGATCTTCGTCGAGGGGTCCCGCGACTCGTTCCGCAGCTGCCGGGTGCGGCGGATGAGCGTGTACTCCAGCTCGGAGGTCATCTCCGGCGCGGTGTGGTGGCGCCGCACGTCGACCTGAACCTCCATGTACCGCTGGGCCTCGGTCTGTACGTGGTAGAGGTCGCGGGGCAGGGTGTGGATCGGGCGGGGGTCACCCAGCATCTCGCATTCGAGGCCTATGACGTGGGAGACGATGTCGCGCACCGACCAGCCGGGGCAGGGGGTCGCCCAGCTCCACTCTCCCTCGGCGAGCGGAGACACCAGCTCGGATATCGCTTCCACGGACTGCGTCCAGGCATCGGCGTAGGTTTGCAGGCTGGGATGGAGACTCACGGGACCCCTTGCGGTTGTACGCGGGCGGTGGGTGTCTGAGACGTTAAGTTACGCTGCCCGCAGGCACCCCGGCAGTGCTTTCGTGTGACGATCGTAGGCCGTGCCAACGGCTCGAATGCCAGGACGGTGGTAGTGTGCGCGCCTCCCTCATCCAGATCGCCGTAGACGAGGACGAACCGGTCAATTCCCGTCGGTCGCGGGTCGCTTCGCTGGTACGCGAAGTGAGCGCGCGGGACGGTTCCGATCTGGTCGTCCTTCCCGAACTGTGGACCACGGGCGCCTTCGCGTACGAGTCCTTCGCGGCCGAGGCGGAGCCCCTCGAAGGGCCGACGTACGAGGCCATGGCGAAGGCCGCGAGCGAGGCGGGCGTGTGGCTGCACGCGGGCTCGATCCCCGAGCGGGACCCCGACGGGCCGCTCTACAACACCTCGCTCGTCTTCTCCCCGGCCGGCGAGCTCGCCGCCGCCTACCGGAAGATCCACCGCTTCGGCTTCGACAAGGGCGAGGCCGTCATGATGGCGGCCGGCTCCGAGCTGGCCACGTTCCGTACGCCGGACACCACGCTGGGCCTCGCCACCTGCTACGACCTGCGCTTCCCCGAGCTCTTCCGGGGGCTCGTCGACGCGGGCGCGGAGATGTTCGTGGTGCCCGCGGGGTGGCCCGCGCGGCGCCTGGAGCACTGGCTGCTCCTCGCGCGGGCGCGGGCGGTCGAGGACCAGGTGTACGTGCTGGCCTGCGGCACGGGCGGGACGCACGCGGGGGTGCCGCAGGCCGGGCACAGTGTCGTCGTCGACCCGTGGGGCGCGGTGCTCGCGGAGGCGGGGGACGGCGAGGAGACCCTCACCGTCGATCTCGACCCCGCGAGGGTCGCGGCGACGCGGGAGCAGTTTCCGGCGCTGAAGGACCGGCTGCTGGGGCAGGCCCCGCCCCCGCGTCCCTGAGGCACGACTGCGTCGGGGCGCCCGGTGTGCGGGGCCTCCCCTTCCGGTTCGCGGCCGCGGGTTCGTTGTGGCTGGTCGCGCGGTTCCCCGCGCCCCTGGTGCGGCTTCGCCGCTCATGCGTCCCCCTCGCGCTCCTTCTCCGCGAGGCGGATCACGCAGACCGCGACGGCGAGGAGGAGCGCGGGGTCGGCGTCCTCGCGGGTGATCTGGAGGCCGTACGTCTCGCGTACGTGGAACCAGCGGCGGGAGATGTCGGCGAGGAGTTCACCGTCGTACTCGATGGCGAACTCGCGGTCGAGGATCTTGCCGCTGACGTCCAGTTCGGTGCCGTCGACCAGGGAGACGCGGTAGTGGTTGCGCAGCAGTGACAGGCGCTTGCGCTGCACGCGAGCGAGCGCCTCGCCCGCGCGTTCGATGACCATCGTGTCGCGCAGGGCGAGCAGTTTGGCGTGGATCTCGATGAGGACCCTGCCCTGCATGTCCTTCAGCTCGAAGGTGTCGCGCAGGCGCATCGCCTTGCCGTCGACGAGGAAGACCTTGCGGCCCTGGTCGTCCTCGATCCAGTAGTCGTCGCCGATGCCGAGCATGCGGTCGCGTACGAGAAGTCTCATGACGCCATGACTACCCCGAAGCGCCGCACACCGGACATCAGGCGCGGCGTGAGGGGGCCGTCAGTAACCGCGGGGCTGCTGCTCCGGTTCGACGACCGTGGTCGGCGGGACCACGGCACGCCTGCGCTTGGCGATGCTGGTGAAGACGGCGACGCCGATGAGCCCCACGGCCATCATGATGACTCCGGTGACGGTGAGGTTGATCCCCTCCATCTCCCAGTCGGTCGCGAACGTGAGGATGGCACCCGCGGCGATCAGAATGATGCATCCGCCCAGGCCCATGAGGACCGCCTCCCTGCTGTAGTGGCTACGAAGTCACCGTGTACCCGGGTCCTTCGCAGCCACACAGACATTCGGGGGGCGGCCCTTCCGTTCAGCCCTCCAGGAACGCCACGAGGGCGTTGGCCAGGAGGTGCGGGTCGTCCGCGCCGCACAGCTCGCGCACGCTGTGCATGGACAGGATCGCGACGCCGATGTCGACGGTCTTGATGCCGTGCCGCGCCGCGGTGATGGGGCCGATCGTCGTGCCGCACGGCATCGCGTTGTTGGAGACGAACGACTGGAAGGGGACGCCCGCCTTCTCGCACGCGGCGGCGAAGACCGCGCGGCCCGAACCGTCCGTGGCGTAGCGGTTGTTGACGTTGACCTTCAGGATCGGGCCGCCGTTGGCGCGCGGGTGGTGCGTCGGGTCGTGCCGCTCGGCGTAGTTGGGGTGCACGGCGTGGCCGGTGTCGGAGGAGAGGCAGATGGTCCCGGCGAAGGCGCGGGCCTTGTCCTCGTACGAACCCCCGCGGGCGAACACGGACCGCTCCAGGACGCCGCCGAGCAGCGGGCCGTCGGCGCCGGTGTCGGACTGGGAGCCGTTCTCCTCGTGGTCGAAGGCGGCGAGCACGGGGATGTAGGGGAGGTCCTCCTGGGCGGCGACGGCGGCGAGGGCGGCCGTCGCGGCGTGCACGGACAGGAGGTTGTCCATGCGGGGGCCCGCGACCAGTTCGCGGTCGCGGCCGAGGTAGGCGGGCGGTTCGACGGAGTACGTCATGAGGTCCCAGCCGGTGACGTCGCCCTCGCCGAGGCCCGACTCCTCCTCCAGGAAGCGGATGAGGTCGCCCTCGTGGACGTCGTCGCCGAGGCCCCAGATGGGCTGCATGTGCTTCTGCTTGTCGAGCTTGAGCCCGTCGGTGTGCACGGACCGGTCCATGTGGATGGCCAGTTGGGGCACGCGCAGCAGCGGCCGGTCGATGTTCACGAGACGGGTGGTGCCGTCGCGCAGGGAGAGGCGTCCGGCGAGGCCGAGGTCCCGGTCGAGCCAGGAGTTGAGCAGCGGTCCGCCGTAGATCTCGACGGCGACCTGGCGCCAGCCGTGGACGCCCGCGTCGGGCTGCGGTTTCACGCGGAGGTTGGGGGAGTCGGTGTGCGCGCCGACGATGCGGAAGGGGGTGTGCGCGGCGGCGTTCTCCGGCACGTACCAGGCGATGATGGCACCGCCCCGCAGCACGTACTTCCCGCCGGTCGTGCCGTCCCAGGCCTCGGTCTCCTCGACCTGCCGGAAACCGGCCTTCTCCAGACGCTCGGCGGCGCTCGCCACGGCGTGGTACGGCGTGGGGCTCGCCGCGAGGAAGGACATGAGGTCTTCGGTGTGGCCGCGATCGAAGGGCCCGGAGGGTGTGCGCATGCCAGCCAGCCTAATGGCGCGGCCGTCCGGGTGGCGGGGCGATCAGAGGCGGTCGATCCCGGTGGCCGAGGGCATACGACGATGCCGCCACCCGAAAGAACAGGTGGCGGCATCGCGCCGACGTGCGGGAGGAACCCGTACGGGCAGGCGTACTAGAACGCCGCCTCGTCCAGCTCCATCAGGTCCAGGTCGACCGCCTCGGCGAGCTTGCGCTCGGCGGCGACGTTCGGGAGGACGTTCGTGGCGAAGAACTTGGCCGCGGCGATCTTGCCCGCGTAGAAGGCCCTGTCCTTCGCGGAGGCCGTCTCCAGCTTCTCGGCGGCGACCGCGGCACCGCGAAGCAGCAGGTAGCCGACGACGACGTCGCCCGAGGCCATCAGGAGACGGGTGGTGTTCAGGCCCACCTTGTAGATGGACTTCACGTCCTGCTCGGTCGCCGCGAGGTCGGTCAGCATGACGCCGACGATGGCCTCGAGCTCGACCGCGGCCTTGGCCAGCTCCTCGCGGGCGCCGGCGAGGGCCTCGCCGCCCGTGCCGACGGCGAGGAACTTCTTGATCTCCTCGGCGAGGCCGTTCAGCGCGGCGCCCTGGTTGCGGACGATCTTCCGGAAGAAGTAGTCCTGGCCCTGGATCGCCGTCGTGCCCTCGTAGAGGGTGTCGATCTTGGCGTCCCGGATGTACTGCTCGATGGGGTACTCCTGGAGGTACCCCGAGCCGCCGAACGTCTGGAGCGACTGCGCCAGCTGCTCGTAGGACTTCTCCGAGCCGTAGCCCTTCACGATCGGGAGCAGCAGGTCGTTGAGGGCGTGCAGCTGCGACGCGTCCTCGCCCGCCGCCTCCTTGACCTGGATGTCGTCCTGGACGGCCGCGGTGTGCAGCACCAGGGCGCGCATGCCCTCCGCGTACGCCTTCTGCGTCATCAGGGCGCGGCGCACGTCCGGGTGGTGAGTGATCGTCACCTTCGGCGCGGTCTTGTCCATGAACTGGGCCAGGTCGGGGCCCTGCACGCGCTCCTTGGCGTACTCCAGGGCGTTGAGGTAGCCCGTGGAGAGCGTCGCGATGGCCTTCGTGCCGACCATCATGCGGGCGAACTCGATGATGCGGAACATCTGGCGGATGCCGTCGTGCTTGTCGCCGATCAGCCAGCCCTTGGCGGGGTGCTGGTCGCCGAACGTCATCTCGCAGGTGTTGGAGGCCTTGAGGCCCATCTTGTGCTCGACGTTCGTGGCGTAGACGCCGTTGCGCTCGCCCAGCTCGCCGGTCTCCCAGTCGAACTCGTACTTCGGTACGAGGAAGAGGGAGAGGCCCTTCGTGCCGGGGCCGTGGCCCTCGGGGCGGGCGAGGACGTAGTGGAGGATGTTCTCCGACATGTCGTGCTCGCCGGACGTGATGAAGCGCTTCACGCCCTCGATGTGCCAGGAGCCGTCCTCCTGCTGCACGGCCTTCGTGCGGCCCGCGCCCACGTCCGAACCGGCGTCCGGCTCGGTCAGGACCATCGTCGAGCCCCACTGCTTCTCGACGGCGATCTCGGCGACCTTCTTCTGCGCCTCGTTGCCCTCCTCGAAGAGGATGCCGGCGAACGCGGGACCCGAGGAGTACATCCACACGGCCGGGTTCGCGCCGAGCAGCAGCTCCGCGTAGCCCCAGATCAGGGAGCGCGGCGCGGTGGTGCCGCCGATCTCCTCGGGCAGGCCGAGGCGCCAGTACTCGGAGTCCATGAAGGCCTGGTAGCTCTTCTTGAAGGACGCGGGCACGGGGGCGGTGTTGGTCGCCGGGTCGAAGACCGGCGGGTTGCGGTCCGCGTCCTCGAAGGACTCGGCCAGCTCGTTCTCGGCGAGGCGGCGCAGCTCGTCGAGGATGCTCTTGGCGGTGTCGACGTCCATCTCCGCGAACGGGCCGGTGCCGTACAGCTTGTCGCGGCCGAGCACCTCGAAGAGGTTGAACTCGATGTCGCGGAGATTCGACTTGTAGTGGCCCATGGCGAAGGCTCCGTAAGCAGGAAAAGGGGTGGATACCAGTAAGTAGCTACGATGATGCTACCCGTCGGTAATAAGACGCAACCCCTAAGCGCCCATCTGTGACTCAGTACGCTTACGCGCATGTACGGCTACGACCAGAACCCCGGCGCCCAGCAGCAGTACGCACCGCCGGGGGCGCAGCCACCGCCGCAGCAGATGTCGGGCATGCCCGGCGGTGGGTACGGCCAGCAGCCTCCGCTCTATCCCGAGCCCTCGCCGCCGTCCCTCGCGGACGCGGTGCGCGCCTTCACCACGGGCTCGATGTCCGCCGAGGACTTCCAGCAGGTCTTCGCCACGTCGAAGGTCTACTGCCCGCGCGGCGACAACCCCGGCTTCCTCGCGCTGCACAACACCCAGCAGCCCGTGATCCCGATGTTCACCTCCCTCAAGGAGCTGCGCCGGTACGCGGGCAAGGACTCCAAGTACTTCGTGATCACCGGCGCCGAGGTCATCGACCTGCTCCCGACCGGGTACGGCTTCGTCCTGGACATGGAGGGCGAGCACCGCATGGTCTTCGACGCGAAGGCCGTGGAGCAGATGGTCGACTTCGCGATGCGCCGCATGTACGGATGACGTTCCGCCGGTACGTATGACGCTCCGCCGGTACGGATGCCCTTCCCTACCGGCGGCCGGACGGGGGACTGCGGGCGCCGCCGCGTCAGGTGAACGGGTGACAGGCCGGGTGGGGGGCCCGGCCGCTCGGGGCCCGTCACCGATGCTCTGACCTATGCCCTCGCCCCTGATCCCGTGCCGCGCCGCCGCCCCGAGGGGCCCCGCTCCCGTCTTGCGCCGCCGCCCCGCCCGCCTCGTGAGCGCCCTCGCGACCGTCGCCGCGGGCGCTGCGCTGCTCGGGGCGGCCCCGGCCCCCGGGGCGGGCGCCGAGACCGCCGCCGAGCGCGCCCGCCGTGACTTCCTCGACCACGGTCCCAAGGCCGGTGTCATGATCGCCGCCCACCGGGGCCAGTGGCACAAGGCCCCCGAGAACAGCGTCGCCGCGATCCGGGCGGGCTTCGCGGACGGCGCCGGGATCGTCGAGGTGGACGTCCGGCTGACCAAGGACAAGGTCCCCGTCCTGATGCACGACGCGACCGTGGACCGCACCACGAACGGCACCGGCCGCGTCGCCGACCTCACCCTCGCCCACCTGCGCGGCCTGCGCCTTCGCGCGGGTCTCGGGGGCCGCCGGACCGCGCTCACCGGCGAACGGGTCCCCACCCTCGCCGAGGCCATGAAGGCCGCGCGCCCGCTCGGCCTCGTCAATCTCGACCAGGCGTGGAAGGACCGCGAGGCCGTCTGGCGGGTCCTTGAGGAGACCGGCACCGTGCGCTACGGCCTCTTCAAGTCGCAGGCTCCGGTGCCGGAGGTGCGGGCGTTCCTCGGCCGCCATCCGGGCGCGCTGTACATGCACCTGGTGGACGACACCAACGCCGGATCGGTCGCGGAGTTCGGCAAGGGCCGCCCGCCCGCCTTCGAGGTGGTCTTCGACGACGTCCACGACAAGGTGGCCCAGGGCGCCTTCGTCCAGGGGCTGCGGGCGACCGGCCGCGTCTGGTTCAACACGATGCGCGACGGCTTCGCCGCCCGGTTCACCGACGAGGCCTCGCTGATCTCCCCCGCGCGCGGCTGGGCCAGGCTCATCGCCGACTACAAGGCGACGATCCTGCAGACCGACAACGTCGAGGCGCTCAGGACGTACCTGAGGACGGGCGCCGTGGGTGGGGTGCCGCCCGGCGCGGTCCGCGTCCAGGCGGAGAACTACGCCCCGGGCGGCGAGGGCAGGGCCTACCACGACACCGACGCGGGGAACCGGGGCGACGGTCCCGGGCGGCGCGGCGACGGCGTCGACGTGTGCGACCACGACGGCGCGGTGGTGGTCTGCTGGATGCGCGGCTCGGAGTGGCTGACCTACGGAGTGGACGTGCCCAAGGCCGGGCGCTACACCCTCAAGGCCCGGGCGTCCTCCCCGTACTCGCCCGCCGGGACCTACCGGATCGCCTACGACGGCGGCAGGCCCGGCAAGGCCGTGCACGTCGCCGACACGACGGCCCACCACGCCTTCACGCTCCAGGACAGCCGTGACCCGCGGCAGCTGGCGCGCGGCCGCCACACCGTGCGGCTCTCCCTGGACGCGGGCGCCTTCCAGAACTGGAATCTGGACTACCTGCAGCTGGAGCCGGTCGGGCCGTGACGTCGGCGACCGGCTGACCCGCGGGGGTCGGCCTGCGGGAACGATCCGCGGGGCCCGGCCTGCGGGAACGATCCGCGGGGACGATCAGGATCAAGCCACCCGCGCGGCCTTGTGCAGCCTCGTTCGGCCCGGAGGGAATGCCCTCCGGGCCTCGTTCGTTCAAGTGGCAGAAAGTTCTACGTTCAACTAAAGTGGACGCACAAGGAGGTACCGACCATGCCTGCAGTGACTGTCGAGAACCCGCTGACCCTGCCCCGAGTGGTGACACCGGCCGACGCGACGGCGCGCCCCGTGCTCGCCGTGACCACCGCGCCGAGCGGCTTCGAGGGCGAGGGGTTCCCGGTGCGCCGGGCCTTCGCGGGAATCAATTACAAGTACCTCGACCCGTTCATCATGATGGACCAGATGGGCGAGGTGGAGTACGAGGCGGGCGAGCCCAAGGGCACTCCCTGGCACCCGCACCGCGGCTTCGAGACGGTCACGTACCTGATCGACGGGACCTTCATCCACCAGGACTCCAACGGTGGCGGCGGCACGATCGGGAACGGCGACACCCAGTGGATGACGGCGGGCTCCGGCCTGCTGCACATCGAGGCGCCGCCCGAGTCCCTCGTCATGTCCGGCGGCCTCTTCCACGGCCTCCAGCTGTGGGTGAACCTGCCCGCCAAGGACAAGATGATGGACCCCCGCTACCAGGACATCCGCGGCGGCCAGGTCCAGCTGCTCTCCACGCCCGACGGCGGCGCGCTGCTCCGCGTCATCGCCGGAGAGCTCGACGGGCACGAGGGCCCCGGCATCACGCACACGCCGATCACGATGATCCACGCGACCGTGCGGCCCGGCGCCGAGGTGACGCTGCCCTGGCGCGAGGACTTCAACGGCCTCGCGTACGTCCTCGCGGGGCGCGGCACGGTCGGTGCCGAGCGCCGACCGGTCCACCTGGGGCAGACGGCCGTCTTCGGCGCGGGCTCCTCGCTGACCGTCCGCGCGGACGAGCGGCAGGACGCGCACGCCCCCGACCTGGAGGTCGTGCTGCTCGGCGGCCGGCCCATCCGGGAGCCGATGGCCCACTACGGCCCGTTCGTGATGAACAGCCAGGCGGAGCTGCGCCAGGCCTTCGACGACTTCCAGAAGGGGCTGCTCGGGACGGTGCCGGCGGTGCACGGGATGTAGCGGTTCGGGTGCGCGGTCGGCGAGAGCCGCGGTAGCAGCAACAAGTCGGACGATCAGGGACCCGCGTCGCAGAGGCGGGTCCCTGTTTGATGCCATTTCAGTGGCTCCGGGATCAGTCCTTCCGGGCGCGGACCTGGCGTGCGATCTCAACGTCCTTCTCAAGTGCGCTCAGACGGGGAGGAGTCCTCGAATCGTCCAGAACCACCACGTGAAGTCGGTCCCCGACCTGCGGGGGTTCAACGTCGTCCGACCACCAGGAAGGGTGTTTCGTCTGGTCGATGAAACCCTTCTCGCCATCGATGTCCACCACGGCGCCGACCATGCTGACGCCCGTGATCACGGCGTCGAACTCCTGCTCATTGCTGATCATGTTTCCCGTCCTGTGCCATCACGCTCGAAGCCGACTGTTCGCCCGGCCGTCGAAGTCCGTCCCGGAGAACGGACGCCCAGCTGGGGCGTATGCATGTAGCGGTACATAACGTGCGCGGGTGGAGGGCCCGTGATCGGGTGGGGGAGGTGAGCACCCTCCTGCCCGAGTCTGTGCGGCGTCTCGCCGCGTGGTGTGTCGTCCTCCTTCTCGTCGCCGGTGTGGC
Source organism: Streptomyces sp. NPDC036815 (assembly GCF_055609205.1). Lineage (NCBI taxonomy): Bacteria > Bacillati > Actinomycetota > Actinomycetes > Kitasatosporales > Streptomycetaceae > Streptomyces > Streptomyces sp. NPDC036815. Next base: position 77,181 of record NZ_JBVJPW010000022.1, on the reverse strand, counting down.
CGCCGTGGGGGTCTGGCTCTGCGTCACTTTCAAGACAGCCGTGACGCCCGTCCTGCTCGCGCTCCTCGGGACCGCGCTGCTCGGCCCGCTGTACCGGCGGCTGCTCAAGCTGAGGGTGCAGCGCTCCCTGGCCGCCGGGCTGACCTGCGCGGCCGTCGTCGCCGTCGTCGGCGGGGCCACGTACATCGTGGTCAAGGCGCTGATCGACAGCGGCGACCAGATCATCTCCTCCCTCAAGCAGGCCGCCGCGGACCTCTCGAAGTACTTCGGGGCCGCGGGCACGTCGCTCGACGACATGGCGTCCAACGCCAAGGAGCTCTTCGGGAAGTTCGGCGGGACGGCCGCGTCCGGCGTGATCAGCGGGCTCAGCACGGTCGGCGAGATGATGGCGATGGCCGTCCTCGCCCTGCTCCTCGTCTTCTTCTTCCTGCGCGACTCCGAGCGCGCGATGGGCTCGTTGCGGTCGCTCGCGCCCGGTGACAGCGCCGACACCATCGAGGCGATGGCGCGGCGCGCGTTCGAGGCCATCGAGGGCTTCATGCGCGGCACGACGATCATCGCGTTCATCGACGCGCTCTGCATCACGGTGGGGCTGCTGATCCTGGGTGTTCCCGGTGCGTGGGGGCTGGGGGCGCTGGTCTTCGTCGGGGCGTACATCCCCTACCTGGGGGCGTTCCTGTCCGGCGCGGTCGCGGTCCTGGTCGCCCTCGCGGACCGGGGCTTCGCGATCGCGCTGTGGACGTTGGGGGTGGTCTTGGCGGTGCAGGTTCTGGAGGGTCACATCCTGCAGCCCATGATTCAGAGCCGCACCGTGCAGATGCATCCTGCGGTGGTGATGTTGGCGATCACTGCGGGGGCGTCGGTGGCGGGGATTCTGGGGATGTTGCTGGCGGTGCCGTTGACTGCGGCGGCGTTCGGGGTCGTGTCGGAGTTGCGGGGCCGCTACGCGTAGCGGCCCGCTGGGGCCGGGCCCGGTCACCCGGGGCCCGGCGCCCGGGTGTTGGCCCCCGGGGCCGGGCCTCTGCGCCGTTCCTCGCGCCCCTGGGGGGAGGGGGCTGGGGGTTGGACTCTGTCTGCGGGCCGGTTCTGGGCTGGTCGCGCAGTTCCCCGCGCCCCTGGGGGTGGGGCTGGGCGTGCGGCTTTTTCTGCGGGGTGGTTCTGGGCTGGTCGCGCAGTTCCTCGCGCCCCTGGGGGGTGAGCGTCACCGGAAAGGAACAGCAACCCCTCTACCCCCTACCCCTCCTCCCCTCCATCCGCCTCGTACAGCTCGAACCAGATGCTCTTTCCGTCACCCCGGGGGTCCACCCCCCACGCCCCGGCCAGCAACTCCATCAGGACCAGACCCCGCCCGGACGACGCCAGCTCGCCGGGATCACGCCGGTGCGGCAGGTCGTCGCTGCCGTCCGCCACCTCCGCCCGCAGCCTCCGCGCCCCCGGCGCCCCCGTGACCTCCGCCACCAGCAGCGCGTCGCCGTCCGTGTGGACGAGGACGTTCGTGAGCATCTCGGAGACCATCAGGACCGCCGAGTCGACCTGGTCGTCGTGCGCCCAGTCGTGCAGCAGGTCCCGGAGATGGCGGCGCGCCCCCGCGACCCGCTCCGGTTCGGCCTGGGCGACCGTCAGGACGGTGCGGCGGGCGTCCGTGCGCTGTTCGGGGCGGCCCGTCCGGCTCAGCAGCAGCACCGCTATGTCGTCCTCCCTGCGGTCCGCGAGCGGGCCCGTGGTGTGGTGGGAGGAGGGCCCGTGCACGGCCTGTACGAGGGAGTCCGCGAGCTGCTCCAGGGCATCCGGCTCGCCCTGCCCGGGGTACGCCTCCAGGATCGCCCTGATCCGCGACCAGCCGCTGTCCAGATCGTGGCCGCCCGTCTCGATCAGCCCGTCGGTGCAGATCAGCATGGTCTCGCCGGGTTCGAGGACGAGCCGCGTGGTGGGGTAGTCCGCGTCCGGGTCGATGCCGAGCGGCAGGCCCCCCGCCGTGGGCCGCAGGAGAACCGTTCCGTCGCTCATGCGTATCGCGGGCTCCGGGTGCCCCGCGCGGCCGATCTCCAGGACGCCGGTCGCCGGGTCGGCCTCCACGTACAGGCAGGTCGCGAACCGCGGGTCGTACGCCGTGGCCCGGTCCTCGCCCGTGCCGCTCGACCCGTAGGTGATGGACTCCGTGATCCCGGAGAGGAAGCGGGTGGCGCGGGAGAGCACCGCGTCGGGGCGGTGTCCCTCGGAGGCGTACGCGCGCAGCGCGATCCGTAGCTGCCCCATCAGGCCCGCCGCCCGCACGTCGTGCCCCTGCACGTCGCCGATGACGAAGGCGATGCGGCCGCTGGGCAGCGGAATCATGTCGTACCAGTCGCCGCCGACCTGAAGCCCGCCGCCGGTCGGCACGTACCGGGCGGCCACGCTCATCCCCGGGATCTGCGGTCCGAGCATCGGCAGCATCGAGCGCTGCAGCCCCTCGGTCAGCTCCCGCTCGGACTCCGCGACCCCGGCCCGCGAGAGCGCCTGCGCCAGCATCCGGGCCACCGTCGTCAGGACGGACCGCTCGTCCGGCGTGAACGAGACGGGATACGTGAAGGCCGCCATCCACGTGCCCATCGTGCGCCCGGCGACGGTCAGCGGCAGGAACGCCCACGACTGCCGCTCGAAACGGCTGGCCAGCGGCCAGGCGGCGGGATAGCGCCTGCGGTAGTCCTCCGGAGTGGAGAGGTAGACCGCCCGGCCCGTGCGCACCACTTCCGCGGCCGGATAGTCGGTGTCCAGAGGCATCGCCGAGAACGGGCCGTCGTCGCCGGGCTGGTGGCCGTGGTGCCCGATGATCGTCAGCCGCTCGCCCTCCACCCCGAAGACCGCGAGGCCGTCCGGCGAGAACCCCGGCATGGAGAGCCCCGCGGCGACCCTGAGCACTTCCTCCGTGGACCGCGCCTCCGCGAGCGCGCGCCCCGCGTCGAGCAGGAACGCCTCGCGGGAGCGGCGCCAGTCGCCCGTGACCGGCGTGCGCGCGGCGCTCCCCGGCGCGGGGTCGGTGACCTCCTGCAGGGTGCCGATCAGCTCGTACGCCTCGGTCGTCCCGTGCAGCACGGGCTTGGAGCGGCTGCGGACGACCCGCACGACGCGCCGTCCCGTCTCGTCCATGATCCGCAGACGGGCCTCGGCGAGGGTGCCCTCGGCGACGGCGAGCTGGACGGTTCCGTAGATCTCGTTCCAGTCGACCGGGTGGAAACGGGAGCGCACGCCCGCCTCGGACAGGGTCTGGGGCCGTGCGGGCAGGCCGAGCAGCCGGGCCGCCTCGGCGTCGAGCGTGACGGTCCCCGAGGCGTTGTCCCAGCGCCACAGTCCGGTCGCGATGGCCGTCAGGACGTCCCGTACGGGTGGCAGGGAGTCATCTCCCACCGGTGGCAGGGGATCGTCGGTGCGCATTGACCCACTTTAGGAAGATGTACACCCGCGCCGCCACCGAGCCCCGTCGTCACCGGCCCTCCCCCGGGCGGCTCCCGGGGCCTCCCGCGCCATCTCCCGCGCATATCCGGAAAGCGATCTTCGCCCGGACGGTAGCCTTGGGGACTGTCTGCTCTCTCCCCTATTCGCGAAGACTGGATGAACGACGATGCATCGGTACAGGTCCCACACCTGCGGCGAGCTCCGCGCCTCTGACGTCGGCACCGACGTCCGGCTGAGCGGCTGGCTGCACAATCGCCGAGACCTGGGCGGCATTCTCTTCATCGATCTCCGCGATCACTACGGGATCACCCAGCTGGTGGCCCGCCCGGGCACCAAGGCCGCCGAGGTCCTGGACAAGCTGTCCAAGGAGACCGTCGTCCGCGTCGACGGCAAGGTCGTCTCGCGCGGCACGGACAACGTGAACCCGGAGCTGCCGACCGGCGAGGTCGAGATCGAGGCCGCCGAGGTCGAGGTGCTCGGCGCGGCGGGCCCGCTGCCCTTCACGATCAACGCCGAGGACGGGGTGAACGAGGAGCGCCGGCTGGAGTACCGCTTCCTCGACCTGCGCCGCGAGCGCATGCACCGCAACATCATGCTGCGCTCCGCCGTCATCGCCTCCATCCGCTCCAAGATGGTGGCCCTCGGCTTCAACGAGATGGCGACGCCGATCCTCACCGCGACCTCCCCCGAGGGCGCGCGCGACTTCGTCGTCCCCTCCCGCCTGAACCCCGGCAAGTTCTACGCGCTGCCGCAGGCCCCGCAGCAGTTCAAGCAGCTGCTGATGATCTCGGGCTTCGACCGGTACTTCCAGATCGCGCCGTGCTTCCGCGACGAGGACGCCCGCGCGGACCGCTCGCCGGGCGAGTTCTACCAGCTCGACGTCGAGATGAGCTTCGTGGAGCAGGAAGACGTCTTCCGGCCCATCGAGAAGCTCATGACGGAGATCTTCACCGAGTTCGGCAACGGCCGCGAGGTCACGTCTCCCTTCCCGCGCATCCCGTTCCGCGAGTCGATGCTGAAGTACGGCAACGACAAGCCGGACCTGCGCGCCAAGCTCGAACTGCACGACATCACGGACGTGTTCGAGGGCTCGGAGTTCAAGGCCTTCGCGGGCAAGCACGTGCGCGCGCTGCCCGTCCCGGACACGGCGTCGCAGTCCCGCAAGTTCTTCGACGGCCTCGGTGACTACGCGGTCGAGCAGGGCGCGAAGGGCCTGGCCTGGGTGCGCGTCGCCGAGGACGGGTCGCTGACGGGCCCGATCGCGAAGTTCCTGACGGAGGGGAACGTCGAGGAGCTGACGAAGCGCCTCTCCCTCGTCCCCGGCCACGCCGTGTTCTTCGGCGCGGGCGAGTTCGACGAGGTCTCGAAGATCATGAGCGCGGTGCGCGTCGAGGCGGCCAAGCGCGCGGGCCACTTCGAGGAGGGCGTCTTCCGCTTCTGCTGGATCGTCGACTTCCCGATGTACGAGAAGGACGAGGACACCGGCAAGATCGACTTCTCCCACAACCCCTTCTCGATGCCGCAGGGCGGCATGAAGGACCTGGAGGAGAAGGACCCGCTCGACATCCTCGCCTGGCAGTACGACATCGTCTGCAACGGCATCGAGCTCTCCTCCGGCGCCATCCGGAACCACGAGCCCGAGGTCATGCTCAAGGCCTTCGAGATCGCGGGGTACGACGCGGAGACCGTCGAGCACGAGTTCGCGGGCATGCTGCGCGCGTTCCGCCTCGGCGCCCCGCCGCACGGTGGCATCGCCCCCGGCGTCGACCGCATGGTCATGCTCCTCGCGGACGAGCCGAACATCCGCGAGACGATCGCCTTCCCGCTCAACGGCAACGCGCAGGACCTGATGATGGGCGCGCCGACGGAGCTGGACGAGTCGCGGCTGCGGGAGCTGAACATCTCGCTGCGGAAGCCCGCGGCGCAGTAGCGGAATTCCCCCTCGGCGGAGGGCGGTTACGTCGAAGCCCCCGGAACCTCTGGTTCCGGGGGCTTTTGGGTTTCGCTTTCGGCTTGCGGGGGCGGTGTGGCTGGGTGCGCGGTTCCCCGCGCCCCTAAGCGGCGTGGGTCGGGGAGGAGTTGGCTTCTGCCTCTGCCCACTCCGTCACGAGCCGCTCGTACACGAGGCGTTCGTCGGGGCGGAGGCGTCCGCCGGCGCGCAGCCACAGCGCACGGATGTCCTCGTTGACCTCGTCGGCGGTGCGTCGCCGTTCGGGGGAGGGAGTCGTGGCCATGTCGTGAAGCTTACGTAGGCAGGTGTGAAGGCGGCGTCAATTTAAGCCGTCTCCCCGCATGACTTAGCTCACCGTGATGTGTGGCAACCGTTTCAGTGGGCAGTCGCACCGAGTCTGACCTGCAGTCCGTCGAGCACGCGCTGGAGTCCGTAGGCGAAGGTCTCCGCGCGCTCCCTCTCCGGGTCCCCGGCGTACGCCCTCCGGCCCCCGCCCGCCCCCTCGGCCCGCAGGCTCTCCGCGAACTCCCGTTCCGACCTGCCGCTTCGGGCGATCAGCGAGAGGTAGGCGGCCTCACTGGTGGCCATCCCGATCACGTACGAGAGGACGGTGTTGAGGGCCAGTTCGGTCTCGTCCGCGGGGAATCCGGCCGCCCGGTACACGGCGGCCATGCGCTCCGACATCTTCGTCACGTTCGGCCCGAGGTGGATGAGGCCGACCTGACCGAGCACGGAGGCGACCCAGGGGTGGCGCAGAATCATCGCTCGCAGGCTGTCGGCGCTGCGGCCGGCGGCGTCGCGCCAGTCGTCGGCTCCCTGTGCGGTGGGCACGGTCAACTCGCCGTACACCTCGTCGACGACCAGCTCGATCAGCTCGTCCTTGTTGGCGACGTGCCGGTAGAGCGAGGTGGCACCGGCGTCGAGCCGGGTGCCGAGCTTGCGCATGCTGAGCGCTTCGACCCCGTCCGCATCGAGCAGCCGCACGGCTTCGGCCACGATCTGCTCCCGGCTGAGCTGTTCGCGCTGCTTGCGGGGGCGGGTCCACACCGAGGCGATCTCGGGCTTGGGGTCGGTGGGCAAGGGGGCCTCCTCGGGCGGCGCCGGATGGTCCCCTGCACGGTAGCGCACGCTGTACGCAAGCTGCGCACAGCGCTTTCGCGTCCTGGGCCCCGGGGAGTCTCAGCCGTTCCGCTCGTCCGGCTCGTCGAACAAGTCGTCCGCGTGGGTGGCTGTGGCGGTGCGGGTGAGCCAGTGGTCGAGGGTGGGGAGGTCGGTGCAGCTCTCGATGCGTTCGCGGGCGGTGTCGGAGATGGGAACGTCGCGCAGCTCCAGGAAGCGGAGGATCGCTTTGGCCTCGCCCTTGGCTTTGCCCTCGAGATACTTCTCCTCGGCGAGGGTGCCCTGTCCGGGGAAGTAGATATCCGCAGCCATCTTCACCAAGTCCTTCCAGGCGACTCGGGCCGGGGTGTCTCCCAGGCCCGCGTCCAGCAGTTGCCAGTAGTGGTCGAACGTGCCTTCTCGGGGTCCCGGCGTTGCTGAGCCTCGATGACCAGGAGGAACGCGCGGCCGTTCGGTTCGCTGACGCGGAGCAGGGTATCGATGGGCCGGGTCTCGGTGACGTCGGTAGTGATCACCTCGACGATGGGGCTTTCGGGGAGTGCCACGCCCAGGATGCGGAAGATCGGCTGCAGGGCCTCGGGCCGCTCCCGGAAGATTCGGCCCTGGAGACCGAGGCGTTGAAGGACTGGGTGCACTGACCGCCGCACGGCGAAGGGCCGGAACCCGCCGTGGGGTTCCGGCCCTTCGGTCGTGGCAGGCGTGCCGCTACGCGGTCGGCTTCTCCTCCAGGCGCGGGAACAGCACCGCGCCCTTCGTGACCGTCGCGCCCGCGGGCAGCGTGCCCCACGTGCCGGCCGCGGCGAGCTCCTGGTCGGCGAGGGCGCCGAGGAGGGGCTCCGCGCCGAGGGAGTCCCAGAGCTTCTGGGACGTCTCGGGCATGATCGGGTTGAGGAGGACCGCCACGGCGCGCAGCGATTCGGCGGCCGTGTAGAGGATCGTCGCGAGGCGGGCCTTGCCCGGCTCGGAGTCGTCCTTCGCCACCTTCCACGGCTCCTGCTCCGTGATGTAGCCGTTGACCTGCTTCACGAAGTCGAAGATCGCCAGGATGCCGCCCTGGAAGTCCAGTTCCTCGCCGATCTTCCGGTCGGCCTCGGCGACCGCCTTCGTCAGGCCGTCCTGGACCGCCTGCTCGGCGTCGCCGGACGCCGTCGCCGCGGGCAGCTCGCCGCCGAAGTACTTGCCGACCATCGCCGCGACGCGGGACGCGAGGTTGCCGTAGTCGTTCGCCAGCTCGCTCGTGTAGCGGGCGGAGAAGTCCTCCCAGGAGAACGAGCCGTCGCTGCCGAACGTGATCGCGCGCAGGAAGTACCAGCGGTAGGCGTCCACGCCGAAGTGCGAGGTCAGGTCCTGCGGCTTGATGCCCGTCAGGTTCGACTTCGACATCTTCTCGCCGCCGACCATCAGCCAGCCGTTCGCGGCGACGCGCCCCGGCACCGGCAGGCCCTGCGCCAGCAGCATCGCGGGCCAGATCACCGCGTGGAAGCGGAGGATGTCCTTGCCGACGAGGTGCACGTTCGCGGGGAAGGTCGAGGTGAACTTCTCCTCGTTCGCGCCGTAACCCACCGCCGTCGCGTAGTTCAGGAGCGCGTCGACCCACACGTAGATGACGTGCTTGTCGTCCCAGGGGACCGGGACGCCCCAGTCGAACGTCGACCGGGAGATGGAGAGGTCCTGAAGGCCCTGCTTGACGAAGTTCACGACCTCGTTGCGGGCCGACTCGGGCTGGATGAAGCCCGGGTTCGCCTCGTAGAGGGCGAGGAGCTTGTCGCCGTACTCGCTCAGCTTGAAGAAGTAGTTCTCCTCCTGGAGGAGTTCCACCGGCTTCTTGTGGATCGGGCAGAGCTTCTGTCCGGAGAGGTCACCCTCGCCGTCGATCAGGTCGCCGGGGAGCTTGTACTCCTCGCAGCCCACGCAGTACGGGCCCTCGTAACCGCCCTTGTAGATCTCGCCCTTGTCGTAGAGGTCCTGGACGAACTCCTGGACGCGGTCGGTGTGACGCTTCTCCGTCGTACGGATGAAGTCGTCGTTCGCGATGTTCAGGTGCTCCCAGAGGGGCTTCCAGGCCTCGGTGACGAGCTTGTCGCACCACTCCTGGGGGGTGACGTCGTTCGCCTCGGCCGTGCGCATGATCTTCTGACCGTGCTCGTCCGTGCCGGTGAGGTACCACACCTTCTCGCCGCGCTGACGGTGCCAGCGCGTGAGCACGTCCCCTGCGACGGTCGTGTAGGCGTGGCCCAGGTGAGGAGCGTCGTTTACGTAGTAGATGGGGGTCGAGACGTAGAACGCCTTCGCGTTCTCGCCCGCTCCCTGCTTCTCGGATCCAGTGGCCGCCATGGTCGAAATCCTAACGGCCGGATGGAGATCGACTCACATCGGTTTGCGGCGGCCCGGGCGGGGCCCCGGGCGAGGTCCCGGCGCCGTCTCAGGACGTGGGCAGGTTCAGCGGGGTGTCGGGGAAGGGGCCGTCGTCGATGAGGACGAAGGCCGGGTGGTCGAACGTGCCGGGGGGTGCCGGTTCCGTCGGCAGGGGGCTGGGGGCCCGGTGGCCGAGGTCCGGTCCGCAGGCGTGGAAGGGGCCGTAGGGGCTGAGGAGGACGGCCAGGTGCGGGTCGGCGTGGTGCAGCCACCAGTTGGTCATGCCGAGCGCCGGGTCGCTGCTGAGGTACTCGAAGGCCCGCCACAGGGCGGTGAGACGGGCGATGGCCTCGGCATGGGCCCACCAGGACGGGCACCAGACGTGGCTCCCGTCGTCGGTGCGGCGCTGGACGAGGTGGACGAGGTAGTCGTTCACGAAGTCCTCCACCGAGGGGAAGACGAGCGTGGCCCGCCGCTCGTCGTCCTTGATGGCCTGTTCGTCCGTGGCCTCCGGCCCGCTCCGGGTCCCCGGCTCGTCCGTCGTCATGCGGTCTCTCCTGTCGTAGGGGGGTGGTTGCGCGGCGGTAGCGAAGAAGGCGGCGGCGCCAGGCGGTCGCGTACGTCCGCAGCCTCCGCGCGGCGGCCGAGAGCGTCGAGCACGTCCGCGAGGCAGAGCGCGGTGTCCCGCAGCTCCCACGCGTGGGCCTTGGGATCGGCGGTCCAGCTGCGGCGCACGGCGGCCAGCGCCTCCCGCGCCGGGGCGAGCGCCGCGCGGGCGGGCCGCATGGTCCCGGTGCGCCGGGCGCACTCCAGGAGGGTCTGCGCCTGGTGCCGCAGCGTGCCGGTGATGCCGTACGCGGGCTCCGCCGCGGCCGCCGCCCGGCGCGCGACCGCGACCCCCTCGGCCGCGAGCCGTTCGGCCTCCGCACAGCGGCCGGTACGGGAGTACGCGCGGGCCAGCTGGACGATCTCCGGCCCGAGCGGCGGCGCCTGCGCGGGGTCCTTCTCGTGCTCGTGGCGGACGAGGGGGACGATCCGCTCGGCGCTGCGCGCGGCCTCGGCGTACCTGCGGGCCCGGTACTGGGACGTGCGCAGCCGCACCAGATACGCCCGCAGGTTCGCGACGGACGCCTCCGGCCCCGCCTCCCGTACGATCGCCTCCTCCAGCGCGACGGCCTCTTCGAGGAGGAGCAGGCCCCGGCGCCGGTACGTGGTCTCGCGGTAGGCCTCGCCCAGGTCCGCGAGGCAGGAGGCGAGGGCGGAGCGCCGGGCGGGGTCCTGGGCCGCGCGGCGGCGCAGCATGGGCAGGGCCGCGCGCAGCAGGACGCGCCGCGGTCCCGCGTGGCCCGCCTGCCGGTAGCAGCGGGCGAGGCCGTCGACGGAGATCCACAGGTCGTCGTCGTACGCCTCGGGGTCGGGCGATCCCGCCGCGGCGGCGCGGTACAGCGTCACGCTCTCCCGCAGCGCCGCCGTCGCCGCCGTCAGCAGGCCCTCGGAGCTTTCGCCGGAGACGGAGACGGAGAGGGAGAGGAGTTCCTGGCACCGGCCGAGCCGCTCCAGGTCGGAGGCGAGCTCGGCCCGCGTGTCCGGCGTGGGCTCCGCGGCGAGCACCGTCCGGTGCGCGGCCACGGCGTCCCCGAAGGCCGCGGTGGCCTCCCGCAGCCTGTCGTCGTCCCTCAGCCAGCAGCCGAGCCAGGACGACGAGGCGCCGGAACCGCGCGAACTGCGGGCGCCGGGCGCGCTGGAGCAGAGGGCCCTGCGCAGGTCGGCGGCCTCCTGCATGTGGCCGAGCGACGCGTCGCGGTCGCCCCTGTCCCGCTCGATGAGCGCCAGGTTGTGCAGGGCCTGGCCCAGCAGGCGCTCGTACATCTCCGGGAAGTCCGCCGCGTACCTGCGGTAGATCTCCACCGCCTGCCGGCACAGGGCGACCGCCTCGTCGGTGCGCCCGGTGCTGTCGTAGTTGAGGGCCTGGGAGTGCAGCGCGGCGGCGTAGGACGGGGCGTGCGCGTCGGGGTTGACGGCCATCTGCTCGCCGAGGAGGTGCAGGGACTCGCTGGTGACGCTGATGGCGTCGGGGAAGCGCTTGGCGTGCCAGTGGTTGATGCTCTGGCTGTCCAGGATGTGGGTGAGCAGCCCCAGATGACGGCCCGGTTCGGAGACTTCGAGGAGGCGGGTGAGCTCGGCGGCCTCGTCGCTGAGGCGGGCGGACTCGGCACGGTCGCCCGCGTACCACTCGATGTAGGAGGCGGTGCGCAGGCAGCGCACGAGCTGGAGGCGGTGCTGTTCGGGGTCCTCGCGGTGCAGGCGGCGCTGGATGAGCAGGGCCCGGTCGATGCGGTGGCGTGCCACGTCCATCCGCACCTCGGAGAGGGTCCGCGCGGACAGTTCGTAGCTCGCCGCGAGGTCGGACTCGTACGTCTCCGGGTCCCGGCGCGCCAGGTCCTCGCGCAGGTTCAGGGCGGTCTCGGAGGTCTGCACGGCGTCGGCCCAGTGGGACGTGACCCGCAGGTGGTGGGCGAGGTTGTGCAGATCGCCCGCGCGCTCGGCGTCGGTGGGCGGCCGGGCACCGGCCGGGGTGGCCCGGACGTGCCGCCCCACGAGGACCTCGGCCACCCGCAGGGCGAGCCGGGTCAGGACGTGCGAGTCGCTGGGCAGCGCCTCCGAGCAGGCGCGGAGTGCGGGGAGGCCCACCGGCGCCCGGTCTATGTGGTCGAGGACGTGATCCAGCAGGGTCAGGACGGCGCGGGCCGCGTCGGGGCGGGACTCGTTCGTGTGGGCGACGACCGCGCGGGTCAGCACGGTGAAGGCGTTGGTCCACTGCTCGTCGGAGGCGCCGTCGAGCAGCGCGGGCAGCAGTTCCGGGTCCGCGACGACCTCGGCGGACGCCTGGAACTCCGCCACCCGGTCGGGGTGCAGCGTGCCCCAGTGGCGGTCGGGCGCCGCCGGATAGAGGGTGCCGAGCCAGCGGTCGAGCTTGTCGACGGGGACCGGGCCGGGGTGGGGCAGCCGGGCGAGCGTCGCGCGGCCCTCCGCGCGGTCGACGGCCCCGCACAGGGTGGCGGCGGCGACCGCGCGGCGCAGCAGCCGGGCGTCGTCGACGTCGTGGTCGGCGTCGAAGCCGAGGGCGGCGGCGGTGCTCGACCAGTAGGACGCCTCGTGGTCGAGGAGGGCGGGCTCCACGGAGCTTCGGCTGGTGGCGCGCACGGGGTCGCCCGCCGCGTGCCCGAGCAGCGCTTCGAGGGCCCGCATCTGTAAGGAGAGCGGGGTCTCGCGGCCGTCGTCAAGGGGCGGGGTGGAGATGCGCGCGGCCAGTTCGGACCAGTCCACGTCGCCGTGCCGGTGCGCGCCGGACGGCACCTGGCCGAGGACCTGCGCCAGATCGGTCAGGGCGAGCCGGAACGCCTTCGCGGCCGGTCCCGGCGCCGTGTACAGGGGGCGCAGCACGAACTCCGGCGCGCTGTCCCGCATGCCGTACGCCAGGGCGGACCGGCCGAGCGCGGTGTCCACCCACGCGCCGACGGACCGGGCGAGCAGCAGCACGCGGAACCGGTCGCGGGCGCTGTCGGCCAGGCCGATCAGGTGGCGGACGAGGTCGGGGCGGGTCTCGGCGTAGTCGACGATGATCAGCGTGGGGTGCACGACGCCGTGCAGCGGCCGCAGGGCGTCGGCCGTGGTGACGCTCCCGCCGCCGCGCACCGTCTCGTGCCGCAGCCGTCCCGCGACCCAGCCCTCGGCCCGCAGCCCGGCGGCCAGTTCGCGCGCGATGCGGGACTTGCCCTGGCCGCCGGGGCCCACCAGCGTGGCCACTTGGTGCACGGAGTCGTCCGCCACGCACCAGCGCCGCAGCTCCTCCAGCTCCTCCTCGCGTCCCCGGAACGCGACCGCCTCCACGTCCGCGCGCAGCACCGTCAGGGGTGACTTCAGGTCGCGCTGCGCGCCGACGGGGGCGAGCAGGTCGGCGAGTTCCGCGGCCTCGGGTTCGGCGGGCAGGCCGCCGTTGTGCTCGCTGACGACGGCGCGGAAGCCCGGGTCGCGGAGCAGGTCCTCGGCCCGTGTCACCGCGAGCCGTACGCCGGTCGCGGCGCCCCGGTCAGCCCGGACGACGCCCAGGAGCAGTTCGCCGGGGCAGAGTTCGCCGGGGGTGCGGGTGGGCTCCGCGGTGAAGACCGCGGCGCCCGACAGGCCGGCCCAGGGCGAGTCCGTGCCGCGGGCGGCGCCGAACGGCCCCGTGGTGCCGGTCAGTTCGTAGCGCGGGGCCGGGAAGCCGCTGAGCGGGTTGATGCGCGCGGAGAGCTGTTCGAGGCGGGCGCCGTCCCGCGCGTCGCGCTGCACGCGGGCGAAGCCGTGGCAGCACACGGGCTGCCCCATGGTGTCGGTGACCAGCCGGCCCCAGCGCTGCGGGCGCCCGCGGGCCCGCCCCAGGAAGGAGCCGGGCGGCTGCCAGGCCGGGTCGGTGATCTCCAACAGGGCGGCGTCGGGGCCGCCGTCGGGCGCGCCGGTGCGGGCGGTGGTCCAGCGCAGGGTCGTGGTGTACGGGTACGGGTGCGGGTCGCCGGCCGTGGTGACGCAGGGGGTGGCTCCGGGGGCGCTGTCCGGGACGAGGTGGGCGGCGGTCAGGACGAGACGGGGTGCCACGAGGTAGCCGGTGCCGGAGGGGTGGGGGCGGGCGGCGCCGCGTGGGCCGCCGGGGTCGTGCGGGCGGTACGGGCTGTACGTGCTGGGCGCGCTGTAGGGGCTGTGCGGTCTTGGCGGGCTGCCGGGAGTGGGGTCCCGCGGCACGATCCTTACGACGCGGTCGACGTCCACTCCTGGCTACTCCTCCCAGTCGCCGATGGCGACGTCCCCGGCGTCACGTCCGCGCGGTTTCAGGGTGAGGCTGACGCGCTGGGTCGATCTGCGGGCGCTCTCCGCGCGGCCCTCCGCCTGGACGACGGCGAAACGCAGGCCGCCGCCCGCGGCGCGGGTGCGGTGGAGCTCCAGCTCGAAGTCGACGGTGATCTCGCCGACGTCGAAGCGGATGTCCGCGGTGCGGGCGCGGTGCTGGGATTCGGCGATCTGGGCGCGGAGCAGGTCGAGGGCGTCGGCGAGGTCGAGCCAGTCCGGTGGGTCCTGCGGGGTCCGTCGGCTCTGCCGACTCCCGGCATCCGGTTCGTCCGTCATCGCGTTCCCCCTGGTCGACCCGTGTTGGAAGGTGTCAACACCATAGATATGGGGGGTCAGTTGGTGCTACAGGGATGCGGAAGCGGGCCGTGGAAATGTTCCACGGCCCGCTGTTTCCGGTGCTTTGGGCCCGGTGCTCCGGGCTTGGTGTCACGTGCTGCGTGTTTGGTGTTACGTGCTGGGTGTTACGGGCGCCAGTGGGCGAGGAGGCCCTCGTAGAGCTCCTTGTCCGTGAGCTCGCGGGGGGTCGGGCCCGCGTGGAAGAAGGCCGCGTTGTCCGCCTTCAGTTTGCGGAGGTAGTCGAAGGCCTTGTTCTCGTGCTCGCCGAACGCGATGAACTGGAAGAAGAGGGGGTGCGCGGCGGCTTCCGCGAGGGCCCGGGTCGCCGGGCCCTTCGCGTCCGGGGCGCCGTCCGTCTGGAAGATCACGAGGGCGGGCTCGCCCGCGTGGTCCGACTTCTCGTAGTGCGCCACGACCTCTTCGATCGCGCGGTGGTAACTGGTGCGGCCCAGGCGGCCCGCCGCCGCGTGCAGCTCGTCGATGCGGCCCTCGTACTCGGGGAGCGTGAGCGTGCCGGTGCCGTCGATGTCCGTCGAGAAGAAGACGACGTGGACGGTGGCGTCGGGGTCCGTGTGCGCGGCGAGGGCGAGGACCTGCTCGCCGAGGCTCTGGGCGGAGCCGTCCTTGTAGTACGGGCGCATGGAGCCGGAGCGGTCGAGGACGAGGTAGACGGGGGCGCGGGTGCCGGTGAGGCCGTTCTTCTTCAGGGCGGTGGCGGCGGCCTTGTAGGCGTTGGCCAGCCCCGGGGCTTTGGAGCGGATGTGGGGGGCGGGGGTGGCGGGCTTCGGCTTGGCCTCCGTCTCCTTGAGGTCAGCCTTCGGCTCGGGGGCGGTGGGGGCCTCCGTCTCCTTGGCGTCAGCCTTCGGCTCGGAGGCGGTGGGGGCGGTGGGGGCCTCCGTCTCCTCGACGTCAGCCTTCGGCTCGGGGGCGGCCTCAGCGGTCTGCTCAGCCTTCGGCTCGGACTCAGGGACGCCGTCTTCATCGCTGCCCGGCACCGGGGGCTGTGCCCACCCGTCCCGCCCTGCGGGACGTTTGCCCACAGCGGTGGCGGCATCGTCGGCAGCGGTGGCGGGCTGCTCGGCCTCCCGCGCCTCGACGTCAGCCTTCGGCTCCTCGACGTCAGCCTCAGCGACAGCCTTCGGCTCGGGAACGGTCGACGCCTCCGTCTCCCCGGCGTCAGCCTTCGCCTCCTCGGCGTCAGCCTTCGGCTCCTCGACGTCAGCCTTCGGCTCGGGAGCAGGCGAGGTCTCCGGCTGGGCGGCGTCAGCCTCCCGCTGGGCGGCGTCAGCCTCCCGCTTCGGGGCCGTCACGTTGTCGAAAGCCGCTGCCACCAAGTCGTCCACCGCCGAAGGCGACGGCTCCTGGCTGGGGGCGGGGACCGAGGCCTTGCGGGGCGGGTCCGGGGTCGGCTCGGAGGACGGGGACGGCAGCGTCACCGTCTCCGGCGGCGTCGCCCCCTGCTCCGGCGCAGTCGCACGCTCAGGCTCCCGAGCCTCCGGAACGCTCTCCTTGCGTGATCGTCCGAACGCGTTCCGCAGGCGGTTCAGAATGCCCATGTGCGCAACCCTTCGCGTGAGTTGATTCCCGATAATCCCTGGCCAGGGCGGACACGTAAGGTTAGCCGCCGCCGTACGTGATCTTGGGCAGGGTCGCCCTCCGTCACCCGGCCGAACCACCCCCGGTTCCGCCCCCGGCCCCCGTACCCCCCGCCCCCGCCGCAACTCCCTGCCGGGCGCCATGGATTCACCGCCCGTTCACCCGCAGGCCGCCGCCCTGCCGGAACCCGCGCCTAGCCTCACGGCGGAATCAAGCCACGTCCACGAGCACGCCACAACGACGGAGGACCCGTGCGCACACTGCTGCCGATCATCACCTCTCACCAGGGGAGCGGCGGCCGTTCCGCCCTGACCTGCCGGTTCCGCTGCGGTGACGCGTGCTTCGGGGAGGTGCCGAACACCAGCGACAACGCGTACGTCGGCGACGTCATAGCCGGTGCCCTCAGCCGCCGTTCGATGCTGCGCGCCGCCGCCGTCGTGACGGTCGCCACCGCCGCGGGCGGCGCGGTCATGGCGGGGCCCGGCGCCCCGCAGGCCGTCGCCGCCGCGCCCGCGGACCGTACGGGTGACCGCCCGGGTGGCCGCCCGGACAAGGGAGCGCGCGGACTGCGGTTCGCGCCCGTCGCGCCCAACACCGCCGACGCCGTCACCGTCCCCGCCGGATACGAGCAGAACGTCGTCATCCGCTGGGGCGAGCCCATCCTGCGCGGCGCGCCCGCCTTCGACGCGGCGAAGCAGAGCGCCAAGGCGCAGGCCGGACAGTTCGGCTACAACAACGACTTCCTGAGTCTGCTGCCGCTGCGGCGTGAGCACGGACGTCAGATCCTCGTCGCCAACCACGAGTACACGGACGAGATCCTGATGTTCGAGGGGTACGACCCCGCGAACCCGACCCGCGAGCAGGTCGAGATCGCCTGGGCGGCCCACGGCCTCTCCGTCGTCGTGGTCGAGGGTGAGCGGCGGAGCGGGAAGCTCCGTGCCGTCTCCCGGCACCACCTCAACCGGCGCCTCACCGCGACCAGCCGTTTCCGCCTCTCCGGCCCGGTCGCGGGCAGCGAGCTCGTCCGCACGCAGGCCGATCCGCGCGGCACCACCGTCCTCGGCACCCTCAACAACTGCTCGGGCGGCACCACCCCCTGGGGCACCACGCTGCACGGCGAGGAGAACTTCAACCAGTACTTCGGCAACGCAGCGAGGGTGACCGACCCGACGACCGCCGCCCGTCTCAAGCGCTACGGCGTGACGGGCGAGGCCTCCGAGCGCAAGTGGGAGCGGTTCGACCGGCGCTTCGACCTCGCCCAGGAGCCCAACGAGGCCAACCGCTTCGGCTGGGTCGTCGAACTCGACCCGTACGACCCGGAGTCGACCCCGCGCAAGCGCACCGCGCTCGGCCGCTTCAAGCACGAGGCGGCGCAGCCGCGCCTGACGCACGACGGTCGCCCGGTGGTCTACATGGGCGACGACGAGAAGTTCGACTACTTCTACAAGTTCGTCAGCAGCAAGCGCATGGCCAGGGGCACGTCCCGTGCCGCGCACGAGCACAACCTGAGCCTGCTCGACGAGGGGACGCTCTACGTCGCCAAGCTGACCGGTGACTCGCCCGCCGACGAGATCGACGGCAAGGGCACGCTCCCGGACGACGGTGAGTTCGACGGCGGCGGCACGTGGATCCCGCTCGCCACCGCGGGCCCCGGCGGCAAAGCCGTCAGCCACGTCGACGGCATGACCGCCGAGGAGGTGTACGTCTTCACGCGCCTCGCCGGTGACAAGGTCGGCGCCACGAAGATGGACCGGCCCGAGGACATCGAGCCGTCGCCGCACACGGGCAAGGTGTACGTCGCCCTGACGAACAACTCCGACCGCGGCAAGGCGGGCAAGGCCGGTGCCGACGAGGCCAACCCGCGCAACCTCAACAAGCACGGGCAGATCCTGGAGCTGACCGAGCGCCGGGGCCGCGCGGACGCCACCACCTTCGGCTGGTCGCTCTTCCTGGTCGCGGGCGACCCGGAGGACCCCGCCACGTACTTCGCGGGCTTCCCCAAGGACCGCGTCTCGCCGATCTCCTGCCCGGACAACGTCGCCTTCGACCCGCACGGCAACCTGTGGATATCCACCGACGGCAACCAACTCGGCTCGCACGACGGCCTGTTCGGCGTCGCCACGCGCGGCGAGCGGCGCGGTGAGCTCAAGCAATTCCTGACCATGCCGACGGGCGCGGAGACCTGCGGACCGCTCATCCAGGACCGGCGGGTGCTCGTCTCCGTGCAGCACCCGGGCGAGGTCGACGGGGCGTCGGTCGAGAAGCCCGCGAGCACCTGGCCGGACGGTCCCGGCAGGATCGTCCGCCCGTCGGTCGTCTCGGTGTGGCGCGAGGACGGCCGCGACATCGGCGTCTGACCGTACGTACGCCCGCGGGTCACGTACGCACACAGGTGAAGGGGCATCCCGCAACAGCGGGGTGCCCCTTCACCTCGTGCCGGAGTCCGTCAGCCGTTCTGCTTGCGGCGGTAGAGCGCGAAGCCGAGGCCCGCCGCGCCGACGGCCGCCATGCCGCCGCCCGCCGCGATCAGCGGGGCGTCGTCGGAGGCGGGTGTGACGCCTTCGGCGCCGGCCTTGACGCCGCCCCTCGGGACGGTCCGGTCCCCGTTGCGGTGCGTGTCGTGCGTCGGCTGGGGCTGCGGCTTCGTGCCGTTGTGGTGCGTGCCGTCGCCGTGGGTCCTGCCGTCGACCCAGCCCTTCATGGTGCCGTCGGGGTTGAGCACGAAGTGGGCGCCGTTGTGCCGGCCGTACGCCGCCTTGCTGCCCGCCTGCTTCAGGGTGTCCCAGATGATCTTCTTGCCGGTGTCGGGGGCCTTGGCGATCATGTCGGCCTCGTAGCCGCCCTTGACCTTGTAGACCTTGGCGTCGAAGCCGGAGCCGCCGAGGTTCTGGTACGCGCGGACGAAGGAGCGCTTGTGGTCGGGCTGCGGCTTCGGCTGCGGCTTCGGCGGGGCGGGCTTGGCCTGCATGGTGACGGCGCCGCTGGGCGTCAGGGTGAAGGTGTTGCCGTCGATCTTGGTGCTCGCGGACTTCTCGTACGCGGTGAGGGAGCCCTTGGCCTCGCCGTTCAGGGAGAGGGCGGCCTTGGCGGTACGGGCCGAGGCGTTGACGTCGACCTTCGCGGACCAGCCCTTGCCGAGGTCGGTCGTGCCCTTGGACTCCCAGCCGCCGGGGACCGGCTTGTCCCGGTCCTTGTCCGTGTCCTTGTCCGTGTCCTTTTCCTTGTCCTGACCGGTCTCGTCCTTGCCGGTCTCGTCCTTCTTCCCGGTCTCGTCCTTCTTGCCGGAGTCGTCCTGGCCCTGGTTCTGGTCCTGGTCCTTGCTCGTCCGGTCGTCCTGCGCGATCGGGCCGTGCGGCGTCGACGGCGCGTCCGCGGCGAACGCCGCCGTGGTCGGGACGGCGAGCGCGGCGACGGCTCCGGTGGCGATGGCGGCGGTACGGAAGGTACGGCGAGTGGCGCGCATGTGGTGACTTCCCTCGTGGCTACAGATCGAGCTGTCCGTGTTTGTGCCCCTTTGCGGTGGCGACAGACATGAAGCTACGGGCGCGATGTGTGCGTCATCCGTAGGAAAGGTAACAAGTGGCCTCAACGCGTGACCCAGTACCGTAAAACTGTCAAAAGGGCAGGTCAGAGGGGGTGTGGCCGAAGGTCATCGGCTGGCCGGGACCAACGTCCCGCCCGCGCTTCCCCGGGTGTCGCCGGCCCGCAGCAGCCACTCCGTGTAGGCGGTCGCCTGGCGCGCGGCCTCCCAGTACGCGGCCTCCAGCTCGCCGTAGACCGCGTCGAGCTCCTCCTCGGTGCGGGCCACCAGCATGAGGCGCACGCCGAGGGGGTCGCCGTGCAGGGGGCGTACGGCCATGTCGGTCCTGCCGCGCGAGGTCGGCTGGCAGAGCGCGACGACCTCGCCGGTGGCGACGAGAGACGCCGCGGTGAGGTAATCGCCGTGCAGCACACGGGGGTTGAGCCCGGCCGAGGTCAGGACGCGGCGCAGGCCGTCCCACTCGCCGTCGACCGTGGGGTCCACCATCCAGCGGTCGTCTGCGAGGTCGGAGAGGCGTACGACGGGCCGGTCCGCCGCGGGGTGGTCCGCGGCGAGGGAGACGAACTGCGGCTCCCGGTCGAGCAGTACGCGTCTTCGCAGGGCCTCCGGCATGCGCAGCGGGCAGCCCTCGACCTCGTGCACGAAGGCGATGTCGAGCTGCCCGGCGGCCACCATGCGCAGCAGCGCGTTCGCGGACACGTCCATCTGAAGCGACATCTCGGTCCCCGGCAGGCGCGACCGCAGCCTGCGCAGCCAGCCCGGTATGGCGCGGCTCGCGGTGGAGCCGATGCGCAGCTGCGGGCCCTCGGCGGCGCGGGCGGCGGCCGCCTTCGTCTCCGCGACCAGCGCCCGCATCTCCGTGACGAGGGGGCGGGCGCGGCTCAGCACGACCCGGCCGAGCTGGGTGGGGCGGCAGCCGGTGCGCTCGCGGGAGAAGAGCTGGCCGCCGAGCGCGTGCTCGATGCGCCGCAGCTGGGTCGTCAACGACGGCTGGCTCATGCCGAGCTGGCGCGCCGCCTTGTGCAGGCTGCCGGTGTCGGCGATGGCGCACAGCGCGCGGAGGTGCCTGACGTCGAGCTCCATGGCCGTGAGCGTAGAGCCGGTACGGCCGTTGCACCAGACGCTCAAACCCCATGAGAACCGGCCGTTCTGGGCAGGCCGGGACCGGGTGATAGGGCCGTGCTATCGCGAGTTGCCATCATTCCCACGCGCCCCACGCTCCCCGACACTCACCGGTACCGAACCGTTCACCTTTCATCGATCGCCCCACGCGGTCGTGGAACGAGTAGGGAGCCCCCCACACATGAACAAGCGTTACCTGTCCGTCGCCGCCGTCCTCGGCCTCGCCGTCACCGGACTCGGCGCGACCTCGGCCTCGGCGTCGACCGCCACGCACGACATGGCGTCGGCCACGGCCACCACGTCCTCGTACTCCCAGTACCAGGGCTCGGCCGCGGAGGCCAAGAACAACAAGGCGTTCTTCGAGGCCGTCGTGAAGGCGGTCGCCGAGAAGCGTGCGGCCCACCCCGGCGCGAAGTCCGTGACCGTCGTCTACGACGCGTCCGGAGCCCCCACCTTCGCCCAGCAGATAGCCAGCTCCGCGTCGATCTGGAACGGCGCGGTCTCCAACGTCAAGCTCCAGGCGGGTACGTCGGGCGCGAGCTTCGAGTACCGCGAGGGCAATGACCCGCGCGGCTCGTACGCCAGCTCCGACGGGCACGGCAATGGCTATGTCTTCCTGGACTACGCGCAGAACAAGGAGTACGACTCGACGCGGGTCACCGTGCACGAGACCGGGCACGTGCTCGGGCTTCCCGACACGTATGACGGGCCGTGCAGCCAGCTGATGTCGGGTGGTGGGCCCGGCCCTTCCTGCACCAACTCCCAGCCGGATGCGGCTGAGCGGGCGCAGGTGGAGCAGCTGTGGGCCAATGGGCTCGCCAAGGCGCTGCACAAGGTGAACGCGGGTCGCTAGGCGCGTGCTGTAGCGGGATGCATGGTCGTGGGGAGCTGCGGGTCCGTTGTGGCTGGTGGCGCAGTTCCCCGCGCCCCTTCTTTTGCGGAGTTCCCCGTGCCCCTAGGTGGTCCTCGGGGACGTCAGCGCTCTCGCCGCGTTGACCTCCTGGCGCAGGGGTTCCAGGACGCCGGCCTCGTTGTCGGTGCTGAAGTTCGTCCGGCCCTTTTCCAGGTGGACCGACGTGCGCAGGCGGGTCGCCAGGGCGTGCAGTTCCCGGGCGACTTCGGCCACCTCGTCCCCAGTGGGCGCCTCCGCTCCGTGCTTGATGCGGACCCTGGCCGCCGTCGTCGCGTCCAGGACGCGTTCCACGGCTACGACCAGCGGCCACCAGGCCGCCGCGCGCGTGCCGGTGGGCGGGGGCTCGGTCAGGGCGCGCTGGAACTCGGAGCGGATGACGGACAGGTCGCGGTAGAGGCCGCGGCGCATGCGGGCGCGGGCCGCGGGGTCGCCGTCGGCGCCGAACGCGCACTCCACGTACCGCGCCGTGTCCGCGACCGCGTCGGCGAGGCGGTCGCCGATCCGCGTGCCCCAGCTCTCCGGCCAGAGCAGGTACCCGGCGACGAGCGCGATGCCGCAGCCGATCAGGCTGTCGACGAGACGCGGCACGACGAGGCCGAGCCCCTGGTGGTTGAGGATGTCGGAGAGCAGCAGGATGACCGGGGTGATCGCCGCCGTCTGGTAGCCGTAGCCGCGGGTGGTGAGGGCCGGGATGAGCGGCGCGAGCAGCATCATCACCGGCACGTCCCACCAGCCGTGCGGCACCTCGGCGAGGACCGCGGCGGCCACGACCAGGCCCGCGGCGGTGCCGAGCGCGCGCAGGACCGCGCGGGAGAAGACCGAGCCGAAGTCGGGCTTGAGGACGAACGTGACGGTGAGCGCCACCCAGTACGACCTGGGCACGTCGACGAGCGAGACCAGGGCCTGGGCGATGCCGATGCAGAGTGCGAGGCGCAGACCGTAGCGCCAGGAGGTGCTGGAGAGGACGACGTTGCGGGCGGCGCGACGGGCGCGGACGCGCAGGGCGGCGGGCCGGCCGAGGCGGTCCTCGGTCTCGATGACGCCGAGCGGGTCGGGGTCCTGAAGGGTCTCCGCCGCGTGCAGGACGGCGTGGTCGAGGGCGCGGGTGGCGTGGTCCTGGGCCTCGGGGATACGGGCCGCGGCCCGCGCGGCACCGGGCTCGCCCCCGGCGGCGTGCGGGGGGCCGCCCCGCTCCACCGCCGCCGCCAGCGCGCGGACCGCGTCCGGCACCTCGGCGGGCAGTCGTACGCAGGCGTGCCGGGCGGCCTGGTCGGCGGCGGGGGCCGCTTCGACGACCGGGGTGAGGGCGTTCAACTGGGCGACGAGGCGCACCAGTTCGGGGTTGCGTCCGTGGTCGCGGGTGCGCCGGGCGAGGACGAGGTCGTAGCTCTGGTTCAGGGCGGCCGTCACGGCGGTGCGCGCCTCGCCGTACGCGTCCGTGCCCGCCGCGTCGAGCAGGGCGGCCACCGAGCGGTAGGCGGCGGCGACGGCGGCGCGTTCGGGGACGCCGGAGCGCAGCGGCCAGGCGAGCAGGGCCAGCGCGAGGACGAGGAGTCCGCCGCCGGTCATCAGGAGCGGGGCGAGCCACCACTGCCCCGGCATGGGAAGCCCCGCGCCGACCACGGAGTTGAGCAGCAGGAGCAGCCCGGACACGGAGGCGACGGCGCCGATCGTCGACATCATTCCGGAGACGAGCGCGACGAGGGTGACCGCGCCGACCGCGACCCAGCCGTGCCCGAAGACGAGCGAGCCGAGGGTGACGCCGAGGGCACCGAAGAGCTGGGGCACGGCGATGTTGAAGATCCGCATCCGGTAGGCGTCGGCGGTGTCGCCGATGACTCCGGAGAGGGCGCCCATGGAGGCGAGCGCCCCGTAGGAGGGCTGTCCGGCGAGGATGCCGAGGGCGAGGGGCAGCGCCATCGCCACGGAGGCGCGGGCCGCGGCCGCCCAGGGGATGGGCGCGGACTGCGGCTTGAGGGACCTGACCAGCCAGTCGGGTGGGGTGAGCGGGCTCAGTGAGACCGGACGGGACGGGCGGGGCTCTCGGGGCATGCGCCCATTATCGGCGCTTTACGTGACGTGTCCCGGTCCGTGGATCAACGCTCTGTTTCGGCTTCGTGGAGGATCAGCGTGACGGCGAGCGCCCGGTGGTCGGTGTTGCCGATGTCCAGGAAGCGGGCGTCGCGGGCCGCGAAGTCCGGCGTGGCGAGGACGTGGTCGATCTGCGCGCCGAGCGGCGCGGGCGCGGCGGCGGGCCAGCTCGGGGCGCGCGAGGCCCCGGCGAGCCGGGCGGCGTCGCGCATCCCCGTGTCCAGGACGGCCCGGAAGGCGGCGTGGTCCTGGGTGGCGTTGAAGTCCCCGGCGACGATGGTGGGCTGCCCGTCCCCAGCGGCGGCGTAGTCCCGCAGCTCCCGCATCTCCGAGCGCCACAGGCCGACCCCGCGGGGCACCGGCGGCATGGGGTGCGCCAGCTGGACGCGGACGTCGTGACCCCGTACGTCGGCCACGGCGCCCGGCATGCCGAGCGTGCCGTCGATGCCGGGCGCGCTCTTCAACGGCACCTTGGCGAGGATGACCGAGCCCTCGGCGCCGGACGCCTCGACGGACTCGCGGTAGGGGTAGTCGGCGCGGGGCAGTTCCCTGCGGAGCAGCGCGGAGCACGCGAAGTCGCACTCCTCGACGAACAGCAGGTCGGGCCGCTCCTCGCGGACGGCCCGCACCAACCCCTCGGTGCCGCCGCCGAATTCGACGTTCGACGTCAGGACGCGCAGCTCGGCGACGGCGGGCCCGTCCGGTGCGTCGGTGTTCCCGTAGGGGTCCGTGTACCAGGCGAGGAGGCCGAGCACGACGACGCTCCACAGCATCCCGGTCCGCCACCGGCCGAGCACGGCGAGCAGCAGGGCGGCGCCGGCGGGCACGAGCAGCCAGGGCAGGAAGGCGAGCACCTGCGGGACGGGCGTGAACCCGTCGGAGTCGGCGATCCGGAACCCGAGGACGGCGCTGACCCCGGCGAGCAGCAGCCCGGCCCCCCACGCGGCGGCCCGGCCCACCCGCCGCCGCTCGCCCCCGCCCGCCTCGTCCTCGGCGTCAGGGATGACGGTCGTGGTGTCCAAGGGACCGGCCTTTCGTCGGGGGTCGTACTGCGCGCGTCCTTATTCCTGATTCCTGCTGCGCGCATCCTCCCTCAGACAGGACGGCTCTCGGCGTGCCCCGGTTCACGCCCCCGGGCGAAACGGTGGCGCAACCGGGGAAGGAGCCAGGCGCCGAGGGCGACGACGAGGGTCGCCGCGACGATGATCCAGGCCGTCGCCCGCGGCGTCCAGGTCAGCGCGTCGTAGACCGCGCCCGCCGCGTCGCGCGAGAGGTCGGAGGGCAGGTCGTCGAGGGTGACGGCGCGGCCGATCGCGACGGCGGCGAGGAGGACGGCGGCGCCCAGCGCCATGCCCAGCGCGGTCGCGACGACCGCCCGGCGGCGACGGGCGGCGAGCAGGACACCGGCGACGGCGAGCACGGCCGCCGCCACCGCGGGCCAGACACCGGCCACCTGCAGCGCGTGGAAGCTCCGCCACAGCCAGCCGAGGTCCTCGGACTGCAGGACCGTGACCTCGGTGTGCTTCACCGGGATCTTCGACGCGAACGGCACGCCGTCGTCCTGCAGTTGCTGCTTGATCTGCTGGGTGATGGGGGCGAGGTCGATGGTGACCTCGCCGTTGTCGTCGTGGTTCAGCTCCGACTGCACCGCGTCGTGCGCCGCGCGGTTCGCCGCGTTCCAGGCCGTCTTGAACGCCGCCGTCTCGGTGAAGGACCGCACCGCGTCGCGTACGAACGACTCGACCGTGCCCTGCAGCGGGCCGACGTCGATCTCCTTCATCACCGAGCCGGTGACCGCGTCCGCCACCGCCGTGCGCACCGCCGGGTCGGAGGCGAGCGGCGCCATCGTGGCGACGTAGCTGTCCCGGTCGCCGATCTCGAACTTCGCCCAGGCGGAGAGCGCGCCGACGGGGACAAGGAGGCAGGCCAGGACGAGGAGCACGGCGGACAGGGCGGCTCGGGCGCGGGACGTACGGCGGGCGGTGCTGGACGTAAGGGGGACGGCGCTGGACGTACGGGATACACGGCGGACGCTTTTCGGCACGAGACCAAGGCAAGGCCCCGGCTCCGCGGGGCGCGACCGGGGCGACTGCATATGGGGCAACGGCGCCGGGCCGGGACGGCGGGCCCAAGTGGAGCGCTGGGCCGAACGGGTGTTTCCTGGATGAGGGGGCGAGGAGGTCGATCATGCGAATCGCTCTGAGCCCGGTGGCCGTGGCCGCCGCGGCCGCCGCGGCCCTGCTGACCGCGGGAACCGCCACCGCGGCCACCGCCGCCACCGCGGCCACCGCCGCCACCACGGCGGTCCCCGCGCACCACGACGACGGCGTCATCTGGGGCACCGTCGTCTCCGGGCCCGACCTGAAGGTCAGGGACGAGCCGAGCACCCACGGCGAGATCCTCGCGAAGCTGCCGCCCGGCAGTCAGGACCGCGTCAAATGCGCCGTCTCCGGGACGACCGTGCACGGCGACCCGCACTGGTACTGGCTGGAGGGTGTCCGCGGCTGGGTGAGCGCGGCCTACGTCGACACGGACGGCCGTCACGTGCCCGCCTGCCCGTCCGCGGACCCGTGTCCGCAGTGGCGGGACCGTGACTGTCACCAGGACCCGTGCGACCACTGACGTGACCACCACGTCACTGACCGTCTGGATCGTCTGCGGAAGCCCCTACGGAAGCCCCTACGGAAGCTCCTACGGAAGGACCCGTCATGGCACACGCCGCCCCCGTCTACACCGCCCCCGGCTCCCGGGCCACCGGCACGACAGCTCTCTGGGCGGGCCTGCCCCTGCTCCTGGGCATCGTCTACGGCATCTGGACATCCGGCATCCGGCGCGACGGCGGACCGATCACCACCGGCAACGTCATGTTCGGCGTCGTCACCGGCCTGATCTTCGCCGCCGTCTTCTTCGCCCTGCACCGGATGGCACCCACGCTCCCCCGCGAGGTGCGCGCCCTGTCCTGGACGGCGTTCGCGGGGGTCGCGTTCGGCTTCCTCTACAGCCTCACCGGTGCGACCGTGCTGCGGTCGGTGGTGATGGCCGCCGTGGTGTCCGCGGCGGTGTTCGCGGTGATCTTCTACCGGTACTACACGACGGAGTGACCCGCGCCCTGGCGCGCCCCGCGAGGTGCATCCGCGGTGCGTCCTTCGCTGCGGGTGGATCGTGGTTGCTCGCGCAGTTCCCCGCGCCCCTGATCCGGTCCCTCTCGTGCGTTCTATGGTGCGGGCACGTCGTGGCTGGTCGCGCAGTTCCCCGCGCCCCTGGGGGGGCGGTGCCTGGGGGTTTTTCAGGGGCGCGGGGAACTGCGCGAAACCCCGTGGGGGTCGAGCTGAGCGGGGGAGGTGAGGTTGTTGCGGGTGGGGTTTTTCAGGGGCGCGGGGAACTGCGCGAAACCCCGTGGGGGTCGAGCTGAGCGGGGGCGTGAGGGTGTTGCGGGTAGGGCTGTTCAGGGGCGCGGGGAACTGCGCGGGGCCTCTCGTCACAGCGTCTTCAGGTCCACCGCCCGGGCCATCGCCCGGTAACCGGCATCGTTCGGGTGCAGGTGATCACCACTGTCGTACGCGGACGCGATCCGCTCCGGATCCGCCGGATCAGCGAGGACCCGGTCGAAGTCGACGTACGCGTCGTACTCGCCGGACGTCCGCACCCAGCGATTGAACGCGTCGCTGACCGCCGCCGCGTGCTCGCCGTAGTGGTCGGAGCCACCGAGGGGAAGCAGCGTCGCGCCGACGATCCGGACGCCCTTGGCACGGGCCTGGCGTATCAACTCCCGGTGCCCCTCGATCAGTTCGCGCGCGCTGACGACCGGCGCGGGCTTGTACGTGGGCTGGTCCGTCTCGCTGAAGCCGATGTCGTTGAGGCCTTCCAGGACGACGACCGTGCCCGCCCCCGGCAGGTTCAGGGCGTCCCGCGCGAACCGGTGGGCGCTCTTCTCGCCGTACCAGGCCGAGTCGTTGAGGACGAGGTTGCCGCCGATGCCGGAGTTGAGGACGGGCCGCTGGTCGCCCGCTGCCGCGAGCCGCTCGGCGAGGGCGTCGGACCAGCGCCGGTCGCGGTCGGTGGAGGAGGCGAAGCCGTCGGTGATCGAGTCGCCGAAGAGGACGACGCCGTCGCGCCGAGCGGGTCTGCCGGCCCCGGTCCCCACGTCCACGCCCGACAGGTAGTACCAGGACTCGGTCGACTCGCGGAAGGCCCGGCCGCCGGTGTCGGCGGTGTGGTCGCCCTGCGCGCGGTAGCTGGTCGCGAAGGACTGGGCGTGGAAGGTGGCGGGGCCCGTGGTGCCCGCGAGGTGCAGGGTGACCGTCACGGAGTCGAAGGCGTCGAGGTCCAGCCCGGCGGCGTCGCTGGAGAGCTGCCCGTGGGCGGGAACGCTGACGGCCCGCTCGCCGCCGAAGGTGAGCCGCCGGACGGACCCTTCCTGGACCGAGGTCGAGGTCGAGGTCGAGGCGTCCCGTTCCGTACGGGCGATCGTGGCGCCCGCGATCCGCAGCGGCGAGGTCCCGTACGCGTTGGAGAGCCGGATGCGCGCCCTGTCGCCGCCCTCCGTGACGCGGACGACCTGGCGCAGGGTCTGCCCGTCGAAGCCCGCCTCGGACCAGTTGGGCTTGAACCCGGTGCTGGGGCGCTGCGGCGAGGTGGCCCAGGCCGCGGTCCAGGCGGCGCCCGCCTTCCCGCCTTCGTGGCGGCCGGATGAGGCCTGCGCGCCGGTGGCGGCGAGTCCGGCGGTCAGGGCGAGGGCGGTGGCGGCGGCGGTGGCGACGAGGGTCGTGCGAGCACGCGAAATCATCGGGATCTCCGGGTGGTTGAGGGGTCGGGCGTCCGGTCCGGCGGTCGCCGTCCTGACTCCTCAAAGATCCGCCGACCACGACCGCCCATCAAGGGCGATCCGTGAAACGATCGGCACGCTCGCGCTTATCGACGCAGGTCACAGGGGGTATGCGATGGAACGGCAAGAGCTGGAGACCTTCTTGACCCTGGCCGAGGAGCTGCATTTCGGCCGCACCGCCGAGCGCCTGCTCCTCTCCCAGGCCCGGGTCAGCCAGACGCTGAAGAAGCTGGAGCGCAAGATCGGCGCCCCGCTCTTCGAGCGCACCAGCCGGGTGGTGCGGATGTCACCGCTGGGCCGTCAGTTGTACGAGGATCTGGCGCCGCTGCACAAGGAGATGGACGCGGCCGTGGTCCGTGCGAAGTCCGCTGCGCGGGGCGTGGAGGGGGAGTTGGACGTGGGGTTCCTCGGGGCCGGGGCGGGGACCCTCACCGGGCCGATCCTCGACGCGTTCCGGGAGCGGTGTCCTGGGGTGGAGGTGCGGATGCGGGAGACGCAGTACCAGGATCCGCTGGGCGCGTTGCGCTCCGGCGAGGTCGATCTGCTCTTCACCTGCCTGCCGGTGGAGGAGCCCGACCTCACGGTGGGGCCCGTCGTGATCAACGAATCACGGATGCTCGCGGTGCCGGTGCGGCATCCGCTGGCCGGGCGGGTCTCCGTCTCGCTGGAGGAACTGGCGGGGGAGACATTCTTCGGGGTGGTGAACGGGGCGCCCGCGTACTGGTGGGACTTTCACGTGCCGCGGGTGACGCCGTCGGGGCGGGGGATCGGGCGGGGGCGCGCGGTGGCGACGTTCCAGGAGCTGATGATGCTGGTGGGGACGGGGCAGGGGGTCTCGCCGGTTGTCGCGTCCGTCGAGAAGTACTACGCCCGGCCGGACGTCACGTTCGTCCCTCTCCGGGATGTCCCTCCTGCGGAGGTGGCGCTGATCTGGCGATCAGGGGGTTTGGGCGTACGCGCGGAGTCGTTCGGGGAGGTGGTCCGCGAGGTGGTGCGGGGGAATGGGGGCCCGGCACGGTTCTGAGGGGCGGGTGTCTTTTGGGTGCGGGTGGGTCGTGGCCGTTCGCGCAGTTCCCCGCGCCCCTGATCTGGTTCCTCTCGTGCGTTCTATGGTGCGGGCACGCCGTGGCTGGTCGCGCAGTTCCCCCCGCCCCTTGTGTGTTCCCCTCGTCCGTTTTCCGGTGCGGGGGGAGGATTTCAGGGGCGCGGGGAACTGCGCGAAAGCCCCGGTGGGGGCTCGGCTGGCGGGGGAGGCTGCCGTGTTGCGGGGGAGGATTTCAGGGGCGCGGGGAACTGCGCGAAAGCCCCGGTGGGGGCTCGGCTCACGGGCGACGTTGCCGTGTCGCAGCGAGGCTCAGGGCCCCGCGACGTCACCGCGGTCGTTGCACAGCGCCCAGATGACGAAGACACCGATCGCAATCGAGATGAGCGCCCAGACGGGCGTGTACGGCAGCCACAGGAACTGCGCCACGATGGCGAGCGCGGCCAGCGCGACCCCACTCCCCTTCGCCCAGCCCGCACCCTTGAGAATGCCCCACCCGACCACGGCCACGAGGATGCCGAGGACCAGGTGGATCCAGCCCCACGTCGTGAGGTTGAACTTGTAGACGTAGTCACCGATCCGCTCGTAGACGTCGTCCTTCGCGATGCCCGCGATGCCCTCGAAGATCCCGAGGATTCCGTTCACCAGCATCAGCACACCGGCGAACATCGTCCCGCCGGACGCCCAGACGCTGTCCGCCTTCGTACCGTGGTGATCCGGCTTCCCGTGGTCCGGCTTGCCGGGAGCTGCTGCGCTGCTCATGGCCACACCTTCGTCTAGCGGTCAGGGATACACAGCCTCCGGCGGCGTCGGCGGGACGGCGAGCGGGCGTGGGCCGAACGGGTTGTGTGATTCAGGCCACCCGAGCGGAGTCGACTGGTTACGCTGGGCTACATGGTAAAAGCGCGGGATCTCGACCCCAGTGCGTCGCCCCTCGATTACTACGGCTCCGAACTGCGCCGCCTGCGCGAGGCGGCGGGCCTGAGCCAGCCCCAGCTGGGCTCGTGTGTCTTCGTCACGGGCTCCCTCATCGGCCAGATCGAGACGACGAAGAGGGTGCCGACGAGGGACTTCTCCGAACGGGTGGACGCGGCGCTCGGCACGGACGGGGCGTTTTCGCGGTTGGTGGGGCTGGTATTGCGCTCCCAGTTGCCGTCCTGGTTCCAGGCGTACGCGGAGATGGAGGCGCGGGCGAGTTACATCTCCACGTACCAGGCGCAGGTGGTGTACGGCCTGTTGCAGACGGAGGACTATGCCCGCGCAGTACTGAGCACCGGGATGCCGGAGAGGCTCGACGACTTGGTGGCGGCCCGAATGGAGCGCCAGCGGGTACTGGAACGGACGAACCCGCCTTTGTCCTTGGTGATCCTCGACGAGGCCGTACTGCACCGCCCGATCGGTGGGCGCAAGGTCATGCGGAACCAACTGGGTCACCTGTTGGACTTCATGGACAAGCGCTGGACGAGTGTTCAGGTGCTGCCCTATTCAGCCGGGGCGCATGCCAGTCTGGCCGGTTCGTTCAACCTCTTGCGCTTCGACAGCGACCCGGAGCTTGTCTATACCGAGGACCTGATCGCCGGTCACATGACTGCGCACCCCGAAACAGTCCGTGAAGCCGCCCGCCGTTACGCTAACTTGCAGGCCGATGCCCTCTCGGAGGAGGAGTCGGCGGATCTGATCAGCAGCGTGATGGAGGAACGATATGGCGACCAGTCAGGATCTGCCCCACACGCGGTGGCGTAAGTCTTCGTACAGCGGCAACACCGGCGGCGACTGCATAGAGTGCTCCGCACTCGGTAACGGCACCGTCGCCGTCCGCGACAGCAAGAACCCCGAAGGCCCCACCTTCACCGTCACGGAGACCGCCTTCCGCACCTTCGTGACCGCCGCTGCCACCGTCAACGGCGATCCGCGCTGATCCTCTCGGTGATCGCCGAGGCCATCCTCCGGATGCCCGGCGAACGGACGGGGCACGGCCGGGACTTGGCCGTGGTCGGCGCCAAGCAGAAGTGCAGGTAGTCGTCCCCGCTCCGGTGCAACGCCGCCCGCCCCGTACGGCAGTACGCCGCGTGCGACCGCTCGTACGCCGTGCAGGGCAACGACTCGACCCACGTATAGCGGTCGGACGCGGGAGCGACCGACCGCCCCGCGTCGGCGACGAGGTCACCCGTCGCCTTGGCCTGCGCCTCGTAGAGGTCGTTGACGCCCCGTACGCGGTCCGGCGTGATCGGATCGGGTCCCTGCAGCACCCACACCACACGCGGCCCACCCGCACCACTCGCCCCGCGAATCTGCGCCGCAAGGCGCCTCGCGTCGGCCGCGTACCGGTCGTAGTACTTCGCGCGCTGCTTGTCGTACGTGATGCCGTCCATGCAGGGCGTGTAGCCCCACGCGTTGCCCCAGAACTGCAGGACGACGTAGTCGGGCCGCTCGGCGCGTACGAGGGCGGCGGCCTTGTCCTTGTCGGGGACGAGGGAGTCCTCGCCGGTGCCTTCGAGGTAGTCGCAGAGGGTGGTGCCCGAGTAGGGCGCGCTCCGGTAGCGCGCGCCCAGGCGGTCGCGGAGGTCGGCGCCCAGGACGTCCTGGTTCTCCATGGCGAGGGAGTCGCCGAGGTAGAGGACCTTGGGGGCCTCGGCCCGGTCGACGTTCTCGGCGGCGCGCCGCCGCGTCGTGGAGGACGGGCCGGGGGACCCGGAGGGGTCGGGCGGCGCCGCACTGTGCGTGGCGTCGTCCGGGAGGTCGGCCGGTGCCGCGTCCCCCGCGCCGGGGTCTCCGCACGCGCCCAGGGCCAGCAACCCGGCGAGTACCCCCGCGCTCCACAGATTCCGCTTGCGCATTGCGGCAACTCCCGCCCCAGACAGCCGAAATGGCCACCAGGCAAGCACACGAGCGCGGACGACGGAAGACATCTGTCCGCCAAGCCGGGTCAGCGGCGGGCGGCCCGTTCGAAGTGGCGGGCGAGCGCGCGGTAGGACTCCTTCGGCTCCCAGTGCCAGCCGGCCGCCGGGTCGTCGGGGCGTATCCGTACCGCCTTGGTGATGCTGTAGCTCGCCATGTCGAGGTCGTGGCGCGGGTCGTCCGGGCGGTGCGGGGCGTCCGGGGTGACGAACTGGTAGACGAGCGCGGCGTGCAGGTTCATGGACTCGAAGACGTTGAAGACGTCGAGGAGGTATGCGGCCTGCGTGCGCTCGCTGCGCCGGAGCCCGCCGGTGATCTCCGGCGGATCCTTCGTGTAGTCGACGGCCTCGTGCCAGCCCATGCCGCCGTCCTGGGGCGCCCCGGCGTACGTACAGGACCCGCATTCGGTGATCGCCACCGGCTTCCCGAACCGCTTGTAGGGCGTGAGCTCCTTGACGTACGCGGCCCGAGTGCGGTGGTACGCGTAGTAGTTGACGCTGACGACGTCGAAGAGGGACCAGTCGACGTCGTCGTCCTGCGCGGCGCCGTAGGTCAGGGGGCCGCGGAAGACGGAGCGGCCTGTCTTCGCGGCGCGCGCGATGAATTCGCGCAGCCGCCGGACCATCTTCTCCGGATCGAAGTTGCCCTTGAGGAGGTTCTCGACGCGCTCAAGGGCGTTGTCGCCGGGCACGATCCCGGGCACGAACAGCACGAACTCGGCGCCCACGCTGAGGTGGACGTCCGCGCCGTGGCGCCGCATGCGCTCCGCGTGGCGCCCGGTCTCGGCGAGGTGGTCGAGGATGTCGCGGTGCGGGACGTCGGCGAGACGGGGCTGCAGCCAGACGTTCAGGCCGCGCTCGGCGGCCTCGGAGGCGGTCGCGGTGAGCCGGTCGACGCCCGTGCCGAACACGGAGACGGTGTTCGCGTGCAGGTCGTGCCGGATGGCGCGCATGTCGCCGCGCATGCGGGCGGCGTTCCAGCCGGTCGCGGCCGACTCCCCGTCCACGACCTCGTAACCGACCCCTCGGTGGGCGAGTCCTCGGTGGGCGAGCCCGCGCCGCCCCCGCGCGACGGCGGGAGCAGCGCCGCCCACGGCGCCGAGCGCCCCCAGGGCCCCCGCCCCCAGGACCCCCGCCCCCGCCAGAAACCGCGCCCTGCTGATGCCGCCACCGTGCTGCCGCATACCGCCACCTTCCCGTCGACCCGCCGCCCGCCGCCGGGGCGGACGCCCCACGGCACGTCCGTCAGCATCGTGCGGGGAGGGGAGCGGGCTCATCGGCCTTCGGTCGACGGGACGGCGCCTTTGGAATGAACGGGCGGGCCGGGGCGGCGACTTACGTCGATACGACGGGTCGCCCGGCAGCAGCCGTCAGCCGTCAGCCGTTAACCGTCAGCGGGCGACGAACTGCGTCAGGATCGCCTGCACCTCGTAGATGTCGACGCCCTTCGTGAACGTCTTCTGCATCGGCGTCGGGTTGCTGGAGATCCAGATCTTCAGCTCCGCGTCGAGGTCGAAGTGCCCGGCCGTCTCGACCGCGAAGTGCGTGATGCTGCGGTACGGGATCGAGTGGTACTCGACCTTCTTGCCGGTGATGCCCTGCTTGTCGACCATGATCAGACGACGGTCGGTGAACAGCATGGTGTCGCGTATCAGCGTGTACGCGGCGTGCACCTGCTCGCCGTGCCCGAGCAGGCGCGCGTACTCGCTCTGCGCCTTCATCGGGTCGACGGTGTGCGCGTTGCCGAACAGTGCCATTTCAGCCCCCCTGTGGATGAGTGCCGCCCGTGTCCCGCCTCACGGGTGCCTCATGGGTGAATGCTGCGAAATGCGGGAGCTCGCCACTGTATCGGGGGCCGATTTCGCCCCGCGTGCGAACCTCTCTTCGAACTCCGCGTCCCCGAGAGCCGCCCGTGCCGCCGCCGTGATCCGGTCGACGTCACCGCGCTCGGCGGGCGGCAGCGGCGCCCCCACGCCGCGCCGGGCCGCGTCCGCCGCCCCGAGCAGCAGGGCCGCGCGCCCCGCCGCCCCGGACACGGCCGCCGCGCCCGCCAGCCCCTCCAGGGAGAGGGCGACGGCGCGGGGCTCGGCGAGTACGCGGGCGGCGTCGAGGCCGAGGAGGTGGTGGGCCTCGGCCCCGGACCCGTCACCCCGCAGCTCGGCGATGAAACCCAGCTCGGCGTGGTGCAGGTGGTCGCCCGCGGGCGAGGAGACGTCGGCGTGGCGGTCGCGGATGCGCAGGAGGTACGCCTCGGCGGCGGCCAGGTCCCCGGAGCGGCGCGCGCCGAGGGCGAGCCCCATCTCGGCGTGGATCTCCCCGTACCGATACCCCTGCCGCACCGCCAACTGCCGCGCGCTCTCGTGCAGTTCGCGCGCCTTCTCCCAGCTCCGGGTGAGCAGCGCGATGCGTCCGAGCCCCGAGAGCCGGGCGGCGACCTCCGCGTGGAGCCCGAGGCCGCGGGCGAGGGCGAGCCCCTCCTCCTGGCGGCGGGCGGCCCCGACGTAGTCGCCCTTGATCTCGGCGAGCACGGCGAGCGGCGTCACGGTCTGCAACGCGCCCCACCGGTCGCCCAGCTCCTCGAAGATCCCGGCCGCACGGGTCCCGTCGACACGGATGGTGTCGAGGTCGCCCCGGAGCAGGGCGTGCATGGCCCGCAGAGCGAGCGAGGCGCCGAGGCTCCACTGATCACCGGAGGCGGTGGCGCGGTCGAGCACGCGCAGGTTGACGTCCTCGCTGGCGCGGGTGTCGCCGGAGCTGAAGAGCGCGTAGGCGGTGAGCCAGAGGGTGGGGGTGGGGGTGGGTGCGTTGGTGGGGCTGTGGGTGACGTCGGGTTCGGTCGAGGGCGTGGGACGTTCGCCGGTCAGGAGGGCGAAGGCGTGCCGAAGGAGCGGGAGTTGGGCCGCGTCGGGCGTGGCGCCCGGCCGCCCGGCACCCGTCGTCACGTCCGCCGTCGCCGTCACTGTCGCCGTCAGCGCGCGGCGGGCCTCCGTGAGGTGGCCGCGGAGCAGCCACCACCAGGAGAGGGCCGTGGCCAGGCGGGCCGCCTCCTCGGGGAACGGGGCGCGTACCGCCTCGTCCAGCGCCCCGCGCAGGTTCGCCGCCTCCGCGTCCAGGCGGTCGAGCCACGTCGACTGGCCGCCGCCGCGGAGGTGGGGCTCGGCCCGTTCCGCGAGGGCCAGGTAGTGGCGCAGGTGGCGTTCGCGTACGCCGGTGAGGTCCTCCATCTCCCGCAGCCGCTCCATGGCGTACGCGGCCACGGACTCCAGGAGCCGGTAGCGCGGCGCGGTCCCAGCGGGGCCCGGCGCCATGACGACCAGGGACCGGTCGACGAGACGGGTGACCAGGTCCAGGACCTCGTCACGGGTCACCCCGTCCCCCGCGCACACGGCCTCCGCCGCCTCCAGCGTGCTGCCGTCCCGGTGCACGGCCAGGCGGCGCAGCACGATGCGCTCGGGCGCGCTCAGGAGCTCCCAGCTCCAGTCGATCATCGCCCGCAACGTCTGCTGACGCGCCGGCACGCCTCGCCGTCCGGCGGCGGAGAGCAGCCGGAAACGGTCCCCGAGCCGCTTCGCCAACTCCCTTACGCCCAGGCCCCGTACGCGCGTCGCGGCCAGCTCCAGGGCGAGCGGGATGCCGTCGAGGCGGCGGCAGATCTCCGCGACGGCCTCCTCGTCGGCGGGGCCGCCGAGCGCGAAGCCGGGGGCCGCGGCGGCCGCCCGAGCGGTGAAGAGGCTGACGGCGTCGGCCGCCGGAAGCGGCTCGACCAGGAACACGGCCTCGCCCGTGAGCCCGAGCGGCTCCTGGCTGGTGGCGAGGACCCGCAGCCCGGGTGCCGCGCGCAGCATGGCGTCCGTGAGCTCGGCGGCCTGCTCGACGACCTGTTCGCAGTTGTCGAGTACGAGGAGGAGGCGGCGGTCGCGCAGGGCGGTGGCGAGACGTTCGACGGGGGTCAGGGGTACGGCGGTACCGGCCTGCCCCGGCACGCCGGTGGGTGCGTCGTCGCGGAGCCCGAGGGTCGTGGCGACCACCAGGGCGAGGTCACCGACGCCGCTTGCGCCGCGCTGCCCGGCGAACTCGACGAGCAGAACGCCGTCCGGCACCCCTTCCGACTGCCGCGCCGCCACCTCCACCGCGAGCCGCGTCTTGCCCACACCGCCGGGGCCCGTCAGCGTGACGAGCCGGGAGGTGCGGAGGGATCCGCTGACCTCCGCGACGGCATGCTCCCGCCCGATGAGGGGGGTGAGTTGGGCGGGGAGGTTGGTGGGGGGCGGGGGGTTCACCAGGGACGATGGGGGTGCCGGGGCCGGAGGGGCCGCCGGGGATGACGTGTCCACCAGCGATGATGTGTCCACCTGGGATGACGTGCCCACTTGGGATGACGTGTCCATGAGGGATGACGCGTCCACCAGGGATGACGGGGACGCCGGAGCCGCAGCGTTCGCCACGGACGACGGGCTCACCAGTGACGGAGGAGTCGCCGGGGCCGAAGAGGGGGTCAGGGCCGACGAGTTCGCCAGGGCCGACGAGTTCGGCAGGCCCGACCAGTTCGCCAGGGGAGAGGGCGTGCCCGGTGCGGCCGAGAGTGCCGGGTCCTGCCGGAGGATCGCCTCCTGCAACGCCACCAGCTCCGGACCGGGATCGATCCCCAGCTCCTCCGCCAGCCGCACGCGCAGCGCCCCGTACGAGGCGAGCGCCTCACTCGCCCGCCCCGCCCGGTACAGCGCCCGCAACTGCACGGCCCGCAACCGCTCCCGCAGCGGATGCCGCGCGACCAGGTCGGCCAGCTCCCCGGTCAGCAACGTGTGGTCGCCCGCGGCGAGACGCGCCTCCGCCCGCTCCTCCAGAACGGCGAGCCGCTGCTCCGCGAGACGACCGGCCGCGGCGCGTACGAACTCCTCGTCGGCGAGGTCGGCGTAGGCGGGACCCCGCCACAACTCCAGGGCCTGGGTGAGGAGGTCGGCCCGGCGGCGCGGATCCGCCGCCGCCTCGGCCCGCGCCCCCTCCACCAGCGCGCGGAAGCGGTCCGCGTCCACCTCGTCACCGGCCGCCGCGTCGAGCCGCAACCGGTACCCCGGCGCCTGACGCACCACGCGGTCGCGGCCGAGCGCCCGGCGCAGCTGGGAGACCTTGGCCTGGAGGGCGTTGGCGGGGTTGCCGGGCGGGGCCCCGCCCCAGAGGTCGTCGATGAGCCGGTCGGCGGAGACCGGCCGCCCCTCGTGTACCAGAAGGTCGGCGAGGAGCGCCCTGACCTTCGTTTCGGGAACCCTGACCGGTTCCCCCTCGCCGTCCCACACTGCCAGTGGACCCAGCACCCCGAACCGCATGCGGATCACCGTACACAGCCCCGTACCGGCAGGGCGGAGGCGGCCGTCAGCGGACCGTCAGCGATCCCGAAGCGCCCGCGAGCAGAGTCGTCCACGTCAGCAGGGAGCGCGGGACGGAGGAGGGGCCGATGCCCAAGTACGCGGGCACGAAAGCCGTCGTCATCGGTGGCGCCACCGGCCTCGGCCTGGCCGTCGCGAAGCGGCTCGTCGAGGGCGGCGCGGAGGTTCTGGTGACCGGCGGGCCGGGCGCCGACCTGGCCGGGGCGGCGGCGGAGGTGGGCTCCTGCGCCCACGTGCTCCGCACCGGTCCGGCCGATGCGGGGCCCGGGGCGACCGAGGCGCTGGCGGCCGCCGTCCGCGCCAGGCTCGGCACCGTCGACCTGCTCGTCGTCCACGCGGACGACGCCCTGCCCGCGCTGCCGGTGCCCGGTCTCCTCCAACTGTTACGGGAGGACAGCGCGGTCGTCCTCACCGGCCCGGCGGGCGACGGCCCGGGGTCCAACGTCGCGGCACCCGTGGTCCGTTGCCACGGCCCGGCCGACGAAGGGGCCCGCGCCGTGCTCCGCCTGGCCGCGGAGAGCAGCTCGGGAACGCGGAGCGTCTCGTACGCGCCCTGACTGACCGACTGCCTCGCCGAGTCCCCCGTACCGGCACCGCGCGGGCCTGCGAACCCGCACCCGTACCCGGGCCAATACCTGCGCCCGCACCGGCGCCCGTACCCGCACTCGTACCCGCACCCGCACTCGTATCGAAAGGGACCCACCCCCATGCGTACCGCAAAAGCCACCCCCACCCGGGTCACCCCCACCCGGGTCGCCTCCACCCCCGCCCCACCCCAGAAGCTCCCCCTCCTCGCGCTCCTCGCCCTGGCTACCGCCGTCTTCATCACCAGCCTCACCGAGACGCTGCCCGCGGGCCTGCTGCCCGCCATGAGCGCCGACCTCGGCGTCGGCGAGTCGGCGGCGGGCCAGACCGTCACCGTCTACGCCATCGGCACCGCGCTCACCGCGATACCGCTGACCGCGGCCACCGCGGGCTGGCGGCGCAAGCGACTACTCCTGACGGCGATGGCGGGCTTCGCCGCCGCCAACACGGTCACGGCGGTCTCCGACAGCTACGTGTTGACCATGACCGCCCGTTTCGTCGCCGGTGTCGCCGCGGGCCTCGCCTGGGCGCTGCTCGCCGGATACGCGCGCCGCATGGCCCCCGCCCACCTCCAGGGCAAGGCGATCGCCATCGCGATGGCGGGCATCCCGGTGGCGCTGTCGCTCGGGGTCCCGGCCGGCACGTACCTCGGCAAGGTGCTCAGCTGGCAGGCGGCGTTCCTGGCCATGACCGGCCTCACCGTGGGCCTGCTCGCCTGGATCGCCGCGCTCGTCCCGGACCACCCCGGGCAGCGGCCGGGCGGCGCGAAGACCCCGATGGCGCGCGTGCTGCGCGTGCCCGGCGTGACACCGGTGCTCCTCGTCACCCTGGTCTTCGTCCTGGCGCACACGGTTCTCTACACGTACGTCGCGACCTTCCTCGACGGACTCGGCATGGGCGGTTCGACCGACCTCGTGCTGCTCGTCTTCGGCGCCGCGTCCCTGGTCAGCATCTGGATCGTGGGCGCGCTGATCCACCGCGGGCTGCGCGCGCTGACGCTGGCGAGCGTGCTCCTGGTGGGGGTGGCGGCGGCCGTGCTGGCCGTCTTCTCCGGCACTCCGGCCCTCGTGTACGTGGCCGTGACGCTGTGGGGCCTGGGCTGGGGCGGCGCCCCGACGCTCCTCCAGACCGCCGCGGGGGACGCGGGGGACGCGGGCGGCAGCGAGGCGGCGGACGCCGCCCAGGCCATGCTCGTCACCCTGTGGAACGTCGCGATGGCGGGCGGCGGCGTCTTCGGCGGCGTCCTGCTCGGCCTGGTCGGCACCTCGTCGTTCCCCTGGACGATCCTGCTGCTCCTGGCACCGGTGCTGCTGGTGGTGCTGGCGGCCCGCAAGCACGGCTTTCCGGCAGGAAACCGGCACTGAGGAACCGGCCCCGTGGGATCGGCCTCTCCTACGGAGAAGGACGAGGAAAGGGGAGGCCGATGATGGCCGTACTGCTCGGCAGCGCGGTGCTGATCGCGGCGCTGGGCCTGGTCGCGGTCGTCTGGGCGGCGCGCGGAGGCCCGCGCTGGGTCCGCGGCGTCGCGAAGGTGACGATGGTGTTCGCGGAGGCCGTGGCGTCGATGGCCAAGTCGAACCGGCGCGGCACCGGCAGCGGCTCCATGGGCGGCGACGACGGCGGCTCGGGCAGCTGAGGACGCCCCCTCGGGCAGCTGAGGACGCGACGCCCCCTCGGGCCGCCGCCCGCCACGACTCAGAAGTCGTCGGCGCCGGCGCGCAGTTCGTACGTCCAGTAGCCGGTCAGCGCCTTCGCCGGGTCGACGGCGACACCGCCGCTGCCCGGCGCCCTGACGGCGGCCATGCCGCCACCGCCCTGCAGCGTGACGGAGAAGGCCGAGACGGGCTCGTTGTCCTCGTGCGCACCGCCGTCCGACAACTTGACCAGCGCGTACGCGGGAGCACCGGCCTTCAGGACCACGGGCGCGGCGGGCTTGCTCTTGGCGACGGCGGGCACGTTCTGCTTGTGGCTCTCCAGGAACTGGATCTCCGGGTAGCCGGTCATCGTGCAGCTGCGGCCCGAGGTGTTCCTGGCGGTCAGGACGAGGTGGGTGACGGGCGGCCCGTCCAGCCGGACGGCACTGAGGGCGACGTCCTTGGTACCGCAGGCGGGCACGGCCGCGGAGGCCTTGGCGGCACCGGTGTCACCCACGACCTTGACCTCGGCGGCACCCGGAGCGGACTCTCCCGGCGTGCCCCCCGCCCCGATGGACTTGGTAGTCCCCACGGACTGCCCACCGGAGTGCTCCCCACCGGCACCGGCACCGCCACCGCCTTGGCCACAGGCAGTCAGAGACAGAGCGAACACGGCGGCGCCGGTGGCGGCGAGGACGGTGGTGCGGCTGCGGAACGTACGCATGGGACTTCCCCCGGGAGCGATGACGAGACGGCCGGAGCGACCGCCCTGACCTGCTGTGACACCCACAACTCTGCCTACCCCCGCTAACGCCCCACTGCCGTCCCACTGACGCCCCACTGACGCGGCTCCCGATACCCCTACCGGCGCGGCTTCCTGGCGGCGACCCGGTAGACGGCATAGGTCAGCGCCACGATGAAGTCCGTGGCCAGCCAGAACCCGACGATCAGCCCGACCCCGATGGTCGTCCCCACGTCCCCGGCGTCCTCACACACCTCCAGCCCGTCCCCCGCCGGCCCCGAACAGGACTCCGACGCCCCGCTCCCACTGGCGATACCGGCGACGACCCAGACCAGAAAGAGAACCTGGATCGCCAGAAAGACCCAGAAGAAGACCCGGTGACCCGCCCGCGCGGAAGGCCCGGCGTCGGGTCGACGGTGAGGGGCGTACGTGTACGGAACCGGGGGTGGCGGCGGCGGAGGCGCGGGCGCCGACATCCTCCCGAGTCCCGGCCGGGCGCCCCACGCCGGGGGATGCTGCACTGCTGGGTGCCGAGCACGGCGAATCTTGCTCATGGCCCCGTCCTTCCGGAGATCCTCCTTCCATTGTGCGCTTGTGAATCCTCGGGTGAACCGAGGGAGTGGGCAAGCTGTGGACGGCGCTGGTCGAGACCGAGACCAACGGGAACGCCTTGAAGGCCGAACAGGTGCAGGCGTACATGGACATCGCCGCACGACGTGGCTACGAGGCGGTGATCACGCTGTCGAACGACGTCGCTCTCGAAGGCAGCCCGCTGGTCGACTCAGGGCTACCCCCTGACCCAGGTCAAACGGCTCGTGCGGCGCCTGGCCGAAGCGCCCGCCGACCTCCACATCGAGACGTTGGTGGACGGCGAAGCGGGCGGCCCGCGCGGCACGCTGGAGCGGCTGCGCCCGGAGCCGGCGGACTTGTTGCCGAAGAGCGGCGTGCAGATCACCGGGTTCCGGCTGTCCCTCTTCAACGGCATGGGCAGCGGCCGCGGCAACGCCGAGTCCGGTTTCATCCGCAGCGTCGACGACGCCGTGCACCGGTTCTACGCCACGGTGGCGGTACTACTGGACCGCCCTTCGCCCCGAAGGCCCTCATCCCCATCCCCATCCTCGCCCTCGCCCTCGCCCGGAGGACGGCCGGGCGGAATCGAGAGCACGTCACGGGCGGAGGGGAGTCGACTGCCTCACCAGGCCGTCCCCGCCCAGGAGTCCGGGAGCCCGGCGGCAGGCGTGGGTTCGGCTTCGGCGCAGGGCGGCTGACCCGCACGTAACAGCAAGGCGCCCCACCCGGAACCCACCCGGGTGAGGCACGTGGCGCACGCTCTGAAGCTCCTGCTGACCGCGCCCGCTCACCGCAGCCGCAGCGCCTCCCGCACCGTCCTGAACAGGTCGGTCTGGTTGGTCACGCCCAGTACGCGGTACGCCTGCGGGCCCTGTGCCGCGATCCGGACCTGCGTGCCGGTGTGCTCCTGCGAGGCGCCCGGCGTGTTCGTCGAGTAGTTGACCTTCAGCTGCTGGCCCTCGTCGGTGACCAGCGTGGAGGAGAGGCCCGGAGGCTGCGCGTCCAGGGGCACGATCTGGCTGGTGTGCGCGTGGTCGGCGGTGGTGACGACCAGGGTGTCGGGGTGCTTGGCGGCGTAGTCGCGGGCGACCTTCACGGCGCGGTCGAACGCGGCCGTCTCGCCGATCTGACCGCACGGGTCGGCGGCGTGGTCCTGCTTGTCGATGGACGCGCCCTCGACCTGGAGGAAGAAGCCCTGCTTGCTCTTGGCGCCCTTCTGCTTCGCCTCGAGGAGCTTGATGGCCTTGGTGGCCTGCGCGTCGAGGGCGGGGGTGCCGGCCGGGCGGCCCGGGTTGGAGGTGGTGCAGCGCTGCGG
This sequence comes from Streptomyces sp. NPDC036815, assembly GCF_055609205.1. Taxonomy (NCBI): domain Bacteria; kingdom Bacillati; phylum Actinomycetota; class Actinomycetes; order Kitasatosporales; family Streptomycetaceae; genus Streptomyces; species Streptomyces sp. NPDC036815. Next base: position 34,847 of record NZ_JBVJPW010000022.1, on the reverse strand, counting down.
GTCCGTACCGCCCTTGGCGGCCGCCTTGCCGGTCCACTCGACCGGTACGTTGCCGGGGGCGAAGAGGCCGAGGACGGGCTTGCCGTGCTTGACGGACTTGACCGCCTTCAGCTCCCGGTCGTTGGTGACGATCCGGTACCCGAGCTTCTTCGCCTGCTCGGCGACGGTGAGGCCCTTGTACTTGCCGTCGGTGACCTTCTGGTCGAAGCGCTGCTTGCCGCCGCCGAGGAGAACGTCGACCTTGTGGTTCACGCTCTGCTCGGCGATGGACCCCGGCCCGCCCTTGGCGATGGTGTCCGTCGGGCACTTGGCCATGTCCGCGGGCCCCTGGCAGCTGCGGTCGGTGGCGTGCGAGGCGAGGACGGCGGGGGTGGCGTCCGTGAGCTCGGCGGTGGTGACGGAGCCGGTCGCGTACCCCTTCTTCTGGGCCAGTTCGAGGATCGTCGGCACGGCCTTGTCGCTGCCCGGCGTCTTCGAGATGCGCCCGTTGACGGTCTTCACGCCGGTGGCCCAGCCGGAACCGCTGGCCGCGGAGTCGGTGACGTAGTCGGGCGAGCCGTCCTTGTGCACCGCGTACGTCGTGTAGGCGCCGGTCAGCGGGAACTTGTCCATGTTGAGGCGGCCGTTGGCGCCCACCGTGTAGTCCCGGGCGAGGGTGATCTCGGAGTCGCCCATGCCGTCGCCGATGAGCAGGATGACGTTCTTCGCCTTCCCGCCCTTGACCGCCCGCCGGGCCTGGTCCTCGGTGTCGGATGCGCCGGCCGTGGCGGTGACGGTCACGGCCACGGCGGTGGCGGCGACCACGGCAGCGGTGGCGGCGGTCAGGCGACGACGGGACAGACGCGGTCTGGCCATGCGGAACTCCTCAAAACGTCCTTGTACGGTGCAGCCACCTCACCAGCGCCACATGAACCGCACGGGACGTGTCGATGCCTTTCCGATGTCGTGGGGGCGACGTCAAACAGAGCTCGGGGCGATACCAGCCGCGAATCGGGCGATTGCCTCCCGCAGTGGCTCCGCCGCGTCCTTCGGTGCGGCACGCGTGTCCAGGCCCAGCACCTCGATGAACCCCAGGCGCCCTCGCGGGCCATTGACCCGCAGCAGTCTCCGGGTGTGACCCTCCGGTGAGGGGTGGACCACCAGGGCGAGTGGGGCATTCGGTTCGGTGTATCCGGCGATGTAGGTGAGGAGCTGATGCCGGTCCGTGGAGGAGACGTTCTCCTCCACATACTCCTTGTACTTCGCGTCCACAACCAGGTAACGCGTCGTGGTGGTCTCACCGCCCGTCGGCGGGAACGCCAGCAGCACATCCGGCCTGAACGACGGGGTTCTGTCGTTGAGGCCGCCAGAGGTTTTGATCGCGCCCTCGTTCAGCCGCGCCCCTCTGCCGCCCAGGCCCGCGGCCGCCTCGACGGCCATCCGCCGGACGACGTTCTCCCACAGGACGTTCAAATTGAGCAGCAGGCTCTTCGCCCCGAAACCATGAGGTTCGAGAAGGTCGGTCACCCCGCCGCCGCTGAGCACCATCCGGGCCCAGGCGTGCGCGGCCCGGTAGTGGCTGTTGAGCCGGGTGTACCGGGCGCGTGCGAGGAGGGGGAGCGCGTCGAGCGGCCGCCGCAGAGGCGGGAAGCGCGATGCGGCCTCCAGCAGCCATGTCGCTTGTGTCACGTCCGTGCACTGCTGGGCGGCGAGCGTCAGAGCGGCTCCGCACACCTGGTTCTCCCAGCCACCGTCCTCGTACTCGAAGGTCTGGACGTGGAGCCGGTCGACCGCGCCGTAGCAGCGGGTCGCCTGTGCCTCCACGTCGAGGCGCCCCCGCAGGGCTGTGTCCACGCGGTTCCGGCGTACGTAATCCCTGCGCAGGCCACGCCGCAGCAACAGGCGGCACTCGTGCAGCAGCGCGGCAGGCACGAGCCCCGCGTACCCGTCCCGCCCGATGGGCCAGTTCCGCAGCGTCCCGTCCGGCTCGCGGCGGTCATTGGCGTAGCAAAGCCAGTCGATCAGGCGAGTGCCCTCGATCTGGAATTTGGGCTGCAACACCAGCCGTATCCGGTCGAGCTGGAGCACACCGGTGATCGCCCGCGCCTTGAGGACATACCCGGTGCGGCCCTCGGTCAGGGTGATCATTCTGATCGTGCGGAGTTTGTCCAAGTCATCCCCGTACAGCTTGGAGCGTGGGACGAGGACGGATTCGTACTCCCGGAGGATCACTTCGTGCCGCCCGGTGGAGTCCTGCCCCACCTGGCCGCTCCCTGCCTCGGGAGCATCCGCCCGCCTCACCCGCGAACTCCGAGCCCCTCGCCCCCGGCTGCGTCGTCGGCGCCCACGAACTCGTCGGCCAGTATTCCGGGCAGATCTCGCGGGTTGGTCTGCACGACCCGGCCTGTCCGGTCGTTCACCAGCGAGCCCAGTACGCTCCTCAGCAGCTCGGGTTGTCCCAGACAGTAGTCGGCGATCAGCGGCACGATCTCGTGGTGGAAGGCGTTGGAGAGCTGCTCGGCGGTGGCGAGGGGCCGGTCACCGACGAGCAGACAGGCCTGGCCCAGCAGATGGTCCGGCCCGAAGGCGTCGTCGAGCTTGGCGTTGAGGCCCTGCAGGAAGTCGGCGAGCCCGAGTCCTTCCACCTCACCGTCGAGAACGTCCAGGTCCGGCGGTACGTCGACGAAGGCGAATCTGCGCCGGATCGCGGCATCGATGTGCCCTACGCTCCGGTCGGCGGAGTTCATGGTGCCGATGATGCGCACGTTGGCCGGTACGGTCTGCTGCCGTCCACTGGTGGGCAACGTGATGGATACGGCGTCCCGCTTGTCGAGCTCTAGGAGGGTGATCAGCTCGCCGAGGATTCTGGGCAGATCACCTCGGTTGATCTCGTCCACGACGATCAGGAAGACATCGTCGGGAGCCTTCGCGGCCGCTGCGCACACCCGGCGGAACAGCCCATCCGTCATCTTCAGGTTGAGCCCGGCCCCGTCCGCCGCAGGGTCCGGCTTGAAGCCTTCCACGAAGTCCTCGTACCCGTAGGACGGATGGAAGGTCACCAGGGTGAGACGGGCTGCCGTGGCGCCCGCGGGAACCCTGGACAACTCGGTGAGGGCCTGCGCGCGTTCCTCCGGTGGCGCCTCGATCCGATCACGCTGGCCCGCCATGGCGAGCGCGACGCTGAGCGCCAGCCGCGTCTTGCCGGTCCCGGGCGGTCCTTGCAGCACGACCTGCCCCTTGTGGTCGAGGAGGGCCCTTACTTTGGCCACCAGGTCGGGAAGTTCGATGTCGGGATCGACGAGGGTGTCGGCACCGCTCATCGCCTTACGGGTCCCGGCGGCTCCTGCGGTGCCCTTGGCTTCGGCTACTCCGGCGGTAGCCTGGACTTCGACGCGGCCCGCTCCGCGTCCGTCCCGGATCTCCCGCCACAGGGTCGCCGGGACCTTGGCGAGCGTCTGCTGCCAGGCGTGTCGCGGCGCGTCGAAGGTCTGGGCGTACGAGGTGTCCCAGTCCACGCTGACGGTGTGCCGGTGTCCGTCCAGATCCGGATCGTAGGAGTAGCCGTCGGCGACGGTGCCCACCGCCAGTACTTCGGACTTTCCCCGGTTGGCGACGATCAGGTCACCGGGCTCCAGATCACGGAAGGCGAGTAGCTGTCGGGCGAGCCGGAGGTTCCCGCCGGTGCTGTACGGCCAGTGATGGTCCAGCACTTCTTTGAGCTCTTGGTCGCTCTCGTACTGGCCGAGGCTCTGGACCTCGTCCCAGGCGATCCGGATGCGTCGGTTCGCGAGACAGTCTTCCCAGAGCGTGGCGCGCTGACCGGGTGCGACCTTCCAGATCGCCCGGTCCCTCGGCCGCGGATCGTGGAAGGTGTACAGGAACTGCATGATCTCGTGCGGCGGCCACGACCTGAACTCCGGTACTTTCCAGAGGAGTTCGAGCAGCTCCCGGTTGGCTCGCCAGGTCCGCACACCGGAGGAGTACTGGTGTGGGCGCCCGCCCAGGAGCGCGGTGAAGTGGCGCACGTGCGAGGCGGAGAAGATCGGCAGGAATTGTCCGGGGCAGTAGATCGCCAGAGCCTTGGTTGTCAGTGCTTGACCGTACGAGAGTGACTCCAACTCATCGATCAGCTCGTACGACCTGTCAGCGGCTGCCTGGAAGGCAGTCACGAACTCGGCGCGTACCTCGGCCCAGGCCTCGTGCACGCCCAACGCGCGCAACGAGCTCGGCACGACCCGCCACTCGCCCGTCCGGTGCTGGTACACGATGTGCTTGGCCGCGCTGCCGCCCCGGATGCTGCCGATCGTGTTGGTGCCGTACTCCAGTAGACGGCAGAAAGAGTGCGTGGGCCCGCCGTGGGATGCCGGCCCCAGCGCATACCGTTCCAGCGTCAGCTCATCCCAGCTGCCCAGCGGAAATTCGGTCAGCACCCGTTGTCGTTCGGCCTCCGCCCGGGCAGCGGCTTGTGCGGCCGCATTACGATCGAAGCTCGCCACGCGCTCCGCGAGGCCGTCCCAGAACTCCCCACCCTCAGCCATGCGGTCATTGTTGCGTACGGGGTCGGCCGGGGATGGGCGGCCTGCGACTGCTGCAGCGGCCCAGCTTGCGGCCCTCGCCCACGGCCACCGGGCGGCGTGCCGGGTCTGACATACCCCGGCACACCGCCCATCTGGCGTGCGCGCCCCGACGCCCTCCCCCGTTCCTTCAGGGGCGCAGTGGCGGACACTGGCGGCGGTCCCCCGACCGCGCCGCCACATACGAGTGTTCCCGACGCCTCACCCCGCGTCCTTGACCCGGAGCGCACTCCCGTTGACCGCCAGCGCACTCCCGTCGCCGAGCAGCGCGCGCGTGCGGGCCTCGCTGGGCGTGAGCCCGTACGCGGCGCGGAAGGCGCGGGTGAAGACGGCGGGCTGGCTGAAACCCCAGCGGGCGGCGATCGCGCCGACGGGCACGGTGGCCAGATCCGGGTTGGCCAGCGCCCGGCGGCAGCGCTCCAGGCGCAGCTGCCGTATCCAGGAGGAGACCGTCAGGCCCTGGTCCTGGAAGAGCCGGTGCAGATAGCGGGTGGAGATGTGGTGCGCGGCGGCGATGCTGTCCGGGCTCAGCGCGGGGTCGCCCAGATTCCGCCGTACGTGGCTCTGCACCCGTAGCAGCAGCGTCCGCCGACGGCTCTCGGCAGGCAACTCCCTTTCCCGGTCCAGATGTTGGGCGGCGAGATGCCCCACGAGGTCGACGAGCGTGTGCGAGAGCCGGTCCGAAGCGGCGCTCGTATCCCCGAACTGCCCGACGTCGTCCATCACTTGCCGCATGAAGTGCGCGAGCAGCGACCCGAACCCCTCGCCGGCGGACATCGGCACGGCGACGAGGGAGGCGATCCGGTCGGCCGGGAGCGGCAGCAGTTGCACGGGCAACATGGCCACGATGCTTTCGGTTGCGGCGCCACTGTCGTCCCCACGCCGCATCCACCCCTCGAACGGCGACGACGAGTCGTACAGAAGGATGTTGCCCGCCCCGAACCGCACGTTCCGCCCGGCCTGCTCGAAGCCGCTGGTCCCCCGCAACGTGAGGGAGACCTGGAGACTTCCGGGATCGCCCCTACGGATGTGCCGGGCCGTGCGGCGCACTTCGGAGGACGGATACGCCATGGTGGTCAGCGTCGCCGCGCCGAGGTTCACGTGGTCGACCGCCACGGGAAAATCCTCGGTGCAGTCGCTGCGCAGGGTGGTCGCGATCGGCGACGCGGACTTCAGCCCGTGCCACCAGTCGAACCGTTCTTCCGGGGGAACGGCCTCGCTGGACAGGCTCGCTCGGATCATCCTGACCCCTCTTCTCCACCCGCTCGTACGTCCCCCCTCGCCCCGTTCCGGCTCCTCCCCTGAACCCCTCAGAAATGCTCCCCGGGCACCCCTAATGGCCGACGCTAGCGGAGATCGGCCACGCGTTCGGAGGGGGTGGACGACTCTCGGATACGCGGTGGGGCGGGCGGACGGGGGCGGACACGAGGGGTCACCGGGCAAGGCGGGCGGGGGTTGCGCTGCGGGGGCGCGGGGCGTGGGGGCCGGCCCTCGCGCGGCGTGGGCAACACGCACCGTGTTGGCTTGAACTGTGCGGTGGGGAGCGCGAGTTGACGCCCACTCCTCCTGTCGCATCGCCGCCCCCACGTATCCGTTCCGCTAGGAGGATCCACTCCCGGAAGCCTGCCCGCACCCCTTGATGTCATCGAGGTCGGTGCCCTTGAAGAGGCTCGACGTCTTCCCGAAGGCGGCCACGACCTTGCCCTTGCCGTGGCCGGTGTCCCAATACCCTCCGCTACGGAGCGAGTCCAGAGAACGGGTCCACGGCGCACCGGACGCATCCTTGAAGGAGACCTCGATACCGACGCGCGCTTCCCCTCGTGCCAGCAGATCCCGCTGCTTCCGCGCGGCAGCCGCGGACGCGTCGCCCCGCGGCAGCCCCTTCACCAGATGGGCGACGGGAATCTGGACGCGCATGCACGGCGGCAGGGTGCCGAGGTCGAAATAGCCGGGAGCGCGCACGGCTCCCGAGGCCGGTAGGAGGCGGAGCCACATGTTGTAGGCGGGGTCGGAGGACCGATTGCTGACGAACACCGCGCTTCCCAGGCTCCCGACCCACAGCCCGACCTGGGACGCCTGGGCCCGCTCGGACGACTCCCGTTTGGCGGCGTCCTCGTCGCGGACCTGCAGCATGGAGTAGGCGGAGAAGAAGAGCCCGGCGGCGACGGAGACGATCGCGGCGAAGTGCCCGAGCGTCTCCAGGCGCCGCGGCAGTGTGCCTTGCCCGCTCCCAGGGCTCGCCTGCCCATCGGACCCGGATCCCGAGCTCGATGGGGCGCCGCCCCTGCCCTCGCCGCTCGTCAACGCGCGCTCACCGCCCGTAAGTTGAGAAGAGGAGAATCATGCTGCCCCGCAGCGCCCTACGTCTCGCCCCTCACGTACTCGGACCACTCCTGTGGGTGAACGCGCCCCGGCCCCCGGCCCCCGGACCTCAGCCCCTCAGTCGGTGGCCGTCGGCTCGGTGGCCCCGGCGGCCCCGGCGGACCCGGCCGACCCGGCGGCCTCGCGGCGGTACTTCGCGTTGATCTGCTGCGCCTCCTCGAGTTGGTCCTCGAGGATGACGATCCGGCAGGCGGCCTCGACCGGGGTGCCCTGGTCGACGAGTTCGCGTGCGCGGGCCGCGATCCGCAGCTGGTAGCGGGAGTAGCGCCGGTGGCCGCCCTCGGAGCGAAGCGGCGTGATCAACCGCGCCTCGCCGATGGCGCGCAGGAACCCGGGAGTGGCGCCGATCATCTCTGCGGCTCGGCCCATCGTGTACGCGGGGTAGTCGTCGTCATCGAGACGGCCCGGCAGATCGTCTGCTGTCATCTCACCTCTCTGCATCTCTGTGGATCTCTCTGGATCTGTGGATCTCTGTGGAACGCGTCGGGGGCACAGCATGGAGGGGCCCTGGTGCCGTACGGCACCAGGGCCCCGAAGGAACTGCAACCATCTGCCGACCCTAATACCGCGTCGGCCTTCTGTGTCCGCACGACCGTCCTCTGTAGCGACGGGAGTGCGCGGATCGCGGATGCGTGACCGGAGACCACCTCACTATCGATGTCCTGCGGTACCCGGGATCAGTGTTCTCGCCCGGGCGATCCTGATGGCGCTCAATTCCTCCGTTCTTCCCTCATCTACCTATCTGTACTGCTCTCTACTGCGGACTACGTACTGCTTGCGGCGGCCCCTGATCACTGCGGGCCACCCGGTCCGGCGGTCAGCCCCGTCGCCGTCACACGACAACCCTGGCTTCGACGCTCCACCGCCGCACCGTTGTGCGGGTACTGCTTGCACTTTGTACTGCTTGCCCGGCAGTTCGTGTCTACCGGGCCCTGCTCGATCTCCGTACGACAGAAACCATAACCACACGAGGGCCGGATGTCTACCTCGGTGGGAATAGATTTTTGAGCTCTCGTCGATGAGGTATTCGACCGTGCTGGCCTAGGGATGCGAAGCGGAGCCCCAGGACGCCAGGACGCAGAGAGGGTCCGACCGGCGTACACCGGTCGGACCCTTGGACCTACTACCTGCTCTGCTCTGCTCCCGTCAGCGGGCGAGCGCAAGGCCCTCCGACTGCTCGCAGCCGCTGTCACCGTCACCGTCGCTGATGTCCCGCAGGCGTACGCGGTCCGTGTAGGCGGAGCCATCACGGACGGCGATGAGCCGCTCCCGGGTGACCACATCGGTGCGCTTGCCGTCCTCGTTGCAGACGAGCAGGTGGTCGACGCGGGCGCCGGCCATGACGGACAGGGCGACCTCGACCGTCATGTCGGCCCAGACCTGCGGCCCGGCTTCCCGCACGATGTCGTACGGCGCTGCGGGCGCGGGGACGGTGCTCATCGAGCGGGCCGGTATCGGAACCAGCGTCAAAGGTGCCTCCTGCAGAGATGGGTCAGCTTCCTGATCCGGTGTGTTGCTGATCCGGCGTGTTCACGCGAGCCCGTGAAGCCTCCGGAAAGGCTCTGGGCCGCCATACGGCTAGGCCGCCGTGCTGCCCGCGGAGAGCTGCCGCGGCGCCTGCGACGCCGACGACGTACGCCGCGTCGCGGAAGCGGGGCGGCGACGGCCGCGCGACGTGCCGCCGCGCTTGGGGCGCTCGACCACCGGTGCGGTGATGACGACGGGGACCCCCGAGGGAGCCTGGGCGCCGGTGATGCGGTGCAGTTCCGGCTCGCCGGAGCGGACCTGCGTGACCTGCGGGCGGATGCCGGCGTCCGACATGAGGCGGACCATGCCGCGACGCTGGCTCGGGGTGACCAGCGTGACGACGCTCCCGGACTCACCGGCGCGGGCGGTACGGCCGCCGCGGTGCAGGTAGTCCTTATGGTCGGTCGGCGGGTCGACGTTGACGACGAGGTCGAGGTTGTCCACGTGGATGCCGCGGGCGGCGACGTTCGTGGCGACGAGCACGGTGACGTGCCCGGACTTGAACTGCGTCAGGGTGCGGTTGCGCTGGGGCTGGGACTTCCCGCCGTGCAGCGCGGCGGCCCGCACGCCGCTGTCGAGCAGGTCCTGGGTCAGCCGGTCGACGGCGTGCTTGGTGTCCAGGAACATGATCACGCGGCCGTCGCGGGCGGCGATCTCGGTGGTGGCCGTGTGCTTGTCGGCGCCATGGACGTGCAGGACGTGGTGCTCCATCGTCGTGACCGCGCCCGCCGAGGGATCGACGGAGTGGACGACGGGGTCGGTGAGGTAACGGCGCACCAGGAGGTCGACGTTGCGGTCCAGGGTGGCGGAGAAGAGCATCCGCTGCCCCTCGGGCCGCACCTGGTCGAGGAGGGCGGTGACCTGCGGCATGAAGCCCATGTCCGCCATCTGGTCGGCCTCGTCCAGGACGGTGATGCCCACCTGGTTCAGGCGGCAGTCGCCACGGTCGATGAGGTCCTTGAGCCGGCCCGGGGTCGCGACGACGACCTCGGCCCCGCCGCGCAGCGCGTTGGACTGCCGTCCGATCGACATCCCGCCCACGACCGTGGTCAGGCGAAGGCGGACGGAACGGGCGTACGGGGTGAGCGCGTCGGTCACCTGCTGCGCGAGCTCGCGGGTGGGGACGAGGATCAGCCCCAGCGGCTGGCGGGGTTCGGCGCGCTGACCGGCCGTCCGGGAGAGCAGGGCGAGGCCGAAGGCGAGCGTCTTGCCGGAGCCGGTCCGCCCGCGGCCGAGGACGTCACGGCCCGCGAGGGAGTTCGGCAGCGTCGCGCCCTGGATCGGGAAGGGAACGGCCACACCCTGCCTGCCGAGCTCGGCGAGGAGGGGCGTCGGCATGCCGAGGTCGGCGAAGTCCTCCACGGCGGGAAGAGCCGGGGTGACGGTCTTGGGGAGAGCGAACTCCCCCTGCAGGGCGGCGGGTCGACGACCGCCACCCCCGGACCGGCGCGGCGCCGCCGACCCGAAACGACCACCACTCCTCCCGGCATCGGCATTGCCACTGCGGGTGCGGGCGTAACGGTCGTTCGTACGTGTGCGGTTCATGCGGGAACCTTCCTCGATGCGGCGCATATCAAGGAATTCCCGCAGCGTTGAACGCGCAGAGAATCACGAGAATGGACCGAAGCTGAAAAAATAAAGCGAAAGCGAAATGGGTGCAGGGAATGGAGCGGGAGCGTTGAGGGCGGCGGAACTCCGCCGAACGACACGCGCCCACAGGTGAACGCGCTCCGAAATCTCCAGTAGCACTCCACTGCGGGAAATGCATATGAATACAGCTGGGGCCCGCACCCCGAAGGATGCGGGCCCCAGCTGCAAGTGCGCGTGAGCGTCAGGCGGGAACGATGTTCTCGGCCGTCGGGCCCTTCTGGCCCTGCGCGATGTCGAAGCTCACCTTCTGGCCTTCGAGCAGCTCACGGAAGCCCTGGGCGGCGATGTTCGAGTAGTGGGCGAACACGTCGGGGCCGCCACCGTCCTGCTCGATGAAGCCGAAGCCCTTTTCCGCGTTGAACCACTTCACGGTGCCATTAGCCATGTCTATCTCCCTTGGGGCAGTACATCGGCATCCGCACTGTACGGACACCGTGTCGCCGCGATGATCTCCCCGCCGGAAATGACCGGTAATGAAAAAAGTGCACCCGTCACAAAATGAGATCCGGGGGCACTTGAAGTTTCGGGAACCACAACTGCAACTGTGAAGACAGTAGCACGACTTGGCGGCCCGCGTATCGAAATAATTCCACTCAGCCCGTTACGCCAAAAAGCCTTCCCGCCCGGCCCATTAAACCCTCACTCGGCGAACGCAGAAAAAGTCCCTGCGGGGTTGCCGTCGAGTCGCTGGGGACGGCATGAACTACATGGCCGAGGGCGATGCGGCCGGTGGTCGCGCGCAGGTCGACGGCCTGGAGGCCAAGGAGGAGAAGGCCGGTCAGGGTGTCTCCGCACGGCTCGGGGCGTCGGTGCGGCGGGTGCTGGTTCGTCGGCGGCGGTATCTGCTCGACGGTCGGCCGGTGGAGTTAGCCGTCTCCTACCTTCCGCTCGACATCGCGCGCGGCACACGGATCGCCGACCCCGACCCCGGACCCGGCGGCATCTACGCCCGCCTCGAAGAGCTGGGGCACCGTCTCGATCACTTCGATGAGGAGATCCGTGCGCGGATGCCCTCACCGGTCGAGGCGCGGACGCTCCAGCTGGGGTCCGGCGTGCCGGTCATCCACCTCGTCCGGACCGCGTTCGACACCCAGGGGCGGGCCGTCGAAGTCTGCGACACGGTCATGTCGGCGGACGCCTACGTACTGGCGTACCGACTCCCCGCCACCTGATCCCGGAGAATCCCGTACCCGCCCGCCAGCCCGTCGCGCCCGCGCAAAGCAAAAGGCCCAGGTCGTCCGACCTGGGCCTCAACTATGAAGAGCTATGGAGCGGGTGACGTATCGAACTCGCACTCTCAGCCTGGGGAGCTGCGAGCATTTGGAGCCAGCTCGGGCACTGACCGGGACGAACGTACGCCCCCTGCTCCCTGCCGGTTCGGCCGCGTTCTACCGTGGTTCGCCGCTGTTCCCTGCTCGTTCTGGTGCGCCAGTGGTGCAGCGCTGCGGCGCCCAGGCGGTGATCAGCAGGGCGCGCGCCATTCATCGAGCCGGACCTTGACCTGACAGTTGTGGTCCGCGTGCCAGATCACCTCGCCAGCGACGGTGGCACCCAAGGCAGGCAGCTCCCTGCTGAGAGGCATAACGGTGATCTCGGCAAGGCCGAATGCGTTCGGCACGCCATCGAGGAGGAGGAAGACGCCAAACGGTTGCCGGCCAACGACTCGTCCGCTGACACGAGATCCAAGGGGTAGTGCCGCGACCGTTGCCGGCCAGCACTGTCCTATGACATCCGAGGCCGGGAGCAACGAGCGGTCCGGCCAACTGAACTCGGGCATGGGTCAATCATGGTCAGAGCGACGATCGTTGTCGACAGGAGGACGCAATGCCTCCCCGCTCGGCCACGACAGCGGATCGGATCGTTTCCGGCACGCTCACCTCGTGCAGGTATAGCCAGTCGGCGAAGGCTTGCGTGACGCCACGTTCCGTGGAGCTGGGCTCCGTGGTCTTGGTCGGTGCAGGTTGTGAGGACCGCGGTGCGGTGGGTGCGTTCGTCAGGCGTGTGTCGCTGGTCTCCCGCGTGGGAGCTTGCGGTCCTCCAGAAGGCGCGGGAAGGGGGGAACCCCAGGCTCGCTCTGTGAGCTCACCCCAGACACCAGGGGCAACGGTTCGCGGGTCTACGCCCTCGCTGGGTGCCGTGGTCTTGTAGACACCCTCTAGGTGTTCGGATCGGTCATGGTCTTTCACCCAGAAGATGCGCCTGGTGAACTTCCCGGTCGATTCGTTGCTCGGAGCGTCGGCTTTGAGGACCTAGTTCCCGACTCGACGACCGGTCCCCCGCCAAGGAACCGGGCGTCTCCGTGTGCTGGCGTCAGTGGTGCTGGACTCACGCACGTAGTCGAATTCGCCGATGTCCTCGGTCCAGACGATGCGCTCCTCGTGGCGAATGTCCTCTGGGTCCTTACTCATATGCCCCCCTGGGTGTCTGCTGTCGTGCAGTGAAGTGGCTGGTCGAGGCGGGTGAGGATCGGTGCGTTACGACTTGTGGCGCCTTTCGGCACTGTGCAGATGCTGGCGGAACTGTTCACTCAACAGCCGGAGCGGAGTGTCTGGGCCGAGTCGCCGCAGGGACTCGCGACCTCGCATGTGATCAGGCCCGCCTTGGCGGGAGAGGTACAGACCGACGTGGTCGATGCCGAACTGGTCGTCATAGTCGAGGAGCAGGTGCCCGATACCCGGCTGGCGAGCTGGTAGATCTCGTCGTGGCCCAGGCGGCGGGCGGAACGCCTGGCCCTGGAGATCAGACAAAGAGAAGTTGATCCGTAACCGCCAGGTTCGGGAATACCTGAATGTCCATCTTGCCGGCGCACTCACCCATCTGGAATTCGATCGAGACGTATGTGGAGCGCGAACTGGAGTGAAGCACCATACGAGTCGCGCCCTCGCGGAAGATGTCCAGGATCTCCTCGCCGCTGCTGTTCTTCCAGCGGACCCTCACTGACCTGGCGAGTGCGTCGTAAGAGAGGAGCATCTGCTCGTCCCCCTCGCCCTGCAAGGTGAGCACCCGGGCTTCGCTGTCCTCCTCGGACTCGGGCCACTCGCCAATCGTTTCGAGGACTTCCTGGTCGTCCGGGACGACGAACTCTTGGTACATGACTTCTCCGGCCTCGTACGGCTAGTGGTTGTAGGGCGGCCATTTGTCGGAGCTCTTGACGATACTCACGCCGGGCCCGCTGCCTCGGAAGATGACGGTGGACAGCCTTCGCGTACCGTCAGACCGTAGTTCCCAGGTGCTCTCGACGCCGAGTGCACCTCGTGGGCCGTGGACGACGGAATTCGTCACACCGAATTCACCGCTTCCGCCGTTCCACTCCTTCGTGAAGGTCCTCTCGAACGGTTGCTTCGATGCGCCGGTCAGATGCTCGGTCACGTACTGCCGCATCTCTGCGGTGTCGTTGATGCCGATGCGTCCTAGCTGCAGTTCGTTTTGCAGTGCCCTGGGTGAGTTGTGCGAGTCCGGCTTGATGTTCTTGTTGAAGAGATAGTCGAGTTTGCGAGGGTCGACTTCGGTGCCGCCTTCGCCCGGTGTGCATGGTGCGAGCCCCAGCGGGTCGGCCCAGGTGTGCGGGTTTTGAACATAGGCGACGGGGTTCGGGGCGGGGGCCAGGCCGAGCGGGTCCGGGGTGAGGTATCGGGCGGTTTCAGGATCGTAGTGGCGGAAGTAGTTGTAGTTGAGACCGGTTTCCGGGTCGTGGTACTGGCCGGGGAAACGGAGCGGGGTATGGGCAGTGGCAGCACGATTCCAGGTCGTGGTGCCCCAGAGCGTGGTTCGCGCACGCCAGACGATGTCCCCGTGTTCGTCGAGGAGTTCGGTGGGTGTGCCGACGAGGTCAGTCACGATGGCGTAGAAGCGCTCGTCGACCTCGGAATCGTCGAGGTACTTGTGTTCGGCCTGAGTGAGGGGGCGCAGGCCGTCGTGGGTCCAGGTGAGGGTGACGGTCTCGGCACAGGCGAGGGCACGGCTGGATTGCTCGGCGAGTGTGGTGCCGTCCCAGGTGAAGTCGGTCTGTTCGGTGACTGTGTGGCCATCGGACGCGAGTCGTTGCTTGGCGATGCGACGACCGGCCGGGTCGTAGAGGTAGCGCCAGATGGTGCCGTCGGGAGTGACGACCTGGGTGAGACGGTCTTCGGCATCCCAGGTGTAGCGCCAGGTATCCGGCTTGCGGGACAGGCGAGGTTTCTGACGCAGGGTGATGCGTCCGGCGTCGTCGTGTTCGTAGCGAACCTGGCCGGCCCGGATGATGCGGCTACCGGAGTATGAGCGGGTGCCGGTGGCTTCCTGGCCGGGTTGCTCGGTGGGCCAGGCAGCCTTGGTCTGGTTGCCTGCGTCGTCGTAGGCGTAGGTCTCGGACCACTGATCTGCGCGGACTGCGGTAACCCTTCCCGCGGCGTCCAGATCGAAGTGGCGGTAACCGTTGAGACGGTCGTTGACGCCGACAAGGGCGCCGTCCGCGCGGTAGGTGTAGTCCCGCTGCTGGATTACGCCGTGCGGAGCCGGTCCCGTCACTGTCTGGTTCGTAAGGCGGCCGACGGGATCGAAGACGCTGGCGAGCGTGACGGTCTCGCCGAGGCTGCGGGACAGCTCACGGCCTGCCTGGTCGTGGTCGAACGTCAGGGTGTGGCCGGAGGTGGTCAGCTGCGTCCGGTGCCCAGCTGCGTTGTAGGCGTAAGCGGTGGTCGCACCGGTCGGGGTGGTGCGTTCCGTACGGCGTCCCAGCAGGTCATAGGAGTACGTCGTGGTGCGGTCGTTGACCGTCTCGGAGAGCAGGCGTCCGGCGGTGTCGTAGCAGCGGCTCAGTTCGGCGTCGCCGGTCACAGCCCGGGTCAGACGGCCTGCCTCGTCATAGACGTATGTGGTGACGGAACCCGCGGCGTCCTTCGTCACCGTACGGCCCAGGAGATCGCGCTCGAAGCGAATCTGCTGCCCGGTGGCGGTGGTGCGGTTGACGAGTTGGCCAGCTGCGTCGTGGGTGTAGGCGAGGGTGCGGCCATCGAAGTCTGTCTCGGAAACCAGGCGGCCTGCCGGGTCGAAGACGTAGGCCCACGTCGATCCCTGGGAATTGGTGACGCCGGTGAGGCGCAACTCCGCGTCGTGCGTGAACTCGTACCGGACACCGTCGGGACCGGTGCGTGCGGCGAGCTGGTCGAAGTGGGTGTACTCGAACCGAGTGACCGCTCCCGTCGGGTCGGTGTGACGCGTGCAGTTGCCTTCGCCGTCGTACACCCAGCGCTCGCTGGAACCGTCCGCGTACGTACGGCGGGCGAGCTTGCCCTCCGCCGTCCATTCAAGGCGGGTCACGTGCCCCAGCGGATCAGTGACGGTGACGGGGTTGCCGAAGGCGTCACGTTGATACGAGGTGACAGCGTCGAGGGGGTCGGTGACTTCGACAGGCAGGCCCGCCGCATCGCAGCGGACGCGGATGGTGTGGTCCAACGCATTGGTGACGGCGACGAGATGGCCCGCCTTGTTGTAGCCGAAGCGCGTCGTGGCCCCGGCCGGATCCGTGACAGCGACCCGGTTGCCCCGGTCGTCGAACTCCTGCCGCCATACGCTGCCGTCCGGCTCGGTGACCGTTATGGGCAAGCCGAGTTCGTTGTATTCCGCGTCAGCCGTCAGGCCGTCCGGCCGTACGGCGGACGCCACCCGGCCGTGTTCGTCGTGAATGAAACGCGTGGTGCGGTCGAGCGGATCAGTGACCGCGATGAGCCGGTGATCGGCATCCCACTCCTGGCGGGTTGCGTGCCCGAGGGGATCGGTCTGCCGGATGAGGCGGTATGC
This sequence comes from Streptomyces sp. NPDC036815, assembly GCF_055609205.1. NCBI lineage: Bacteria > Bacillati > Actinomycetota > Actinomycetes > Kitasatosporales > Streptomycetaceae > Streptomyces > Streptomyces sp. NPDC036815. The sequence goes on along the minus strand of NZ_JBVJPW010000022.1, from coordinate 18,957 downwards.
CCCATTGTGCTCGTAGCGGATTGTATGGCCAAGGCCGTTGGTGACGCGCGTCGTGCCCGTCTCGTCGTCGTAGGCGAGGGTGCCGGACAGGAAGCCGTCGCTGCCCGCGGTATGAACCACGCGCCCCGACTCGTCGTAGGTGTATTGGTAGACCGTGCCGTTGCGGTCGGTCCACGAGGTGATGCGCCCTACGTCGTCGTACGTGAACCGCAAGGGCAGCCCCGAGGAATTGGTGACCTCGGTGAGGTGCCCATCCTCGTTGTAGCCGTAGGAGACGAGGAGCGTCCCGTTCCCCTCCGGCTGCGCCGGGTCGAGGAGCCGAAGGCTCGCTATGCGGGGCAGGTGGGGGTGGTGGTCGAGGGCGATGCGGTATCCGCCGGAATGGGAGACCTCGGTGGGGAAACCGTCGTCCGCGTAGTGGAGGGCGATGCGTTGGTCGTTGCGGTCCACGATGGTGTGCAACGGCAGGTCGACGGCCTGGCCGTCGTCGGCGGGAAGCGGAGAGTGGAAGACGTACGAGTGCCCGGTGCCCGGATCGGTGATGCGCAAGGCGCCGTCGATTTCGGTGTCCCAGGCGAGCGAGAGGCGCGAGCCGCCCTCCGGGTAGACGGGGTCGGCGGCCTCGGAGGCGAGTGGCGGGTAGATCAGCCGGGCCCCGTCGGGGGCGGCGTAGATGAAGCCGCTGGCGTCGGCTTGGAGACGCTGGTCGAGGGTGGAGGCCCAGGAGGGGCCGAACCAGCCGCCCCAGCGGTACGAGGAGACATGGGTGCGCCCCAATACCAGGGGCAGGGTGCCGGGCAGTGCGACGTCGGTCTGCGGCAGCAGCATGTCGCCGGTGGCCACGTCGATCGGGTCACGGTCGCACTTCTTGAGCATTGCCCGGATGGAGGCGGGCAGTTTCTCCCACTCCGCGGGACGCAGCTTGAGCCGGGACAGACCCGAGCCGTCGGCTCCCAACGCCTTGCTGAGCTTGGCGAGTTCGCTGGGCTTGAGCTTGCCCAGGCCCTTGCCGAGAAGCTTGCCCAGACCGCCGACACCAACACCGAGCGCTGCCCCCGTCGCCAGGGTCTCCGCCAGTTTGCCCGGGTCCTTGAAGGTCCCCGGATCCTGCAGGGCAGCGTCGAAGGCGGCGAACGACATACCCTCGCCCGCGAGCTTTCCGGCCTTCGCGATCGTCTTGATCTCGCCGAGGGCCTTCAGCGCCCGCTCCAGGCCGCGGATCGCCTCCATGACGGTGCGGATGACCGAGGCCATGCGGGTACCGGACTTCTCGATCCGGGCGATCAGCGCCACTACCTTCGCGGCCCGTGCACCGGCCGCGAGGTTCCCGGCGATCACGGACAGGCCGCCGGTCAGCACCGACAGGCCCAGGCTCGCGATCTCGAACTCAGCGATCTCGGCGAGGATCACACCGATCTCGGAGAGCAACTCGTGTGCCTCGTCGGCGAAGTCGTCCAGCGCCTTGGCGCCGTCGCGTAGCGAGTCAGCCATGTTGGTGGCCTGCGTGCGGGCGGTTTTGGCCCGCTTGTGGAGGGCTTTGGCGGCTTCGCCCTCCCACTCCAGGTCCGTGAGCGCCGTCTCGGCGGCCTGAGCTGCGGCGTCAAGCCCCTTGGCCAGGGCCCGCCACTGCTTGGCTATCTCCCGGATGCCGTCGGGGTCGACAGCCGGGTCGGTGATGCCGAGGAACTCCAGATTGCTGGCGAGGGTGTCGCCGAAGGCGTGGTTGGCCTTGTTGATCCATTTCAGCGGGTTGAGGTCGCCGGCATCGATGCCGGGGATGTCGAAGCCCATGGACGGCTCAGCCCTTCTTGGCGCGGGCCGCTGCGCTCAGCAGGATGTCCAGCAGGTCGAAGGCGTCGGAGACGTCACCCAGGAACTTCGCCTCGTCCTCCCACTCCTTGTGGAGGTTCTTGGTGAGCTTGGCGATGGTGTCCATGCCGTCCTGGATGTCGTCCTTGGCGCTCATCAGCGATCCCAGCACGCCGAAGGCGGACATGTCGTGTGAGGCGGCCTTGAAGTCATGCAGGGGCTTGGTGGTGTGGTGATCCACTTTGCCCAGTGCGGAGGCCGCCTTGTGCAGGGATTCCGCGTCCTTCTTCAGGTCCGACATGCTGCCCGCCCCCGTGGGTCGAGATGGTTCTGCGTGTGGTGCACCGACCGGCCGACGGCCTCGGTCAGCGGTTGATCGACTGGACTTCCTGGACGTTCATGTCCTGGGTCGTCTCAAACGTGCCGTCGGGCAGGGGCCCATGTGCATCGCCCGTGCCGCGCCAGGAGATCTCCCAGGTCACCGATGCCGTGAGCTGGTTGGGCTGGCCGTCCGAGGCGCGCAGATAAGTGATGCCGCACGGCGGGTCCTGCTTCGAGCTGCCCTTGGTGTACGGGGTGCCGATGGAGCCGTCCTTGTTGAAGGTGCACTCGCCAGACGTCGGGTATGTCTGCGCGTCCTCGGTGCCCGGTTCCAGGTGGAGGCTGACCGGCTTGGCGGTGGTTTCCGCGAACAGGCCGGTGCCGGGCAGCTCGGCCCGTACCTTGACCTCCTTGAACGTGCCCTTGTCCAGCCACACCCACGTGGGCAGGTTCACCGTCGACTTGGCCTCGGGCTTCAGCTCGACCTTGGTGTCGGGCACCCTGGTCTGCTGGTAAGCCAGCGCCGCCAGGGTCTTGGGATCGATGGCCTGCGGAACCTTCGGGACCTTGCCCTTGTCCACCCAGAACGGAGGACGAGTACAGGCACCCGCGGCTGGGTCGTCCCTCATGTCGGGGTTCTCGACAGCGACCCACCACATGCCCTTGCCGTTCTTGCCGGCGTTGAAGTTCTTGTAGGGGTGCCCGCCCTTGTAGCGCGCCTTGGCGTCCGCGAGGTCCTTGGGGTCACCTCCCGCGGACTTGTGCATCGACCACTTCGCCTCCGTGAAGGTCTTGAAGTCCTTGGCCTTCCAGTAGGGCTCATACCAGCACGCCGGAGCCTTCCAGCCCACAGCCGTGGGGGTCAGGGAGCCGGAATGCCGGACCTGGGAAGGGGCGCCTTGCATCTTGAAAGCGACCCTGGACAGCAGTTCCTGCCCAGACGAGTCACCTGATGTCTCTGTCTCCTGGGAGCCAGCACCGCCCCGGCCTGCCGCAAGGGCCACAGGTGTGCCGAGCAGGCACGCTGTGACGGTGAGCGCCGCAATGGCTCTGCCCCGCGTCACGGCTGACACTTCTGCGACCCCCGGTCCTCGTTGAGGCTCCGGGTCTGCCAGACGCCGTCTTTGTTCTTCTTCACGCCGGTGTTGTAGAAGACGTAGTTGTCAGGGCTGTCCGGCGGGGTGTCGCTCTTGATGACCTTGTTCGACTTGCGGTTCTTCAGGTTCGTCCTGCTCTCGTCGACGCAGTACGTCACCGCGGCCGAGGTCTTGTCGAAGACCGTCACGCGCCGGTTGAAGTAGCGTGCGGTGCCGGTCCAGCTGACGTCTTCGTCGATGTTGCGCTTGGTGTACTTGTAGAGCCCGACCAGCGCCTGGTCCGTCGTATAGAAGGCAACTGCAGAGTGCTTCAGGTCCCCGGTCGCCAGAGCCTCGTCCACCGCACTGATGCGCCGCTCGTTGTCCGCCAGGATCGCGTCCTTCACCGCATCCCCGGTTTCCCGGCCGTCGAAGACGTTCTTCATGTCCGGCGGCAGCTTGATCTCCGGTCGGTCGATGCCGTCCGCCGTTGCAGAGGACGACGGTGACGCCGACTTCGTCTGACCTGTATCTGCCCCGGCGATCTTGTTGCTGTCGTTCTTGTCGTCCGAGCCGCCGCAGGCGCTCAGCAGCAGAGCCGCGGAAGCCGTGAGCGCGGCCGCCGCGAGCCGGGTCGAGCGGTTCACAGTTGTCTCCGGTGAGGTGAGGGTTAACCCGAGCGAAGCAACGCTATCTGTGAGCGCTTGGTGACAAAGAGAGCGGGGCGGACTTTGGCCGAGACGTATCGGGGCGCACCGGTTGATGATGGGTGCAAACATGGCGCTGGCGGGCTACGGCACGGACACGATCTGAAGCGACCGCCGAGTCCTCTGTGCGTCACCGCGAGCAGGATCCTGACATGACCCTGGCCCATCACGGCGACACGGAGTCGGTGGAACGTGGGATGCAGGGGCAGGCTGTCCACCTCAACGGGGTGAGGTGCAGCGGAGTGCGAGCGTTCCGTGGGGATATCTGCCGCAGTGAGGCGGCTCTACGATGAGGGTGGCCTCGGAGTCAACGGCGAAGGCGAAGTCGCCCCGCAGGTTCGCCGCCCGTGTCGCCAGCCTGGTCGCTCCCATGGGCTGGAGGCGGTGTCCTGCCACGGTGTGCTCAAGTGTGGGATCACTCCGATATCGGGTGTTCGCCCCACTCGACCTCTGGTGAGCCGACGCAGCGTCTTCCATAAGCCACCGTCGGACTCCAGGACCCGACCCACCTGGCCAGCCTGCTCGGCCAGGGCGCGAGCCGCCTGCTTGTTGTCGTCACCTGACATGAGGTGACTCACCCACGACCGCGTTCGGGTCGTGGGTGAACTGCCGGTTTGCGTAAGCGACTTGGAGGCGGCACCCGTTGAAGTGGTCCAGGTCATATAAAAGGCGTCTCGTGATTCGAGATGGATTGTCGGGGCGTGCGCTACTGAAGCCCGCCGCACCTCGATGGCGTGCCGGTTCGTGCGGCTTGGGGCACGTGGAGGGCACGCCACCCTCTAATGGGTCTAGACAACAAACAAGCCCCAGGCCGATGACCTGGGGCTAAAGACTGGAGCGGGTGACGAGAATCGAACTCGCACTCTCAGCTTGGGAAGCTGATGTTCTACCACTAAACTACACCCGCGAAAGACGCCGCCAGAAGCGGTGTCGTAACGTCGCACACTCTACCTCATCGTGACTTCGTCATGGGCCCCGCGCGCTCTCGCCGCGGGGCCCGAGCGCTGTCCGGGGGGTGGATGCGCCGTGCGTCGGGAGGGAGTTGGGGCGTACCGTGGATTGTGGTCGCGCCGCCTGGAGAGGCGTCCCTTTCATACCGTAATGTGGGCTTTCGTCGTCGGCTCGGAGGCGAGCGAGAGACGAGTGAGTACGGGTACGTACGAGCTCACCTACGACTGGGGAAGGGACCCGAGGACTTGATGGAGCGCACCGTCGTCCGATGTGCCGAAGGGCACGTGTTCAGCACCACTTCGTTCCCGATGCAGCAGGCGGACCGGCTCGGTCCCGGTCGGCTCATCCGCTGTCCGCGCTGTGCCCGGCTCCGGCACGCCGTGCCGGTGTCCCTGGCGAAGCGGTAACCGCGACCAGAGGCGCGCGGGTCCCGTCCGATTGGGGCGGGCCCGCGCGCTCTGCGTATCCTCGGGGCGTGCTTCTCTCAGACAAGGACATCCGGGCCGAGATCGACTCCGGACGGGTGCGGATCGACCCGTACGACGAATCCATGGTGCAGCCCTCGAGCATCGACGTGCGGCTGGACCGCTACTTCCGGGTGTTCGAGAATCACCGCTACCCCCACATCGACCCCTCCGTCGAGCAGGCCGATCTGACGCGGCTCGTGGAGCCCGAGGGCGACGAGCCGTTCATCCTGCACCCGGGTGAGTTCGTGCTGGCGTCCACGTACGAGGTCATCAGCCTGCCGGACGACCTCGCGAGCCGGCTCGAAGGGAAGTCCAGCCTCGGGCGCCTCGGGCTCGTCACGCACTCCACCGCCGGGTTCATCGACCCCGGCTTCAGCGGGCACGTGACCCTTGAGCTCTCGAATCTGGCGACTCTGCCGATCAAGCTCTGGCCCGGGATGAAGATCGGGCAGCTGTGCATGTTCCGGCTCACCTCGCCCGCCGAGGCCCCTTACGGGTCCGAGCGGTATGGGTCGCGTTACCAGGGGCAGCGCGGGCCGACCGCCTCCCGTTCCTTCCTCAATTTTCATCGGACACAGGTGTGAGCAGCGGTATGAGTGACGTGCGCGAGAACCTTACGTACGAGAAGTTCGGCGGCGCTGTGCGCGAGCTCGCGCAGACGATCGCCGACGACGGGTACCAGCCCGACGTGATCATCTCCATCGCCCGCGGTGGCGTCTTCGTCGCGGGCGGACTCGCGTACGCGCTCGACTGCAAGAACATCCACCTGGTGAACGTGGAGTTCTACACGGGCGTGGGGACGACGCTCGAGATGCCCGTGATGCTCGCGCCTGTTCCCAACGTCATCGACTTCACCGACAAGAAGGTGCTCATCGCCGACGACGTCGCCGACACCGGCAAGACGCTGAAGCTGGTGCACGACTTCTGCCTCGACCACGTCGCCGAGGTGCGGTCCGCCGTCATCTACGAGAAGTCGCACTCCCTCGTGAAGTGCGAGTACGTGTGGAAGCGCACCGACGAGTGGATCAACTTCCCGTGGAGCGTGGAGCCGCCCGTCGTGAAGCGTCAGGGTCAGGTTCTCGACGCCTGAGAAGTAGGTGGACGCCTGAGTAGCAGGTCTACGTGTGCAAGGGCCCGGGGACTGGTCGTCCCCGGGCCCTTGTTCGTTCGCGTACGGCGCACGGCGTACGGCTTATGGCGTACGTGCGTGCTAGAACGTGCCCAGCTTGATGATCGACAGGATCGCCAGGAGCTGGATCGTCGACGCGCCCAGCGCCTTCGGCCAGGGCAGGTCGTGGGACTTGGCGACCATCGTCGTGAGCAGCGCGCCCGCCGCGAGCCAGGTCAGCCAGCCGAGCAGCTGGACGAAGGGCTGGCCGCCGCCGAGGAACATCGCGACGACCACGCGCGGCGCGTCCGTGAGCGACATGATCAGCATCGAGAGGCCGACCGTCGGCTGCCAGGCGCCGTTGCCGCCGAGCTGGCGGGCGAGGGTGTGCGTGACCACGCCCAGGATGAACGCGCTGATGGTGATCGCGACGCCGGTGGTCAGTACGTAGGGGACGGCCGAGGACAGCGTGGCGTTGATCGCGTCCTGGCGGGCGTCCTCGAAGCCGAAGATCGCGAGCGCGCCGTAGAGGAACGTGACGATGAGGGCCGGGGCCCACATCGCGTAGTCCCGCATCTGCAGGAAGGTCGGGCCCGGGCGCAGCACGATGCCGCGCAGCAGGTCCTTCCAGTGCAGGCGGGGGCCGACGGGCGGGGCGGTCGCCTGGCCCGCGCGGTAGGTGTCGCCCTGGGTGTAGGGGTCCTCGCCGATGGAGAAGGCCTGGGTGTGCCCCGGGTTGTTGGCCGCGTACGGGTCGTACCCGCCCGGGTCCTGGCCGTGGGCGTCGGGGCCACCGAAGTACTCCGGCTCACCGTGGTTGCCGCCCGCCTGGGGCCACTGCTGGCCGCCGGAGCCGCCACCGCCGTACGGCCGGCCGCCGTGCGGGGCGCCGCCGGGGGCACCGCCTCCGCCGTACTGCGGGCCGTTCCCGCCGTACTGCGGGCCGCCCCCGCCGTACTGCTGCGAGTTCGACGGCGCGGGTGGGTAGCCGTACGGCTGTTGCGTGCCCTGCGGCGCCTGCGGCCTGCCCTGGGGGGCCTGCTGCCTGCCTTGCGGGGCCTGCTGTCCGTACGGCTGCTGCCGCGGTTGTTGTTGCGGTCGCGGGGCGCGGTTGTCCCGGCCGCGTCCGATCCTGAATCCAGCCACGAATCGAACGTACCTGGTCTGAAGGGCTCGGGTCGTCCCTCCTCGGGAGGAGACCGGCTTTGCCGCTGACCTGTGACAACCCTTAGGGGGTCCCGGAGGGGTTCCCCGAGGGGTTCCCCGAGGGGGCCCTGAGGGGTTGCCCCAGGGTCCCGGTGACGCTAGTGGCCGAGCACCGCTCCGTATGCCTCCGGGTCGGAAGAGGCGGGCAGGCCGAGGGACTTGGGGGTGACGGCGGTGACCGGGGTGCCGCCCGTCGTGGCCCCGGGCAGGTCCCAGACACCGCCCGCGGCGGAGTCCTCGCCGGGTGCGGCGGCGGACAGGTCCGGGACGCCGTCGCCGTTGTGATCCCCGAGGGCGAGGGCCGCGCCGAAGAGGTCGCCCGCCTCGGCGGCGCCCGGGACGCCCGGGGTGTTCTGCTGGTACGCGACCGCGCCCGCCGCCGAGCCGTCCGCGTTCAGGATGCCCTTCGCGCCGCCCTTCAGGACGGTGACGGCGCCTGCGCGTGCGGCGCTGCCGATGGCCTCGCCGGGGGCGCCCGCGATCAGGTCGTCCTTGCCGTCGCCGTCGATGTCCGCGGCGGCGAGCGCGTTGCCGAAGTCGTCACCCGTTTCGGCGACGCCCGGCACGCCCGGGGTGTCCTGGTTGAGGGTCTGGCCCTCCCACACGAGGCCGCCGCCGTCCCCGTAGTGGATGTGGATGCCGCCTCCCTTGGCGATCTCCTCGGGGCCGCAGGGGTCGTCGATGTTCTCGTCGGCGATCTCGCGGCAGTTGCCGAGGGCCAGGTCGTCGTGGCCGTCGCCGTTGAAGTCGCCCGCGGCCAGCGCGTTCGCGGCGCTGTTGTTGCTGCTCCAGGTCAGACCGAAGTCGCCTTCGAACTCGTCGTTCCGGTCGTAGCGGTAGAGCTGGACGTGTGACTGAGTGTTGGGCTGGTTCTGCGTGTAGTAGGCGACGGCGAGTTCGGGGTGGCCGTCGGAGTCGAAGTCGCCGGTCGTCATCACGGGGGCGCGGCCGCCCATGCGGCGGCCCATGAGGGGGCTGGTGTCGGCGGTGTACGGGTTGAAGTTGGCGACGACCTGGTCCTTGCCGCCGATCGCGAGGTCGACGTCCGTGTCGCCGGTGAAGTCGGCGGCGGTCAGGGCGTTGCCGTAGGCGTCGGAGGTCTTCTCGCCGCGGGCGGCCGTGTTGGCCTGCGCGAAGCCGTCGCCGGTGCCGTAGAGCACGGTGACGGAGCCCGCGTCCTTCTTGTCGTCGATGTCCTCGCCCGGGGCGCCGATGACGAGGTCGGCGTACTTGTCGTGGTCGATGTACGCGGTGGTGACCGCGCCACCGAACCGGTCGCCGGACTCCGGGGTGCCGGGCACCTCGACGGTGGCCTGCGTGATGCGGCGCACGTCGTGCGGGTCCGGCCCGTGCTCGCCGCCGAAGACGACGCTCACGTATCCGGCCTTGGCCTTGCCGTTGACGGTGCCGCTGGGGACGCCGACGGCGAGGTCGGCGTATCCGTCGCCGTTGAAGTCGCTCTTCGCGTGGGCGGGGGCGGGGGCGGCGGGGGCCGCCGGTGTGGCGGAGGCCGTGGTGGCGGTGAGGGGGAGGGCGAGGCCGGTCGCGGCCAGGGCGGTGGCGGCGGCCAGGGCGAGGGTGTGGGGGCGAGTGAGGGGGCGGGGGTGGTGATGGGGGCGGGGGTGCATGGGGGCTCCGGGGGGGGTGGGGTGGGCCGGGCCCCGCATCGGTGGGGTGCGGGGCCCGGGTGGTGGGTGGTTGGGTGGGCTGTGAGCTGCGGGCTGTGAGCTGACAGCTGCGAGATGCGGACGGCGTGGGCTGGCTTGGCCCGCGAAGTCGCTCCGGGGCAGGCCGTCCGGGTCAGCCTGTCCGGGGCGGTCCGTCGGGTCAGTCCGTCCGGGGGGCAGTCCGCCAGGGCAGTCCGCCCGGGGCGCCCGTCCGGGTCATCCCGTCCTGACAGTCCGTCCGAGTCATCCCGCTCGAGTCATCCCGCTCGGATCATCCCGTCCGGGCAGTCCGCCCTGGGCAGTCCCTTCGCGTGCGACATGTCCGGGTCGGCCCGTCCGCATCGGCCGTACGGAACAGTCCGTCCGGGTCGGCCCGTCCGCATCGGCCGTACGGATCAGTCCGTCCGGGTCGGCCCGTCCGCATCGGCCGTACGGATCAGTCCGTCCGCGTCAGTCCGTCCGCGTCGGCCCGTACGGATCAACCCGTACGGATCAGTCCGCGAAGTTCACGCCCAGGCGGGCCGTGCCCGCCGACGAGATGCCGACCGTCGACGTGTAGACGCCCGCCGGGCCGGCGAACGTGCCGTCCGCCTTGCTGGTCAGCGGGTAGAAGGCCCCGTTCGCGCCGTTCTCGCCGAACGCGCCGACCGTGACGTCGCCCCGCCCGTCGCCGTTCAGGTCGTCCACGTGGACGTCCGCGCCGAAGAAGTCGTTCGTCTCGTTGGAGTTGGGGACGCCCAGCGTGTTCTGGTCGAGGAGGACCGCGCCGCGCGTGGACAGGCCCGAGCCGTCCGCCGCGCCGTAGATGACGGTGACCGCGCCCGCGTCCACGACGCCGTCGAGGTTCTCCCCCGCGGAGCCCACGACCAGGTCGAGGTGGCCGTCGCCGTTGATGTCGCCGAGGTCGAGGTCGGTGCCGAACGAGTCGCCCTTCTCGCCGCTGCCCGGCACGCCCGCGCTGTCCTGCGTGAAGATCTGCGTGCTGCCGTACGGACCGGTGGCGGCGCCGTGCACGACGTACACCGAGCCGCCCTTGTTGGCGCCCGCGATGCCGTCGTCCCAGCTGAGGCCGATGACGATGTCGCCGAATCCGTCGCCGTCGGTGTCGCCGACGTCGGTGATGGTGCCGCCGGGCAGCCGCTGCTGGCGGGAGGTCTTGAGGCCGTCGGCGGTGCCGGGCACCCAGAGGTTGGCGTTGTACTCGTCGGCCGTGGAGAAGCCGTCGACGATGAGGTCTTCCCTGCCGTCGCCGTTCACGTCGCCGGAGTGCAGGTTGAAGGGGCCCGCGCCCTCGCCGCTCAGGATGGCGGGCTTGATCGTGTAGTGGCTGCTGCCGGTGCCCCTGGTGCGGGAGATCTTGCCGTTGAGGACGTCGATGGTGCTCGCGCCGGAGCGGGCGCCGATGGCGAGGTCGGTGGTGCCGTCGCCGTCGAAGTCACCGGCTTCGATGGGCGAGCCGAAGTAGTCGTGGCCGCTCGGGCGGGGGTCCTTGACGGTCGTGCCGCCGCTCAGGCCGTTCGCGGAGCCCCACAGGACCTGAACGGTGCCGCCGTCCTTGTCGCTGCCGACGTCCTCGCCGGGCGCGCCGACCGCGAGGTCGTCGAAGCCGTCGCGGTCGAAGTCGCCGTACGCGGTGTCGGCGCCGAAGCCGTCGCCCGTCTCCGCGGAGCCGGGGACGCCCGCGCTGTTCTGGCTGAAGGTCTTGTGGCGCAGGGTGGGACCGCCGTACGTGACGGCGACCTGGCCTGCCGAGTCCTTGCCCGCGACGTTGGCGCCGGGGGCGGAGGTGGCGAGGTCGGCGACGCCGTCGCCGTTGAAGTCCGCCTCGTGCGACGGCAGCGGGTCGGCGGGCGCGGCCGACGAGGTGGCTGCGGTGACGGAGAGCAGCCCGCCAGTGAGGGCAGCGGCCACGACCGTCGTCGCGACGAGGCGGCCGCGTCTGGACCGGGCGGTGGAGGTGCGCTGGTGCTTGAGCATGCGGGTCTCCTGCGGAGTGCGGTGCGGTGAGGCGCGTTCGCCGGGAGTTGGCCCTGGCGTCACGCGCTGGTCGGCGAAGGGGAGACCGCTGGGGTGGGGCAAGGGTTGTATGGGGAGGGGGAGTTGGGCGTGGCGAGTCAGCCCGGGTGATTCAGCCTGTCCGGCGTTTGAGGACGAACTCGGCGGAGCTGGTGATCGGACGGTGCGGTGATTCAGGCCGTCCGGAGTTTGAGGACGAACTCGGCGGAGCCGGTGTTCGGACGGTGCGGGGATTCAGCCTGTCCGGAGTTTGAGGACGAACTCGGCGGAGCCGGTGACAGGACCGTCCACCATGACGTGGGGGCGCCGCACCTGACGACGGCGCCCCGAACGGTGACCGAGCCCGACTACCGCGAAAGAACGGCCCCGTAGCCCCGCGCACCCGAGAGCCCCAGCTTGCCCGGCGTCACGGACGTGACCGGCGGCTTCGGGCCGGTCTTCGGGGACTCGGCGTACCAGACGCCGCCCTTCGAGCCGTCCTCACCGGGCGTGCCCACCGCGAAGTCCGCGCGACCGTCACCGTTGTAGTCACCGGCCGCGACGGCCGCGCCGAAGCGGTCGCCCGCCTCCGCCGTGCCCGCCACGCCGTCGGAGTTCTGGGTGTAGGCGGGGCCCGAGAAGTCCTGGCCGATGCCGGACGAGGCGAGGACCCAGTAGCCGCCCGCGTTCTTGGCGGTGCCGACGGCCTCGGTGTCGGCACCGGTGATCAGCTCGTCCGTGCCGTTCCCGTCGAGGTCGGCCGCCGCGAGGCGCGCGCCGAAGTTGTCGCCCGCCTCGGCGACGCCGCCGACCCCCGGGTTGCTCTGGGCGGTGCAGGAGGCGCCGCCGTCGCCGAGGGTGCCGTCGCTCTTGCCGTAGACGACGGCTATCGCACCACCGAGGATGTCCTCGCAATAGGTGCCCTCGGCCTCGGGGTTGGGCCGCATGTTGCCGACGGCGAGGTCCGTGCTGCCGTCCCCGTCGAAGTCACCGGTGGCGAGCGCGGTGTCGCTGCTGTCGGCGGTCGACCACGTCTCCTTCCAGGTGCCGTCCGAGCCACGGCTGTGCACGGTCGTACCGCTGATCTCCTGGCCGTGGTACGAGATCGCCAGGTCATCGCCGCCGTCGTTGTCGAAGTCACCGGAGGCCAGGGCGGACGCGCCCGCGAAGTGCCAGCCCGTGACCCGGGAGACCTCGGAGGGCGAGCCCTCGGTGAAGGGGCCGGGCCGCACGACGACCGAACTGCTCTCGTCGAAGTGGGCGTTGAAGGCGATGTCGATGTCGCCGTCCTTGTCGAAGTCGCCGGTGGCGAGCAACGAGCCGTAAGTGGCACTGTCGATGTCACCGTTGGCGGCGGTGAAACCGCCCTTGAAGCCGCTCGCGGAGCCCCACACGACCGCGACGGTGCCGGAGCTCAGGCCGACGGCGGTGTCCTCGTCGGGAGCGCCGACGACCAGGTCGCTGTAGCCGTCGCCGTTCATGTCGTTGGACTCGACAGTGTGGCCGAACCCGTCGCCCGCCTCCGGGGTGCCGGGCACGCCGGCCGTGGCCTGGCTGACGGTGGTCGAACCGTGCTTGCCGAGGCCCGACTTGCCGCCCCAGACGACGTTGACGTATCCGGCCTTGGCCTTGCCGTTCACGGTCGCGTCCGGCACGCCGACGGCGAGGTCCACGTAGCCGTCGCCGTTGTAGTCGGCGCGGATCTTCGAGGGGGCGTGGGCGGCCGCTGGGGTGGCCGCGGCGGCGTTGCCCGCGGTCAGGCCGGTGACGCCGAGGGCGGTGGCGGCGCAGAGGGCGCCTGCCGCGAGGAGCTTGTTGCGCGCGGTCGTGCGGGCGGTCTTGTGCGCCGGCTCGTGGGCCGACGCGTGTGCGGTCTTGCGGGTGTGGGTGGGCACGGGGGCCTCCAGCTGTTCGGGTGGTTCGTGTGCCGAAGCGGTCGCCTTCCTCGGCGACACCGGACAACCGCGGGCTCTGCGTGAGCCTTTGGGTACGGCTTGGCTACCGGGGGGTGTGACTCGTGGGGCGTACGAAGGGTTGTGCGCCGAGAGTGACGGGGAACCTCCCCCCGCCCTCCGGGGGTCGCCTCCCGGGCCGTCACGACGCCAAGCGTCAAGCCGTAGACGTCGTCACGCCCCGCTCAAGGACGCCCCGCTCAACACGCCCCCTCAAGGACGCCCCGCTCAAGGACGCCCCGCTCAAGTCGCCCGCTCAAGACGCCCCGCCCAAGGACAGGAACTCCTCCGTGGAGAACGTCAGTAGCGGCTTGCGCGCGACCAAGTCGCCCCCCTCCCCGCCGGGATAGACGGCCACCGTGTCCCGGCTGTCCCCGCGATACGTCCGTACGACCAGGTCAGCCCGCTTGTCCCCGTCGAAGTCCGCGACCTTGAGGACTTGTGTGGTGCCCCGAGCGGTTGGCGTGACGCTCGCCGTGGGCTCGGCGCCGAGCCCACCCGTACGCCCCCGGAACACCCGCACGGCGCCCGAGCCGCCACCGCTCCCGCCGCCGCCACCGCTCCCTCCGCTCCCGCCGCTGAGGACGAGCTCGCTCAGCCCGTCCCCGTCCAGGTCACCCGCGTCGGCCACCACGTCCTTGCCCTTCAGGGAGCCGCGCAGGGGGCCCGGCACCTCGTAACGGAGCGCGACACCGGTCGGCGAGGCGATGGCGGCGTCCATGCCCGTGCCCTTGCCGAACCGGCCGAACGCGACGTCCCTGCCCGCCGGGAAGAGCACGCCGGTCTCGTCGGGCCCCTGCGGGCCGCCCAGGACCAGGGCACTGGCGGCGGCGCCCGACGCGTTCGCGGCCTTGCGGACGAGGACGTCGTCGTAACCGTCGCCGTCGACATCCGTGGCGCGGCCCGACACGAGGTTGTTCCCCGGACCGGTGACGGGCTTGCCCGCGGCGCGCGGGGCGCCGTTCCGCTTGAACGGGCCGCGCAGGTACGTCAGTCGGGCCCCGCTCGCGTGCAGGACGAGGTCGTCCGCGCCGTCCCCGTCGAAGTCCCCGCACACCGGCTGGTCCGGCCAGTCATTGCCGAAACGTGCCTGCGCGGGCACCGTCAGCTTCACGGCCTTGCCCGTCAGACCCTTGGGCGAGCCGAAGAGGATCTGCAGCGGTACGGGGGGCTGTCCCTGCCCGTCGTACGGCGGGTCGGTCGAGACGAGCAGATCGGTGAAGCCGTCCTCGTCCAGGTCGCAGGAGGCCTCGGACTCGAACGCGGCGGGCAACTCACCCTTCGTACGGGCGCCGTTGGCGTGCGCGCTCAGGAGTTGCCGGGCGCCGGGGACGAGGCCGTCCTTGCCCCCGTAGACGATGCCGATACCGGCGTCGTCGCCGTGGCCGCGGTGGACCAGGTCGTCCAGTACGAGGTCCCGGGCGCCGTCACCGTTGAAGTCGTCGTCGGCCCTGCTGCCCTTGCCCGCCGGTACGGGGCGCTGCGCGGGGCCTTTGGCGGCGGTGTTGACGGGCCGGTGCGGCTCGGCGCCGTCACCGTCGTCGTGGCCGCCCCCGCAGCCGCCGAGAGCGAGCGCGCAACCGAGGGCGGTGGCCGTCGCCGCACCCACGCGCCGCCGTACGCCGCGGCTTCCGCCCCGTATCCCGGCACTCCGCATGCCTCTCACCCGCCCCGACTGCCTCTCCCGACAACAACCAGCCCATGATGCGCATGTTCCCCGTGCGGGATAAGGAGGGCGGGGTCCCGTTTGCATCACGGGACACACCGATCCCACGCCACCCTGCGGGCCCCGGGCCGACCGGGGGCCCGCAGGGCAAGCTCGTGTGGCTCGTGTGGTGCGAGCTCCTCGCGGCGGTCGCCTGACCTGGGGGGACCCCCGGATCACCGTGGCTCGGGCGACTCCGGCGACTCTGCCGGATGCGTCGGCTCCGACTCCGGCTCCGTGTGAAGAACCTCCCGTGCCTGCTCCGCCGCGCGTACCAGGCCCTCCGAGACGAAGTCCACGAAGCGGGCGACGCCTTCGAGACGTGCGGCCGCCCGCGTGCCGGGTCCCAGGATGCCGACGCCCTGCCGAGCCGTCTCGACCAGCCGGTCGTGCGCCCGGGCGCTGGCGATCATCGACTGGTACCAGACGTCGTTGTCGACGACATACCGCTCACGCCGCCGTTCGTCGCGCTCGCGGCGGATGAGTCCCTGACCGTCCAGGAACGCGACCGCCTTGGAGACGGACGCCGGGCTGATCCCGAGCCGCTGGACGAGTTCGGACGCGGTGAGGCTGCCCGCCTCGGTGGTGAAGAGGGCCACCAGCACGCGGGCGGTCATCTTGGGCAGGCCCGACTGCATGAAGACCGTGGCGAGCCTCTCCTCGTACTCCCGGACCACCTCGTCGTCGTGCCCGTCGTGCCCGGCGCGTTCGCCGGCCCCCGCAGGCGCCTGCGCACCCCGCGACGGGGTCTGCCTGCGCCGGTGGGCGCGCTGTTCCGTGGCGCGGTGGGCCAGGTCGGCGCGGTAGCCGGTGGGGCCGCCGTTGCGCATCACCTCGCGCGTGATGGTCGAGGTGGGGCGGTCCAGGCGTCGGGCGATCTCCGCGTACGGGAGGTCGTCGGCCAGGCCCAGCGCGATCTGCTGGCGCTCCTGCTGGGTGAGTCTGCCTCCCGGCATCGCGGTCTCCTTCGTGGTCTGCGGTGGCTCCAGCCTAGCGTTCGATTCCTATTCATTGCAACGCAACGAGGCTCGCATGTTGCATTAGATTTATAGCCGTTGCAACGAAATAGTGGTTGTGAGCTGCGGTGATGCGAGTTGAGTGCAACGAAAGCGTTGCTGGAATCGTGAACGCAACGTAGCTTTTTGTCCATCGGAAACGACAGCGACACAGCCAAGGAGCACACCATGCAGAAGTTCGACACCCCCGCCCCGATCGCCGCCCTCCTCGACATCCCCGCCGGCCGCCTCCAGCTCATCGCCGCCGACCGCACCGACACCGCCGTCGAGGTCCGGCCCGCCGACGCCGCGAGCGGCAAGGACGTCAAGGCCGCCGAGCGGATCTCGGTCGCGTACGCCGACGGCGTCCTGCGCGTCGAGGCCGCCGCGCCCAAGAACCGGATGCTCGGCCACTCCGGTTCCGTCGAGGTGACCGTCCAGCTGCCCGCCGGTTCCCGCGTCGACGCGAAGGCCGCCGCCGGTGAACTCCGGGGCGTCGGACGGCTCGGCGACGTCACCTACGAGGGCGCGCAGGGCCCGGTCAAGCTCGACGAGGCCGCGAGCGTCCACCTCGACGTGATGGCCGGTGACATCGCGGTCGGCCGCCTCACCGGGCCCGCCGACGTCCGCACCATGAAGGGCGACATCCGCATCGCCGAGGCCGTGCGCGGCGCGGTCGAACTGCGCACCGAGGCCGGGGAGATCACGGTCGGCGCCGCCCGCGGAGTCTCCGCCTCGCTCGACGCGGGCACCGCGTACGGCCGGGTCCACAACGCGCTCAGCAACACCGAGGGCGCCGACGCCGGTCTGGCGATCCGCGCGACCACCGCCTACGGCGACATCACCGCCCGCAGCCTCTGACCGCCACCCCGCCCACCGTCTCCAGAGGGAGCAGATCCACCATGACCGACCTGGCCATCGCGGCGCACGGGCTGCGGAAGTCCTACGGCGAGAAGACCGTCCTCGACGGCATCGACCTGGAGGTCCCGCAGGGCACGATCTTCTCCCTGCTCGGCCCGAACGGCGCCGGCAAGACCACCGCAGTGAAGATCCTCTCCACCCTCGTCACCGCCGACGCCGGTGCCCTGCACGTCGGCGGCCACGACCTCGCCACCGACCCCCAGGCCGTACGCGCCACCATCGGCGTCACCGGCCAGTTCTCCGCCGTCGACGGCCTCATCACCGGCGAGGAGAACATGCTCCTCATGGCCGACCTGCACCACCTGCCGAAACCGGAGGGCCGCCGCGTCGCCGCCGACCTCCTGGCCCGCTTCGACCTCACCGACGCCGCCAAGAAGCCCGCCTCCACCTACTCCGGCGGCATGAAGCGCCGACTCGACATCGCCATGACCCTGGTCGGCAACCCTCGCATCATCTTCCTCGACGAACCCACCACCGGCCTGGACCCCCGCTCCCGCCACACCATGTGGCAGATCATCCGCTCCCTCGTCGCCGACGGCGTCACCGTCTTCCTCACCACCCAGTACCTCGAAGAAGCCGACGAACTCGCCGATCGCATCGCCGTCCTCAACGACGGAAAGATCGCCGCCCAGGGCAGCGCGGAAGAACTCAAACGCCTCATCCCCGGCGGCCACGTCCGACTGCGCTTCACCGACCCCGACACCTACCGCACCGCCGCCCACGCCCTCACCGACACCACCCGCGACGACGAAGCCCTCACCCTCCAACTCCCCAGCGACGGCAGCCAACGCGCCCTGCGCGCCATCCTCGACCGACTCGACGCGCACGCCATCGAGGCCGACGAACTCACCGTCCACACCCCCGACCTCGACGACGTCTTCTTCGCCCTCACCGCCCCCGCCACCCCCTTCCCCGCCCAGCAGCACAACCAGTCGAAGGAGAACGTCCGATGAGCGCCCTCACCCTCGCCGTCCGTGACTCGTCCACCATGCTGCGCCGCAACCTCCTGCACGCCCGCCGCTACCCCTCCCTCACCCTGAACCTGCTGCTCACCCCGGTCATGCTGTTGCTGCTCTTCGTCTACATATTCGGCGACGCGATGAGTTCGGGGATCGGCGGCGGCGGCGCGGACCGCTCCGCGTACATCGCGTACGTCGTCCCGGGCCTGCTCCTGATGACCGTCGGAAGCACCCTGATCGGCACCGCGGTCTCCGTCTCCAACGACATGACCGAGGGCATCATCGCCCGGTTCCGCACGATGGCGATCCACCGGCCTTCGGTACTCATCGGGCACGTCGTCGGCAGCGTGCTGCAGTCGATCGCCAGCGTGGTCCTGGTGGGCGCCATCGGCGTGGCCATCGGCTTCCGGTCCACGGACGCCTCCGTACTGGAGTGGCTGGCCGCGTTCGGACTGCTCGTGCTCTTCTCCACCGCGCTCACCTGGATCGCGGTCGGCATGGGCCTGGTCAGCCCGAACGCCGAGGCGGCGGGCAACAACGCGATGCCGCTGATCCTGCTGCCCCTGCTCTCCAGCGCCTTCACCCCCGTCGACGCGATGCCGGGCTGGTTCCAGCCGATCGCCGAGTACCAGCCGTTCACGCCCGCCATCGAGACCCTGCGCGGCCTGCTGCTCGGCAGCGAGATCGGCCACAACGGATGGCTGGCCGTGGCCTGGTGCCTCGGCCTTGCGGTGCTCGGTTACTTCTGGTCGACCGCGACGTTCAACCGCGACCCGAAGTAGTGCCCAGGGGTACAGGGGTGACACCACAGGCCGGTCCCGCCCGAGGGCGGAACCGGCCTGATCGGCGTGTACCTGATCGGCGTGTAGTGGTACGGGACTACGTGGTCACCAGGGCTACTTGGCGGGCTCGGTCTCGGGCTCCGTCTCGCCGGTGGCGTCCTCGGCCGGTGTTTTCACGGAGTCGAGGAGGAGTTGGGCGACGTCGACGACTTGGAGGCTTTCCTTGGCCTGGCCATCGTTCTTCTTGCCGTTGACGGAGTCGGTGAGCATGACGAGGCAGAAGGGGCAGGCCGTCGACACGATGTCGGGGTTGAGGCTGAGTGCTTCGTCGACGCG
>NZ_JBVJPW010000021.1:0-153188 GCF_055609205.1 Streptomyces sp. NPDC036815 | reverse complement strand
GACAATCGCAGTCGGCCTGTCAGCCCCATCGACACCAGACCATCGCCCTCCGCAAACAGCTAGATATCCGCATACCCCAGGTGAAAACGACCTCTCAGAGCCTGTCTTTGAACCCCCGCCTGCGCCCCGACGCCCGGCACGCCCGCTCGGCGCACGGAGTCCAAGGACAGGTGGCTCCGCCACATGACCTTGGACTCCGCACACCGATCGCACGCACCGACCGCCGCTGCGCCCGCGCTCCGCGCGGACGACGGGGGTTCAAAGACAGGCTCTCAGACCGTCCGCAGGCGTTCGGCCGCCCGGTCCCCGCGGCGCCCGACCGGGACCACGTTGGTCGCCTCGCCCAGGCCGAACCTCGGCATGTTGATGTACACCGCCTCGTGGGCGCCCGCCGGCACGACGAACGTCTCGTGCCAGAACCCGACCTTCCCCCTGCCCTCCTTGAGGCGGCGGTTGAAGGCCGCCCACGCGGGCCGGTGCTCCTTGTCCTGGTTCGTGGAGTACGCGAGGAGCTTCTCCTGCGACTCCCAGTACTGCACCACGTACAGCAGGCGCGGCGCCCCGATGAGCAGCCGGTAGCCCAGCATCCCGCTCTTCTCGTCCTGGGAGAGCTCCCTGAGCATGCGCGGCATCGCCCGGAAGAGGGGCCACCAGCTGCGGACGGCGCGGAAGTTGTTGATGCGCATCCCGATGTGGAAGACGATCACCTCTCCTTCCTCTTCGGCGGTCATGCGCCCATCGATCGGCTTGTCGCCCATGGCGTTCCCCTTGCTCGACCCGTGACCGGAGGTTGGATAGCTCCACTATCCATGCTTGGATAGTGCCACTCTCCAAAGAGGGGCGCAAGAGGAGGCACGAACCGATGAGACTGGCGGAGCTGAGCCGGCACAGCGGGGTCCCCACGGCCACGATCAAGTACTACCTGCGCGAGGGCCTGGTGCCGCCCGGCCGACGGGTGACCGCGACGCAGTCCGAGTACGACGACGCCCACCTGGAGCGGCTCCGGCTGGTGCGGGCCCTGGTCCAGGTCGGCCGGGTGCCGATCGCGTCGGCGCGCGACGTGCTGACCGCCCTGGAGGACGAGTCCCTCGACCACAACTCCCGGCTGGGGACGGCGGTGGGGGCGCTGCCGCACGGCCCGGAACCGGCCGAGGACGACGCGTCGGACGCGGCGGCGCACCACACCGTGAACGCGCTTCTCGCACAGCTCGGTTGGGAGCACGCGCAGCGCTACACGGACGAGTCGCCGCCCTACCGGATGCTGGTGACCGCGGTCGCCACGCTGACCCGGCTCGGATATCCGTGCGCCGCCGAGGACTTGGCGCCCTACGCACGCGCGGGGAGTCAACTGGCCGAGAGCGACCTGGACTTGATCGAGCGGTACGAGTCGCCCGACCGGCAGCTGGAGGCGGCCGTCGCCCTCACGGTGCTGTACGAGCCGGTGCTGCTGAGCCTGCGCCGCATCGCGCAGGCCGAGGAGTCCTACCGGCGCTTCGGGGAGCGGGAGACCGGGGAATGACGAAGGGGCCCTCCCTGACGGGAAGGCCCCTTGCCGTTCTTGTACCCCCGACCGGATTCGAACCGGCGCTACCGCCTTGAGAGGGCGGCGTGCTAGGCCGCTACACAACGGGGGCCTGGATCTTGCGACGTCACGTACCACGTGGCGGATTCACAACATCATTACTGCGCTGGGCTACCAGGACTCGAACCTAAACTAACGGAACCAGAAACCGTCGTGCTGCCAATTACACCATAGCCCAATGTGGTCTAGACCAGGTCTAGGACCTACAGTACCCCCGACCGGATTCGAACCGGCGCTACCGCCTTGAGAGGGCGGCGTGCTAGGCCGCTACACAACGGGGGCCCTAGCGATCCTGCATCAGTGACAGTGGGTGCGACCCGATCTGTCCCCGCGGGAAGGATCTGTACCCCCGACCGGATTCGAACCGGCGCTACCGCCTTGAGAGGGCGGCGTGCTAGGCCGCTACACAACGGGGGCTTTGCGGATGCTGTGCCATTGAACGACACCCGCGGTTGCAGATGAGCTCTGCGAGCTGGCCTACCAGGACTCGAACCTAGACTAACGGAACCAGAAACCGTCGTGCTGCCAATTACACCATAGGCCATCAAAACTCAACCCCTTGCGGGGGTTTTGTTTGATGTGCGCTTCCCGACCGGACCTTTCGGCCCTCTCGGGCGGCGCAGGAAGAACATTACCCGAAGGTGGACGGCGCTCCAAAACGGGTATCCGCACGCAGCAGCGCGGGGAGCTCGGAGAGGCGCGAGATGCGGTGCACGCCCGACGGGCCGTCCTCGGTCGCGCCGTTGCGGTCGAGCCAGATGCCGAGCAGACCGGCGTCCCGGGCGCCTCGGGCGTCGATGTCCGGCTGGTCACCGACGTAGGCGATCTCGGCGGGTTCGAGCCGCAGCGTCGTGCAGACCGCGCGGAAGGCCTCCGCGGCGGGCTTGGAGAAGCCGAGGTCGGCGGCGCACAGGACCGCCTCGAAGCGGCCGCGGATGCCGAGGACCGTCAGCTTGCGGTCCTGGACGACCAGCGCGGAGTTGGACAGCACCGCGTGCCGGTAGTCGCCCGCGAGGGCGTCCAGGGTCGGGAGGGTGTCGGGGAAGAGGGACCAGGCCGACTCGTAGTGACCGACGTAACGCGTGAACCAGGCGTCGGCGTCGGGGTCGGACAGCGCCTGGTTGTCGAGGAAGTCCCGCACGCGGTCGCGGCGCTGCTGCTCGAAGGCGACCTCACCGGCCCCGAAGCGGGCCCAGTGCCGCTCCGTGAGCCGCCGCCACAGGACCAGGGCGCGCTCGGCGGACTCGTACCGCTCCAGGAGGCCCTCGGCGGTCAGGTGGGCCCGCATGCCGGCGCTGTCGGCCCGCGCGTAGTCGAAGATCGTGTCATCTATGTCCCAGACCACGGCTTTGATCGGCATGTCTTCGACGGTAGGCGAAGGACCCGGGAGCCGTCATGGCTTCCGGGTCCTTCGGGGCTCGCGCGTGCGGTCAGGCGGTGAGCTTCGCCAGGGCCGCGTCGATGCGGTTCAGCGTCTTCTCCTTGCCCAGGATCTCCAGGGACTCGAAGAGGGGCAGGCCGATCGTGCGGCCGGTGACGGCGACGCGGACCGGGGCCTGGGCCTTGCCGAGCTTCAGGCCGTGCTCCTCGCCGGCGGCCAGGACGGCCTCCTTGAGGGAGTCGGGGGAGGTCCAGTCGGCCGCCTCCAGCTTGGCGCGGGCCGTGCGCAGAAGGGCGTCGCAGCCCTCCTTCATGGCCTTCGTCCAGGACGGCTCGTCGAAGACCGGCTCCGCGCGGAACAGGAAGTCCACGTTGTCGGTGATCTCGGAGAGGACCTTCAGACGGGTCTGCGCGTGCGGCGCGATGGCCGCCCAGGCCGCCTCGTCGAACTCCTCGGGGGCCCAGTTGGCGTGCGGGGCGCGCAGCCAGGGCTCGCAGGCCTCGGCGAAGGTCTTCACGTCCAGCATGCGGATGTGGTCGGCGTTGATCGCCTCGGCCTTCTTCAGGTCGAAGCGGGCCGGGTTCGGGTTCACGTCCGCCACGTCGAACTTCGCGACCATGTCGTCGATCGAGAAGACGTCCTGGTCCGCGGAGAACGACCAGCCCAGGAGGGACAGGTAGTTGAGGAGGCCCTCGGGGAGGAAGCCGCGCTCGCGGTAGACGTTCAGGGACGCCTGCGGGTCGCGCTTGGAGAGCTTCTTGTTGCCCTCGCCCATGACGTACGGGAGGTGGCCGAACTCGGGGATCGTCCGGGCGACGCCGAGCTCGATCAGCGCCTTGTAGAGCGCGATCTGGCGCGGGGTGGAGGACAGCAGGTCCTCGCCGCGCAGCACGTGCGTGATCTCCATCAGGGCGTCGTCGACCGGGTTGACCAGCGTGTACAGCGGGGCGCCGTTGGCGCGCACGATGCCGTAGTCGGTGACGTTCTCCGCCTGGACGGTGATCTCGCCGCGGACCAGGTCGACGAAGGTGGTGGCCTCGTCGGGCATCCGGAAGCGGACGATGTGGCTGCGGCCCTCCGCCTCGTACGCCTGCTTCTGCTCGGCGGTGAGGTCGCGGCAGTGGCCGTCGTAGCCGGAGGGCTTGCCGGCGGCGCGGGCGGCCTCGCGGCGGGTGTCCAGCTCCTCGGTGGTGCAGTAGCACGGGTAGGCGTGGCCGGCCGCGATGAGCTTCTCGGCGACGTCCTTGTAGATGTCCATGCGCTGCGACTGGCGGTACGGCGCGTGCGGGCCGCCGACCTCGGGGCCCTCGTCCCAGTCGAAGCCCAGCCAGCGCATCGAGTCGAGCAGCTGCTCGTAGGACTCCTCCGAGTCGCGAGCCGCGTCGGTGTCCTCGATGCGGAAGACCAGGGTGCCCTCGTTGTGCCGGGCGTAGGCCCAGTTGAAGAGGGCGGTGCGGACCAGTCCCACGTGGGGGTTGCCGGTCGGCGAGGGACAGAACCGTACGCGTACGGGGGTCGCGTTAGCCACGCTTGATCACCTTGTTGGTGAGAGTGCCGATGCCTTCGATGGAGACGGCGACCTCGTCGCCGACGTTGAGGGGCCCGACGCCGGCCGGGGTGCCCGTGAGGATGACGTCGCCGGGGAGCAGCGTCATGGCCTCGGAGATGTTGACGATCAGGTCCTCGATGGAGTGGACCATCTCGCTGGTGCGGCCCAGCTGGCGCTGCTGGCCGTTGACCGTGCACTGGATGGTGAGGTCGGCCGGGTCGAGCTCGGTCTCCACCCAGGGGCCGAGCGGGCAGGCGCTGTCGAAGCCCTTGGCCCTGGCCCACTGCTTCTCGCGGCGCTGGACGTCACGCGCGGTGACGTCGTTGGCGCAGGTGTAGCCGAAGATCACGTCCTTGACCCGCTCGCGCGGGACCTCGCGGCACATGCGGCCGATGACCACGGCCAGCTCGGCCTCGTGGTGCAGCTCCTCGGAGAACGAGGGGTACGTGATGGCGTCGCCGGAGCCGACCAGCGAGGTGGAGGGCTTCAGGAACGCGAACGGGACGTCGGGCACCTCGTTGCCGAGCTCCGCCGCGTGCTCCTGGTAGTTGCGGCCGAAGGCCACGATCTTGTTCGGGAGCACCGGCGGCAGCAGGCGCACCTTGCTGAGCGGGACCTTGGTGCCGGACAGCTCGAAATCGGCGTAGGGAATGCCTTTGATGATGTCGAGGACGAGCCCGTCTGGGCCCTCCCCCTCGACTACGCCGTAGCCGACATTGCCGTCGATGGAGAACCTGGCGATGCGCACGCTCTAGCCTCTTGGGGTGGTTGCGGAGTGACACCCCAGGCTAACGCGGGGGCCTGCGGCCTGCTGACGACGTTGGTCCCGGTGGGCCCGTGGCTTCGGTTGCCGCCCGTCGCCGCTGCGCGGCTCGTCCTCAAACGCCGGACGGGCTGGAACTACACGCCCGTCGGGACCGCGGTCTCCGGGGCGTCCATCAGGATCGTGCGCTTCGGGTTGGCCGTCTGGGTCGGGAGGTCGACCGTGTGCTCCGGCTGTTCGGGGGCGGCCTGGAACTCGTCCGCGTCCGTGAGGTGCGCGAGAGTGGTGCGGCGCGGGTTGGCTATGTTGCGGAACATCGTGGACTTCACAGTCTTCATCTGCTGTTCGGACCTCGTCGGTTGGGGCGTCGCACTGCGGACGCGATTGTCGGATTCGCCATCCCTGTAAAGCGTCAGGCTAAACATCCAATTCCCGGCCAAAGTCCGGAAGACGCCATGATCTTCGTGTGAGTTTGCTCACGAGCGAGCCGACAAATGGGTCAATTCAGGCCCAGGGTGAGGCAGTTGGAAACGGACATTGCGCCACTGAAGGCACCATTCCGCTCCTGATCATGAACACTGGGACACCCCCCACCGGCAGGAGCTTTGTGGGGATGAGTCCGTTATTTACTAGATCACTTTCTACGTCTCGTGACTCCGCACTCACAACGCGTCACGTACGTGGCGGCGCGACACACGGGCCTTGTTGGAGATCCGGCACTGTGCTGGAATTCCCGGGACCGCCGCGGGATCGAACCGGCGCGCAGGGGCGCAACGCAGCGCCGAGTGGCGGCGGGAAGGGGGAGCAGCGCCGGTCACTCACGACCACCCATGGGGCGCTCGCCGCCCCAAGACGCCGACACCGTCCCGCCGTTATCCGGCAGGACGCCTGGTCCAGAGGTTGCGACGCTAGTGCAGGGACGTTTCAAGAGGGATGGCAAGGGGTCTCCCCAGGCCGACCACGGCCGAGGAAGTGCTCCGGCGGAGCCGGAGCGCGGCTCCGCGCCCCAGCACGCCCAGAGCCCCGGACCGGGCACGCCCGGCGACACCGGCCCCGGAGCCGCGCGCCAGGGCACGAAGGGGAGCGGCACGGCGGCCGCCCCGGCCAAGGGCAAGGGCAAGGGTTCGGCCGGCACGAAGTCGCCCACCGGGCCCGGCTCGCGAATAGCCCTGCGCAACTGGCGCATCTCCACCCGACTGGTCTCACTGCTCGCGCTCCCCGTGATCACGGCGACCTCGCTCGGTGCGCTCCGCATCACCTCGTCCATGGACGAGATCGAGCAGCTCGACAACATGAAGCTGCTGACCGAGATGACCAAGCAGGCCACCGAGCTGGCCGCGGCGCTCCAGGAGGAGCGCGACAAGTCGGCGGGCCCCCTCGCCCACGACGCGAACGCCTCGGACTACACGGTCAAGGGCGCGCGCCAGAAGACCGACCGGGTCTACAAGAACTTCCTGCAGGGCACCCAGGACCTCAACGACACCGACGGCGAGAAGGGCCTTCTCGGCGTCCGGCACAGCGCGGTCCAGATCACCCAGCAGCTCCAGGGCATCAGCGACGTCCGCAAGAAGGCGTTCACCGCCGAGGGCTCGACCTCGCAGACCGTCGAGGCCTACAGCCAGCTCGTCGAGCAGCTGCTCAAGCTCTCGCAGGACATGGCGCAGGCGACGAGCAACCCGGACATGATCCAGCGCACGCGCTCGCTGGCCGCCTTCTCCTCGGCCAAGGAGTACGCCTCCGTACAGCGCGCGATCATCGCCGCGGCCCTGCCGCCGAACGACAGCCAGTACGGCAAGATCTCCGAGACCGACCGCACCTTCGGCCTCAGCGCCAACGAGAAGGAGCGCTCGGAGCTCCAGACGTTCAGCAAGATCTACGCGGGCAACGCCGGTGAGCTGACCAAGCCCATCGACGGCGGCAACCCCGCAGTCAAGTCCGCCAACGAGTACGCCAAGCGCGTGCTCGAACAGGAAGGCGGCATCAAGCTCCAGGACAAGCGGTCGTACAAGGACTGGGTCGACGCCGACAGCACCAAGATCGAGGCGATGTCCCGGATCGAGCTGACGCTGCTCGGCGAGATGGAGCAGAAGGCGCGCGAGCTGCGCAACGAGTCGGAGCAGTCGGCCATCCTCAACGGTGTGCTGATCCTGCTCGTGCTCGGCGTCTCGCTCGTCGGCGCGTTCGTCGTCGCCCGGTCCATGATCCGCTCGCTGCGCCGGCTGCAGGACACCGCGACCAAGGTCGCCCAGGACCGCCTGCCCGAGCTGGTCAAGCAGCTCTCGGAGTCGGACCCGCAGGACGTCGACACCTCCGTCGAGTCCGTCGGTGTGCACTCCAGGGACGAGATCGGCCAGGTGGCCGCGGCCTTCGACGACGTGCACCGCGAGGCCGTCCGCCTCGCCGCCGAGCAGGCCCTCCTGCGGGGCAACGTCAACGCGATGTTCACCAACCTCTCGCGGCGTTCGCAGGGCCTCATCCAGCGCCAGCTCTCGCTCATCTCCGAGCTGGAGTCGCGCGAGGCCGACCCGGACCAGCTGTCCTCGCTGTTCAAGCTCGACCACCTCGCGACCCGCATGCGCCGTAACGGCGAGAACCTCCTCGTCCTCGCCGGTGAGGAGCCGGGCCGCCGCTGGACCCGGCCCGTCCCCCTCGTCGACGTGCTGCGTGCCGCCGCGTCCGAGGTGGAGCAGTACGAGCGCATCGAGCTCTCCTCGGTCCCCGCGACCGAGGTCGCCGGGCGCGTCGTCAACGACCTCGTGCACCTCCTCGCCGAGCTCCTCGAGAACGCGACGTCCTTCTCCTCGCCGCAGACCAAGGTCAAGGTCACCGGTCACGCGCTGCCCGACGGCCGCGTGCTGATCGAGATCCACGACACCGGCATCGGCCTCTCCCCCGAGGACCTGGCGGCGATCAACGAGCGGCTCGCCTCGCCGCCCACCGTGGACGTCTCGGTCTCGCGCCGCATGGGTCTGTTCGTGGTCGGCCGTCTGTCGCAGCGCCACGGCATCCGCATCCAGCTCCGCCCGTCCGACTCCGGTGGCACGACCGCGCTGGTCATGCTCCCCGTCGACGTCGCCCAAGGCGGCAAGAAGGTGCCGGGCAAGCCCGGTGCGCCCACCCCGACCGGTGGTCCCGCGGCGGCTCAGGCCGCCGCGGGTGCCGCCGCCGCGCGACGCGGTGTCGGCGCGGGCAACAACGCTCCCGGTCTGACCGGCGGCCCCGGCCGCGGCGGTCCCGGTGGCGGTGGCCAGGGCGGCCCCGGGCTGCTCGGTGCCGGTGCGCCCCGCCAGCAGGTCGCGGGCTCCGGTCCGCGGGCGGCGCTGCCTTCGCGGGACGGGGGCCAGGGTCAGGGTCTTGGTCAGGGCCAGGGTCAGGGACCTGGGCAGCGACCGGGTCAGGGTCAGGCGCCCGGTCAGGGTCAGGGCCAGGGTGGCCCCGGCCAGGGTCAGGGTCAGGGTCGTCCGCCGCTCGTCCCGCAGGGCGGTCGCGGCTCCAACGCGCCGCAGCCTCCGGTGCCCCAGCAGCGTACGAACGCCATGAACCCCCCGGCCGAATCCGGTGCGGGCAACGACCGGACCGGCCAGGGCCGCAGGCCCCAGCTGCCGCCGCGCGGCGGCCCCCGGGCCGAGCTGCCCGGCGGCAACCCCGCGCCGAGCGCTCCGGGCGGTTACGCCGGTCCGCGCGTGCCCAGCTGGAGCGACGAGAACGCGCAGCCGCAGGTCGCGCGCGAGCCCTTCGACACCCCGCGCGGGCACGAAGAGCCCGAGTCGACCGGCCAGTTCCCCCAGCACGGGGCCGACGACCGGCAGGGACCCGGCTCCACCGCCGAGTTCCCCCGCCCGGACTTCGACGGGCCGCCGCCCGGCACGCCCGCGCCGCAGGACGAGGGGTCCACCGGCCAGTTCGTCCGCTCGGACGTCTTCGGCGGCCAGAGCAGCGGTCCCGGCAACGGTCAGCCGTCCCCTCGGCCCGCGGCTCCGAACGGCCAGAACGACTTCCGCCAGGACCAGCAGCAGAGTCAGCAGCAGGGGCAGCAGCACCAGAGCCAGGGCAACGCCCCGGTCCAGCGCGGCAACCGGGAGATGCCCGACTACACCGTGCCGCGTCCGCCGGCCCCGCGCCGCGGCCAGGGCGACCCCCACCAGGGCGGCCCCCAGCAGCCCCAGGCCCCGCAGCAGCCCCAGGCCCCGCAGCAGCCGCAGCACTCCCAGCCGCCGCAGCCCGTCGAGCCCGAGGCCCTGCCGCCCGCCGCCGGTCCCGGCGACGGACGGACGCCGCTGTACGACACGCTGGAGACCAACTGGTTCCAGCAGCAGCAGAACCAGCAGGCCGCACAGCAGCAGGAGCAGCACAACCAGCAGGCCGCGTACCCGGAGCAGCAGGGCGGGCGGGCCCCCGAGGCCGCGCCGCACCGCGCCCCGGAGCCGCCGCGCCACCAGGCTCCCGAGCCGCCGCAGCGTCCGCTGCCCTCGCGCCCGCAGCGCCAGGACCCGGCCGCCGCGCCCGTGCCCGCGGCCGGGGACGGCGGAACCAACGGCAGCGGCGCGCCCGGCAACTGGCGCTCCTCCCCCAATGACGAGCTGGGCCGCCAGGCCGAGCGCGTCCGGCAGCCGTCCGCGGGCGGCGTCACCACATCCGGTCTGCCGCGCCGCGTCCCGCGGGCCAACCTGGTCGCGGGCACGGCCCAGCAGCAGCAGGACAGCACAGGTCCGCAGGTCTCGCGTGCGCCCGAAGAGGTACGCGGCCGGCTGACGAATCTCCGTCGGGGCATCCAGCAGGGTCGCCAGGCCGGTACCGGCCAGACCGGCAGTTTCCCCACTCACCAGCAGGAGCGTTAGTTGAGTCCGATGAGCCAGGCTGCACAGAATCTGAACTGGTTGATCACCAACTTCGTGGACAACACCCCCGGGGTGTCCCACACGGTCGTGGTCTCCGCCGACGGCCTCCTTCTGGCGATGTCCGAAGGCTTCCCCCGCGACCGGGCCGACCAGCTCGCCGCGGTCGCCTCCGGCCTGACCTCCCTCACGGCCGGGGCCTCCCGGATCTTCGAGGGCGGCACCGTCACACAGACGGTGGTGGAGATGGAGCGGGGGTTCCTCTTCATCATGTCCGTCTCCGACGGCTCGTCCCTCGCGGTGCTCGCGCACCCCGAGTGCGACATCGGCCTCGTCGGGTACGAGATGGCGCTCCTCGTCGACCGCGCGGGCGCCGTCCTGACCCCGGACCTCCGCGCCGAGCTGCAGGGCAGCCTGCTCCACTAGCCCGAGCACGCTCCGAAGTCTTCATCCCCTTCGGCCGCCCCACCGACCGAACGTACTGACCAACCGTCCGGCCGCCACACTGCCCCCACCGGCTCTGTCAGACGGCACACGCAGATGACCTGCTGTCCCGCCCGGAGGATCCATGACCCCGCCCACCGCCTCTCACAACCCGTACGGGGACGCTTCGTACGGAATGGAGGGCGACCAGCCGCTGGTGCGTCCCTACGCGATGACCGGCGGCCGGACCCGGCCCCGCTACCAGCTCGCCATCGAGGCGCTGGTGAGCACCACGGCCGACCCGGCCCAGCTGATGGGGCTGCTCCCCGAGCACCAGCGGATCTGCCACCTCTGCCGTGAGGTCAAGTCGGTGGCCGAGGTGTCGGCGCTCCTGTCGATGCCGCTCGGCGTGGCCCGGATCCTCGTGGCGGACCTGGCCGAGGCCGGGCTCGTCGCCATCCACCAGCCCGGCGGCGACGAGAACGCCGGCGGCCAGCCTGACGTGACACTGCTCGAAAGGGTGCTCAGTGGACTTCGCAAGCTCTAGCGGCTCGGGCTCGGACGCCGTCCGTTCCACCACCTCCGCGAAGATCGTGGTGGCGGGCGGCTTCGGCGTGGGCAAGACCACGTTCGTCGGGGCGGTCTCCGAGATCAACCCGCTGCGCACCGAGGCCGTCATGACGTCCGCGTCCGCGGGCATCGACGACCTCACCCACACCGGGGACAAGACGACGACCACCGTCGCCATGGACTTCGGCCGCATCACCCTGGACCAGGACCTGATCCTGTACCTCTTCGGTACGCCGGGCCAGGACCGCTTCTGGTTCATGTGGGACGACCTCGTGCGCGGCGCGATCGGCGCGGTCGTGCTCGTGGACACCCGCCGTCTCGCCGACTGTTTTCCGGCCGTCGACTACTTCGAGAATTCCGGGCTGCCCTTCGTCATCGCCCTCAACGGCTTCGACGGCCACCAGCCGTACACGCCCGAGGAAGTGCGCGAGGCGCTGCAGATCGGGGACGGCACTCCGATCATCACGACCGACGCGCGACACCGTGCGGACGCAAAGAGTGGCTTGATCACTTTGGTTGAACACGCACTTATGGCACGCCTCAAGTAGGCAGGTCAGTACGGCAGTTGCCGTAGTCCGTACGGAGCGATCTGTGTCCTTTGACACGGCCGCGCGCCGTGTTCATAACGTTTCGACAGAGAATTGCCGGGTGACCGCCACGCGTCGCGGTCATCTGGTGTCGCTGTGCTCACAGGAGCCCCGCCTTTTGGCGGGGCTCGCTCTTTATGACCGATTTATCTGAGGCTTACACCACTCGGAACTTCCGCTTCCCAGTGTTTGGTGCAGCAGGCTCTGACGTGCTGGAATGCGCTGAACTGCCCAGTAGCACGGGCCTTGGAGACGACAGCGGCACGACGTGAGTGCCGCCGCCGAGAGGTTGTTGGTCGAGTGAGGCGAAGCAAGCCGAGTCCCGCGGCATCCCCGACCGGGGACACGCGGGGCAACTTCACCCCGCCGCCGCGCGCAGCGGCGTCCCCCGCCGACATGGCCGCCGCGCCAGGAAACGAGCCCCCGGCCGCCTCCGGTGGACGGATGTCCCCGCGCAACTGGCGCGTGCCGACCCGGCTGAACGCGATCCTCCTCATACCCGTGCTCGTCGGCCTGGTCATGGGCGGTTTCCAGGTGAAGGGCTCCATCGACACCTGGAGCGAGGCGCAGGACGCCGAGAACACGGCCCGCCTGGTGCGGGCCTCGCTGGACTACGGCAACCGCCTCGTCGAGGAGCGCGACATCTCCGCCGCTCCGCTGCTGAACGGCAAGCGGAACGACCCGGCCGTCGTGAAGGCGCGCAAGGCCACCGACCGGGCCGCCGCCGACTTCAGGGCCGCCGCCGCCAACATGCCGGACAAGGAAGGCCTCAACCGCCGCCTCGCCGGTTTCCGCAAGGTCGAGCCGAAGCTCGGTCCGCTGCGTCAGGCCGCGTACACGACGAAGCTCCCCGGCGTGCAGACCGAAGAGGGCTACGTCGCCATCCAGCACCCCCTGATGGAGTTCGCCAACGAGCTCGGTCTGGGCACCGGCAACATCACCAGCTACGGCCGGACCGTCTACGCGATCTCCCTCTCCAAGGCCGCGCTCTCCCTCGAGCGGTCCATCGGTACCCACCTCCTGGTCAAGCCGGGCCCCGGCACCGGCTCGCTGACGCTGCAGCGCACCTCCCTCGCCTCGTACGCCTACCTCGAGCGCATCGCCATCGAGGAGTACACCGGCGGCGGCACCCCCCAGGACGTCGCCAAGCTGGAGGACGCCAAGAAGGAGCTGACGGCCGGCGGCGAGAAGCAGGCCAAGCAGGCCGCGGCCGACGCGAAGGCCCAGGGCAAGACGTTCGTCCCGCCGCCCTCGCAGGACAAGATGGTCTCGGAGCTCGCCACGCTGCCGAGCACCCAGCCGAGCGCCCGCGTCACGCTGGCCGGCAAGGGCATCACGCGGCAGGCCTGGTGGGCGACGACCACCGCCAAGTTCGACGCGTACCGCACCATCGAGTCGGACCTCGCCGACAAGGCCGTGGACGAGGCCTCCGACATCGCCGCCAACGCCCAGCGCAACGCGTACATCACCGGCGCCATCGTCGTCCTCGCGCTGCTCGCCGCCTTCATCCTGGCCGGACTCATGGCCCGCCAGATGTCCAAGGCGATGCGCCAGCTGCGCACGGCCGCCTTCGGCATCGCCGAGCAGCGCCTGCCGATGCTGGTCGACCAGCTCTCGCGCACCGACCCGGGCCGCGTCGACACCCGCGTCCAGCCCATCCCGATCAACACGACGGACGAGATCGGCGAGGTCGCCCGCGCCTTCGACCAGGTGCACCGCGAGGCCGTCCGGCTCGCCGCGGAGCAGGCCCTGCTCCGCGGCAACATCAACGCGATCTTCACCAACCTCTCGCGCCGCAACCAGTCGCTGATCGAGGGCCAGCTGACCCTCATCACCGACCTGGAGAACAACGAGGCCGACCCGGACCAGCTGGAGAACCTCTTCCGCCTGGACCACCTGGCGACCCGTATGCGCCGCAACGGCGAGAACCTCCTGGTCCTCTCCGGTGAGGAGCCGGGCCGCCGCTGGGACCAGCCGGTCCCGCTGGTCGACGTGTTGCGCGCCGCTTCCTCCGAGGTGGAGCAGTACGAGCGCATCGAGCTGGAGGGCGTGCCGGAGGCCGAGATCCACGGCCTCGCCGTGACCGACCTCGTGCACCTGCTCGCCGAGCTCCTGGAGAACGCCACGACGTTCTCCTCGCCGCAGACCAAGGTCCGCGTCACCGCCACCCGGCTGCCCGACGGCCGCGTCATGGTCGAGATCCACGACAAGGGCATCGGCCTCACCGCCGAGGACTTCGCGGACATCAACCACAAGCTGGCCAACCCGCCGACCGTGGACGCCGCGATCTCGCAGCGCATGGGCCTGTTCGTGGTCGGTCGCCTGTCCGACCGGCACGGCATCCGCGTCCAGCTGCGCCCCTCGGGCGAGCAGGCGGGCACGACCTCGCTGGTCATGCTGCCGGACGCGATCACGCACGGTGGCGGTGGCGACCACGCGCCGCACGACAACGAGTTCACCGTCTCCTCGATCATCCCCGAGCAGCAGGCCCTGGAGGCCGAGCCGCTGCGCACGGCCGCCGAGCTCGGCTTCGACGACAGCCGCTACCACGGTGACGGCTCCGAGGGGCAACCCGAACTCGACCCGGTCGGCCGCTCGTTGATGCGCGAGGAGCGCCGCGCGGCCCTGGAGGCGCAGGCCCAGCAGCCCGGCGGCCACCGCCCGCTCTTCCGCGACGAGGTGCAGCCCCAGCAGGGCGGCTACGAGCAGCAGGCCCCCGCGTACGACGAACAGCAGCAGACCGGCTACGACCAGGGGCAGGGTTACGACGACCAGCAGTACGCCCCCGGCCAGTACGGCGATGCGCGGTACGCCGACGCGCAGTACACGGACCAGCAGTACACGGACCCGCAGTACGCCGAGCAGCAGCAGTACGCCGACCACGGTTACCGCGACGAGCAGTACTACCCGGACCAGCCGTCCCAGGACGGCGGCTACCAGGACCCGCAGCTCGCGTATCCGGAGCGGTCCCGTCAGGACGACTGGCCCAGCGCCGACGGCTATCAGGGCGAGTACGGGCAGGAAGCGGAATCTGCTTCACCGGCCCACACGGGCGACGCCGAGCGCGTAGGCTTCGACCGGCCGGGACCGACGCCGTCGGCCGTCCACGACATGACCGACGCGGGTCTCCCCCGCAGGGGCTCCTCCGCCGCGAACGGGAACGGAAGTTCCCCCGCCGCGACCGAGGGCAAGGACGACTGGCGTTCGTCCAACGACGAGCGCTGGCAGCGGGCCGAGCGCCTCAAGGAGCCGAAGGCGGGCGGGGTCACCTCGTCCGGGCTCCCGCGGCGGGTGCCCAAGGCCAATCTGGTCGAGGGCACCGCGGAACAGACTCCACAGGGCGGCCCCCAGGTCTCCCGCGATCCCGAGGACGTACGGGGCAGGCTGAGCAACCTGCGCCGCGGCGTCCAGCGGGGCCGCACCGCAGGCAGTGACACGAATGGCCAGGGCTTCAGCCCTGATAGCACCTACAACCAGGAGCGTTAGTGTGAGCCCGATGAGCCAGGCGGCACAGAACCTGAACTGGTTGATCACCAACTTCGTGGACAACACCCCCGGGGTGTCCCACACAGTGGTGGTCTCCGCCGACGGACTCCTTCTGGCGATGTCCGAAGGCTTCCCGCGCGACCGCGCCGACCAGCTCGCGGCCGTCGCCTCGGGTCTGACCTCCCTCACGGCCGGGGCCTCCCGGATCTTCGAGGGCGGCTCGGTGACCCAGACCGTTGTGGAGATGGAGCGAGGATTTCTCTTCATCATGTCCATCTCCGACGGCTCCTCGCTCGCCGTTCTCGCCCACCCGGATGCGGACATCGGTCTCGTTGGGTACGAAATGGCACTTCTTGTCGATCGCGCGGGCACCGTCCTCACCCCGGACCTGCGCGCGGAGCTCCAGGGGAGCCTTCTCAACTAACAGACAGACGGTGCGTTTTCGTGTCCCGTGCCCGTAAGGTTTCGGGACGCGGCTCCACAGTGATGGTGCCCGGCACAGTTGGAGGAGGAAGCAACGTGGCAACACCCCCAGACGGTTCGTCTTCGGCGAACTGGTCCCCTGGTCACGGCCAGGGTGGCCAGCGCGACGGCGGCCCGAACAGGTACAACTTCCCCTCCGCGCCGAGCCACCGCCGCCAGCCGTACGCGCAGCCCCAGCAGCCCGGGCCGCGCCCCTACGACCAGGGCACTCCGGCGCACGCGCCCCGTATCCAGCCCGTGCAACCCCAGCGGCGCGCCCCCGAGCCGGCGCCCGCGGGGTCGGCGAACAACCCCCTGGTGCGCCCGTACGCCATGACGGGTGGCCGCACCAGGCCGCGTTACCAGCTCGCCATCGAGGCGCTGGTGCACACCACCGCTCAACCACATCAGTTGCAGGGCCAGTTGCCCGAGCATCAGCGCATCTGCAACCTGTGCCGCGAGATCAAGTCAGTCGCCGAGATCTCGGCGCTGCTCTCCATCCCCCTCGGCGTCGCCCGGATCCTCGTAGCCGACCTGGCGGAGGCCGGACTCGTCGCCATCCATCAGCCCGGCGGCGACGAGACCGCCGGCGGCCAGCCAGACGTGACACTGCTCGAAAGGGTGCTCAGTGGACTTCGCAAGCTCTAGCGGCGGAGCAACAGCCCGCTCCACCACCAGCGCGAAAATCGTGGTGGCGGGCGGCTTCGGCGTGGGCAAGACCACGTTCGTCGGGGCGGTCTCTGAGATCAACCCGCTGCGCACCGAGGCCGTCATGACGTCCGCGTCCGCGGGCATCGACGACCTCACCCACACCGGGGACAAGACCACCACGACGGTGGCCATGGACTTCGGCCGCATCACCCTGGACCAGGACCTGATCCTGTACCTCTTCGGTACGCCGGGCCAGGACCGCTTCTGGTTCATGTGGGACGACTTGGTCCGTGGCGCGATCGGCGCGGTCGTCCTGGTCGACACGAGGCGGCTCGCCGACTGCTTCCCCGCCGTCGACTACTTCGAGAACTCCGGGCTGCCCTTCGTCATCGCCCTCAACGGCTTCGACGGCCACCAGCCGTACACGCCGGACGAGGTGCGCGAGGCGCTGCAGATCGGCCCGGACACCCCCATCATCACCACCGACGCGCGCCACCGCGCGGACGCGAAGAGCGCGCTGATCACGCTGGTCGAGCATGCGCTGATGGCGCGGCTGCGATAGCGCCCGCCCCTTTCCTGCCCGTACGCGGATGTGGGCCCGCACGCCGCGGCGTGCGGGCCCCTGTCATGTCCCGCGGTAGTGGTCGAACTGGGTCACGCCCTGGTATCCGTAGCTCTCGGGGTGCAGTTCGTGCAGGGCGACGCCGCCCCGGGCGAGCGGGCCGATGAGCTCCGTCAGGAACGCGGAGGCCCCGGCGATGAAGGCCGCCTTCTCCGCCGCGCTGTTGGTGCCCGCGGTGATGCTGACCTCCAGGTGCACATCACGGACGCCGTCGGTGAGGGGTTTTCCGGCCACGTAGTAGCGCTCCGCGGGGACGAGGTCGAGGTGGACGATGGTGCGCGCGGCGGACTTGCCGAGCGCGGTGACCGCGAGGCGGGTCAGGCCCTCGGCGAGGGCGCGTCGGACATCGGCGGGCAGGTCGGGGTCGGTGACGGTGGCCCTGATGTGGGGCATGGCGCTCCTTCGCGTCGTCTCGGGTGTCCGCCCGGTCCGGCGGCACGGAACAACCCTCGCCCGTCCTGGCACCATTGATCCAACGCATAGCCGTCATAGACCTATGAGGCCGCCTCATGCCCGTGAACGTCCCGCAGCTCAGAGCCTTCCTCGCCGTCGTCGAAGCGGGCGGGTTCAGCGCGGCCGCCGCGGAGCTCGGCATGAGCCAGTCGGCGGTCTCGCACGCCGTCGCCTCCCTGGAGCGGGAGTTGGCGGGCCCGCTGCTCGTCCGGGCGGCTCCGGTACGGACGACGGCGCTCGGGGAGCGGATCCTGCCGCACGCCCGCGGCGCGCTGTCGGCGGTCCGGTCGGTGGAGGAGCTCGCGGCCCACGCCGACCCCGCCATGACCGGCACGGTGCGGCTCGCCGCGACGCCCACCGTCTGTCAGGGCCTGCTGCCCGGTCTGCTGCGGCACTGGCGCGAGAGCAGGCCCGGGGTGACCGTGCGGGTCTTCGAGGGCGACAGCGCCGAGGTCGAGGAGTGGCTGGAGAACGGCACGGCCGACGCCGGCGTGCTGATCGACCCGCCGCCGGGCCCCGGCGTCCTGCTCGCGGTGGACGGCTACCGCGCGCTGCTCCCCCGCGACCACCCGCTCGCGGACGAGCCGGTCGTCGACATCGGCG
The DNA here is from genome assembly GCF_055609205.1 of Streptomyces sp. NPDC036815. Taxonomy (NCBI): domain Bacteria; kingdom Bacillati; phylum Actinomycetota; class Actinomycetes; order Kitasatosporales; family Streptomycetaceae; genus Streptomyces; species Streptomyces sp. NPDC036815. The sequence goes on along the minus strand of NZ_JBVJPW010000021.1, from coordinate 135,221 downwards.
AGCTGGCGGACGACGACTTCCTGATCTCGCCGGGCGGCTGCGAGGACCGCGTCCGCGCGCTGCACGACGTGGCCGGTGCGCGCCTCACCCCGGCGCACCGCGTCCGCGACCTGGCGACCCTGATCAGCATGGTGCAGGCGGGCATCGGCGTGACCGTCCTGTCCGAGGTGTCGCGCTCCCTGATCCCGCCCGACCTGGTGCTGCTGCCGGTGACGCCGGGGATCTCACGCCGCCTGGTCCTTACCGGGCCGCGCGGCCGCCCCTGGCACCCGGCGGTGCGGCCGCTCGCGGAGTCGGCCGCGGCCCAGGTGGCGTGACGGCACGAGGCCCCGCCCTCCCGGAGGAAGGCGGGGCCTCGAAGGCGAGAGTGGCGTCAGCCCTGCCAGCTGTGCGGCGCCCGGAAGCCGGGGGTGCGCTCCAGGCGGCGCCAGCCGGCCCTGTCACGGCCGCGGCGCGCGGGAGCGGCGGCCGGCCGGGCGGCGGCGCGGGCCAGCAGGATCGCGGTGATGGCCGCGACCTCCTCGGGCTCGGCGTGACCCTTCTCGACGCGGATGTCGGGGATATTCATCTGCAGCGTTCTCCTTGTGGGCTACTGCGGCGCAGGGGGCAGGTCTGCTGCTACTGCGGGGGGTTGCCGTGCTTGCGCGAGGGCAGGTCGGCGTGCTTGTTGCGGAGCATCGCGAGGGACTTGATGAGGACCTCGCGGGTCTCGGCCGGGTCGATCACGTCGTCGACCAGACCGCGCTCGGCGGCGTAGTAGGGGTGCATGAGCTCGGCCTTGTACTCCTTGACCATGCGCGCCCGCATGGCCTCGGGGTCCTCGGCGGCCGCGATCTGGCGCCGGAAGACCACGTTGGCGGCGCCCTCGGCGCCCATCACGGCGATCTCGTTGGTGGGCCAGGCGTAGGTGAGGTCGGCGCCGATGGACTGGCTGTCCATGACGATGTAGGCGCCGCCGTAGGCCTTGCGCAGGATCAGCGAGATCCGCGGGACGGTGGCGTTGCAGTACGCGTAGAGCAGCTTCGCGCCGTGCCGGATGATGCCCCCGTGCTCCTGGTCGACGCCGGGCAGGAAGCCCGGGACGTCCAGGAGGGTGAGGATCGGGATATTGAAAGCATCGCACATCTGCACGAAGCGGGCGGCCTTTTCGGAGGCCTCGATGTCCAGGACGCCGGCCAGGGCCTGCGGCTGGTTGGCGACGATGCCGACGACCTTGCCGTCCAGGCGGGCCAGGGCACAGATGATGTTGCGCGCCCAGCGCTCGTGGATCTCCAGGAAGTCGCCGTCGTCGACGAGCTCCTCGATGACCTTGGTCATGTCGTACGGCCGGTTGCCGTCCGCCGGGACCAGGTCGAGCAGGACGTCCGAGCGGCGCTCGGCCGGGTCCTCCGACTCGTGCGCCGGCGGGTTCTCCCGGTTGTTCGAGGGGAGCATCGAGATCAGGTAGCGGACCTCGGCCAGGCAGGTCTCTTCGTCGTCGTAGGCGAAGTGGCACACGCCCGACGTCTCGGCGTGCACGTCGGCGCCGCCCAGGCCGTTCTGTGTGATCTTCTCGCCCGTCACCGCGCGGACGACGTCCGGCCCGGTGATGAACATCTGCGAGGTCTCGCGGACCATGAACACGAAGTCGGTCAGCGCCGGGGAGTAGGCCGCGCCGCCCGCGCACGGGCCGAGCATCACCGAGATCTGCGGGATGACACCCGAGGCCTTGGTGTTGCGCTGGAAGATGCCGCCGTACCCGGCGAGCGCCGAGACGCCCTCCTGGATGCGGGCGCCCGCGCCGTCGTTGAGGGAGACCAGCGGGGCACCGGCCGCGATGGCCATGTCCATGATCTTGTGGATCTTCGTGGCGTGCGCCTCGCCAAGGGCACCGCCGAAGATCCGGAAGTCGTGCGCGTAGACGAAGACCGTGCGGCCCTCCACCGTGCCCCACCCGGTGATCACACCGTCGGTGTACGGCTTCTTGTTCTCCAGGCCGAAGCCGGTGGCCCGGTGCCGGCGCAACTGCTCGACCTCGTTGAACGAGTCCGGGTCGAGGAGCAGCTCGATCCGCTCGCGCGCGGTCAGCTTGCCCTTGGCGTGCTGTGCCTCGGTGGCCTTCTCGCTCGGCCCGCGCAGCGCCTCCGCACGGATCTCGTGCAGTTCGGCCACGCGGCCACGCGAATCGGTGGGCTCGCCCCCGGGGGAAGCGGTCTCGTCCAGAACGGTCATGTAGCGACCTTACGGAGAGCGCCTGGGGAAACGGACCGTCGACTCTGCACAGTCTCCGGGCCGATTTCCTGGCACCCCCGGACAGAAGAGCACCACAGCCATGAAGAAGTGACGGCCCAGTCCCTCCGCCGCTGTGAGAACCCCACAAAAATACGCCCTCGGCGGGCCTTACTTGAGCCTTGCTTCAGCCGAGATACACCTCACACCGATGGCTCGCGCACGCGGTCCCCGGCGTGATCCTCAGCCGCAGGGACCGGCCCGTGCCGACGACCTCCACCGAGGGGTCCTTGCTCACCACCCGGGCCACCGGCCGGTGCCAGCTGACCCCGAAGGCGTCGCCGGTCCGCGGCACCTCGCTGACGTGCACCGTAGCGCTTCTCCCGCGGCGCCGGACGAGCACGCTCGAAGGCGCCGTGACGGTGAGCGGCCCCGCCTCGCCGGCCTGCCAGAAATTGGCCGCGGTCAGACCCAGCGAGTCGACGGCCACGGCCTGCACCTCCGCCGTGTTGGCCAGGACCGACAGCCACCGCCGGTCGGCGGCGCGGGCCGCCAGGACGCGGCGCGAGGCTCCGGGCATCAGGACATAGGCGTAGGTGGCGTCCGTGGGGTCGGTGCCGTGGTCGAGCCAGAGCGTCTGCCAGCGCCGGGTCCGCCGCTCCGTGGAGCTGGTGGTGTTGATGTCGGACCAGGCGCCGGTGCGGTCCTCGCGCAGCGTCCGCAGCCGGGAGGTGCCGCCGGGGAAGACCCAGCCGCCGTGCCCGTCGAGGTGGGCCCAGCGGGGGCGCGGGCCGTCGTCCCGGGTGAACGCCGCGGTGCCCGCTTCGCCCAGGTTGCGGTTGTCGACGACCGTCTCCACCGGGACGCCGTCGGCGGCGGTGATTCCGGCTCCCAGGCAGATCACGGCGTCCGCGACGCAGAACCACGACTTGCGGGCCTCCAGCGTGGAGCCGAGCCCCTTCACGTGCTGGCCGAGGGCCGCGAACTCGCCGTCGGTCGCACCGCCCACCCACTTCACGGCGGGCCGGGCCGCGCCCCACTCGCCGCCCGCCTTGTCCGGGAGGCGCTTGGTGGACACGGTCGTGCCGGGCATCCGGTAGGGGTCGACGGTCGGCCAGAACCAGTCCGCGTACTGGTCGCCGCGCTGCCCGGTGACCCACCACGAGAGCATTCCGGCGCCCGTGTGCCAGCCGCGCGGGTTCTCGCCGTTGCCGCACTCGTAGTACGCGATCCGCTCCGAGGCCATGGAGAGGTTCACCGCGAAGCCGGGGCGCCGGTGCACGGCACGGTCCATGGCGGCGAACAGCCGGTGCCCGACCGGCTCGGGCGCCGCCCGCACGCCGGAGTCCGCGACCGCGTGCAGCCGCGCGAGGTCGGCGACGCCGAACTGGCGGGCGGTGAGCAGCGGCGTGACGGTGTCCCGCTCGATCCAGCCCTTGATCCGGGCGTACCAGCGCTCCCGCTCGGCGGCGCTCGCCCCGCCCGCGAGCAGCGCCATCGCGGCGATCAGGCCCTGCCCGTGGAAGTGGTCGCTGCGCATGATCCCGCGGTCGTCGCTCTTGAGGTAACCGCGGCTGACGGCACGGCCATTGACGCTGTCCATCATCAGACCGTCGAAGATCAGGGGCGCGTACGCCCGCTCGACGCTGTCGAGGATGATCTGCTTCTTCGGGTCGGTGACGGCCCAGGCCGACCCGGCGAGCAGTGCGAAGAGCCGGCCGAGACCGTCGAGCATGACCTGCCCGTACGTTCCCGAGTACGCGACCCAGGTGTGCTGGATGAACGAGCCGTCCTGGTAGAGGCCGTCGCCCTTGGTCACGTAGGGGAAGACGGGCGAGAGGGCGTCGCGGGCGAGGGCCACCTTGGCGGGCGACCTGCCGAGGATGCCGCGCAGGGCGACGGAGCGGCACAGGTCGACGCGGTTGGCGCCGGTCGACGTGCCGGTGTAGGCGCCGATCGCGGAGTCGGGGACGAAGTGGTCGACGGCGGCGAAGGCCTTGTCCCTGCGGGCCGCGCCGAGGTCGTCGTGGAGCGCGGCCACGATGTCCATGAGGAGCCGCGGGCTGCCGATCTGCCACTCCCACCAGTTGCCGTAGCGGGTGGTGGAGGGGTTGTAGACGGTAGCTCCGACGTGGTCGAGGCCGCGCAGGACGTCGGCGAGGAGCCCGGCGTCCCCCGTCGATCCGGTGCCTTCGCAGACGTACGCCTGGGTCATCGTCCAGAGCCTGCTGTAGCTGAGGGTGACGCCCGCCGGGGGGTCGAACGGGGCGTCGGGCCACAGGGACGTGGCGGCGGGGGCCATGGCCGAGCGGAAGGTGCGGGCGAGGGTGCCGGTCTCCTTGAGGCGCGAGGCGTACGGCTCCTCGGCGGGGTCGTAGCCGGTGCCGAGGGAGATCTCCAGCCAGCGCTTGCGCAGGACGGTGAACTCGTCGTCCCCTTCGACGGCGTACGCCCGGGGCGGCAGGGTCGGCATGGCGGCGGCTCCGGCGGCACCGAAAGCGGTTGCGGCGAGGAAGACGCGGCGGGTTGGGGTCATGCGACAGGGTTTTTATCAGCCGCCAGAAAGCGCTGTCTACACCTCTGACAGAGCCGGACCCCGCGCCTGCGCACCCTCCTCGCGCCGCTATCGCGAGGCGTCCCGCCGGAAGAGGGAGCGAGCCCACAGGAAGCCGAGCACGGTGATGGCCACGCCCCAGCCCACCGCGAGCGGGCCGAACTTGCCGATCTCGCTGCCGAGCAGCAGCCCGCGCAGGGTCTCGATGAAGGCGGTGTACGGCTGCCATTCGGCGAAGTGGCGCAGCCAGTCCGGCATCGAGTCGAACGGCACGAACGCGCTGCTGAGGAAGGGCAGCAGGAAGGAGAAGGGCAGCGCCGCGCTGCTCGCCGCCTCCGGGGCCTTCACGAGCTGGCCGAGCGCGACCGCGAGCCAGGTGAGGGCGGCGGACATGAGGGTGAGGAGCCCGGCCGCGGCGACCCATTCGAGGGGCCGCGCGCCGGACCGGAATCCCACCAGGAAGGCGACCCCGATGACCAGGACGATGCTGAGCAGCGTCTGGACGACGGCGCCGACGACCCGGCCCGTCAGGACCGACGAACCGTTGATCGGCATCGTCCGGAAGCGGGCCACGATGCCCTCGTTCATGTCGACGCTGACGCCGACCGCGGTGGGCAGCACGCCCGCGCCGACGGCCATCAGCAGGATGCCGGGGACGAGGTACTGGAGGTAGTCGCCGGAGGATCCGCCGCCGGTCCCGGCCGCCATCGCGCCGCCGAACACGTAGTGGAAGAGCAGGAGCATGGCGATGGGCATGCTCACCAGGCTGATCGTCATCGCGGGATAGCGCCGCGCGTGCCGGAGGTTGCGGCGCACCATCGTCAGGGAGTTCCGCGCCGCGGAAGTGGGGGCGGGGTGGTAGGTGCGCGGGTGGGCCGGGGCGGTGGTGACAGTGCTCATCGGGTGGTCGCTTTCTCGTGGTCGGGGCGGCCGGTCACGGCGAAGAAGACGTCGTCGAGGTCGGGCGTCTCGATGCCGAGCCCCTCGACCTCGATCCCGGCGGCGTCGATCCGGTCGAGCACCGACCTGACGGACGCGAGGCTGCCGTCGCTCGGCACGTGGAGGGTCAGCGCGTCGTCGTCCCTGACGCCGGCGCCGAGCGTCCGCGCGGCCCGCTCCAGGCCGCCGAGGTCGGCGAAGCGCAGCTGGACGTGGCCGCCGGGGACGAGGCGCTTGAGCTCGGCCGGGGTGCCCTGGGCGACCAGCCTGCCGCCGCTCAGCACGGCGACGCGGTCGGCGAGTTGGTCGGCCTCGTCCAGGTACTGGGTGGTCAGGAAGATGGTGACGCCGTCGGCCACGAGCTCGCGGACGATCTCCCACATGCCGTGCCGGCTGCGCGGGTCGAGGCCGGTGGTCGGCTCGTCGAGGAAGATGATGCGCGGACTGCCGACCAGGGTCATCGCGATGTCGAGGCGGCGCCGCATGCCTCCGGAGTACGTCGACGCGGGCCGCCCGGCCGCCTCCACGAGGTCGAACCGCTCGACGAGACCGGCGGCCACCTGCCGGGCCACCTGGCGCCCGAAGCCGTAGAGGTCGGCCATGAGCAGCAGGTTCTCCTCGCCGGTCAGGAGGTTGTCGACGGCGGAGAACTGGCCGGTGACACCGATCGCGGCCCGCACCTTCTCCGGCTCGCGCCGCAGGTCGTGCCCCGCGATCCGCACCTCGCCCGCGTCCGCGGCGATGAGCGTCGACAGGATCTGCACGGCGGTCGTCTTGCCCGCGCCGTTGGGGCCGAGCAGGGAGAAGATCGTCCCCTGTGGGATGTCCAGGTCGATGCCGTCGAGGACGGTCTTGTCCCCGTACGACTTGCGCAGGCCGGTGGCGGCGATCGCCGCGGGGCGGATGGTGGGGGGAAGTGGCATGTCCGTTCCCTCTCGTTCTCGGATCGGGTTCGTGTCGGGGCAGGCTTCGCCATCGGACACCAGTTCGATTCTGGTTCCGGGCGGCTGTCCGGGTGGCAGCTGAGGAATGCGTACGGAGTCCGGCGGAGCCGGTGACGGAGTTCCGGGCAGGCGCCCGGCGCCCCGTCAGGCGCGATGGATCGTGATGTCCCCGAAGCCCGTGCGGGCGCGCAGCCTGAGCGTGTCGGTGGCCTCGTCGGGCACCTCCGACGCCGACGCGCCCGCCTCCTCCAGCGTCTGGCGGACAGCGCCGCCGCGGGTCCGTACGTCGAGCCAGGCGGCCGTGCCCTCGCGGATGCCGACCTCGATCCTGCCCGCCGCCGTCTCCAGCTCGCTCGTGCCGCGCACCAGCTCGCCGACCCGGATGTTGCCGTTCGCGGTCTTCACGGAGACGTCGGCGCTCGCGCGGGCGATGGTGACGGAGCCGCTGGCCGTCTTGGCGGTGACGGCGCCCTCGACGTCGCCGAGGTCCACGGCGCCGTTGGAGTTCTTCGCGACGACCGCGCCCCGGACCTCGCCGAGCCGGATGTCACCGGAGCCGGTGGTGGCGTGGGCCGGCCCGTTCGCGTGGCCGATGCTCACGTCACCGAACCCCGTACCGGCCCGCACCTCGCCGACCCGCTCGATCCGCACGTCCCCCGCGGAGGTCTTGAACTCGCCCTCGCCGAGCGCGCCTTCGGCGGTGATGTGCGCCATGGTGACCGTGGCACGCACCTCGGAGCCGGCCGGCAGCGCGATGTCCACCTCGATGGACGCGCTCCTGCCGAAGAGGGAGCGCTCCTTGGGACCCTTGACCACCAGCTTGCCGTCGGCGTACTCGACGCGGGTGCGCTCGGCTGCCTTGACGTCCGCGTCCCGGGACGCGCTGGTGGGGCGTACGTCGACGACGGTGTCCGCGCGGTCTCCCGCCACGATGCGGAGGGTTCCCACCTCGAACGCGACGGTGGCGGCGATGGGCTTCGGAGTGTCGAAAGCAGGCATGACTGTCCCGTCCTGGGGGCTCGTCGAGCCACGGGGGCTCGGTCGGTGAAGGGGGAGCTAAGTCCTGTGCGGGTCGGGCCGGTGGCGGGTGGCCGGGCCCGCGCCGGGTCGTGTCCTCGACGTCACGGCGTTCGCTCGGAGGGCGGAGGGCGGAGGGCGGAGGGCGGGCTGGGCGACGACAGTGCGCGCCAGGCCTCGCGGGGCAGGCGTGACGTCGCGGACACGGCCTAGCGCACCCAGCCGGTGAACGTGTTGCCGGGGCTCCAGCCCTCATGCCGCCCGGACTTCGCGCCGGAGCGGGTGTCCGGCTGGCCCAGCGCGCCGGAGACCGCGCGGACGAGCCAGGCGTTGACCGAGAGGGCGTCCCGGCTCGCGGCCTCCTCGACCCGGGCCTTCACGTGGGCCGGGAGGCGGAGGTTGATCCGGGCGGTGCCGCCGTCGTCCACCGCGTCGGGCGCGGCGGGCGGCGGAGGCGGCGGAGGCGGCGCCTGCGCCGCCATGAGGGCCTCGTACTCCGCCTTGGCGTCGAACGCCTCGGCGGCGGGCGGCGGCGTCACCACGAATTCGGGGTCGACGCCCCGCAGCCGTACGTCGACCGAGCCCGGCGCGAGATCGGCGGTGATCTCGTCCGCGGCGGCGGAGAGCGCGTTGAGCAGGGTGAGGCGGGCGGCCGACTCCAGGGGGGCGGTGAGGCGTTCGGCCAGGGCGCGGGCCTCGTCCCCGCCCGCCGCGGCGGCCACCGCGAGCTCCTGCCGGAGCTGATCGACGTACTGCGTGAGGTTCATAACGCCATAGTGGCACCACGATGGCACCATTACAAGTCCTCATGGTGCCACGGTGGCGCTGAACCCATTCACCCGAATGCACCATCCCTGGAGGTTGAACATTGAACCGTATGGCGCTACCGTCGTTCTTGTTGAACATTCAACAGCAGCTCTCCATCGGAGCTCGTCCCCCAAGGAGCACGTCATGGGCATCTTCGGCCGCAAGAACGAAACCGCCACGGCGACCGGCACCGCCACCGCCGCCCCCGCCACGGTCAGCCCGGAGCTCGCCGCGCTGACCGGCGACTACACGATCGACCCCGCGCACACGACGATCGGCTTCGTCGCCCGGCACGCGATGGTCACCAACGTCAAGGGTTCCTTCCTCGACTTCACCGGGTCGCTGCACCTGGACGGCTCGGACCCGTCGCGCTCGACCGCCTCCATCGACGTGAAGATCGACAGCATCGACACGGGCAACGCCGACCGTGACGGGCACCTGAAGAGCGCGGACTTCTTCAAGACCGAGGAGTTCCCCGAGATGACCTTCCGGTCCACCCAGGCGGAGGCACTCGGCGGCGACGACTACCGCATCACCGGCGACCTGACGATCCTGGGCACCACGAAGCCGCTCTCCATCGACCTGGAGTTCAACGGCGCGGCCAAGGACCCGTTCGGCAACGAGCGCGTCGGCTTCGAGGGCAAGGCGGAGATCCTGCGCTCGGAGTGGGGCCTCACCTGGAACGCCGCGCTGGAGACCGGCGGCGTCCTCGTCTCGGACAAGATCAAGCTGAACTTCGACATTTCCGCGATCAAGGACGGCGCCTGAGCCCGACGCCCGCGGGCGGGCCGGTCAGCCGGTGCCGAGCGTGTGGCCGAGAATCGCCTTCGTCAGGGGTTCATGGACCGCGGGCGCCAGCGAGTGGCCCATGCCGGGAATCTCCACGAGCCGCGCACCGGCGATGACTTGAGCCAGGTGCTGGGGGTGCGGGAGCGGGAAGACGGGCTCGGCGGTGGCGGACACGACGAGTACGGGGACCTGGTTCCGGGCCAGTGCGGCGGTGCGGAGCATCCCCGAGTCGTCGGCGCGGGCGTGGGCGGACGAGTCGGGATGACATCCCGCGTGCGCGATGACGCGGCGCTCCAGATCCCTGAAGTACGGCGCGTCGAACGGCAGTTGATCCCCGCTCAGCAGGCGCCAGTGTTCCACCCGGCGGTCCAGCTCGGCCTCCGGGTCGCGCTCCTCGGCCGGGCGGGCCCACAGCTCCAGGATCTCCGGCGCGACGCCGGGCAACTCCGTGACGGGCACCTGGCTGCCGTCCGGCCGCACGTACGGCGTCTCACTCAGCGCGCACGTGCCCATCAGGGTCGCGCTCAGCGCCCGCTCGGGGTGGTCGGCGAGCACCAGCTGGCAGAGCATGCCGCCCAGCGAGAGGCCCACGAGGTGCGCGCGCCCGACTCCGAGGCCGTCCAGGACCGCGACGACATCCCGGGCCAACTCGGTGACCGCGTAGGGGTTTTCGTCGAAGGTCCGACTGGAGCGACCCGTGTCGCGGTGGTCGTAGCGGATGACGTGGTGGTGCTCGGCGAGCGCGTCCACCAGCGGCTCGGGCCAGCCGAGACCGGAGGCCTGGGCCCCCATGACGAGGAGCAGCGCGGGAGCGTCGGGCTCCCCTCGCCGCTCGGTCCACAGCCGTACCCCCGGCGCCACCTCGACGTACTGCTCCTGAACGTGTTCCGGCATGAGCGGTCCCCTCGTACGCGACTTTAAGACGATACGTATCGTCTCGTAATGTCGCCGTGGGATCAAGTGCCATCACCCGGTCAAGCCTCCTCGCGCGGTCACCCCGTAACGCGGTCACGCGGTCACGCGGCCGGGGCCAGGGCCGGGGCCGGGCCGCCTAGAACCCGCCCCCACCGCCGAAGTCGCCGCCGCCACCGAAGTCCCCACCGCCGCCGAAGTCGCCGCCACCGAAGTCCCCGGGGTCGAAGTCGGCGCCCGAGAAGTCGCCGCCCTCGTAGCCGCCGCCGAAGTCGCCGTATCCGGAGCCGTAGTCCGCGGCGTAGGCGGGCGTCGCCATCATGCCGCCGAGCATCGTGCCGAGCAGCAGGCCCGGCAGCAGGCCGCCGCCGAAGTATCCGCCCGCCCACGGCCCGTAGGCCGGGCCCGCCTCCCAGTAGGGGCGGCGCTCGCCGGACTCCGTGGCCACCGTGCGGGCCATCGGGTCACGGCCGTCCGCGAGGCGCGCCGCGTCCGCCGCGCACACCGGGACGGAGCGCTCCGGCGCGCCCGGGGGCGCCCACATCACGCCCTCGGTCGAGGGCCCGTGCCGCGGGTCGAAGAAGCAGGGGGCCCGCCGCTCCGGCAGCTCGCGCCCCTCGCGCCGCGCGGCGAGCAGGGCCAGGGAGAAGCGGCCGTCCTCCAGGGACTGGGTGACCGCCCGCACGTCCTCGGGGCGGGTCGCGGCGGCCATGAAGGACTTCGCCTTCTCGTACGCGTCCAGGGCGCGCTCGTAGTCCGCGCGCATCGCGTCGTCCGCCCCCGCCTCCGCGGGGTGGAAGTCGAGCCGGTCCAGCTCCTCGCCGAACGCGGTGATGTCCTCGTCCACGACGACGGACAGCTTGCGCAGCGACTCCCGCTGCGTCTCCTCGTGGCGCCGCTTCTTGCGCCGGACGATCGCGTACGCGCCCCCGGCGCCCGCCACGACGACCACGCCGACCCCGATGAGCGCGCCCGCCGAGACCCCGTCGCCCGCACCGCCGCCCCAGGACTCGGGGGCCCTGCCGCGCGCCTGCACGAGCGCCTGGCCGACGAAGCGGTCGAGCTGGGCGGGGGTGTCCTCGCCCTGGACGAGGGAGACGAGGTTGATGACGGCGTTGGGCGTCAGCACCGACCGGTCGGCCTTCGCGTCGAACCCGCCGCCGAGCCGGACGGCGTACAGGCCGGTCACGCCGGTCTCGGTGCGCAGTTGCCCGAAGAGGTTCTGCTGCGGGAAGTCGTCCGGCAGCACGGCGACGAACACCGGCTTGTCGGCCTTCTTGATCTTCTTGGCGAGGGCGTCCGCCTGCGCCTCGGACAGCTGGTCCGCCGCCGCGGGATCCACGTACACCGGACCCTTCTCCCAGGCGTCGGCCACCACCGACGCGCTGGAGGCGTCCGGGGCCGCGGGCGCCACCGCCACCCCGGGCGCAGCAGTGAAGGACACGGCACCCAGGGCGAGCAGCAGCCCCGAAAGTCCGACGGTGATCCGCTTCGTCCGATTCCTCATACTTCGAACGTAACCCAGCGGGGTCCCCGGCGGGGGTCCGGGTGGGGTTCGGGTGGGGTTCCGGGTGAGGGTTATTCGACCGGCTCGACCCCGGCCCGCAGCAGGCCGTAGGTGTACGCGTCCTCCAGGGCGCCCCACGACGCGGCGATGACGTTCTCCGCGACGCCGACGGTCGACCACTCGCCGACGCCGTCCGAGGTGGAGATCAGGACGCGCGTGGTGGAGGACGTGCCGTGCTTGCCCTCCAGGATGCGGACCTTGTAGTCGACGAGCTCCAACTTGGCGAGCTGCGGATAGATCCGCTCCAGGCCGACCCGCAGTGCCCGGTCGAGGGCGTTGACCGGGCCGTTGCCCTCGGCCGTGGCGACGATGCGCTCGCCCTTGGCCCACAGCTTCACGGTGGCCTCGTTGGCGTGCGTGCCGTCGGGGCGGTCCTCGACGATGGCCCGCCAGGACTCGACGCGGAAGTAGCGCCGCGCCCGGCCCTCGGCCTCCTCGCGGAGCAGCAGTTCGAAGGAGGCGTCGGCGGCCTCGTACGTGTAGCCCTGGAGTTCGCGCTCCTTGACCCGCTCCACGACGCGGCCGATCAGCGCGCGGTCGTCGCCGAGGTCGACGCCGAGCTCCTTGCCCTTGAGCTCGATGGAGGCGCGGCCCGCCATGTCGGAGACGAGCATGCGGATGCGGTTGCCGACGAGGTCCGGGTCGATGTGCTGGTACAGGTCCGGGTCGACCTTGATCGCGGAGGCGTGCAGGCCCGCCTTGTGCGCGAAGGCGGAGACGCCGACGTAGGGCTGGTGGGTCGACGGGGTCAGGTTCACGACCTCGGCGATGGCGTGCGAGACGCGGGTCATCTCGCGCAGCGAGCCCTCGGGCAGGACCTGCTTGCCGTACTTGAGCTCCAGGGCGCCGACGACGGGGAAGAGGTTGGCGTTGCCGACGCGCTCGCCGTAGCCGTTGGCGGTGCACTGCACGTGCGTGGCGCCCGCGTCGACGGCGGCGAGGGTGTTGGCGACGGCGCAGCCGGTGTCGTCCTGGGCGTGGATGCCGAGCCGGGCGCCGGTGTCCGCGACGACGGTGGAGACGACGGCCTGGACCTGGGCGGGCAGCATGCCGCCGTTGGTGTCGCACAGCACGACGACGTCGGCGCCGGCCTCGGACGCGGCCCGCACGACGGCCTTCGCGTACTCGGGGTTGGCGCGGTAGCCGTCGAAGAAGTGCTCGCAGTCGACGAAGACGCGGCGGCCCTCGGCGACCAGGTAGGAGACGGTGTCGCGGACCATCTCCAGGTTCTCTTCGAGGGTGGTGCGCAGGGCCAGTTCCACGTGCCGGTCGTGGGACTTGGCGACGAGGGTGATGACCGGGGCGCCGGCTGCGAGAAGGGCGTTGACCTGCGGGTCGTCGGCGGCCCTTGCGCCCGCGCGGCGGGTGGCGCCGAAGGCGACGAGCTGGGCATGCCGGAAGGTGATCTCCTCTTGGGCCCGCGCGAAGAACTCGGTGTCGCGCGGATTGGCGCCGGGCCAGCCGCCTTCGATGAAGCCCACGCCGAAGTCGTCCAGATGCCGGGCGATGGTCAGCTTGTCCGCGACGGTGAGGTTGATGCCTTCGCGCTGCGCGCCGTCGCGCAGCGTCGTGTCGAAGACGTGGAACGAATCGTCGAGGGTGCTGGTTTCCGTCATGCTGATCTGGCTCCTGTGTCGGATCTCGGTCTACCGGAATGACCGGCTCCACCACCCCCAATGATCCCTCGCGCTCCGTGTCCGGCTGCAGTTGGGCCGGGAAACGAAAAAACCCCTCGCGGGTGCGAGAGGTCTGCGCGCGGGTCGAGGCGACGGTGTCCGCCCGTACGTGATGGATACGAGGCGGTCACTGCGGACCGGCGCGCCTGCTGCCAATAATCATGGCGAACGAGAGCACGGGGGCAGCTTGCCATGCTTCGCGGCCGGGCGGGACGCCCGTCTCACGATGCGGGCGGCGCGTCGTCGCGCCGCCCGCGCCGCCCGGGCATCCGGTGAGCCGTCAGCGCAGGTGACGCACGAAGACGTCGTCGCCGTCGTTCGTGTCACCCGGCAGCAGCGTCGGGTCACTGGAGGCGAAGGAGATCCGGCGGGCGCCCGCCGAGATGCCGCCCGGGCCGACCGACGCGGTGGCGGCGCCTCCCGAGGTGTCCGGGGTGACGAGCGCGGTCGTGCCCCGCTTCAGGTCCCGCAGGTAGACGGGCCACTCCTTGCCGTACTCGCTGCCCGGCTCGGCGAGCTCGGACAGGAAGGTGAGGTACCGGCCGTCGGCGCTGATCGCGGGCGCGCGGGTGTAGACCTCGCCGGGGCCGCCCTGCGTGCCGTGGATCCGCTGGTTCCTGCCGGATGCCACGTCGTGCACGAACACGTTCCAGGAGGCGTCGTTGTCGTCGGGGACGAGATGCGTGTCCCGGGACTCGAAGACGACCGTGCGGCCGTCGCCGCTGACGGACGCCCGCAGGGACTCCTTCTCGGTCCTGGAGCCGTCGTGCGAGCGGTCGACCTGGCTCAGCTCCCACGGCGCGGTTCCGCACGGGCCGCCGCACGGCCCTGGACCCTAGGAGTGCGCTACGAGCGCTCCGTCCAGGAACTCCCGTACGTGGTCGAGGACTTGGTCCCGGCCCGTACCGCGCAGCCCGATCGCCACGTGGATGGCGAACCCGTCGAGCAGCGCCCGCAGCCGGGTGGCGAAGCGGTCGGGGTCGACCCGCCCGAACTCGCCGCGCGAGACGCCCTCGGCGAGCAGCGCCACCAGGTCCCGGTGCCAGGCGCCCTCGATCGCGGCCTGTCGGTCGCGGCCCTCCTCGTCGGCGCCGAGGGAGCGGTTCCAGACCTCGAGCCAGAGCGTCCAGTGGGGGTCGCCGGGGCCGTCGGGCACGTAGAGGTCGACGTAGGCGTCCAGGCGGGCGCGGGCCGTGCCGGGGCGGGCGAGGAGGCGGCCGCGCTCGGCGCCGAGGCGGCCCTCGCTCCACTCCAGGGTGCGCAGGAGCAGCTCGTCCTTGGTGCGGAAGTAGTAGAGGAGGTGGCCGGAGCTCATGCCGACCTCGCGGCCGAGCGCGGCCATGGTCAGCTTCTCCAGGCCGCGCTCGGCGATCATCTCCATGGCGGCCGCCAACACGTCCTCGCGCGGTGGGGCGTTCTTCCGCGCGCGGGCCTGACCGGCCATTCCGTACTCCTTGATCACACCTTCGGCTGCTGCTGGGTGATGCAGTGGATGCCACCACCCCCGGCAAAGATCGTACGGGCGTCGACGAGCGTCACCGTACGGTCGGGGAAGAGGCCGCGGAAGATGCCGGCCGCGATCTCGTCGTTCGGGTCGCCGAAGGCGCACAGGACGACGCCGCCGTTGCAGAGGTAGTGGTTGATGTACGAGTAGTCGACCCAGCCCTCGTCGTCCTTCAGGACGGTCGGTGCGGGCACCTCGACGACGCGCAGGGTGCGGCCGCGCGCGTCCGTCCGTCCGGTCAGGGCGGCGATGACCTCCTTGCTGACCTCGAAGTCCGGGTGGCCGGGGTCGCGCTGGGA
This sequence comes from Streptomyces sp. NPDC036815, assembly GCF_055609205.1. Lineage (NCBI taxonomy): Bacteria > Bacillati > Actinomycetota > Actinomycetes > Kitasatosporales > Streptomycetaceae > Streptomyces > Streptomyces sp. NPDC036815. The sequence continues at coordinate 120,005 of NZ_JBVJPW010000021.1, read as the reverse complement.
GTGCACGAGGACCACGCCGGGCGCGGCGAAGGCGGCGACGATGTCGACGTGGCCGAGGGTGCCGAAGCCGTGGCCGGGGTAGTCGGCGGTGAGGCCGCGGGGCAGCCAGATCGCCTTGGTGGTGCCGAGGTGGGCGTGGATCTCCGCCTCGACCTGCTCCTTGGTCCAGCCGGGGTTGCGCTCGGGGCCGAGCTGCACCGTCTCGGTGAGCAGGACGGTGCCCTCGCCGTCGACGTGGATGCCGCCGCCCTCGTTCACCAGCCGCGAGGTGTACGTCCGGGCTCCGGCGAGGTCGGCGACGTACGCGCCGACCTTCGCGTCGTGGTCCCAGCGGGCCCACTCCTGGGCTCCCCAGCCGTTGAACGTCCAGTCGGCGGCGGCAAGGCGGCCCTTGCCGTCGGTGAGGAAGGTCGGGCCGATGTCCCGCATCCAGGCGTCGTCGAGCTCCCGCTCCACGACGTCGATGCCCGGACCGAGCAGCTCGGTCGCGTACGCGGACTGGGCGGGCCCGCAGACCACGGTGACCGGCTCGAAGCGGCGTACGGCGCGGGCGACGTTCGCCCAGGCGAGGCGGGACTCGTCCAGGCCCGAGGGGTCGTCGAAGGTCGGGTTGGGGCACGGCCACGCCATCCAGGTGCGCTCGTGCGGGGCCCACTCGGCGGGCATGCGGAAGCCGTCGGCGGCAGCGGTCATGGCGTACACCTTCAGAGGAAGTAGAGGCGGTTGAGGGAGACGGAGTCGGCGGGCTCGGAGCGGACCGGGTCGCCGTCGAGGGTGACGAGGCCGGTGCGCTGGTTCACGTCGACGGCGCCGGTGCGGGAGTTCAGGCGCAGGTCGGCGGGGCCGATGCCGCGCGTGCCCCGGACGGCGACGCGGCGCCTGCGGGTGGGCATCCTGTCGTTGCCCTGGTCGACGGCGGCCTGGGCGACGAAGGCCACCGAGAGGTCGGCGGGCGTCGCCCCGTACGCGCCGAACTGCGGCCCGAGCACGAGGGGTTCGCAGGTGTCGGTCGCGGCGTTCGGGTCGCCCACGACGCCGTAGGCGGGGAAGCCGGACTTGAGCACCAGCTGCGGCTTGGCGCCGAAGTACTCGGGGCGCCACAGCACGATGTCGGCGAGCTTGCCGACCTCGATGGAGCCGACCTCGTGGGCGAGGCCGTGCGCGAGGGCGGGGTTGATGGTCAGCTTGGCCAGGTAGCGCAGGACGCGCGCGTTGTCGTCGCGCTCGCCGTCGCCCTCCATGGGACCGAGCTCGGCCTTCATCTTCCCGGCCATCGCGAAGGTGCGGCGCACGGTCTCGCCCGCGCGGCCCATGCCCTGCGCGTCGGACGAGGTGATGCCGATGGCGCCGAGGTCGTGCAGCACGTCCTCCGCGCCCATCGTCCCTGCGCGGATGCGGTCGCGGGCCATCGCCGCGTCGCCCGGCAGGTCGGTCTTGAGGTCGTGGACGGAGACGATCATCCCGTAGTGCTCGGCGACCGCGTCCCGCCCGAAGGGCAGCGTCGGGTTGGTCGAGGAGCCGATGACGTTCGGCACGCCCGCCATCTTCAGGACGTTCGGTACGTGGCCGCCGCCGCAGCCCTCGATGTGGAAGGCGTGGATGGTGCGCCCTTCGAGGACCTTCAGGGTGTCCTCGACGGACAGGCACTCGTTCAACCCGTCGCTGTGCAGGGCGACTTGGACGTCGTGCTCCTCGGCGACGCGCAGCGCGGTGTCCAGGGCGCGGGTGTGCGCGCCCATGTCCTCGTGCACTTTGAACCCGGACGCGCCGCCCTCGGCGAGCGCCTCGATCAGCGGCGCGTCGTGGGAGGACGAACCCCGGCCGAGGAAGCCGATGTTGACCGGCCAGGCGTCGAAGGCGTTGAAGGCGTGGCGCAGCGCCCAGGGCGAGTTGACGCCGACGCCCCAGACGGGCCCGAACTCCTGGCCGATGACCGTGGTCACGCCGGCGGCGAGGGAGGCCTCCATGATGCGCGGGGAGAGCAGGTGGACGTGGGTGTCCACGGATCCGGCGGTGGCGATCAGCCCCTCCCCCGACACGATGGACGTGCCGGTGCCGACCACGACGTCGACGCCGTCGAGCGTGTCGGGATTGCCCGCACGCCCGATGGCGTGGATGCGCCCTTCCCTGATCCCGATGGACACCTTCCTGATCCCCTGCACCGCGTCGATGACGACGACGTTGCTGATGACGACGTCGCAGGTGTCGCGGACGGCGGCGGCCTTCAGGTGCAGTCCGTCGCGGGCCGTCTTGCCGAATCCGGCGAGGAATTCGTCGCCGTGCCGCTGGGAGTCGGACTCGATCCGGATCGTCAGACCGGAGTCGCCGAGCCGGACGTGGTCGCCGGCCCGGGGGCCGTGCGTCGAGGCGTACTCGTACGGGGTGAGGCGGCGCGCTGCGGCCGGGTGTCCTCCGGGGCGGCTCATCGCTCGTCCTCCTGCTCTGTGGTGTCCGGTACGCCGAGGTAGCCGCAGGCCGCGGCCCGGCGCAGGGCCTCCTCGCGGGCGCCCGGCGCGTCCAGCGGCCCGTCGACCAGGCCCGCGAAGCCGATGGCTATCCGCTCGCCGCCGATGGGAAGCAGCCCGACCTCGGCGCTCTCGCCGGGCCCGAAGCGGACCGAGGAGCCCGCGGGGACGGCGAGGCGCAGCCCGTACGCGGCGGCGCGGTCGAAGTCGAGCCGGGGGTTGGCCTCGAAGAAGTGGAAGTGCGAGGTGACGGAGACCGGCACCGTCGCGGTGTTGCGGACGGTCAGCGTCACGGTCGGGGCGGGGTCCTCGTGCAGGGGTCCGGGCAGGAGCGCGCCGGGCGCCTCGTCGCCGAGCCCCGGTCCGATCGGTCCGGAGACCACGGCGAGCCGTGACCCGTCGTCGAAGACGGCCTCCACATGCACCTCGGTCACCACGTCCGCGACGCCGGGCAGCACGTCGTCCGGGCCGAGGACCGAGCGGGCCCGCTCGACGGCCTCGGCGAGCCGGGCGCCGTCGCGGGCGGCCTCGCAGACCGTGTCGGCGATCAGCGCGGTCGCCTCGGGGACGTTGAGTCTGAGGCCGCGCGCCTTGCGGGACCTGGCGAGCTCGGCGGCCCCGAAGAGCAGCAGCCGGTCGCGTTCGGTGGGCGTGAGTCGCACGCGCGGTATCTCCCTGTTCCACGTCGAGAGCAACACTCATTCCGAGCGTTTAGAGCACCACTCTAACTACGGAATCCGCATGCGGGAAGCATTGACGGAACAGGGTTCAACACGTCACATTGAGCGCTGCTCAAATATCGGGGCAACCATCGGGACCAAGCGAGCGTCAGGGGCACCCTCATGCCGATAGAACAGCGCGGAGTCGACACCATCCCGGACGGGGAACGCACCAGCGGCCCCCGCGATCTCGTGTCGATCCTCATCGGCTCCAACCTCTGCCTGGGGGTGATCGTCTTCGGCTGGCTGCCGGTGTCGTTCGGCCTCGGCTGGTGGGAGTCGGTCAGCGCGGTGGTGACGGGCACGGTGGTCGGCACGGCGCTGACCGCGCCGCTCGCCCTGGTCTCGCTGCGCACCGGGACGAACCTCTCGACCTCATCCGGCGCCCAGTTCGGGGTGCGCGGGCGCCTGGTCGGCTCGGTCGTGGGCCTGCTGCTCTCGCTCGGCTACACCGCGCTGACCATCTGGATCGGCGGCGACGTCATGGTCGGCACCCTGCACCGGCTGCTCGGCCTGCCCGCCGGCGGCCTCTCGTACTCCGTGGTCTACGCCCTGCTCGCGACGGCCACCGTCGCGGGCGCCGTCTACGGCTACCGCGTCCTGCTCCGCCTCTCGCGCATCCTCGCGGTCGGCATGACGGCGCTGCTGATCCTCGGCGTCGTCGCGTACGCCCCCGGCTTCACGACCACCGCGCTGCCCGGCGCGGGCGGCTACGCGCTCGGCTCGTTCTGGCCCACGTGGCTGCTCGCGCTCGTCGCGGCGGGCCTCTCCGGGCCGATCGCGTTCATCACCCTGCTCGGCGACTACACCCGCTACGTCTCCCCGGCCCGGCACAGCTCCCGCGCGGTCCTCGGCGCGGCCTGGCTGGGGCTGATCGCGGGGCTCCTGATCCCTCAGCTCTTCGGTACGTTCACGGCGTACGCGGCGCGCGCGGCCCTCGACTACGCGGGCGGGCTCGTCGGCGCGTCACCCGGCTGGTACCTGGTCCCGCTGCTGCTCGCCGCCTCCGCGGGCTCGGTCGGCAACGCGGGCCTGATGCTCTACTCCATGGGCCTCGACCTCGACGCGATCCTGCCCCGCGCGTCCCGCGCCCGCGCCACGTACACGGTCGCGGGCGTCGCCACGGGCTGCGTCTTCGTCGGCCACTACGCCTGGGAGGCGCAGGACGCGATGACGTCCTTCGTCCTGCTCCTGACCGCCATCGGCACGCCGTGGGCGGTCATCACGCTGATCGGGTTCGCGCGCTGCCGCGGGGAGTACGACGCGGAGGCCCTGCAGGTGTTCAACCGCCGCTCCCGGGGCGGGGTCTACTGGTACCGGGCGGGCTGGAACGTCCGGGCGACGGGGGCCTGGGCGGCGGGCGCGGCGGTGGGCCTGCTCGCGGTGTCCCTCCCCTCCTACGAGGGGCCGCTGCTTTCCCTGACGGGCGGGGTCGACTGCAGCTTTCTCCTGTCCGGAGCGGTGGGCGGCCTGACCTACGCGGCCCTGACCCACCGCGCCCCCGCTTTCGCCTTGCGCCCCGGTGGGGGCTGGTCGCGCAGTTCCCCGCGCCCCTAACCACCCCCTGCGGGCGCCCGCAGGGCGCTTTCAGGGGCGCGGGGAACTGCGCGACCAGCCACCGCGGACCCGCGGACGAACACCCCAGGGGCGCGGGGAACTGCGCAAGGACCGCTCAGCCCAGGTCGTGCATCCAGCCGTGCTGGTCCTTCACCGTCCCCCGCTGCACATCCAGCAACGCGTCCCGCAGCTTCATCGTGACCTCCCCCGGCTCCCCACCGCTCTGCCGCCACTCGCCCCCCGCGGACTTGACCGTCCCCACCGGCGTGATGACCGCGGCGGTGCCGCAGGCGAAGACCTCGGTGAGGGCCCCGCTCTCCGTGTCCGTCTTCCACTGGTCGATGGAGACCCGCGCCTCCTCCGACTCGTAGCCCAGGTCACGGGCGACGGAGAGGAGCGAGTCACGGGTGACGCCCGCGAGCAGCGAGCCCGTCAGGGTGGGCGTGACGATCTTGTTCCCGTACACGAAGTACAGGTTCATGCCGCCCAGCTCCTCGACCCACTTGTGCTCGACCGCGTCGAGGTAGGCCACCTGGTCGCAGCCCTTCGCCGCCGCCTCCGCCTGCGCGAGCAGCGACGCGGCGTAGTTGCCGCCGGTCTTCGCGTCGCCCATGCCGCCGGGCACGGCGCGCACGCGGTCCTCGGAGAGCCAGATCGAGACGGGCTTGACGCCACCGGGGAAGTAGGCGCCCGCGGGCGAGGCGATGACGACGAAGAGGTATTCGTTGGCGGGCTTCACGCCCAGGCCGACCTCCGTGGCGATCATGAAGGGACGCAGGTAGAGGGACTCCTCGCCACCGTGCGCCGGAACCCACGCCTTGTCCTGCCCGACCAGCACGTCGCACGCCTCGATGAACGTCTCGACGGGCAGCTCCGGCATGGCGAGGCGGCGCGCGGAGGCCTGGAAGCGGCGGGCGTTGGCGTCGGGGCGGAAGGTGGCCACCGTGCCGTCGGGCTGCCGGTAGGCCTTGAGGCCCTCGAAGATCTCCTGCGCGTAGTGCAGGACGTTCGTCGCGGGGTCGAGGGCCAGCGGACCGTACGGCACGAGCTGGCCGTCGTGCCAGCCGCGGCCCTCCGTCCACTTGATGGTCACCATGTGGTCGGTGAAGTGGCGACCGAACCCGGGGTTGGCCAGGATCGCCTCGCGCTCGGCAGTGGCCAGCGGCGTCGAGGAGGGCTTGAGCTCGATGGTCGGCGTCGTCGTCATGAGTGCTTCGTCCTTCACGTGTGATGGTGACGGACCGCGCTCACATCCGTACGCCCAGTACTAGGACGTCCGAGTTTCCCTGCTGCTGCCACGGCCCCACGTTCGATTATCGCTCGTGGGGGTCCCGAGGGAGAAACGGCATGGTTGCGGCCCGGGGGTCGATGGTGACACCCGGGGGCGGGATACGAGAAGCCGCCGGGTGCCCGAGGGGACCCGGCGGCTTCTGTCAGATCTTCGTGCTGATCTTCGCGCTGCCGGGTCAGCCCGCTACGCGCAGTGCGAGCGCGTCACCGATCTGCTCGGTCGTGCGCACGGTGTCCCCGCGCTCCGCGAGGTCGGCGGAGACGGCCTCCTCGATGCGGGCGGCCTGCGCCTCGTACCCGAGGTGGCGCAGCAGGAGGGCGACGGAGAGGACCGTGGCCGAGGGGTCGGCCTTGCCCTGGCCCGCGATGTCCGGCGCCGAGCCGTGCACGGGCTCGAACATGGACGGGAACTCGCGGCTCGGGTTGATGTTGCCCGAAGCCGCGACGCCGATGCCGCCGGAGACGGCCGCGGCGAGGTCGGTGATGATGTCGCCGAAGAGGTTGTCGGTGACGATCACGTCGAAGCGGCCGGGGTCGGTGACGAGGTAGATCGTCGCGGCGTCGACGTGGATGTAGTCGGTGGTGACCTCGGGGTACTCCGCGGCGACCTTGTTGAACACGTTCGTCCAAAGGTGGCCCGCGTAGGTGAGGACGTTGTTCTTGTGGACCAGCGTCAGCTTCTTGCGGGGGCGGGCCTGGGCGCGCGCGAAGGCGTCGCGGACCACGCGCTCCACACCGAAGGCGGTGTTGACGGAGACCTCGGTGGCGACCTCGTGCGGGGTGCCCGTACGGATGGTGCCGCCGTTGCCCGTGTACGGGCCCTCGGTGCCCTCGCGCACCACCACGAAGTCGATCTCGGGCTGGCCCGCGAGCGGGGTCGCGACGCCCGGGAGCAGCTTCGAGGGCCGCAGGTTGACGTGGTGGTCGAAGAGGAAGCGGAGCTTCAGCAGGAAGCCGCGCTCCAGGACGCCGGACGGGACCGAGGGGTCGCCGATCGCGCCGAGGAGGATCGCGTCGTGCTGCTTGAGGGCGGCCGCGTCGGCGTCGGTGAGGGTCTCACCGGTGGCGTGGTACCGCTTGGCGCCGAAGTCGAATTCCTTCGTCTCCAGCTTCACGTCCTGCGGAAGCACGGCGTTGAGGACCTTGAGCCCCTGGGCCACGACCTCTTGGCCGATGCCGTCTCCGGGGATGACTGCGAGATTGATGCTGCGAGACATGTCCGCACCCTACTCTCCGTCCCACGGGATGACACCGGATGTCCGGCATGCGGACAGTCGTTTCGTCGACGGCCGCTGTTCACCCGGGGGTCCGGCCCCGGTTGGCCCACGCTGGGTACTTCTCCCGGCATGGACACCCCGAACGTCGGCATCCCGGCGCCGCTCGCGGCGGAGCTGAGCATGCCGGAACAACACGCCTATCTGCGCGCGAAGTTCTCCCGCCGCAAGGTGCTCGCCGGTTCCTTCGCGGCGGCCGGGGCGGCGGGCGGCATGACGCTGCTCGGCGGCGGTGCGGGCCCGTCCGGCGGCGCGGGCGCTCCGGTGGCGCACCCCCGGAGCGCGCCGCCCGCGCCGGTCCGCGTCGACGGCAGGCTGGTGGCCCCCTTCGGCCGGCATCTCGCCTTCGGCGCCGACCCGATGACGCAGATGCGGATCTCCTGGCAGGTGCCCCTCGCGGTCAACTCCCCCTATGTGCGCGTCGGCCGCGAGCCCTGGGACCTGGGCCGGAAGATCGAGGCGGAGGTGCGCGACCTGCACACCCCCTCGCTCTCGAAGAGGCTGCCCGCGGTCGAGCAGTACTACGTGCACGCGGCGCTCGACGGCCTCGCGCCCGGCACGACGTACTACTACGGCGTCGGCCACGACGGCTTCGACCCCGCTTCGCCCGAGCGGACGGGGACGGTCTGCTCGTTCACGACCGCGCCCGCGCGGGCGGAGAAGTTCGTCTTCACGGCCTTCGGCGACCAGGGCGTCAGCCCGCACGCGCTCGCCAACGACCACGTGATCCTGGGCCAGAACCCCTCGTTCCATCTGCACGCGGGCGACCTCTGCTACGCGGACACCACCGGGCACGGCAAGGAGTCGGACACCTACGACGCACGCGTGTGGGACACCTTCCTCGCGCAGACCGAGTCCGTCGCGAAGTCGGTGCCGTGGATGGTGACCACCGGGAACCACGACATGGAGGCGTGGTACTCGCCCAACGGCTACGGCGGCCAGTACGCGCGCTGGTCGCTGCCCGACAACGGCTTCGACCCGACGGGCGTGCCCGGCGCCTACTCGTTCCGGTACGGGAACGTCGGGGTCGTCGCGCTCGACGCCAACGACGTCTCGTACGAGATCACCGCCAACAAGGGCTGCACGGACGGCCGGCAGACCGCCTGGCTCGACCGGCGCCTGCGCGCGCTGCGCGCGGACGGCTCCGTCGACTTCGTGGTGGTCTTCTTCCACCACTGCGCGTACTCGACGTCGACGCACGCCTCCGACGGCGGGGTGCGCGACGCGTGGCTCGACCTGTTCACCCGGCACCAGGTGGACCTGGTCGTCAACGGCCACAACCACGTCTACGAACGCACGGACGCGATCAAGGGCGGCGAGGTCGGCAAGCCCGTGCCGGTCGGCGCGTCGACCGATCCGACGCGCGACGGCATCGTGTACGTCACCGCGGGCGGCGCGGGCAAGGACCTGTACGGCTTCGGCCCCGGGGTGAAGGACAGCCACGAGGGCAACGTCCACGACCACGAGAGCATCGCGACCTTCCGCTGGACGAGGTCGCGCACCCGTGCCCCGGAGACCGTGGAGTGGTCGCGGGTGCGCTACACCGGCTTCTCGTTCCTGGCGGTCGAGGTGACGGCAGGGGCGCATCCGAGGCTCTCGGTCTCCGCACTCGCCGAGAGCGGCGAGCGCATCGACCACTTCGAGGTGGCGCGCGGGTCCCGGTGACCGGCGCGCTCCGGGCTCAGTGTCCCGTCTCGCCGCCGTTGTCCCTGCGGTCCAGGGCTCGCTGGAGGGCTGCGGCGGCGTTCTTGCGCTCGGAGTCGCTCGTACGGGAGGTGTGACGGACTCGGCGGGCGGTCGTCTCGGCCATGGGAGATCCACTCCTTGAGGGAAGGGCGATTTCGAGAACTCCCCCACTGCCTGATGCGTGGGGGGACCCCCAACGGGGCGGGGAGCGGTGGAGCGGCAGGGTTCGCCTGCGTGGGGCTCCGGCTCGCAACCGCCAGTCGCTTGATCAAGCGAGACGTTCGGCTCCTACCAAGCTAAGGGAGGACGGAGCGTCTGTCTCCACAATTACTCGGACTTCCTACTATCTGAGACGGCGGTCGTGCGCGCACCGCCCTGAGCTGGGCATTCCGCCGCAGCGAACACCCGGCCTCAGCGGCCGCCCGGCCTCAGTAGACGTCCCCGTCGCGCCAGTCGATGAGGAAGGCGTGCGCCGGGTCGAGGTCCCCGCCCCGGAGCAGCGGAGGCTCCTCGTCCGGCAGGTGGACGGCGCCCTCGGGGCCGAGCGTGCCGACCGCGCCCTGCCACTCCCGCCACCCGCGTCCGAGGTAGAGCCGCGCGCCGTCGTCGGACGCCGAGAGCGCCCCCAGGTCGTACGCCCCGTCGATGACCCGCTCCAGGGCGCCCATCACCTGTCCGCCGAGGCCCTGCCGCTGCCGGTCGGGGCGGACGGCGACCGCTTCGACGTAACCGACGCGCAGGGAACGGCCGTGGTGCAGGACGCGCCGCTGCACCACGGAGCCGTGCGCGAGCAGCCTGCCGTCCTCGTCGTGGACGAGGGCGTGGACGCCGCCCAGCCCGTGCTCCCAGTCCTGGTCGCTGAAGTCTCCGTCGAAGGCCTCGTCCAGGAGGGCGCGCGCGGCCCGCAGTTCGGCCGCCGTCAGCTCGCTGGTGTGGGCGGTGCGCAGGGTGTTCACGGTCACGTCCCCACCGTACTCAGGCCGTATCCCGGCACGCACCCCGATAAGCCGTCCGGCGGGCGGGCCGCGCGCGCCGACCGTGCCGTTCCGGCCGACGAGGGTCCGGAATTGGTCTGCACCATGGCGTCGGGGCCGCCTCACGCCGCAGAATCCGACCATGTCTGAAACCGAGCAGCAGCGAGAGTGGACCCCCGTCCACGGCGAGCCCTACCGCTCCGTTCCCTACCACCCCGCCCGTATGCCCGAGGCCGAATCCCTCGCGCAGGCGGCCGAGTTGAGGGACCGGATGCGTGAGCGGCGGACCGTGCGCCAATTCGCTCCGGACCCCGTGCCCACGCAGGTCGTGCGCGACGCCATCGCCTGCGCGGCGACCGCGCCGTCCGGCGCGCACCAGCAGCCCTGGACGTTCGTCCTCGTCCAGGACCCGGAGATACGCCGCCGCATCCGCGAGGCCGCGGAGCACGAGGAGCAGATCTCCTACGACGGCCGGCTCGGCGAGGAGTGGCTCGCGGCGCTGCGCCCCCTCGGCACGGACGAGGTGAAGCCGCACCTGACCGACGCGCCCGCGCTGATCGTCGTCTTCCAGCAGCGGTACTGGCTGGGCGAGGACGGCGCCAAGCACAAGCACTACTACGTCGACGAGTCGGTCGGCATCGCGGTGGGCATGCTGCTCTCCGCGCTGCACCTGTCCGGACTCGCCGCGCTGATCCACACGCCGAGCCCGATGCGCTTCCTGCAACAGGTGCTCGGCCGCCCGGAGAACGAGAAGGCGTTCGCGGTGATCCCGGTGGGGTATCCCGCGCCGGACTGCCGGGTCCCCGATCTCGTACGGAAATCGCTCGGCCAGGTGCTCGTGGAGGTGTGAGCGGCGCCGCGCGGCGGGGCGGCGCCCGGGTGATCGAAGCGGCCGCACGCGGCGGATCTCCCCGCTAGCGTGAGGATCATGAACGCGATTCCCTCCCGCAGAACGCTCCTCGGCGCCGCAGCCGCCGCCCCCGTCCTCCTCGCGGCCTCCGGCGCCGCGGGCGCGTCGGCCGCGACGGGCGGCGCGCCCGCGGCGGCCACCGACGACGCCCGGCGCCGGCTGCGCGACCTGGAGAAGAACTACCCGGGCCGCATCGGCGTCCACGCGCTCCACACCGGCACCGGCGCCACCGTCGGCTACCGCGCCGACGAACGCTTCGCCATCGCCTCGACGTTCAAGGTCCTGGCCGCCGGCGCGATCCTGCGCAGAGCGCGCGAACAGGAGCCCGGCCTGCTCGACATACTGATCCGGTACGGGCGCGACGACCTCGTCGACTACTCGCCGCGGACCGGGATGCACCTCGAAACCGGCATGACCGTACGGGAGTTGTGCGACGCCGCGGTGACGTACAGCGACAACTCCGCCGCCAATCTGCTGATGCGGCGGATCGGCGGCCCGTCCGGCATCACCGAGTTCGCCCGCTCCCTGGGCGACCCCCGCACCCGCCTCGACCGGTGGGAGACCGACCTCAACAGCAACATCCCCGGTGACCGGCGGGACACGACGACGCCCGCCGCCATGACGGCGAATCTGCGCGAGCTCGTCGTCGGCGACGCCCTCCACCCGCTCGACCGCGGCCAGCTGACCCGCTGGCTGGTGGAGAACACCACCGGCGACAAGCGGATCCGGGCCGGGCTCCCGGAGGGCTGGCGGGCCGGCGACAAGACCGGTTCCCCGGCCTACGGCGGCGTCAACGACGTGGCCGTGGCCTGGCCGCCCAAGGGCGGTGCGCCCCTGGTGATCTCCGTCTACTCGACCCGCCTCGACCCGGACACGCCCGGCGAGGACTGGATCGCCGCGGACATGACCCGGATCGTCGTGGACGCACTGGTCTGACCCCGGGAACGACGCCGCCTCCGACCGGGGTGGGGCCCAGGCCGGAGGCGGGGTTCAGGGGCGGGCCGCAGGGGGCCCGGCAGGGGCGTCAGCCCATGTGCGGGTAGCCGTACTCGGTCGGCGGGACCAGCGTCTCCTTGATGGCGCGGGTCAGCGTCCAGCGCTGCAGGTTCTGCGGGGCGCCCGCCTTGTCGTTGGTGCCGGAGCCGCGGCCGCCGCCGAAGGGCTGCTGGCCGACGACGGCGCCGGTCGACTTGTCGTTGATGTAGAAGTTGCCCGCGGCGTAGCGGAGCTTCTCCATCGTGTACGCGGCGGCGGCGCGGTCGTTCGCGATGACCGAGCCGGTGAGCGCGTAGTCGGAGGCCGACTCCATCTGTGTCAGCATCTCGTCGTACGCGTCGGCCTTGCTGTCGTCGTACACGTGCACGGCGAGGAACGGGCCGAAGTACTCGGTCTTGAAGACCTCGTTCTCCGGGTCCGAGCACTCGACGACGGTCGGACGCACGAAGTAGCCGACCGAGTCGTCGTACGTGCCGCCCGCGACGATCGTGCAGGAGGCGTCGGACTTCGCGCGGTCGATGGCCGCCTTGTTCTTGGCGAACGCGCGCTCGTCGATGACGGCGCCGATGAAGTTCGACAGGTCGGTGACGTCACCCATCTTGATGCCGTCGACCTCGGCCGCGAACTCCTCCTTGAACCCGTCGTTCCAGATGGACGCCGGGATGTAGGCGCGCGAGGTGGCGGAGCACTTCTGGCCCTGGAACTCGAAGGAGCCGCGGGTCAGCGCGGTCTTCAGGATCGCGCGGTCGGCGCTCGGGTGCGCGACGACGAAGTCCTTGCCGCCCGTCTCGCCGACGAGGCGGGGGTAGGTGCGGTACTTCTTGATGTTCTCGCCGACCGTCTTCCACAGGTGCTGGAAGGTCGGGGTGGAGCCGGTGAAGTGGATGCCGGCCAGGTCGCGGTGGTTCAGGGCGACCTCGGAGACGGCGATGCCGTCACCGGTGACGAGGTTGATGACGCCCTTGGGCAGGCCCGCCTCCTCCAGGAGCTGCATGAGCAGCACGGCGGCGTGCGTCTGCGTCGGGGACGGCTTCCACACGACCACGTTGCCCATCAGGGCCGGGGCGGTGGGGAGGTTGCCCGCGATGGCGGTGAAGTTGAACGGCGTGATCGCGTAGACGAAGCCCTCGAGCGGGCGGTGGTCCAGGCGGTTCCAGACGCCGGTGGAGTTCGCCGGGGGCTGCTCGGCGAGCAGGTCACGGGCGTACTTCACATTGAAGCGCCAGAAGTCGACGAGCTCGCAGGGGGTGTCGATCTCGGCCTGCTGGGCGGTCTTGGACTGGCCGAGCATCGTGGAGGCGGCCAGCGTCTCGCGCCACGTCGTGGAGAGCAGCTCGGCGGCGCGCAGGATGATCGCGGCGCGGTCGTCGAAGGACATCGCGCGCCAGGCCGGGGCGGCGGCGAGCGCGGCGTCGATCGCGTCCTGGGCGTCCTGCTGCGTGGCGCCGCGGCCGGTGCCGATGACGGACTTGTGGTTGTGCGGCTGCACGACCTGGAAGGGCTCGCCGCCACCGAGGCGCTTGACGCCACCGATGGTCATCGGCAGCTCGATGGGGTTCTCGGCCAGCTCCTTGAGCTTGGTCTCGAGGCGGGCACGCTCCGGGGAACCGGGGGCGTAGCCGTGCACCGGCTCGTTGACCGGGGCGGGGACCTGGGTCACAGCGTCCATGAGTTCCGTATCTCCTTAAGAGGGTCGAGGGGGTGGGAGCTCAGCCCTTGGTTCAGTCCTTGGTGAGGATGGAGCGGGCGAAGAAGAGCAGGTTGGCGGGCTTCTCGGCGAGACGGCGCATGAAGTAGCCGTACCAGTCGGTGCCGTAGGCGGTGTACACGCGCATGCGGTGTCCCTCGGCGGCGAGCCGCAGGTGCTCGTCGCTGCGGATGCCGTACAGCATCTGGAATTCGTACTCGTCCAGTTTGCGCCCGGCGCGGCGCGCGAGCTCCTGGGCGATGGCGATGAGGCGCGGGTCGTGGGACCCGATCATCGGGTAGCCCTCGCCCTCCATCAGGATGCGCAGGATGCGGACGTACGCCTTGTCGATCTCGGCCTTGTCCTGGTACGCGACCTCGGCGGGCTCCTTGTAGGCACCCTTGACGATGCGGACGCGGCTGCCGTTCCCGGCGAGCCGCCGGGCGTCGGCCTCGGTGCGGAAGAGGTAGGCCTGGATGACGCAGCCGGTCTGCGGGAAGTCCTTGCGCAGCTCGTCGTGGATGGCGAACATCGAGTCGAGGGTGGTGTGGTCCTCGGCGTCCAGGGTGACCGTGGTGCCGATGGCCGCGGCGGCCTCGACGACGGGGCGGACGTTGGCGAGCGCGAGCTCGTGGCCGCCCTCGAGGGCCTGGCCGAACATGGACAGCTTCACCGACATCTCGGCCTTGGTGCCGAGGCCGAGGTCCTTCAGGCGCCCGATGAGCTCCAGGTAGGCGTCGCGGGCGGCGTGGGACTGCTCGACGGTGGTGATGTCCTCGCCCACCACGTCGAGGGTGACCTCCAGGCCCTTGTCGGCGGCGTCGACGATGACCGGGACGACCTGGTCGACGCCTTCGCCGGCGATGAACCGGGCCACGACCTGCTTGGTGCCGGGGGCCGCCGATACGAAACGGCGCATCTTGTCGCTGCGCGACGCGGCGAGGATCACGGGACCCAGCACGGGGCACCTCCACGGGTGTACGAAATCGAGGGGCCGTAACAGCACAGCCCTCCCCGGAGGGAACGCGGCGGTACGGCACGGAGAACCACCGTGAAATTTAAGGATCCCCCCGAACACGTGCCATCGACAGCTGTCACGCATCCGTGCCCTGGATCTCAGACAGATGTCTGAAGAACGCGGCGGGGTGCGTGAGAATGGGGTGGTGAAGGGTGACTACCAAGAACTGGTCGACGAGATCTCGGCGCTGCTCGGCGCCCCGGCGACCCTGGAGAACCGGGATTTCGAGCTGATCGCCTTCGGCGCGCACGACGGCGGCGGTGACGGCGACAGCGGCTTCGACGCGACCGTCCTCGACCCGGTCAGAACCCGCTCGATCCTGACCCGCCGGTCCACGGCCGAGGTCCGCTCCTGGTTCGAGGGCTTCGGCATCACCCGCGCCACGACCCCCGTCCGCATCCCGCCCACCCCGGAGGCGGGGGTGTACCGGGGCCGCATCTGCCTTCCCGTACGCCACCGGGGCTTCGCCCTCGGATACGTATGGCTGCTCGACGACGAGCCGGGCCCCGGCGATCACCAGCTGGCCGCCGCCATGGAGGTGGCCACCCGGATCGGCGCGCTGCTCGCCGACGAGGCGCAGGCGGGCGCCGACCTGACCCGCGAGTTCCGGGCGGTCCTCACGGCCGAGCGCGGCTGGCAGCGCGACATGGCGGTGGCCGCCCTGCGCACGGCGCTGGGCACCCGCGGCGAGGGACTGCACGTGGTGGTGTGCGTGGCCCCGTGGCGCTCGGCGGACCCGGACGACGCCCCGGCCGCCCGTACGGTGCCGGGCGCGGCGGCGGTGTGCACGGTGCCGTGGGGCACGACCGCGCAGTCCCTCGCGGCCCTGGTGCGGCTGCGCTCGGCCGACGCGCTGTCGCCCGCGCACACGGCGGCGACGCGCCTCCTCGACTCCGCGCCGGGTGCCGCGGCCGGCATCGCGGGGGCCCGGCACGGTCTGGAGGACCTGGGCGCCGCCTGGTGGGAGGCGTCGGCGGCGGCGCGCGCGGCGCTGGCCGAGCGGCGCTTCGGGCCGGTGGCGCAGTGGTCGGACGTGGGGCCCTACCGCCTGCTGACCGCGCTGCCGCCGGAGGCGGCGCACGACCCCGTGGCGCGGCAGCTCCTCGGCCCCACCCACCGTGAACTCGCCCGCACCGCCGAGGTGTTCCTCGACTGCGCGGGCCAAGCGGGCCGCGCGGCGGCGGAGTTGGGCATCCACCGCCAGACGCTCTACTACCGGCTCTCGCGGGTCGAGCAGCTCACCGGCCTGGACCTGGACGAGGGCGAGGACCGCCTGTTGCTGCACATGGTCCTGAAGTCGTCACGACTGTAAGGACCGCGCAACGGTCGGTCACCCGCATGATCGTGGGGCGATACGGTTCTCGGCGTCCGAACATCCGTCCCCCCACGCCTGGGAGAACGAACACCGTATGAAGTTCAAACTGCTGGCCCCCGCGGTCGCTTTCTCCGCCGTCGCGCTCGTCGGCGGCACCGTCGCCACGGGCGGCACCGCCGTCGCCGCGTCGAAGCCCGACTGCTCGCGCGTCATCGTCAACGTCCCCGCCAAGGAGGCGGTCAAGGTACGCACCCAGAAGAAGGTGCGGGCCACTGCCGTCAGCCAGTGGAACAAGAGCAAGAAGGGCTCTCTCTGCAACGACGGCAAGTTCTACACGGGCCAGAAGTACAAGCTGTGCGGTAAGACCAGCACCAAGTGGCTGTACGGCAGCGAGTTCGGCAAGAAGCGGGGCTGGGTCCCCGCCGCCTGCATCAAGTGGTCGTAACCACTCCCCCGCACTGAGGCCGCCCCGCACCCCGGGACGGCCTCAGCCGGTCGCGGCCGCCCGCTCCATCACGCGCCGCAGCCCCTCGGTGAGCTGCTCCGCGGTCGTCGCCGAGTCCGGGTCGAAGAGCCACTGCACCATCAGGCCGTTGAGCAGCGTCGTGTAGAGCCGGCCCTCGCCCTCCACGACATCCTCCGGCAGCTCGCTCTCCTCGATGCCGGTGAACAGTGCCGCGAGCCCGCTGCGGCCCTCCCTCTGCGCCCCGATCAGCAACTCCCGGATGCCCGCGAGGCGTTCGCCCTGCGTGACGACCTCCAGGGTCAGCATCCAGATGGGCCGCGTCTCGGGGACCGAGCGGATGATGTTGTCCCACACCTTCTGGAAGCGCTCCAGGCTGCCGGGCTCGGCGCTCCCCTCCCCCTCCGCGCCCTCGAAGCCGTCGCCCATCGGCTCGACGAGCGCGATGAACGCCTCCACCAGCAAGGCGTCCTTCGACCCGTAGTGGTAGCCGATGGAGCCGAGGTTGGTGCCCGACTCCTTCACGATGTCGCGGGCCGTCGTACGCATGAACCCCTTGTCCAGCAGGCAGCGCTTCGCACCTTCGAGCAGATCTTCACGGTGTCCCATGCGGGGCACGATACGCCGAGTGTCAGACGGATGTCTTATACGCTCGCACTAGACAACCGTATAAGACGCCCGTACAGTCCTCGGCATGCCGACGAACACGCAGCCGAACCCACGCGCCACCCGCAAGGAATGGACCGCCCTCGCCGTCCTGATGCTCCCGCTGCTCCTGGTCTCGATGGACGTCTCCGTCCTCTACTTCGCGGTCCCGCAGATCAACGCCGACCTGCGGCCCAGCGGCACCCAGCAGCTCTGGATCTTCGACATCTACGCCTTCGTGCTCGCCGGGCTGCTGATGACGATGGGCTCCGTCGGCGACCGCGTCGGCCGCCGCAAGCTCCTGATGTCCGGCGCGGCCGCCTTCGGCGCGGCATCCCTCACCGCCGCGTACGCGAACAGCGCCGAACTGCTCATCGCCGCCCGCGCGGTCCTCGGCATCGGCGGCGCGACCCTGATGCCCTCGACCATGGCGCTCGTCCGCACGATGTTCCGCGACGCCGGACAGCGCGCGAAGGCGATCGGCATCTGGACCGGCGTGATGGTCGCGGGCATCGCGCTCGGCTCGGTGATGAGCGGCGTCCTCGTCGAACACTTCTGGTGGGGCTCGGTCTTCCTGGTCAACCTGCCCGCGATGGTGCTGCTCCTGGTCCTCGCGCCGGTCATCGTCCCGGAGTCCAAGGACCCCGAGCCCGGCCGCTTCGACCTCCTGAGCGTCCCGCTCTCCCTGGCCGCCGTACTGCCCGTCGTCTACGGCCTCAAGGAGATCGCCGCCGAGGGCCTCGACCCCACGTACGTGGCCTCGCTCGCCGTCGGCCTCGGCTTCGCCGCCCTCTTCGTCCACCGCCAGCGCACCACGGCGTCCCCGCTGATCTCCCCCGCGCTGTTCCGCGGCCGCGGCTTCGCCCCCGCGGTCCTGCTGAACCTGATCGCGTCCCTGGCGATGATGGGCTCGGCCTACTTCACCACGCAGTACCTGCAGTCCGTCCTCGGCAAGAGCGCCCTGGAGGCCGCGCTGTGGGCCCTGCTGCCCTCGGTCCCCATCGGCGCCGCGGCCCCGGTCGCCACGGCGCTGGTGCAGCGCGGCATGGACCGCGCCTACGTCGTCTCCGCCGGTTTCGCCGTCTCGGCGTCCGGCTTCGGCCTGCTGACCCTGACCGGCACGGACTCGATGTGGACGGTCCTCGCCGCCGCCGGGCTCCTCGCCTGCGGCGCCGTGATCATCGGCTCACAACTCACCGACCTGGCCCTCGGCTCGGTCCCCGCCGAGAAGGCGGGCTCGGCGTCCTCGCTCCTGGAGACGGGACAGGAGTTCGGCGGCGCGCTCGGCATGGCCCTGCTCGGCTCCATCGGCAACGCGGTCTACCGGGACGAAATCCCGGACACGGCCCCGTCCGAGGCCCACGAGACGCTGGGCGGCGCGGTGGCGGTGGCCCGCGAACTGCCGGACAAGGCGGCTTCCGCCCTGGTGGCCACCGCCCGGGAGGCGTTCACGAGCGGGATGCATGTGGCGGCGCTCAGCGGGGCGGCGGTCCTGCTGATCGCGGCGGCCCTGGCGGCAACGACACTGCGCCGGATCAAGCCGGCGGAGGCTGCCGAGCCGGAGAAGGCCCTGGCCTGAGACCACACGACAAAAGCGCCGGACGGGCTGGAGAATTCCAGCCCGTCCGGCGCTTGAGGACGAACTCGGCGAAGCCGGTGATGGCGGCGCCCGAGGCTCTGGAGCCCTAGTCCGTGAGGTTCACCGCACGCGCGGACTCCGCCCCGATCTCCTCGGCCAACTCGTTGAGCACCGACTGCGGCACGGTGTCATCCACCGTGAGGACAGCAAGGGCCTCCCCGCCCACGTCAGCGCGAGCGACCTGCATGCCGCCGATGTTGATGCCCGACTCACCGAGGACACGGCCGACGGTGCCGACGACACCGGGGCGGTCCGCGTAACGGAGGACGACCATGTGCTCGGCGAGCGCCAGGTCCACGTCGTACTCACCGACGGCGACGATCTTCGGCAGGTGCTTGGGCCCGGCCAGCGTGCCGGAGACCGAGATCTCCTCACCGCCGGTGAGCGTGCCGCGCACCGTGACCACGTTGCGGTGGTCCGGGGACTCCGAGCTCGTGGTGAGGCGGACCTCGACGCCGCGCTCCTGGGCGAAGAGCGGCGCGTTCACGTAACTCACGGTCTCGTCGACGACGTCCTCGAACACGCCCTTCAGCGCGGAGAGTTCGAGCACCTTCACGTCGTGCTGGGTGATCTCGCCGTACACCTCGACGTCGAGACGGGCCGCGACCTCGCCCGCGAGGGCGGTGAAGATCCGGCCGAGCTTCTCGGCGAGCGGCAGACCGGGGCGTACGTCCTCGGCGATGACGCCGCCCTGGACGTTCACGGCGTCCGGAACGAGCTCGCCCGCGAGCGCGAGGCGCACCGACTTGGCGACGGCGATACCGGCCTTCTCCTGCGCCTCGTCCGTGGAGGCACCGAGGTGCGGGGTGCAGACGACCTGGTCGAACTGGAACAGCGGGGAGTCCGTGCAGGGCTCCTTCGCGTACACGTCCAGGCCCGCGCCCGCGACGCGGCCCTCCTTGAGCGCCGAGTACAGCGCCTCCTCGTCGACGATCCCGCCGCGCGCCGCGTTCACGATGCGGACGGCGGGCTTGACCTTGTGCAGGGCCTCGTCGCCGATCAGGCCGACCGTCTCGGGGGTCTTCGGCAGGTGCACGGTGATGAAGTCCGAGACCTCGAGCAGCTCGTCGAGGGTGAGGACCTTGACGCCCATCTGCGCGGCGCGCGCGGGCTGCACGTACGGGTCGTACGCGACGACCTTCATGCCGAAGGCGCTCATGCGCTGGGCGACGAGCGCGCCGATGCGGCCGAGGCCGACGACGCCGAGGGTCTTCTCGGCGAGCTCGACTCCGGTGTACTTGGAGCGCTTCCACTCACCGGCCTTCAGGGCCTGGCTGCCCTGGGGGATGTTGCGGGCGGTCGCGATGAGCAGACCGCAGGCGAGCTCGGCGGCGGTGACGATGTTCGAGGTGGGGGCGTTCACCACCATCACGCCGGCCTTGGTGGCGGCGGACACGTCCACGTTGTCCAGACCGACGCCCGCGCGGGCGACGACCTTCAGCTTCTTGGCGGCGGCGATGGCCTCGGCGTCGACCTTGGTCGCGGAGCGGACCAGGATCGCGTCGACGTCGGCGATCGCGGGCAGCAGCTCGGCGCGGTCCGCGCCGTTGCACTGGCGGATCTCGAAGTCCGGGCCCAAGGCGTCGACAGTGGCGGGCGACAGCTCTTCAGCGATGAGTACGACGGGTTTGCCGTTGGCAGCAGTGCTCACGTGAGTCCTCACAGGTCCAATGCGGACGGCCGTCCCGACGGCCGCAGGCGGTGGAGGGTGCTAGCCGCGTGGAAGACGCACGACGCTGTGGGCCCGACGCGAATGTTGAAAGCAGTGTAGTGGCGTGCTGGGGTCACTTTCCCCGGCTGAGGAGAAGGATCACCCGCACGGGGAGGGGTCCGGGGCGGAGCCCCGAGGCGTCAGCCCCGGACCCGAGCACCCCTACTCCTCGTCGTTGACCCAGGACATCAGCTTGCGCAGCTCCTTGCCCGTGGTCTCCAGGAGGTGGTTCTCGTCCTGGGTCTTGTACTCGTTGTACTTCTTCAGACCGCCGTGGTACTCGTCCATCCACTGCTTGGCGAAGGTGCCGTCCTGGATCTCGGCGAGGACCTTCTTCATCTCGGCCTTGGTGGCGTCCGTGATGATCCGCGGGCCGGTGATGTAGTCGCCCCACTCCGCGGTCTCGGAGACGGACCAGCGCATCTTCTCCAGGCCGCCCTCGTACATGAGGTCCACGATCAGCTTCAGCTCGTGGAGGCACTCGAAGTACGCGATCTCCGGCTGGTAGCCCGCCTCGGTCAGCGTCTCGAAGCCCGCCTTGACCAGCGCGGCGGTGCCGCCGCAGAGCACGGCCTGCTCGCCGAACAGGTCGGTCTCGGTCTCCTCGGTGAAGGTCGTCTTGATGACGCCCGCACGCGTGCCGCCGATGCCCTTGGCGTACGAGAGCGCCAGCTCGAAGCCGTTGCCGGTGGCGTCCTGCTCGACGGCCGCGATACACGGAACGCCGCGGCCCTCCTCGTACTGGCGGCGGACCAGGTGGCCCGGACCCTTCGGGGCGACCATGCAGACGTCGACGCCCTCGGGGGCCTTGATGAAGCCGAAGCGGATGTTCAGGCCGTGGCCGAAGAACAGCGCGTCGCCGTCCTTGAGGTTGTCCTTGATGGACTCCTCGTAGACCTGGGCCTGGATCGGGTCCGGGACCAGGATCATGATGACGTCGGCCTCGGCCGCGGCCTCGGCCGGGGTGACGACCCGCAGGCCCTGCTCCTCGGCCTTGGCCTTGGACTTGGAGCCCTCGTGCAGACCGACGCGGACGTCGACACCCGAGTCGCGCAGCGACAGCGCGTGGGCGTGGCCCTGGCTGCCGTAGCCGATGACCGCGACCTTGCGGCCCTGGATGATGGACAGGTCGGCGTCGTCGTCGTAGAACAGCTCGGCCACTGGGAATCTCCTATGTGTGCTGGTGTTGCGTCCCACCGTACGGCGGGTTCGGTGAGGGAAGTTCGCGGGTCTCGCCATGCGGGCGGACCCGGGGGCGGGTTCCGGCCGGTCGGCCTCAGGCCGAGCGGTCGAGCGCCCGCAGACTGCGGTCCGTGATGGAGCGGGAGCCCCGGCCGATCGCGATGGTGCCGGACTGGACGAGCTCCTTGATGCCGAAGGGCTCCAGCATCTTGAGCATGGCCTCCAGCTTGTCGCTGCTGCCGGTGGCCTCGATGGTGACGGCCTCCGGGGAGACGTCCACGGTCTTGGCGCGGAACAGCTGGACGATCTCGACGATCTGGGAGCGGGTCTCGTTGTCGGCGCGGACCTTCGCCAGGACGAGTTCACGGGCCACGGCGGCGCCCGGCTCCAGTTCGACGATCTTCAGGACGTTGACGAGCTTGTTGAGCTGCTTCGTGACCTGTTCGAGCGGCAGGTCCTCGACGTTCACGACGATGGTGATGCGGGAGATGTCGGGGTGCTCGGTGACGCCCACGGCGAGCGAGTCGATGTTGAAGCCGCGGCGCGAGAACAGGGCGGCGATCCGGGCGAGGATGCCGGGGGTGTTCTCGACCAGGACGGAGAGCGTGTGCTTGGTGGACATGACTCTGGGTCTCTCTTTCGCTCTCGGTCTCAGTCGTCTTCGTTGTCGCCGAAGTCGGGGCGGACGCCCCGGGCGGCCATGACCTCGTCGTTCGAGGTGCCGGCTGCGACCATCGGCCAGACCTGGGCGTCCTCGTGGACGATGAAGTCGACGACGACGGGCCGGTCGTTGATGGCGTTGGCCTCGGCGATGACCTTGTCGAGGTCCTCGGGGCGCTCGCAGCGCAGGGCCACACAGCCCATGGCCTCCGACAGCTTCACGAAGTCCGGGACGCGGGTGCCCTTGTTGGGGCCGATGTCCTCGGGACCGCTGTGCAGGACGGTGTTGGAGTAACGCTGGTTGTAGAACAGCGTCTGCCACTGGCGGACCATCCCGAGGGCGCCGTTGTTGATGATGGCGACCTTGATCGGGATGTTGTTCAGGGCGCAGGTGGTGAGCTCCTGATTGGTCATCTGGAAGCAGCCGTCGCCGTCGATCGCCCAGACCGTGCGGTCGGGCTGTCCCGCCTTGGCGCCCATCGCGGCCGGGACCGCGTAGCCCATCGTCCCGGCGCCGCCGGAGTTGAGCCAGGTGGCCGGGGTCTCGTACTGGATGAAGTGCGCGGCCCACATCTGGTGCTGGCCGACGCCCGCCGCGAAGATCGTCCCCTCCGGGGCGAGTTGGCCGACGCGCTCGATGACGTGCTGCGGCGAGAGGGAGCCGTCCTCGGGCTGGGTGTAGCCGAGCGGGTAGGTGTCGCGCCAGCGGTTGAGGTCGGCCCACCAGGCGGTGTAGTCGCCGGTGTGGCCCTCGGTGTGCTCGGCCTGGACCGCCTGGACGAGGTCGGCGATGACCTCACGGGCGTCACCGACGATCGGCACGTCGGCGGCGCGGTTCTTGCCGATCTCGGCCGGGTCGATGTCGGCGTGCACGATCTTCGCGTACGGGGCGAAGCTGTCCAGCTTGCCGGTGACGCGGTCGTCGAAGCGGGCTCCGAGGGCGACGATCAGGTCGGCCTTCTGCAGCGCGGTGACGGCGGTGACCGCTCCGTGCATGCCCGGCATTCCCACGTGCAGCTCGTGACTATCGGGGAATGCGCCGAGCGCCATCAGTGTGGTGGTGACGGGCGCTCCGGTGAGTTCTGCGAGGACCTTCAGCTCGGCGGTGGCGTGGGCCTTGAGGACACCGCCGCCGACGTACAGGACCGGCCGCTTGGCGGCGGTGATCAGCTTGGCCGCCTCACGGATCTGCTTGGCGTGCGGCTTGGTCACCGGGCGGTAGCCGGGCAGGTCCTGCTGCGGCGGCCAGGAGAAGGTCGTCTGCGCCTGCAGCGCGTCCTTCGCGATGTCCACGAGGACGGGGCCCGGACGGCCGGTGGAGGCGATGTGGAAGGCCTCGGCGATGGTCCGCGGGATGTCCTCGGACTTGGTGACCAGGAAGTTGTGCTTCGTGATCGGCATCGTGATGCCGACGATGTCCGCCTCCTGGAAGGCGTCCGTGCCGATCGCCTTGGAGGCGACCTGGCCGGTGATCGCGACCATGGGGACGGAGTCCATGTGGGCGTCGGCGATCGGGGTGACCAGGTTGGTGGCGCCGGGGCCGCTCGTCGCCATGCAGACGCCGACCTTGCCGGTGGCCTGCGCGTACCCGGTGGCCGCGTGCCCCGCGCCCTGCTCGTGGCGGACCAGCACGTGCCGCACCCGGGTGGAGTCCATCATCGGGTCGTACGCCGGAAGGATGGCACCGCCGGGAATGCCGAACACGGTGTCGGCCCCGACCTCCTCGAGAGAACGAATCAGGGACTGCGCACCCGTCACGTGCTCGACAGGGGTGGACTGGTGTCCTGAGGTACGGGGCCGCGGCTGCGGATGGTGGGCCCCGGTGGCCTGCTCGGTCATCGGCGATCTCTTCTCGAAGCTGAGGGTTTTTGCGGGGGTTTTGCGGGGGTTTGGCAGGTGCCAGTGCAACAAAAAACCCCTCGTGCCGTGAGGCAAGCGAGGGGAGCGCGCCGGGTGCGGTCGCAAGGATGACGGTGTTCGGACCAGTCAGTCCCAGCTTCAGCCGACGCGCTTTCCAAGTACGAGAATTCGGGTGCGCATGGCATTGACCCTCCCCCCGGCACGCAGTACCTGTCAAGTAGGTGGGACGGGGGTCTCATTATGTGAGCGGGCATAGGCCGTGGGGCCGCCCGTGTACGCCCCCGGGGTGCCGCTGAACACCGCCGCGGGCCCGACCCCGTACCTACCGGATGCACTGCTCGCGTACGCCCCCGAGGGCCCGCCCGCGAACACCGGCTCGGCGGCGCCGAGCGGCACCGGATACTCCCCGACGGAGAGCGCCCGGCGCAGCCGGTACTCGTCCAGGGCCCCGGCGAACGCCGTCCCCTGCCCGTGCGTGCAGCCCATGGCGCGGAGCGCGACCGCCTGTTCGGGCAGGTCGACGCCGTCCGCCACGGAGAGCAGACCCAGGTCGCCCGCGATCCGCAGCAGCCCGGAGGTGATCTTGTACAGGCGGGCGGACTCCACGACACCCTCGATCAGACCGCGGTCCAGCTTCAGGATGTCCACGGGGAGCCGGCGCAGCGCCGTGATGGCCGCGTAGCCGCTGCCGAAGCCGTCGAGGGCGATGCGCACGCCCAGCCTGCGCAGGGACGCGAGGCGGCGCTCCAGCTCGTCGAGCGAGACCCGGGGGTCGCTTCCGGCGAGCTCGATGATGAGCGCGCCGGAGGGCAGCCCGTGCCGGGTCAGGAGCGACTCGATGGAGGCCAGCGGCATGGAGCGGTCGAGGAGGCGGCGGGCGCTCATCCGCACGGAGACGGGCACCGCGTGGCCGTTCCTGCCGCGCTCGGCGGCCTGCTCGACGGCCGCCTCGAACATCCAGCGGCCGAGCTCGGCCGCGCGGCCGCCGTCCTGGCGCTCTCCCCGCTCGGACACCCGCAGGAACTCGGCGGGCGTGAACAGGACGCCCTGCGCCGAGCGCCAGCGGGCCTGGGCCGAGACCGCCGTGATCCGGCCGTCGTCCAGTGCGACGACGGGCTGGTGGAGCAGCGCGAACTCGCCGTCGTGCAGGGCGGCGCGCAGCCGGGTGGCGAGCTCCGCCTTGCGGACGACGTCGGCCTGCATCTGGGGCGCGTACAGCTCGACGCGTCCCTTGCCCGCGGCCTTGGCGCGGTACATCGCGAGGTCGGCGTTGCGCAGCAGCTCCCCCGCGCCGATGCCCGGCTCGGCGAAGGCCACACCGATGGACGCCGCCACGCGCACGTCGTTGCCGTCGATGGCGTAGGGCTGGGACAGGGCAATTCTCAGCCGGTCGGCGAGCTCGTAGATGTGCCGTTCTCTCGCGGCCTGGTCCCTGGTTCCGTCGCCGACGATGAGAGCCGCGAACTCATCGCCGCCGAGCCGGGAGGCGGTGTCGCCCGAACGCACCGCCTCCTGAAGTCTGCGCGCCGCCTGGATGAGGAGCTCGTCACCGGCCTGGTGTCCGATGGTGTCGTTGACGGCCTTGAAGCCGTCGAGGTCGATGAAGAGCACGGCCGTGCCGCGGTCGGTCACTCTGCGGCCGGTCAGGGCCTGGCCCACGCGCCGGGTGAACAGGGCGCGGTTGGGCAGGTCGGTGAGCGGGTCGTGTTCGGCGTTGTGCTGCAACTGCGCCTGGAGCCGTACCCGTTCGGTGACGTCCCTGCTGTTGAAGATGAGGCCGCCCTGGTGGCGGTTGACGGTGGACTCCACGTTCAGCCACTCGCCGTCACCGGACTTGAAGCGGCACTCTATGCGGGTGGTGGGCTCCTCGACGGGGTTGGCGGCGAGGAACCTGCGGATCTCGTGGACGACTCTGCCGAGGTCCTCGGGGTGCATGAGCGTGGCGAGTTCGCAGCCGACGAGCTCGTCGGCGTCACGGCCGTAGACCCCGGCGGCGGCCGGGCTCACGTACCGCAGGATGCCGTTCGGCGCGGCGATCATGATGACGTCGCTGGACCCCTGGACCAGCGATCTGAAGTGGTTCTCCTTCTGGGCCAGTTCCTGGGTCAGCGTGATGTTGTCCATGAGCATGATGCCCTGGCGCACCACGAGGGCGAGCACCACGGTGCCGCCCGTGAAGAGCACGACGCGATCGACGCGCTGGCCGCTCAGGACGGTGTAGAGGATCCCCAACGTGCAGACGGCCGCGGCGAGATACGGCGTGAGGGCGGCCAGCGATCCGGCGATCGGACGGGTCCCGGCGGTCCGCGGCTCCTCGGGCCCGCTGTCGTACGCCACGCGCGTGTGGCCCGGGCCGTTCGCCTCGCGCGCGTGCCAGGGCGCGGCCCACGGGGCGTACGCGAGGAGCAGCGAGCCCGCGAACCATCCGGCGTCGAGCATCTGGCCCGAGCGGTAGGTGGCGTGCAGCAGCGGCGAGGTGAACAGGGCGTCGCACATCACGGTCAGGGCGAGCGCGCCGATCGCGGTGTTCACGGGTGTGCGATGGGCGGACGAGCGTCTGAAGTGCAGCGCGAGGACCATGCTGACCAGCGCGATGTCGAGCAGTGGATACGCGAGGGAGAGCGCGTCCTGCGTGACGCCCTCTCCCTCGAACTTCGCGGCGCTCGCGAGCGCCAGGCTCCAGGAGAGCGTCAGGAGCGAGCCCCCGATGAGCCAGGCGTCGAGGCCGAGGCAGACCCAACCCGCCCGCGTCACCGGGCGCTTGGCCAGCACGAGGAGTCCGATGATGGCGGGCGGGGCGAAGCACAGGAAGAACACGTCGGCGAGGCCGAGCGGGGGCACCCGTTCGTCGAGCACCACCTCGTACCAGCCCCACACCGCGTTGCCCAGGGCTGCCATCGCGGAGGAGAGCGCGAACAACAGCCATGCGGGTCGAAAGCGGCTGCGCCGGGTGCGGGCGTACCGGAAGCAGGAGACCGCGGCTGCCGCGGCGGCGACGCTGAGGCCGAAGTCGCCCATGATCAGGGCGAGTCGGTCCGAACCCCAGCCGAGCGCGGAGCCTGCGGCATACGCGCCGCAGACCAGCAGGAGGACCAGCTGGGAGGCGAGGCCGCGACCGCTCTGCGGCGGCCGGCGGACCGACCGCGCTCTGGACGGCAGCGCCGCCAGACCTCCGTCGAGGACAGCGGCGGTGGTCACGCGGGCACTCACCGCGCCGCCTCGGTCCGTGCCGCTCCCGTGTCCGCCCGGCCCGGACGCCGGCCGGGCCGGCAGGGGCGCTGGTGCGTGCGGCGACGGCCGCTCGTGCGGCTCCCGACTCGCCTGCGCCTGCGGGCCGGTGTGCGCCGGAGTCGTCGGCTGCGCTCCCGCCGCGTCGGATCTTTCGCCCATAGGCAATGCATCGCCCGTCGCCCCCCTCGCAGTCTCATGTCTCGTCCCCGGCGCCGAAGGGTCCACGGCGCATCCCCAGTCGGGACGATACACCAGACTCGTCACTCAGGGACATAGCTCCTCTACGCTCCGTGACTGTCGACGCCGAAGCGGACACGGGGCGCACGCAGGCGGGTGCGGAGCGTGCACAAAGCGTCTTCGGCCGGTCAACTGCCCGTGGTCAGCACGATGTTGTCGAGCGGCTTCCCGGCCGCGTACGCGGTCAGCTGCGCGGCGAGGAGTCGCTTGGCGCGCGGCCGGAAAGCGGACGACGAGCCTCCCACGTGCGGGCTGATGAGCACTCCGGGAGCCTGCCACAGGCGGTGACCTGCGGGCAGCGGTTCGGGGTCGGTCACGTCGAGGGCGGCGGTGAGGCGCCCCGACTCCAGTTCGACGACGAGCGCTTCGGTGTCGACGACGGGTCCGCGCGCGACGTTCACGAGCAGCGCGCCATCCTTCATCCGCGCCAGGAAGTCGGCACCCACCAGCCCACGTGTGGTCTCTGTGAGCGGTGTCGAGAGGATGACGACGTCCGCTTCGGGCAGCAGGGATGGCAGGTCGGCGAGGGGGTGCACCGGGCCGCGCTCTGTGGCACGGGCAGAGCGCGCGACGCGCGCCACCCGCGCGCATTCGAAGGGGGCGAGCCTGTCCTCGATGGCCGCGCCGATCGATCCGTACCCCACGATGAGCACGGACTTGTCGGCGAGCGCCGGATAGAACCCCGACCGCCACTCCTCCTGCCGCTGTCCCGCCACGAAGCGCGGGATACCCCGCAGGGAGGAGAGGATCAGGGTGAGCGCGAGCTCGGCGGTGCTCGCCTCGTGCACGCCCCGGGCGTTGCACAACTGCACACCGGGCGCGAGGTACTTGATCCCCGGTTCGACGTGATCGATGCCCGCGGTGAGGGTCTGTACGACGCGTACGGACGTCATCGCGGACAGCGGGCGTACGGCGGTCTCCGTGGGCTTCATGTAGGGCACCACATAGAAGGCGCAGTCGGCCGGGTCCGCGGGGAACTCCGGTTCGCCGTCCCAGTACCGGTAGGTGAGGCCCGCCGTGGAGGCCTCGGGCAGCCCCTGGATCTCGTGCGCTTCGAACGGAAGCCATACCTCTGTCGGCGTACCTGTCGGCGTACCTGTCATCGCATCTGTCGTCATGGCTGGAGGCTAATGCGCGCCGCTCGGACGGTGCCCCCGGGGAGGCAGCGCCCGGGGCCGGAGCGTCAGCGGTTAGTTTTGATGATCTCCGGACGAGGAGTGGGAGGGTACGGCCAGGTGGAGCGCAGGACGATCGGCGCGGGGGCGCTCGAAGTGGGCGCCGTCGGGCTCGGCTGCATGCCGATGAGCTGGGCATACACCGGCTCGCGGCAGCGGGGCGACGCGTCGGTGCGCACGCTGCACGCCGCCCTGGACGCGGCCGGCGCCGACGGGGTGACGCTCCTGGACACCGCTGACATGTACGGGCCGTTCACCAATGAGCTGTTGATCGGCAGGGTGCTCAAGGAGCGGCGCGCCGAGGCGTTCGTGTCGACGAAGTGCGGGCTGCTCGTCGGCGAGCAGCACATCGTCGCCAACGGCCGCCCCGGCTACGTGAAACGGGCCTGCGACGCGTCGCTGCGGCGGCTGCAGA
Source organism: Streptomyces sp. NPDC036815 (assembly GCF_055609205.1). NCBI lineage: Bacteria > Bacillati > Actinomycetota > Actinomycetes > Kitasatosporales > Streptomycetaceae > Streptomyces > Streptomyces sp. NPDC036815. The sequence goes on along the minus strand of NZ_JBVJPW010000021.1, from coordinate 90,896 downwards.
CGGACACCATCGACCTGTACCAGCTGCACCGGCCCGACCCCGAGGTGCCCATCGAGGAGACCTGGGGCGCGATGGCCGAGCTCGTCGCCGCGGGGAAGGTGCGGGCCCTGGGGCTCTGCGCGATGGGGGCGCGCTCGCACCGGCGCGCGGCGCCGGGGCGCCCGGGTCCCGGGCTGCACGACGGAACGATCCGGCTCCTCGAACGGGCGCAGCAGGTGTTTCCGGTGAGCGCGGTGGAGGCCGAGCTCTCGGTGTGGTCGCCGGAGGCGCTGGACGCGCTGCTGCCGTGGTGCGTGGCGCGCGGGATCGGTCTCCTCGCGGCGATGCCGCTGGGGAACGGCTTCCTCACGGGGACGCTGACGCCCGGCCAGGGCTTCGAGCCGGACGACCTGCGGGCCCGCCACCCGCGCTTCACCGCCGAGATGATGGCGGCCAACCAGTCGCTCGTGGTGGGGCTGCGCCGGGTGGCGGAGCGGCACGGGGCGACACCGGCGCAGGTCGCGCTCGCCTGGGTCCTCGCGCAGGGCCGGTACGTGGTGCCGATACCCGGGGCCAAGCGGGAGCGCTGGGCGGTCGAGAACGCCGGGGCGGCGGCGGTGCGGCTGACGGAGACGGACCTGGCGGAGATCGCGGCGCTGCCCGCGGCGCTGGGGTCGTGGGACTGAGGAGGCCCTCGTGCCGCCCCGAGCCCCCCCGTGACGCCCCGAGCCCCTCGTAACGCCCCGACCCCTTCCTGGCGTCCCCCAACCCAGTGGCGGTGGAAGGGGAACCTGCGGGGCGCGAGCGGTGTATGAACAGGGGAAGCGCTGCGTCGAAGGGAACCTGATCGTGCAACGACCTGCTGTTACGGCCGTGCTTGCCGCCGCCGCCCTCGTGTTCGCGGCCGGATGTTCCTCCGGCGGCGACGCCGAACCGGACCGCCGCGAGGGCCCGTCGGGACGCGAGTCCAGCCACGCCCCCACCGGCAAGGCGGGTGCCGAGGCACCGCCGGAGAAGGGTTCCGCCAAGGTCACCCGCACACTCGCCACCGGCCTGAAATCCCCCTGGGGCCTCGCGCCGCTGCCCGGCGGCGATCTCCTCGTCTCCTCGCGCGACGAGGGGACGATCATCCGGGTGGACGGGAAGACGGGCAAGAAGACGGAGCTCGGCACGGTGCCCGGCGTCTCCCCCGGCGGCGAGGGCGGCCTCCTCGGCCTCGCCCTCTCCCCTTCGTACGCGTCGGACCACTTGGTGTACGCGTACTTCACGACGGAGTCCGACAACCGCATCGCCCGCATGCTGTACGAGGAGGCGAAGCCGTCCGGTGAGCAGCTCGGCGCCCCGGACACGGTCTTCAAGGGCATCCCCAAGGGCATGATCCACAACGGCGGCCGGATCGCCTTCGGCCCCGACAGGATGCTGTACGCGGGAGCGGGTGAGACGGGCGAGACCGGTCTCGCGCAGGACAAGAAGTCCCTGGGCGGCAAGATCCTCCGCCTCACACCGGACGGCGACCCGGCCCCCGGCAATCCCTTCGGCGACTCCCCCGTCTATTCGTACGGCCACCGCAATGTGCAGGGCCTGGCCTGGGACGAGCAGAAGCGGCTGTGGGCCTCGGAGTTCGGCCAGGACACCTGGGACGAGCTGAACGGGATCGAGGCCGGTGGCAACTACGGCTGGCCGGAGGCCGAGGGCAAGGCCGGCGAGGAGGGATACCGCGATCCGGTCGCCCAGTGGAAGACCTCGGAGGCCTCACCGAGCGGTGTCGCCTACGCCGAGGGCTCCGTCTGGATGGCGGGCCTGCGCGGTGAGCGGTTGTGGCGCGTCCCCGTGCGGGGCGTGGCGGGCCAGCGGGAGCCACAGGCCTTCCTGAAGGGCGAGCACGGCAGACTGCGCACGGTCCTCGCGGCGGGCGGCGACAAGCTGTGGCTGGTCACCAGCGAGACGGACTCTCGGGGGACACCGGAGAAGGGGGACGACAAGATCCTTGAGGTGGAGGTGAAGTAGTCAGCTCCCTGCCGCATCGGGGCCGGGTGCCGCATCGGCGTCGTCCGGGCCCTCATCGCTCCGCGGGGCCGGTACGGGTGGGCGTACGACCACCTTTCCCGACGTCAGGTCTATCAGCCCGCGTCCCGGGTCACCGTCGGCGAGGTCGACGCGCGCCAGCTCCAGGCGCTTCTGCTCGTCGTCGGTGTGCTTGCGCCCCGGCGCGAACAGGGCCTCGATCGCGTTGAACACTGCGCCTCCCAGGAGCCGAGTCTCTGCCGTCAAGCGTAAGCGAGGCCGCGCAAAAACCCGGCTGGCCCGGGAAGGCGCAGGTCAGCGGGTGGCCTGCACCTGCGCGTCGGCCGCGGGGAACAGCCGCAGCCGGTGGGCGAGCGCGGCGGCCTCGCCGCGGCCGGTGACGGACAGCTTGGCGAGGATGTTGGAGACGTGGACGCTCGCCGTCTTCGGGGAGATGAAGAGCTCCTCGGCGATCTGGCGGTTGCTGCGGCCCACCGCGACCAGGCGCAGGACGTCCCGCTCCCGGCTCGTCAGGCCCAGCGCCTGCGCCGGGTCGGCCGGGGCTGCGGGGGCGGGGGCGGCCTCCGTGGGGTGCAGGGTGAGGCGGGCCCGCTGGGCGAGTCCGGTGATGGCCTCGGAGAGCGGCCGGGCGCCGAGCCGGTCGGCCACCTCACCGGCCTGGCGCAGCAGTCGGGCGGCGCGGTCGCGGTCGGTGGTGTCGGGGGCGAGGAGGGATTCGGCCAGCCGCAGGCGGGCGCGCGCGAGGTCGTAGGGGCGGTCCAGGGGTTCGAGGGCGGTGGTGACGGCGGACCAGTCGGCGGGGCCGTCGCCGCCCTCGGAGCGCAGGAGTTCGGCGCGGGTCCACTCGTCGTAGACCCGCCAGAGCGGGATGGGGGTGGCGAGGGACTTGGCGGCCCGGCGGATGGCTTCGACCGCGGCGGGGCGGCCGGGCTCGGCGGCGGGCAGGCCGCGGGCGTCGGCCTCCATCGAGGCGGCGGCGAGCAGCAGGGGCCAGGCGTACCGCTGGGTGCCCACGGGGAAGCCGGAGGTGAGGGCGGCTTCGAGCTCGGCACGGCCGTCCAGGACGCGGCCCTCGCCGGCGGCGATGCCGAGGGCGATGCGGGTCAGCGGCAGGAAGTACTGCGGCTGCGGGTCGTGGCTGCCGTAGTGGTGGCGGGCGGACTGCATGTGCCGGGTCGCGGCGGCGTGGTCGCCGCGGGAGAGCGCCAGGTGCGCCGAGCACCGGGCGGCGGAGCCCCGGGGCTTGGAGCTCTGCGCGCAGCGGTGGGTGCGGGCGACGGCGTCGGCGCACTCGTCCCAGCGGCCGAGGGCGTACAGGGACTCGGCGGCGTTCGCCCAGACCCAGCCCTCGGTGTCCACCAGGCCGTACTTCCGGCAGAACTCGATGCCCTCCATCGAGACCCGCACGGCCTCGGCGGAGCGTCCGACACCCTCCAGGGCGGAAGGGAGGTTGATGTGGGCCCGGCTCAGGTTCGTGACCAGGGCCTCGGCGATGACGCGTTCCCTGACCTCGTACATCTCGGCGAGGCCGGCCTCGGGGTCGCCGGCCTCGATGAGGAGGTTGCCGCGGGTGAGGCGGGCGTTGAGCTCGATGGTGTCGGCCTTGACCATGCGGGCGTACTCGACGGCGCGTTCGGCGGCGGCCAGGGTCTCGGGGCCCGGGTCGTGCAGCATGCCCCAGGAGGCGCGGTGGACGAGGACGTCCGCGTGCACCTCGGAGGGCGGCAGGCCGCGCATCAGCTCCTGGGCCTTGGCGATCTCCGTCCAGCCGTCGCCGCGGCCGAGGGCGGAGACGATGCTGGAGCGGGCCACCCAGAACCAGGCGGCGCGCAGGGGGTCGTGCTCGTCGTCCAGGAGGCGCAGGGCGCGCTTGGTGATTTTCAGGGCACGTTCGCGTTCGCCGCAGAGGCGTCCGGCGACGGTGGCCTCGGCCATCAGGTCGAGGTAGCGCAGCGGGGTGGTGGCCGGGTCGCAGCCGTCGGGGCCGCCGGGGGTGCCGCACCCGTCGGGCAGTGCGGGCGGGTAGCCCTCGACGTAGTCGGCCGGGCGGAGCTCGTCGCGGACGGCCTCGGGGGCGTCGTCCCACAGCTCCATCGCCCGTTCGAGGAGGCGCAGTTGCTCGGCGTAGGCGTGCCGGTGGCGGGCCTCGACGGAGGCGGCGAGCACGGCGGGCAGGGCCTTGGCCGCGTCGTGCGCGTGGTACCAGTAGGTGGCGAGGCGGGCGGCGCGCTGGTCGGCGGAGACGAGTGCGGGGTCGGCCTCCAGGGCCTCGGCGAAGCGGCGGTTGATGCGGGAGCGTTCGCCGGGCAGCAGGTCGTCGCTGACCGCCTCGCGGACCAGGGAGTGCCGGAAGCGGTAGCCGTCGCCGTCCGGGGAGGCCAGCAGGATGTTGGCGCCGACGGCGGCCCGCAGCGCCTCGATCAGGTCGTCCTCGCCGAGCCCGGCGACCTCGGCGAGCAGTTCGTACTCGACGGTGGAGCCGCCCTCGGCGACGATCCGGGCGACCCGCTGGGTGTCCTCGGGCAGCTCCTCGACGCGGACCAGGAGCAGGTCGCGCAGGGAGTCCGTCAGGCTCGCGCAGCTGCTGCCGTGGGAGGCGACGGCGAGCTCCTCGACGAAGAAGGCGTTTCCGTCGGAGCGGTCGAATATGTCGTCGACCAGGCCCTGTTCGGGCTCGGCCGCGAATATCCCGGCCATCTGGCGGGCCACCTCGTGCTTGCTGAAGCGGCCGAGTTCGATGCGGCGCACGGTGCGCAGCCGGTCGAGTTCGGCGAGCAGGGGGCGCAGCGGGTGGCGGCGGTGGATGTCGTCGGCGCGGTAGGTGGCGAGCAGGACGAGGCGGCCGCCGCGCAGGGTGCGGAAGAGGTAGGCGAGGAGGTGGCGGGTGGAGGCGTCGGCCCAGTGCAGGTCCTCCAGGGCGAGGACGACCGTCCGGTCGCGGGAGAGCCGCTCCAGGAGTCGTGCGGTGAGTTCGAAGAGGCGGGCCATGCCCTGTTCGTCGGGGCGGCTTCCGGGGCCGTGGCCGTGCGGGGCGGGACCGGCCAGTTCGGGCAGGATCCGGGCGAGCTCCTCCTCCTGGCCCTCGGCCGCAGCGGCCAGTTCGTCGGGGAGGCGGCGGCGCAGCGAGCGCAGCGCGGACGAGAAGGGGGCGAACGGCAGGCCGTCGGCTCCGATCTCGACGCAGCCGCCGAGCGCGACGACGGCGCCCTGCCGCTCGGCGGCCTCGGTGAACTCCTCGATGAGGCGGGTCTTTCCGACCCCCGCCTCACCGCCGAGCAGCAACGCCTGCGGCTCGCCCGGGCCGGGGCCCCCGGCTCCTTCGAGGGGGGTGCCCGTGGCGCGGGCGAGCGCTTCGTTCAGTACGCCCAGTTCATCGGTGCGACCGACGAACACGGGGCTGACGGACCTGGTCTCCACAGCGGCGAGCATCGCACAGCGTGTGGACGATGCGGCACCCGTTATCCGAGGAGCGGACACCGGGACCGGTCCGCTCATCTCAGGCGGCCCGTGTGAAGTGGGACTTCCAGAGCGACGCACTCACCTGCCCCTCTGCTGCGTCGCGGGCCGATCGGCGGGCGGCGGCGCGGTTCTTGCGGGCCTCGCCGACCAGCCGGCGGTGGGCGGCCTCGCGGCTCAGTTCGGCGGCGCGCATCTGGTGCATCTCGTACTCGAACATCTCGTACCCCTCGGGTTGTCGGTGGTATCGCCGGTGTCGTTCCCTGCGATGTCTCCACTCTCGTTTCCCAGGGGGGTCGCCCACATCGGGCGGGTGCCGCATCTCCGGGAGGCCGGGGGCCTTAGACACGGCGAGGGGCGGGGCGGGGGCCTTAGCCCCTGCCCCGCCCCTGCCTTATCCGCGGGTCAGGCTCTCAGGAAGGTGCCGACGGCAGTCCGAGCAGCAGGTCGCTGTACTTGGCGACGGCGAGGACGAGGCCGATCACGCCGAGCGCGACACCCGCCCACGCCACGGACTTGATCCACGGCGCCTGCTCCTTGCCGGGCGCGCCGAACGCGGGCCTGACCAGGACGAGGAAGCCGACGACCAGCGCGGCGAGCGCGAAGAGGCCGGCGATCAGCGCCGTAGCCTGCCAGGAGTCGCCGTAGAGCGCCTGGAGTTGGTCGGAGACGCTCGCGGACTGCTTGGTCTCCAGCTGTCCCATGATGTTGGAGCGGGCGCCGGCGATCGTGCCGAGCCAGCCGCCGGAGAGGCCGATCACGCCGAGTGCGGCGGAGACGACGGCCGCGGCGCCCTGGCCGACACCGGTGGACCCGGCGGGCCGGGCCGCGGCGTCGTACGTGTCGTCGGCCTCGGCCGCGTCCTCGTCCACCTCGGTGTCGGCTCCGGGGACGGCGTCGGACGGCTCCCCGGACTTCGTGACGTCTGCCTTCGGCACCCCGGTCTTCGCTTCCGACGTGTCGGAACCGGTCACTTCCTCGGTCTGGTCGGCGTCCTTGGCCCCGGTGGCAGCCTTCGCCCCGGTCGCGTCCTCTGTCTTGGTACCCATGCTGCGCACCGTACGGACGGAGTCTGAGAGCTCTCTTAACGAACGGGGGACCCGGGCCCCGCACCCTCCCGCAGCGCCCGCCACTCCGGGGCGAGGACGGACCAGACCTCCATGTCGTGCCGGATCCCCTGCCAGGGGAAGCTCTCCCGCAGCACGCCGTCCTTGACGAAACCGAGCCGCCGGGCGGCCGCCTTGCTGCGGTCGTTGAGCGAGGAGACCAGCCACTCCACGCGGTGCATGCCGCGCTCGTACACGGCCCAGTCGACCAGGACCTTCGAGGCCTTGTTGACCAGACCGCGACCGGCGGCCGAAGGCTCCAGCCAGACGCCGACCTCGCAGCCGTCGACGCTCGTGTCGAAGATGCGGAAGAAGACGCCGCCCACCAGCCTGCCGTCCAGCCAGATGCCGCAGAAGCGCCCGGTGTCGGCGGCCTGCCTGTCGGCGTGCCGCTGGAGCACGTTCCGCGCGGATTCGAGGTCGTCCACGGTCGCGGTGAAGGGCACCCACGGCCCCGCGTACTCCCGCGCCCGCCCGATGTGTTCGAGGAACTCCTGCGCCTGCCACGGCTCCAGGGGCCGCAGCTCAGCCCCCTCGTCCAGCGTTGTCGCGAACATCCCGCTCCTTCGGCCCGCTCAGGTCGTCGTCTGGGTCCGGCTGTGCGGGGATCCTCGCACGGGCGCCGCGGGAGTTCGAACGAGATTCGGGCGGCTCGATGCTGATGCGCGGAAGGAGGCGGTCCAGGTGGCGCGGCAGCCACCAGTTGGCGTCGCCGAGCAGGTGCATCAGCGCCGGTACGAGCAGGGTGCGCAGCACGAAGGCGTCGAGCGCGACGGCCGCGGCGAGCGCGATGCCGAACATCGCGATGACCCGGTCGCCGCTGAGGACGAAGGCGAGGAAAACCGAAATCATGATCACGGCCGCGGAGTTGATCACGCGGCTGGTCTCGGCGAGGCCGACGCGGACGGCCCGCCGGTTGTCGCCGGTCTCCAGCCACTCCTCGTACATCCGGCTGACCAGGAAGACCTGGTAGTCCATGGAGAGGCCGAAGAGGACGGACACCATGATCACCGGCAGGAAGGGCTCGATCGGCCCGGCCCTGCCGAGTCCGAGCAGTTCGCTCCCCCACCCCCACTGGAAGACCGCGACGACGATCCCGAAGGCGGAGGCGACCGCGGCGACGTTCATCGCGGCGGCCTTCAGCGGGATCCCGAGGGACCGGAAGGCCAGCAGGAGCAGCACGCAGCCCAGCCCGATGACCACGCCCACGAAGAGCGGGAGCTTGCCGACGATGATCTCCGCGAAGTCGTCGTAGCTCGCGGTGACCCCGCCGACGCGCACGTCGAGCGAGCTGTCCGCCGCGGCCCTCGGCAGGACGTCCGCGCGCAGCCGGTCGACGAGTGCGCTGGTCGCCTCGGACTGCGGGGCCGTGTCGGGGACGACGGTGAGGAAGGCGGCACGGCCGCTGTCGCCGTACGTCACCGGGCTCACGGAGGCGATGCCCTCGGTCGTCCTCAGCGTCGTGGCGAGGCCGTCGAGGGCCAGCCGGTCGCCGGCTCCGTAGACCTCGCTGACCAGGGTCAGGGGTCCGTTCACGCCGGGTCCCCAGCCCTCGGCGAGGAGGTCGTACGCCTGGCGCGTGGTGGTCTTCGCCGGGTTGTTGCCCTGGTCGGACGTGCCCAGGTGCAGGGCGAGGGCGGGCAGCGCGAGGACGGCCATGACGAGGACCGCGAGGGCGCCGAGGAGGCGCGGGTGGCGCTCGACGAAGGCGGCCCAGCGGGCGGCGAACCCGGTCGGCAGCTCCGGCCGGGGCCCGTGCTCGGCGAGTCCGCGGCGCTCGCGGCGGCTGAGCGCGCGCGGGCCGATCCGGGCGAGGAGGGCGGGCAGCAGGGTCACGGAGGCGGCGACGGTGAGGACGACGGTCAGCGAGGCGGCGATGGCGACGCCGTTCAGGAAGCTGAGGCGCAGGATGAGCATGCCGAGCAGGGCGATGCAGACGGTGGCGCCCGCGAAGACGACGGCGCGTCCGGTGGTGGCGACGGCGCGCTCGGCGGCGACGGCCACGGGCAGGCCGCGTTTGAGGCCCTTGCGGTGCCGGGTGACGATGAACAGGGCGTAGTCGATGCCGACGCCGAGCCCGATCAGGGTGCCGAGCATCGGCGCGAAGTCCGCGACGGTCATCAGGTGGCCGAGCAGGACGATGCCCGCGTACGCGGTGCCGACGGACACCAGGGCCGTGGCGATGGGCAGGGCGGACGCGGCGAGCGAGCCGAAGGCGAGGAAGAGGACGACGGCGGCGACGGCCACCCCGACGACCTCGGCGGCCTGGGCGCTCTTGGACTCGGTGAGTCCGACGGCGGTGCCGCCGAGCTCCACCTGCAGGCGGTCGGACGCGGCGGCCTTGGCGGTGTCGACGACGGCCTGTGCGTCGGCCTTGTCGATGTCGTCGGCCTGCTCGCGGAAGGTGACGGCGGCGTACGCGGTGCGGCCGTCCGCGCTGATCTGTCCGGCGCCCCCGCCGCCGTAGGGCCCGGTGACTGAGGCCACTGCGGGCAGCCGGGAGATCGTGTCGAGCGCGTGGGACATCGTCTGCTCGATGTCGGCGGCGCGGACGGTGGTGCCGGGTCCCGTGTGCCAGACGACGGTGCCGCTGTCGCCGCCGAGGCCGGGGAAGTCGGCGTTCAGGAGCTCGCTCGCGCGGCCCGACTCGGTGCCCGGCACCTCGTAGTCGTTCGAGTACGCGGTTCCGGCGACCGCGGCGGCGGACGCGGTCGCGCCGAGGGCGAGGAGCCACAGCAGGACGACGACGAGACGGTGCCTGACGCACCACCGGGCGAGTGCTGCCACGGACTGGCTCCCTGGATGTTCTGTGGATCTTCACCGGGAGCAGCAGTCGGCAACTGGGGCCCGCAAAGAACGCATGAGTGGCGACATCAGCGCCGCTGTCACCTTGACAGCCCTTGGAGTTCATTGGCCCCTTTCGTGGCCATCCTCACAAGAGCACAAGCGGCGCGTCACGCGGCCGGGGGCGTGTCCAGGGAATCGCGAGGCGCGCGGGGCACACAGCGGGCCCTCGCGCCCGCGGCCCCTCGCGCACCCCGCGTGTCGGCCTCAGCCCGAGACGCTCGTACGGCCGTTCTCGATGTGTCCCATCAGCCGCCGCCGGAAGGCGGAGTCGCCGTCGGCGGTCACCTCGACGTCGTACCAGCCGTGCTCGTCGGCGGTGTGCCAGGCGACCGTACGGCTGCTGCCCGCCTTGACGCGGATGGTCCGCGTCCGCGACCTGATGTCGTCCTCGTCCACATAGCCGAGCGGCTTGACGGTGAAGACGAGCGAGTGGCGGCCGCGGTTGGCGAGCGTGAGGTGGATCTCGCGACGGGTGATCGCGGAGGCGAGCCGCGCGCCCCCGTCCCGGCCGCTCCCGCCGCCCTTCCCGCTCCCGCCGCCCTTGCCGCCCGCGAACTCGCGCCGGAAGCCGTTCGGCCCGGTGATGGTGAAGGCGTACGCGTCGCCCGGCACCGGCACCGTCCAGGAACCCTTGCGCACGACGTCCTGATGCTGGGGGATCCGGAACTCCCCTGCGTACGGATAGAGCGCGAAGTGCGCGCTGGAGCTGCCGCCGTTGCGCAGCCGCACCGTGAGCGTGCCGTCCTCGCCGGGGCGGGCGTCCGCGTCGGGCTGGTACGGCAGCGGGCGGGCGCGGCGGGCGCCGGGCTCCTGGACCGGCATGGACTGCTTCAGGGGCGGCTGCGGGGCCCAGCGGCCGCTGAACGCCGGTATGGCGCCCGGCTGTTCGACATCGGGCCGCCGGTGGCCGCGGCGGAAGTCGAACGCGCCGGTGAGGTCGCCGGTGACCTTGCGGCGCCAGGCGCCGATGTTGGGCTCCCGCACGCCGGTCCACTTCTCCAGGAAGCGCACGACGGAGGTGTGGTCGAAGACCTCGGAGCAGACGTAGCCGCCCACGGTCCACGGCGAGACGACGAGCATCGGCACGCGCACGCCGAGCCCGGTGGGCCTGCCCTCCCAGCGCTCCTCGCGCTCCTCCGCGGAGTCGCCGCCGGGCACGGGCGGCGGGACGTGGTCGAAGAAGCCGTCGTTCTCGTCGTAGTTGATGAAGACGGCGGTGCGGCGCCAGACGTCGGGGTGGGAGGCCAGGGCGTCGAGGACCTTGTAGACGATGGTCGCGCTGTGGATCGGCGAGGAGACGCTGGGGTGCTCGGAGTCCTGGGCGGAGGGGACCAGATAGGTGACCTTCGCGAGCTTGCCGGCCGCGACGTCCTTGGCGAACTCGTCGGCGAGCCTGCCGGTGGGCACGCGCCGCAGACCGCGCTCGAAGAGCGAACGCTCGGCCTTGGAGAGGGTCTTGACGCCCTTCTCCAGGTCGGCGAGCAGCTTGCCGCGCTCGGCCTCGTCCTTGGCGTCGCGCACCTTGGCGTAGAACGCCTCCATGAAGGTGAGGCCCGTCCCGGTGAGCACCTTGCGGGCGATGGCCTTGAAGGTGGTGAAGAACTCGATCTGGTTGTCGGTGAAGTTCTCCCACTCGGTGTACGTCCGCCAGCTCACGCCCGCCTTCTCCAGGCGCTCGGCGTACGTGCCCCAGCCGTACCCGGGGTGCGTGCCCTCGTCGTACGCGTCGTTGCCGACGGCCCGCTTGCCGTTCGCCTCGTAGCCCGTCTTCCCGCTCCACAGATGGTTGCGGTTGGGGCTGGTGGAGCTGTGGATGGAGGAGTGGTAGGCGTCGCAGACGGTGAACGTGTCGGCGAGTTCGTAGTGCAGCGGGATGTCCTCGCGCGTGTAGTACGCCATCGTGGCCGCCGTCTTGGCGGTGATCCAGCCGTCCATCCAGCCGTCGTGCCAGGCCGTGGCGCCGCCGCCCCAGGAGTGGTCGAGCGCGCCGATGTACTGGAGGTCCTTCTTCTGGGTCTCGGCGGCCTGCCGGACCGGGAAGGGCAGGATCGTGCGCAGGACGCCGGGCTGCTCGAACACCGGCTTGCCGCCGGGGAGTTGGATCGCGTTGCGGTCGCCGAAGCCGCGCACGCCGCGCAGGGAGCCGAAGTAGTGGTCGAAGGACCGGTTCTCCTGCATGAGGATCACCACGTGCTCGATCGAGTCGAGCCCGCCACCGCGCGGCGGCTCGTGCGCGAGGGCTTCCTGCAACGACGGCGGCAGGAACGAGCCGACGGCGGCGACGCCCAGCGCGCCACCGCCGACCGCCATCAGGCGTCTGCGCGAAATCTCCGGAGTCACGTGCGACCTCCCAGTCGACATCCAATGGTTCTCTGACGATCCATTGACCTGTACGGCGGGGACGCTAGTGACGTCCGGTTTCCCTGTGAAGTCTGCGGGACGAAGTCGGGGTGAACGTCCAAAAGGTCTCGGACGCGAAGGCGTTGGGGATACGCAAAAGGGGCGGCGCCCCCAGTAGTGGGTGCGCCGCCCCCTACGTCCGGGGAAGAGCCGTCAGCCCTCGCTGACGCCCAGCTTCTCCAGGATCAGTTCCTTGACGCGGGCCGCGTCGGCCTGGCCACGGGTGGCCTTCATGACCGCGCCGACCAGCGCGCCGACCGCGGCGACCTTGCCGCCGCGGATCTTGTCCGCGACGCCCGGGTTGCCGGCGATGGCCTCGTCGACCGCGGACGTCAGCGCGCCCTCGTCCGAGACGACCTTCAGGCCGCGCTTCTCGACGACCTCGTCCGGCGTGCCCTCGCCCGCGAGGACACCCTCGAAGACCTGGCGCGCCAGCTTGTCGTTCAGGTCGCCCTTGGTGACGAGCTCGGCCACCCGGGCCACCTGCGCCGGGGTGACCGGCAGCTCGTCGAGGGTCCTGCCCGACTCGTTGGCGTTGCGGGACAGTTCGCCCATCCACCACTTGCGCGCGGCGGCCGGGTCGGCGCCCGCCTCGACCGTGGCGACGATGGGCTCGACCGCACCGGCGTTCAGGATCGACTGCATGTCGTGCTCCGTGACGCCCCACTCCTCGCGGAGGCGGTTGCGGCGCACGCGCGGCATCTCGGGCAGGCCGGCCCGCAGCTGCTCGACCCACTCGCGGGACGGGGCGACGGGGACGAGGTCGGGCTCCGGGAAGTACCGGTAGTCCTCGGCGTTGTCCTTGATGCGGCCCGACGTCGTGGAGCCGTCCTCCTCGTGGAAGTGACGGGTCTCCTGCACGATGGTGCCGCCGGAGCCCAGGACCGCCGCGTGGCGCTGGATCTCGAAGCGCGCCGCGCGCTCCACGGAGCGCAGCGAGTTGACGTTCTTCGTCTCGCTGCGCGTGCCGAACTCCCGCTGCCCGTGGGGGCGCAGCGAGAGGTTCACGTCGCAGCGCATCTGGCCCTTGTCCATCCGGGCCTCGGAGACGCCGAGCGCCTTGATGAGCTCGCGCAGCTCGGCGACGTACGCCTTGGCGACCTCGGGGGCCCGCTCGCCCGCGCCCTCGATCGGCTTGGTGACGATCTCGATGAGCGGGATGCCCGCGCGGTTGTAGTCCAGGAGGGAGTGCGAGGCGCCGTGGATACGGCCCGTCGCGCCACCGACGTGCGTCGACTTGCCGGTGTCCTCCTCCATGTGGGCGCGCTCGATCTCCACGCGGAAGATCTCACCGTCCTCCAGCTGGACGTCCAGATAGCCGTTGAAGGCGATCGGCTCGTCGTACTGGGAGGTCTGGAAGTTCTTCGGCATGTCCGGATAGAAGTAGTTCTTCCGGGCGAAGCGGCACCACTCGGCGATCTCGCAGTTCAGCGCGAGGCCGATCTTGATCGCCGACTCGACACCGATCTCGTTGACGACCGGCAGCGCGCCGGGCAGGCCGAGACAGGTGGGGCAGGTCTGGCTGTTCGCGTCCTGCTTGAGCGTGGTCGAGCAGCCGCAGAACATCTTGGTCTTGGTGCCGAGCTCGACATGGACCTCGAGGCCCATGACGGGGTCGTACGTCGCGAGGGCTTCCTCGTACGACACCAGGTCAGAAGTGACAGTCACGGTGAAACTTTCCCTCTCAGCCCAGCAGGACGTCGTCGTCGCCGAGGCGCTTGAGCTCACGCAGGAGCAGCGCGACGCCGGTGGCGATCGCGGCGGCGGAGACCACCGCGTCCACGAGACGGAGCGTGTCGTTGTCGTACCGGGCCTTCTTGGCCTGCTTCAGCACGGAGACCGCGCCGAACGCGGTGGTGCCGATCGACAGGTACGTGCCGGTCTTGGACTTCTTGAAGCCCTTGGCCTTGTTCAGTGCACTCACAGCGACGGTGCCTCCTCAAGCAGCGGGTGCCCCCACTTTTCCACGAAGGCGGCCTCGACGGCGGCTCCGACCTTGTACAGCCGGTCGTCCTTCATGGCGGGGGCGATGATCTGCAGTCCGACGGGCAGGCCGTCCTCGGGCGCGAGGCCGCAGGGCAGCGACATGGCGGCGTTGCCCGCCAGGTTGGTCGGAATGGTGCACAGGTCCGCGAGGTACATCGCCATCGGGTCGTCGGCGCGCTCGCCGATCGGGAAGGCGGTGGTCGGCGTCGTCGGGGAGACGATCACGTCGACCTGCTCGAAGGCGGCCTCGAACTCGCGGGTGATGAGCGTGCGGACCTTCTGGGCGCTTCCGTAGTACGCGTCGTAGTAGCCGGAGCTGAGGGCGTACGTGCCCAGGATGACGCGGCGCTTGACCTCGTCGCCGAAGCCCGCCTCGCGGGTCAGCGCGGTGACGTCCTCGGCCGAACGGGTGCCGTCGTCACCGACGCGCAGGCCGTAGCGCATGGCGTCGAAGCGGGCGAGGTTCGAGGAGCACTCGGAGGGCGCGATCAGGTAGTACGCGGAGAGCGCCAGGTCGAAGGTCGGGCAGTCCAGCTCGATGATCTCGGCGCCGAGCTCCTTGAGCAGCTCGACGGACTCGTCGAAGCGCTGGACGACGCCGGCCTGGTAGCCCTCGCCGCGGAACTGCTTGACGACACCGACGCGCATGCCCCGTACGGAGCCGTTGCGCGCGGCCTCGACGACCGGCGGGACCGGGGCGTCGATGGACGTCGAGTCGAGCTCGTCGTGGCCGGCGATGACCTCGTGCAGCAGCGCGGCGTCCAGGACCGTACGGGCGCACGGGCCGCCCTGGTCGAGGCTGGAGCTGAACGCGACCATGCCGTAGCGGGAGACGCCGCCGTAGGTCGGCTTGACGCCGACCGTGCCGGTGACGGCCGCGGGCTGGCGGATGGAGCCACCGGTGTCGGTGCCCATCGCCAGGGGGCTCTCGTACGCGGCGAGGGCGGCGGACGAGCCACCGCCGGAGCCGCCCGGGATGCGGGTGAGGTCCCAGGGGTTGCCGGTGGGGCCGTAGGCGCTGTTCTCGGTGGAGGACCCCATGGCGAACTCGTCCATGTTGGTCTTGCCGAGGATGACCACGTCGGCGGCCTTCAGACGCCGGGTGACCGTCGCGTCGTACGGCGGGATCCAGCCCTCGAGGATCTTCGAGCCGACCGTGGTCGGCACGCCCTCGGTGGTGAAGATGTCCTTCAGCGCGACGGGGACGCCGGCCAGCGGGCCGAGCTTCTCGCCCCTGGCGCGCTTCTCGTCGACGGCACGGGCCTGCGCGAGGGCGCCCTCGCGGTCGACGTGCAGGAAGGCGTGCACCTTCTCGTCGACGGCCTCGATACGGGCCAGGTGGGCCTCGGTGACCTCGACGGCGGTGAGCTCGCCGGAGGCGATCCTCGACGCGATGTCGGCGGCCGTGAGCTTGATGATGTCCGTCATGTTCTTAGTCCTCCCCCAGGATCTGCGGCACCTTGAAACGCTGCTGCTCCTGGGCGGGAGCGCCCGAGAGCGCCTGCTCGGGGGTGAGCGACGGACGGACCTCGTCCGCGCGCATGACGTTCGTCAGCGGCAGCGGGTGCGAGGTCGGCGGTACGTCTTGGTCGGCGACCTCCGAGACGCGGGCGACCGCGCCGATGATGTCGTCGAGCTGTCCGGCGAAGTGGTCGAGCTCCTCGGCCTTCAGCTCCAGACGTGCAAGGCGGGCGAGGTGGGCGACCTCCTCGCGCGTGATGCCAGGCATGCGGCGATCCTCAGGGGTGGTGAGTGTGTGGGTTATGGCCCCAATCCTATGGGGCGGGGCGGTGTGCCCGTGAAACGGTTTCCCCACTGCCGCCCCACACCGCTCTCCGGGCCGCCCGGCACCGGGCACCGGGCCCCTGTCCCCGGGCCGGAGCGCCTACTGGACCACGTGCCCCGAGGACTGGTCCACGTCGGACGCCTTCGCGCACGCGGCCGCCTCCGCGGCGACGTCGGCGGGGCGGCGCCAGCCGCGCGAGCCCCGCGCCCGCAGCCACGCCGTGGTCTCCTCCGCGGGCATCGCCGCGGCGACCAGCCAGCCCTGCACCGCGTCGCAGCCGAGGTCGCGCAGCCGCTCCCAGGTCTCGTCGTCCTCGACGCCCTCGGCGACGACGAGCAGGCCGAGCGAGTGCGCGAGGTCGACGGTGCAGCGGACGATCTCCGCGTCCTCGTTGTCGACGGCGAGCCGCGCGACGAAGGAACGGTCGATCTTCAGTTCGCTGACCGGGAGGCGGCGCAGGTGGACCAGGGAGGAGTACCCCGTGCCGAAGTCGTCGAGCGACATCTTGACGCCGTGCCCGGTGAGCCCGGCCAGCGTGTCCGCGGCCCGCTGCGGGTCCTCCAGGAGGACGTGCTCGGTTATCTCCAACTGCAGCGCCCCCGCGGGCACTCCGTGCCGGGCGAGGCGCGCCGCGACCGCTCCGGCGAAGCCCGGCGTGTGGACGTCGCGCGGCGACACGTTGACCGCGACGGGCACCTTCAGGCCCTGGGCCTGCCACTTGGCGACCTGGCCGAGGGCGGTCTCCAGGACGTACTCCGTCAGGTGCGGCATGAGGCCGGACGACTCGGCGATGGCGATGAACTCGTCGGGCGGCACCTTGCCGCGCTCGGGGTGCACCCACCGCACCAGCGCTTCGAGGCCCGCGACCTTGCCGTCGAAGCGGACCTTGGGCTGGTAGTGCAGCTCGACGTCGCCCGCGTCGAGCGCCCGGCGCAGGTCGCCGAGGAGGCCGAGCCGGTCCGGGGTGTTGGAGTCCCGCTTGGACTCGTACACCTCGACGCCGGTGCGGTCCCGCTTCGCCTGGTACATCGCGACGTCCGCGCGCCGCAGGAGGCCCTCCGCGTCGAGCGCGTGGTCGGGGAAGACGGCGAGGCCCGCGCTGGCCTCCAGGACGAGGGTCAGGCCGTCCAGGTCGAGGGGCGAGCCGAGCGCGGCGACCAGCTGGCGCGCCACGCGCGTGGCCGACGTCGTGGAGTCGGCGATCGGGATCAGTACGGCGAACTCGTCGCCGCCGAGGCGTGCGGCCTCCGCGCCACGGGGCAGGGCGAGGCGCAGCCGGTCCGCTATCTGCAGCAGCAGCCGGTCGCCCGCGAGGTGGCCGAGCGTGTCGTTCACCGACCGGAAGCGGTCCATGTCGATCAGCAGCAGGGCGGCCCGCGCCCCGATCCGCTCGGCGTCGTCGAGGGCCGTCCAGGTCCGTTCGAGGAGCCACTGCCGGTTGGGCAGTCCGGTGAGCGGGTCCCGCAGCTGCTCCTCGGCCCTGGCGCGGGCGATCCACAGGGTGGAGTCGAGGGCGACGAGCGGGATCGCGAAGAGCGGCAGCAGGATGGGCAGGGAGATCGCCACGACGCAGATCAGCGGGGCGATGCCGAGCAGGGCGACGGCGAGGAGCCCCTGCCTGACCAGGGCGGTGCGGGTGACGGTGGGCAGGGCGCCGGTGCGCGGCGCGTGCACGTACCAGAGCAGGGCCCGGGTGACGACGAGGTAGGCGACGGCGACCAGGGCCACTTGGGGCGCGGTGTACAGGTCCCAGGTCTCGGGCAGCCAGGGTGACTCGGCGCTCGGCGCCGTGCCGAAGGCGGCCAGGGCGAGCGCGCCCGCCCCGATGCCGAGGATGTCGACCGCGCCGTGCAGGACGCCCTGCCGCCGGCGGTGCCTGCGCGCGAGGCCGACCAGGACGAAGACGGTGAGGCTGACCAGGCCCGCGGGCACCCAGCCGTAGAGCAGGAGGACGGCGACGGTGAGCGCGCCGCCGGAGCCCGTGCCGCCCCACCAGCGGTCACGGCCGAGGGCGACGAGATGGCCGACGATGAAGCCGGTGAGGACGGCGAAGGACCAGCCGGCGGCGCCGGAGGGGAACAGGGCCTGCCCGTCCGTGAGGGCCTGGAAGAAGCCGGTGCCGAGCAGGACCGCGGCCGCCGCGACGATCGCGACGGGCAGCAGCGGCCAGGGGTCGCGGACGTCCTGTGCAATAGGTCCCACGGGGGCTCCGGGGCTGTCCACGGGGCTGCGGGCGCCGGAGGTCCAGGCCCGTTCGCGGGGTTCGACGGCGGTGTGCAGCGTCCCCGAACCGCACCCCGCCGCGGATCCGGACGTGGTGCACGGGCCGGTGGTCGTCGCTGTTCGGCGGCCGCGCAGCCAGGCGGTCGGCGCGCGCCACAGGCGCGCGCGCAGCCGTGAGTCCGGGGCGGCGCTCTCGGTCGGTTCCATTCCCGTCCCTCTCACAGCCGGCGGTGCCCACGCCACGCGGACCCGGCCCGGAGCCGGCCGCGTCCCATCTTTTTTCCCCGAGCCCTCCGCGAGCAAGGAGATGCACTGCTCCACCACTCGCGCCGAACAGGGGATGCCCCCTTCCAAGCTCTTGATGAGCAGGAGATACCCCGTTCGCAGCGGGGCACGGCAGGCGCACATCTCAACAGTAGGCCGCAGAAGGCTTCTACGGGCAGCGGTCGACCACGGTTGCCCGAATGCGACCCGGCCACCCCTATGCATCTGGTATGCGCCGAACGGGTGGCCTTCAACCGCTACTCCTCGGTCGGAAGCGCGACTTCCCGCGCCGCGTCCGGTCCTTGTCCGAGCAGGACGACAAAGCCGTCCTCATCCAGAACCGGAACCTTCACCTGCATGGCCTTGTCGTACTTGGACCCGGGGTTGTCGCCCACCACCACGAAATCGGTCTTCTTGGAAACGGAACCCGTGACCTTCGCACCCTGGGTCTGCAGCGCCTCTTTCGCGCCATCCCGGGTGTAGTGCTCGAGCGTGCCGGTGACGACCACCGTGAGGCCCGCGAGCGGGCGCGGGCCCTCGTCGTCGCCGCTCGCCTCCTCCTCCATGCGCACCCCGGCCGCCTGCCACTTGCGCAGGATCTCCCGGTGCCACTCCTCGGCGAACCACTGTTTGAGGGAGGCCGCGATGGTCGGGCCCACGCCCGCCACGTCGGAAAGCTCCTTCTCGGTGGCCTGATCGATGCTGTCGATGGAGCGGAACTCGCGGGCCAGCGCTTCGGCGGCGACCGGGCCGACGTGCCGGATCGAGAGGCCCGTGAGGACGCGGGCGAGCGGGCGCTCCTTGGCCGCCGCGATGTTCTCCAGCATGGCCAGGGTGTTCTTCTTCGCCTCGCCCTGCTGGTTGGCGAAGAAGGTGACGACCTTCTCCTCGCCGGTCTTGGGGTCGCGCTTGGGCAGGCCGGAGTCCTGGTCGAGGACGTACGACTTGATGGGCAGGAGCTCCTCGACCTTGAGGTCGAAGATGTCGCCCTCGTCGAGGATCGGCGGCTCGGCGGGCTCCAGGGGCCTGGTGAGGGCGGCGGCCGCGACGTATCCGAAGTTCTCGATGTCGAGGGACTTGCGGCCCGCCAGGTAGAAGAGACGTTCACGCAACTGGGCGGGGCACGACTGCGCGTTGGGGCAGCGCAGGTCGATGTCGCCCTCCTTCATGGGCCGCAGTTCCGTGCCGCACTCGGGGCACTCGGCGGGCATCACGAACTCCCGCTCGCTGCCGTCCCGCAGGTCCACGACGGGGCCGAGGATCTCCGGGATGACGTCGCCCGCCTTGCGGATCACGACCGTGTCGCCGATGAGGACGCCCTTCTTCTTCACCACTTCCTGGTTGTGCAGGGTCGCGAACTCGACCTCGGAGCCGGCGACCGTGACGGGCTCCACCTGGGCGTACGGCGTGACGCGGCCGGTGCGGCCGACGCCGACCCGGATGTTGATGAGCTTGGTGTTGACCTCCTCGGGCGCGTACTTCCAGGCGATGGCCCAGCGCGGGGCGCGCGAGGTGGAGCCGAGGCGGCCCTGGAGCGGGATCTCGTCGAGCTTGACGACGACGCCGTCGATCTCGTGCTCCACGGAGTGGCGGTTCTCCCCGAAGTACGCGATGAAGTCCCGCACGCCCTGGAGGCCGTCGACGACCTTGTTGTGCTTGGCGGTGGGCAGGCCCCACTCGTGGAGCAGCTCGTAGGCATGGCTGAGGCAGTCGATGTCGAAGCCGTCGCGGGCGCCGATGCCGTGCACCACCATGTGCAGCGGGCGGGTCGCGGTGACGCGCGGGTCCTTCTGGCGCAGGGAACCCGCCGCCGCGTTCCGCGGGTTGGCGAAGGGCTTGTCGCCCGCCTCCACCAGGCGGGCGTTCAGCTCGTCGAACTTCTCCATGGGGAAGAAGACCTCGCCGCGGATCTCGACGAGGGCGGGCACCCGGTCGCCCTTGAGGCGCTGGGGGATGTCCGCGATGGTGCGGACGTTCGGCGTGATGTCCTCGCCGGTGCGGCCGTCGCCGCGGGTGGCGGCGCGGGTCAGCTTCCCGTCCTCGTACGTGAGGTTGACCGCGAGGCCGTCGACCTTCAGCTCGCACAGCAGGTGGAAGTCCGGGGAGCCGACGTCCTTGGCGACGCGGTCCGCCCAGGCGGCCAGCTCCGCGTCGTCGAAGGCGTTGTCGAGGGAGAGCATGCGCTCCCGGTGCTCGACCGCGGTGAACTCCGTCTCGTACGAACCGGAGACCTTCTGGGTGGGCGAGTCCGGGGTGCGCAGCTCCGGGTGCTCCTCCTCCAGGGCTTCGAGGGAACGCAGGAGCTTGTCGAACTCGGCATCGCTGACGACCGGCTGGTCCTTCACGTAGTACCGGAAGCGGTGCTCCTCGATCTGTTCGGCCAGCTGGGCATGTTGATCCCGTGCCTCGGCGGGCACAGAGCCTTGCTGTTCGACAGCCACCGTTTCGTCCTCCCGTTACGTCATACCCAATTACTCAGGGTTGTCTGCGAGCGATCTCGCCGCCTTGACGCAGTGGGCGAGCGCCGCGCGCGCATACGCGGGGGATGCGCCCGCGAGCCCGCACGACGGAGTGACCACGACCGACTCCGCGAGTGATCCCGGATTCAGCCCCAGCCTGCGCCACAGCGTCCTGACACCCATGACGCTACCGGCAGGGTCTGACAATCCGCCGTCCACGCCCGGCACGACACCGGCGAAGAGCCGCGTGCCGCCCTCGACCGCCTCGCCGATCGCCTCGTCGTCACGCTCGGTGAGGAGGGAGAAGTCGAAGGAGATCGCGTCGGCCCCGGCCCGGCGCAGCAGCGCGAACGGCACGTCGGGCGCGCAGGAGTGGACGACCGCGGGACCCTCGCCCCGGACGGCGAGGACGTCGCGCAGGGTGCTCTCGACGAGCTGGCGGTCCACGGCGCGGTGCGTGCGGTACGTGCTGGCGGTCTTGACCTGTCCGCGCAGCACGGCGATGAGCGAGGGCTCGTCGAGCTGCAGGGTCACCTGGGCGCCCGGCACCCTGCGGCGCACGTCCGCGAGGTGCGCGCGCAGCCCTTCGGCGAGGGATCCCGCGAGGTCACGGCAGGCGCCGGGGTCGGAGAGCGCGGCCTCGCCGTTCCTGAGCTCCAGGGCCGCGGCGAGCGTCCACGGGCCGACGGCCTGGATCTTGAGCGGGCCCCGGTACCCCTGGGTGAACTCCTCCAGGGCGTCGAGGTCCTCGCCGAGCCAGGCCCTGGCACGGCGGGTGTCGCGGCCCGGGCGGTCGCCGAGCCGCCAGCCGCTGGGCTCCACGCGCGCGTACAGGTCGACGAGAAGGCCCGCGGTGCGGCCGATCATGTCGGCGCCGGGTCCGCGCGCGGGCAGCTCCGGGAGGTACGGCATGCCCTGCTCGGGCCCGTCGAAGCTGCCGGTCACGGTCTTGGCGGCCTCGCGGGCGTCGCCGCCGGGCATGGACCCGATCCCGGTGGCCGGGGACGGGAGAAAGGCGTCGCTCATCGTCCCGGCCGCACCGTCAGGTCGTTGACCTCCGCGTCGCGCGGCAGGTCCAGGGCCATGACGATGGTCGTGGCGACCGACTCGGGGTCGATCCAGCGGGACGCGTCGTACTCCTTGCCCTCCTGCTGGTGGACCTTGACCTGCATGGCGCTCGCGGTGCGGCCCGGGTAGACGGAGGTGACCCGGACGCCGTTGCCGTGCTCCTCCTGGCGCAGCGAGTCGGCGAGCGCCTTCAGGCCGTGCTTGGAGGCGGCGTACGCGGACCACTCGGGGCCCGCACTGAGGCCCGCGCCCGAGTTCACGAAGACCACGTGCCCCTGGGCGAGCCGGAGTTGGGGCAGGAAGTGGCGGGTGAGTTCGGCCGGGGCGATGAGGTTGACGTTGAGCTGATGGCGCCAGGACTTGGGGGTGAGCTCGCCGACCGGGCCGAGGTCGACGACGCCCGCGATGTGGAGCAGGGAGTCCACGCGCTCGGGCAGCGACTGGTGCCCGAAGGCCCAGGACAGCTTGTCGGGGTCGGAGAGGTCGCCGACCAGGGTGCCGGCGCCGGGGAACTGGGCGGCGAGCTCCTTGGCGCGGCCCGCGTCCCGCGCGTGCAGTACGAGGTCGTCGCCGCGTGCGTGGAGGCGGCGGGCGACGGCGGCGCCGATGCCCGACCCCGCTCCGGTGATCACATGTGTAGCCATACCGGCCATGCTCGCATCACCGCGTGCCGAACGATTCCTCCAGGTACGCGAGCGCGCCCACCGGCTCCTCGGCGAAGAAGACGAGGTCGGTCAGCGGCAGGGGCAGGAAACCCTCGTCCTCCATGCGGCGGAACTGCTCCTTGAGGCCGTCGTAGAACCCGGCGGAGTTCAGCAGGACCACCGGCTTGGTGTGCTTGCCGTGCTTCTTCAGCTCCAGGATCTCGGTGGCCTCGTCGAGCGTGCCGGTGCCGCCCACCATGATCACGACCGCGTCGGCCTTCGCCAGGAGCAGCGCCTTGCGCTCGGCGAGGTCGCGCGCGATCACCATCTCGTGGGGTTCCACGACCTGCCGGGCCCTGGCGGCGAGGAAGTCCACGGAGACGCCCACGAGCCGCCCTCCCGCCTCGTGCACGCCGTCCGCGACGACCTTCATCAGACCGCTCTCGGAGCCGCCCCACACCAGGGTGTGCCCGCCCTTGCCGAGCAGTTCGGCGAACTCGCGGGCGGGGCGGGTGTAGCGCTCGTCGAGGTCGGCGGCGGAGAGGAAGACGCAGATGTTCATGCCCTCACGGTACGTTCCGTCCCGGAAGGCACTCATCGAGGAGGGCATCTCATGACCGCGGGACACCGGATCACCGTCGAGCAGGGCACGGAGCACGTGCGCGTGGAGCACGACGGGCAGGTCGTCGCCGAGAGCACTCGTCCGCTGCTGCTGAGCGAGACGGGCTACCCGGTGCGCTACTACCTCCCTCCGGAGGACGTGCGCACGGACCTGCTGACTCCGTCGGAGACCACCACGTACTGCCCGTTCAAGGGAACGGCCTCCTACTGGTCGCTGCCGGGCTCCCCCGACTCGGTGTGGGCGTACCCGGAGCCGAAGCAGGCCGTGACCGGCATCAAGGATCACTTCTGCTTCTACGGGGCGGAGGTCACGAAGCAGCCGTGAACGTCCTGCGGTAGGCGACCGGCGAGACGCCGAGCACGGAACGCATGTGCTGGCGCAGGGAGTTGCCGGTGCCGAACCCGGCCCGGTGGGCCACCACGTCCACCGGCAGGTCGCTCGACTCCAGGAGCTGGCGGGCCAGCTCGACGCGCTGGGCGGTCAGCCAGCGCCCGGGAGGCATGCCCACCTCCTCCTGGAAGCGGCGCGTGAAGGTCCGCAGGCTCATGCGCGCGTGAGCGGCCAGCTCCCCCAGGGGCAGCGGTTCCTGGAGCCGTTCGAGGGCCCACGCGCGCGTGGCGGCCGTCGTCGCGAGCGTCGGCTCCGGGACGGGCCGCTCGATGTACTGCGCCTGCCCGCCGTCGCGCCAGGGCGGTACGACGCAGACGCGGGCGACGTGGTTGGCGACGGCGGCGCCGTGGTCCTTGCGCACGACGTGGAGGCAGAGGTCGATGCCCGCCGCGACGCCCGCCGCGGTCAGCACGTCACCGTCGTCCACGAAGAGCACGTCCGCGTCGACCCTGATCCGGGGGAAGGTCCGCTGGAAGTCGCGGGCCACGTGCCAGTGCGTCGTCGCGGGGCGCCCGTCGAGCAGGCCGACGGCCGCGAGGACGTACGAGGCGTTGCAGAAGGACACGATGCGGGTGCCGGGCCTGATCCGCCGCAGGGCGGCGGCCACCGGCTCCGGCAGCTCCTCCCCCGCCATCCCCCGGTCGAAGCTGCGGGTCGGCGTGATCACCACGGTGTCCGCCGTCTCCAGGGCCTCGGGACCGTGCTCGGCCGCCACCGTGAAGCCGGAGTCCGTGCGCACCGGACGCCCGTCCACGGTGCAGACCACGACGTCGTAGAGCGGCTCTGCGCGGTCGTTCAGCGCGTTGCCGAACACCCGGGACGGGATGCCCAGCTCGAAGGCGTACACGCCGTCCAGGGCGATGACGGCCACCCGGTGGGCGCCGTCGCGGTCGCCGAGGCCATTGAGGTTCATGGCCGAATCCTGTCACATGATGGCCAAACTGCCAGCACTGCGGCGCCCCACGCCCGCGCACTCTGGGATCTCAGCCGTTCCGAAAGAGGAAGACCATGAAGATGCGTGCCGTCAGCCCCCGCGCCTGGGGCGCCCCCGAGAACCTGGTCCCCGTGGAGGTCGACCGCCCCGAGCCCGGCCTGACCGAGATCCTGGTCCGGGTCCACGCGGCGGGCGTCAATCCCGTCGACTGGAAGACCCGCGCGGAAGGCACTTTCGGCAGCTGGGGAGAGACCCCGATCCTCGGGTACGACGTGTCGGGCGTCGTCGAGGAGGTCGGCCCCGGAGTGACCCTGTACCAGCCGGGCGACGAGGTGTTCGGCATGCCCCGCTTCCCCGAACAGACCGGCGGGTACGCCGAGTTCGTCGCGGCGCCCGCCCGCCGCTTCGCGCCCAAGCCGCGGAGCATCGACCATGTGCGGGCCGCCGCGCTGCCCCTGGCGGCGCTCACCGCCTGGCAGGGCCTCATCGAGACGGCCGGGCTCCGCGCCGGGCAGCGGGTGCTGATCCACGCGGCGGCGGGCGGCGTGGGCCACCTCGCCGTGCAGATCGCCAAGGCGCACGGCGCGTACGTCATCGGCACCGCGCGCGAGGAGAAGCACGCCTTCCTGCGCGGCCTCGGGGCGGACGAGATCATCGACTACACGCGCGTGGACTTCGCCGAGGCCGTGCGTGACGTGGACGTGGTCCTGGACGGGGTGGGCGGCGCGTACGGCACGCGCTCCCTGGCCGTCCTGCGCCGCGGCGGCCACCTGGTCACGCTGCCGGACCCGGGCGGCCTGCCGGACCCGGTGCGGGCCGCCGAGCTCGGCGTGCACGCGGGGTGGACGGTCGTCGAGCCGGACCGCCTGGGCCTCCTGGAGATCGCCCGCCTGGTCGACGAGGGCAGGCTCCGCGTCGAGGTGGAGACGGTGCTGCCCCTGGAGGACGCGGCCAAGGCCCACGCGCACGGCGAACGGGGCCGCACGCAGGGCAAGATCGTTCTGCGGGTCGCGTAGCCCCTGGGCGCCGGGAGGCGGCGGGCTACGCCGCCGCCGTCACCCGCTCCGTCGTCGCGATCGTCGCCGAGCCGACCACGCGCGTGCCGTCGTACAGCACGATCGCCTGGCCGGGGGCGACGCCGCGGACGGGCTCCTCGAAGGAGACCTTCAGTTCCGAGCCGTCGACGCCGTCGACCAGCTCCGCGCGCACCGGCGTCTCGCCGCCGTGCGCCCGCAGCTGGGCGGTGTACGTGCCGGGCCCGGTGGGGGCCGCGCCGCACCAGCGGGGCTTGACCGCCGTCAGACCCGTGACGTCCAGGGCGGCCGCCGGGCCGACCGTCACGGTGTTGTTCACCGGGGAGATGTCCAGGACGTAGCGCGGCTTGCCGTCGGGGGCCGGGGTGCCGATGCGCAGGCCCTTGCGCTGGCCGATGGTGTAGCCGTACGCGCCGTCGTGGGTGCCGAGCTTGTGGCCCTCGGCGTCCACGATGTCGCCCTCCGCCTTGCCGAGGCGGGAGGCGAGGAAGCCCTGGGTGTCGCCGTCGGCGATGAAGCAGATGTCGTGGCTGTCGGGCTTCTTGGCGACGGCCAGACCGCGCTGCTCGGCCTCCGCGCGGATCTCCTCCTTGGTGGTGAGCGTGTCACCGAGGGGGAACATCGCGTGGGCGAGCTGGCGGTCGTCCAGGACTCCGAGGACGTAGCTCTGGTCCTTGGCCATGTCGGAGGCGCGGTGCAGCTCGCGGGTGCCGTCCTCGTGGACGATCACCTTGGCGTAGTGACCGGTGACGACCGCGTCGAAGCCGAGGGCGAGGGCCTTGTCGAGGAGCGCGGCGAACTTGATCTTCTCGTTGCAGCGCAGGCACGGGTTGGGGGTGCGCCCCGCCTCGTACTCCGCGATGAAGTCCTCGACCACGTCCTCGCGGAACCGCTCGGCGAGGTCCCACACGTAGAAGGGGATGCCGATGACGTCCGCGGCGCGGCGGGCGTCGCGCGAGTCCTCGATGGTGCAACAGCCTCGCGCGCCCGTGCGGAACGACTGCGGGTTCGCCGAGAGCGCGAGGTGCACTCCTGTCACGTCGTGCCCGGCCTCGGCGGCGCGGGCGGCGGCGACGGCGGAATCCACGCCGCCGGACATGGCGGCGAGGACGCGGAGGGGGCGCTGGGGACGCTGCGGGGTCAAAGTCATAGCTCTCACAGGGTACGGGGCGACGGGAACCGGATGCCCCTGAGTAAGCGTTGACGATCACATGGGGGAAGAAAACGAGGGCGCGGGCGGGAAGCCGGGGCGGCGCGGGGTCGACCGGCGCACCCTGCTGATCGGCGGCGGCGCGGCGGCCGCCGGCACGGCGGTGCTGGCCGGGGACGAGCTGGGGCGGCTGTGGTGGCGGCTGCCCGGCGTGGTCAAGCGGCGCAAGGAGGGCGAGGTCGACGCCCGGGGCGCCCAGTGGGTCGCCGCGTCGGACTACAACTGGCGGCGCGCGGACCGCCCCGACGACTACGCGATCGACCGTGTCGTGATCCACGTCGTCCAGGGGGGATACGACACGGCGCTGCGGGTCTTCAAGGACCCGGCGCACGGCGCCGCCGCGCACTACGTGGTGCGCAAGGACGGCCACGTCGCCCAGATGATCCGCGAGCTGGACGTGGCCTTCCACGCGGGCAACAAGAGCTGGAACGAACGCAGCATCGGCATCGAGCACGAGGGCTTCGTCGACAAGAAGTCCTCCTTCACCGACGAGATGTACGCGGCCTCGGCGCGGCTCACCGCCGGGATATGCAAGCGGTACGACTTCCCCGTGGACCGCGAGCACATCGTCGGGCACGTGGAGGTGCCGGGCACGGACCACACGGACCCGGGCCCGTACTGGGACTGGGACCGGTACATACGCCTGGTGCGGGAGGCGCGGGACCGCCCGCGGAAGCCGACGAAGAAGCCGAGGGCCCGGGCCGGACCGTGACCTGGGACGGACCGTGACCTGGGCAGGACCGTGACCTGGGGTGGACCGTGCCCCGGGCCGGACGCGCCCTAGCTCAGGCCCGCCGACCGCGCCCGCTCGACCGCCGGGCCGATCGCCGCCGCCACCGCGTCGACGTCCGCCTTCGTCGACGTGTGGCCGAGCGAGAAGCGGAGGGTGCCGCGGGCCAGGTCGGGGTCGGTGCCGGTGGCGAGCAGGACGTGGCTGGGCTGGGCGATGCCCGCCGTGCACGCGGACCCGGTGGAGCACTCGATGCCCTGCGCGTCGAGGAGCAGCAGGAGCGAGTCGCCCTCGCAGCCGGGGAAGGTGAAGTGCGCGTTGGCGGGGAGCCGGCCCTCCGGGGCGGGGTCGCCGCCGAGGATGGCCTCGGGGACCGCCGCGCGGACGGCGTCCACCAGGTCGTCGCGGAGCGCGCCGATCTCGGCGGCGAACCGCTCGCGCCGCGCCGCGGCCTGCTCACCGGCGACGGCGAACGCGGCGACGGCGGGCACGTCCAGCGTCCCGGAGCGCACGTGCCGCTCCTGGCCGCCGCCGTGCAGCACGGGCACGGGGCTGTACTCGCGGCCGAGCAGCAGCGCCCCGATGCCGTACGGACCACCGATCTTGTGGCCGGACACGGTCATGGCGGCGAGCCCGGAGGAGCCGAAGTCGAGAGCGAGCTGGCCGTAGGCCTGGACGGCGTCGGCGTGCAGCGGGATGCCGAACTCCTGGGCGACGTCGGCCAGTTCGCGGATCGGCATGATCGTGCCGATCTCGTTGTTGGCCCACATGACGGTGGCCAGGGCGACGTCGTCGGGGTCGCGCTCGATCGCCTCGCGCAGCGCGTCGGGGTGGACGCGGCCGTACCGGTCGACCGGCAGGTACTCGACGGTGGCGCCCTCGTGTTCGCCGAGCCAGTGCACGGCGTCGAGGACGGCGTGGTGCTCGACGGGGCTGGCGAGCACGCGGGTGCGGGTGGGCCGTTCGGCGCGGCGCGCCCAGTACAGGCCCTTGACGGCGAGGTTGTCGGCCTCGGTGCCGCCGGAGGTGAGGACGGTCTCGCTGGGGCGCGCGCCGAGTGACTCGGCGAGCGTCTCGCGGGCCTCCTCGACGGTGCGTCGCGCCCGCCGCCCCGCCGCGTGCAGCGAGGAGGCGTTGCCGGTGACGGCGATCTGCGCGGTCATCGCCGCGATCGCCTCCGGGAGCATCGGAGTGGTCGCTGCGTGGTCGAGGTAGGCCATGGTGGGCACGATTCTACGAGCCGCGCGGCGCCCCGTGCCCCGGCGGTATCAGCCTGCGAGACCCCAGGACACGGTGTTGTCCATCGAGACGAGCACGGCGAGCACCACGAGGTCGGCCACGCCGAGGCCGAGACCCAGCAGCGCGCGGCCCTTGCGGGCGGTGCCGCGCCACAGGGCGATGCCCGCGAGGACGATCGCGACGGGCCCGAGGAAGATGTTCAGGACGAGGAGTCCGAGCAGGCCGAGGACGAAGGAGGCGACGGCCATCCCGTTGGTGTCCCGGCGGCCGGTGGGGCGCTCCGGGGTGCGGTCGCCGGTGTTCCCGGCGGCCTCGGCCGTGTCGGCGGTGGCGTCGGCGGCGGTGCTGTCGGTGGTGCGTTCTGCGGTGAGTTCCATGGTGCGACTCCTGGCAGGTCGAGGTGTCGTACGGAGTGGATCAGCGGCGCCCGACGGGGGTCAGCGGTGCCGTGCGTGGCGCTCGCGGAGGGCGAAGACCAGGAGCCAGACGCCGATGACGACGGCGGCGATCAGGCTGACCGGAAGCGGGGCGTGTGCCACGGAACCCATGGCGACACCCAGCAGCAGGAGGGCGGCGACAAGGAAGAGCATGAGATCCCTCTCGTTCGGTGAACGCTTGTGGTTACAGTTGTTCACTGACTTAGAGGGTACTCCTTCTCCGGCTTTCAAAACTCGGAGAACAGTTGTTAACTGCATGGCATGAGTCACACCCTCGGCACCCGGCAGGCCCAGAAGCAGAAGACCCGGCAGGCCCTCCTCGACGCGGCGCTCCAGCTGCTCGAGGAGCAGAGCCTCAGCAGCCTGGGCCTGCGCGAGGTCACCCGCGCCGTGGGCGTCGCCCCCACCGCCTTCTACCGGCACTTCCGCGACACCGCCGATCTGGGCGTGACCCTGGTCGAGGAGACCCTCGGCAGCCTGCACACGACCCTCACCGCGATGCTGGCGTCGGAGACCGGTGACAGCGAGCAACGCATCGCGGGCACGGTCGAGTTGATAGCCGCGTACGTCCACGCGCACCCCGCCCACGTCCGCTTCGTCGCCCGCGAACGGCACGGCGGGGTCCGGGCGGTGCGGGACGCGATCGGCGCCCAGCTCGCCCTGTTCGCGCGGGAGGTGGCGCAGCAGTTCGCTCTGGAGGCGCCCACCTCACAGTGGACCGAGGACGACCTGCTGATGCTGGCGGGCATGTACGTCGACCACATGGTGATGACCGCGTCGGCGTTCCTGGACGCGGGGCCCGGGACGGCGGAGGAGGCGCGGGTGGCGGACGTCGCCCGCAGGCAGCTGCGCCTGGTGGGCCTGGGCCGCGAACACTGGACGGACGAGCGCTGAGGCGCCCCCGCCCCGGACACCCGCCCCGCCCCCGCCCCGGACACTCGACGTAACCGTAAGGAGCTACTAGCCTTACGGTCATGACGGCTGCACGCGCAAGCGACCCCTGGGACCTCGACCGGACCTTCGCCGGTCCCACCGGCACCGTGCGCTGGGCCGCCCTCGGCCCGGCCGACGCCCCGCCCGTCGTCCTCGTCCACGGCACGCCGTTCTCGTCGTACGTCTGGCGGGCCGTCGCCCGCACACTCGCCGTCGAACACCGCGTCCACGTATGGGACTTGCCCGGGTACGGCGCCTCGGAGATGCGGGCCGGGCAGGACGTGTCGCTCGCCGCGCAGGGCCGGGTCTTCGCCGAACTCCTCGCCCACTGGGGCCTGGACCGGCCCGCCGTCGTGGCCCACGACTTCGGCGGCTGCGTCGCACTGCGGGCGCGGCTGCTGCACGGCGCCGCGTACGAACGCCTCGCCCTCGTCGACCCGGTGGCCCTCGCCCCCTGGGGCTCCGCGTCCTACCGGCTGCTCGGCGAGAACGCCGATGTCTTCACTCAGCTGCCGCCCGCGCTGCACCGGGCCATGATCCGCGAGTACATCGCGTCGACGAGCCCGCGCGGGCTGCATCCGACCGTGCTGGACCGTCTCGCGGAGCCCTGGTGCACGGAGGTGGGCCAGGCAGCCTTCTACCGGCAGATCGCCCAGAACGACCAGCGGTTCACCGACGAGATCCAGGGCAGGTACGGCGAACTGGAGCTGCCCGTGCTGATCTGCTGGGGCACGGACGACCCCTGGATCCCGGTGGCCAGGGGCAAGGAGCTCGCGAGCCTCGTTCCCGGCGCCGAGCTGCGCCTCATCGAGGGCGCCGGACACCTCGTGCAGGAGGACGCGCCCGCCGAACTCACCGGCGAGCTGGCCCGTTTCCTCCGCGCCGGCTAACCCAGCCGCACCCGAGCCAGCTGGCGCGACTGGGCCACCAGGCGGTCCTCGCTGTCCCAGACCTCTGCGTCCTCCTCCAGGAAGCCGCCCGCGAGGTTGCGCGTGGTGATCGAGACGCGCAGCGGTCCCGGCGCCGGGCGGTGGCGGACGTGGACCGTCAGCTCCACGGTCGGGACCCAGCCGGTGAGGCCCATCTCGAAGGCGGTCGGCGGCAGCGCGTCGACGGCGAGCAGCAGGGACAGCGGGTCCGCGTCGCGGCCGTCCGCGAGGCCGAACCAGCCCCGCATCTCCCCCTTGCCGGACGGCTGCCCGAGCGCCCAGCCGAGCGTGGCGGGGTCGAGCTTGAGGAAGAGCCGGTCGGCGATGGCCGAACTGCCGGGCACGGGGCGGTGGTCGGGAGCGTCCTGCGCGCCGAAGCACTGGTCGAGCGGCGGGAGGGCGGGCGGCGCGGCCGTGGTGCGGACGTCGTCGGGCAGCGCGTCGAGGTCACCGTACGAGGCGAGGACGCGGATCCGCTCGACCTCGCGGCCCTCCTCGTCGTACTGGAACAGGGAGGCCTGGCCGGTGGAGAGCGAGCGCCCCGCACGCACCACGTCCGTGCGGATCACGGCGGGGCCGGGGGCCGAGGCGGTGAGGTAGTGCGCGGACACGGTGAAGGGGTCGGCGTGCGGGAGGGCGTCCGCGAGGGCGCGGCCGAGGACGGCGAGGAGATAGCCGCCGTTGACGGCGCTGATGATCGTCCACCCGGCGGAGAGCTCCGTGTCGTAGACGCCGGGCTCGCGCCGGGTGACCGCGGTGTCGCGGTCGAACTCGCTGTCGCCGATGCGCGCGGCCGCCGCTTCCGTCGATGCCGCCGTTGCTGCCGTTTCCATGCCAGCAACGTACAACAGGAAACTACTGAGCGGTAGCTTTTCTGTTTCCCCCTCTGTCACCCCTGCCGCCCCCTAGGGCGTCTCCTTCACCTCGGCCTCCACCGCCGTGGAGCGGCGGTGCCAGGCCCGCGGTGCCCGCCAGTGGTAGTGCAGCGCCATCAAGCGCAGCACGAACGTCGTCACCACGGCGAGGCCGCTGGTGAAGGCCGTCAGTTCCTCGAAGCGGATGCACAGGGCGACCATCGCCGCGCCCACGATGGCGGGCACGGCGTACAGGTCACGGTCCCAGCGGACCAGCGAAGGCACTTCGTTGGCGACGATGTCGCGGAGCACGCCGCCGCCCACCGCGGTCATCAGGCCGAGGGCGGCCGACGCGGTGAGGCCGAGGCCGTAGTCGTACGCCTTGGTCGTGCCCGAGACGCAGAAGAGCCCGAGCCCCATCGCGTCGAAGACGTTCACCGCGAGCTGGGTGCGCTCCACCTCCGGGTGGAGGAAGAAGACCAGCGCGGCCGCGAACAGCGGGGTGATGAAGTAGCCGAGGTCGGTGAAGGCGGCCGGCGGCACCGCCCCGATCACCAGGTCGCGGAAGAGCCCTCCGCCCAGCGCGGTGACCTCGGCGAGCACGGCGATGCCGAAGACGTCGAAGTTCTTGCGCACGGCGAGCAGCGCGCCGGAGATCGCGAAGACGAAGATCCCCACGATGTCGAGCGAGTGCTGGACGGAGGGGGTGAACAGATCCAGGAGCACGCGCCATTCTTACCCGCGCGCGGCCCGGGCCCGCAGCCGCCCTCACCGACTCCACCGGCGTTACGGAAGCGCCGGCTTCCCCTTCGTGAAGAGCCAGGTGGTGAAGAGGCCGTCGAGCTGCTCGCCGGATATCTTCTCGGCGAGGGCGATGAATTCGGCGGTGCTCGCGTTGCCGTAGCGGTGCTGGCGCACCCAGGTCTTCAGGAGCTTGAAGAAGTCCTTGTCGCCGATGCGCTCCCGCAGGACCTGGAGCGTCATCGCGCCGCGCTGGTAGACGGCCGAGGCGAACATCGTGTCGCGCTGCGGGTCGCCGACGGTGATCTGCCAGAAGGCGGAGTCGGCCGGACGCGAGGCATGGGCGGCGCGGAAGGCGTCGTGGGCGGACTGGGTCTTCTTGTGCTCGGACCACAGCCACTGCGAGTAGGTCGCGAAGCCCTCGTTGAGCCAGATGTCCTTCCACTTGCCGACCGAGACGGAGTCGCCGAACCACTGGTGGGCCAGCTCGTGCGCGATGGTCGACTCGCTGCGTACCGCCGAGTAGACCGGCTTGGTCTGGGTCTCCAGGGAGAAGCCCGCCTGCGGCATGTCGTCGACGATCGCGCCGGTCTCCTCGAAGGGGTACGGACCGAACACCTCGGACCAGTGGTCGGTGACCTCGGCCGTGATGCCGTACACGTCGACGTTGCCCGTCGGGAGCGTCGGGTCGATCGCCACGTAGATCGGCGTGCCGCCCGGGGTCTTCCCGGTGCGCACGTCGAACTTCCCGATGGTGGCGGTCGCGAGGTAGGTCGCCATGGGCTTGGCCGAGCGCCAGTGGGCGACGCGCTGGCCGCCCTTGTCGTACGTCCCCACCAGGCGGCCGTTGGAGACGGAGGTGAGGCCCCTGGGCGCCTTGATGCGGATGTCGAAGGCGGCCTTGTCGGAGGGGTGGTCGCTGGAGGGGAACCAGGTGGAGGCGGCGTTGGGCTCGCAGGCCACGAAGACGCCGTCGCCCGTCTTCATCCAGCCGTAGTCGGAGCCGAAGACGATGGGGCCGCTGAGCGCCTCGGGCACGCCGCCGTAGGTGACCGTCACCGTGAAGCTCTTGTTCTTCCGCAGGGCCTCGCGCGGCGTGATGCGGATTTCGTCGCCGGTGCGCGTGAACCGGGCGCGTCTGCCGTTCACGTCGATCCGGGTGACGTCGAGTTTCTGCAGGTCGAGGTCGAAGGACGACAGGTTCTCGGTGGCGCGCGCGGTGATCGTGGTGCGGCCGTCGAGGCGGTCGGTGTCGGGGTTGTAGGCGACGTCGAGACCGTAATGGCGTACGTCGAAGCCGCCGTTGCCGAGCTGGGGGAAGTACGGGTCGCCGACGCCGTCGGAGCCGGGGTGGGGCGCGGGGGCCGCGGCGATCAGACAGAAGGAGAGCGCCGCGGTCGCGAGCGCTCCCAGACGTGCCGAACGGGAGAGTGCCATGAGTCTTCCCTTCGAACGCGTTCCGATGGGGTGTCCGAGGAGACGGACACGCAGACTCTGCACTCTCCCGCCAGGGCATGTACATGACCCAGGACGCGTACTTCGTCCGGGTCAACTTGCCTTATGACTCAGTCGACTTCTGACCCTCGTCCTTCGTCGCGTCGCCCTCGGAAACCGCAGGCTCCGGTTCCGCGGACGCCTGCGCAGTGGTCTCCTCCGCCTTCGGCACCACCGTCACCACCTCGATCGCCTCCTTGGCGACCGCGAGCAGCTTGGTGTCCCCGGGCGCCTGGTCGTCGGCGTTCTCCGGGTGGTGGCACGCCACCTGGTGACCCGTGGCGAGCGCCGTCAGCGGCGGCTCCTTGGTCGCGCAGATCTCCGTCGCCTTCCAGCACCGCGTGTGGAAGCGGCAGCCGCTGGGCGGGTCGATCGGCGAGGGGACGTCACCCCGCAGCAGGATGCGCTCGCTCTTGGTCCCGCGCCGCCTCGGGTCCGGCACCGGCACCGCGGAGAGCAGCGCCTTGGTGTACGGGTGCATCGGCGTGGAGTAGAGGTCCTTGCGGTCCGCCAGCTCCACGATCTTGCCGAGGTACATCACCGCGATGCGGTCCGAGACGTGCCGGATGACCGACAGGTCGTGCGCGATGATCACGTACGTGAGGCCGAGCTCGTCCTGGAGGTCGTCCAGGAGGTTGACCACCTGGGCCTGGATGGAGACGTCGAGGGCCGAGACCGGCTCGTCCGCCACCACGAGCTTCGGGCGCAGCGCCAGCGCCCGCGCGATGCCGATGCGCTGGCGCTGACCGCCGGAGAACTCGTGCGGATAGCGGTTGTAATGCTCGGGGTTGAGCCCGACGCGCTCCAGCATGTCCTGCACGGTCTTCTTCAGGCCGCCCTCGGGCTTGACGCCCTGGAGCTTGAAGGGCGCGCCGACGATCGTGCCGATGGTGTGCCGGGGGTTCAGCGACGAGTACGGGTCCTGGAAGATCATCTGGACGTCCCGGCGGAGCGGACGCATCCGGCCGGTGTTCAGGTGCGTGATGTCCGTGCCCTCGAACTCGACGCGGCCGCTGGTCGGTTCGAGCAGCCGCGTGATCAGCCGGCCCATCGTCGACTTGCCGCAGCCGGACTCGCCGACCACGCCGAGCGTCTCACCGGGACGTACGTCGAAGGAGAGCCCGTCGACCGCCTGCACGGCCGCCACCTGGCGCTGGAGCAGCCCCTTCTTGATGGGGAAGTGCTTCACCAGGCCGTCGACCTTGAGCAGCGGCTCGGGCGAGCTCTTCGGCTGCGCCGGGATCGTCATCTCCTGGCCCTTCGCAGTGCCTTGGGGGTTCTTCTGGTCCTTCGCGGCATCGTTCACAGCTTCGGCGCAATCTCTTCGGTCCAGATCCGGGTGCGCTCGTCCTGCGACATGTGGCAGGCGGAGTAGTGCCCGTCGCTCACCAGGCGCAGCTCGGGACGCTCGCTGCGGGTGATCTGATCCTTGGGGATGTCCGCGTAGGGGCAGCGCGGGTTGAAGGCGCAGCCGCTCGGCAGGTTGATCAGGCTGGGCGGGGAGCCCTTGACCGGGATGAGCCGCTCGGTCTCCTCGCGGTCGATGCGCGGCATCGAGCCGAGCAGGCCCCAGGTGTAGGGGTGCTGGGGTTCGTAGAAGACCTTCTCGGCGGTGCCGCGCTCGACGCACCGGCCGCCGTACATGACCAGCAGCTCGTCCGCCATCTCGGCGACCACGCCCAGGTCGTGCGTGATCATGATGACGGCGGAGCCGAACTCCTTCTGCAGGTCCCGGATGAGGTCGAGGATCTGCGCCTGGACGGTCACGTCGAGGGCGGTCGTCGGCTCGTCCGCGATGAGCAGCTCGGGGTTGTTCACCAGGGCCATCGCGATCATCGCGCGCTGGCGCATGCCGCCGGAGAACTCGTGCGGGTAGGAGTCCACGCGCTTGTCGGGCTGCGGGATGCCGACCCGGTCGAGCATGTCGATGGCGCGCTTGCGGGCCGTCTTCTTGTCGACGTCGTTGTGGACCCGGTACGCCTCGGTGATCTGCTTGCCGATGGAGTAGTACGGGTGCAGCGCGGAGAGCGGATCCTGGAAGATCATCGCCATCTCGCGGCCGCGCAGCTTGCGCACCTCGTTGGGATCGGCGGACAGCAGCTCCTTGCCGTCCAGCCAGATCTCGCCGGAGATCTGCGCCCGGCGGGCGCCGTACTGGCCCGCGGTGTGCAGGCCGAGGATGCCGAGCGAGGTGACCGACTTGCCGGAGCCGGACTCGCCCACGATGCCGAGGGTCTTGCCCTTCTCCAGCTGGAAGCTGAGCCCGTCGACGGACTTGACCACGCCGTCGTCGGTCGGGAAGTGCACCTTGAGGTCGCGCACCTCGAGGAAGGCGGAGGGAGCGGGCGAGTCGGCGACGGGCTCGCCCACCGCTGCTCCGCTCTTGGACAGTTCGGTCATCCCAGCCTCACTCGCGGGTCGATGACGGCGTACAGGAGGTCGACGACGAGGTTGGCCACGGCGATCGCGAGCGCCGCGCACAGGGTCACGCCGAGAATGACGGGCAGGTCCTTGCTGCTGATGGCCCTGACCGCTTCGAGGCCGAGCCCCGGCAGGTTGAACGTGGACTCGGTGAGCACGGCGCCGCCCATCAGGACACCGAGGTCGAGTCCGAAGACGGTGAGGATCGGCGTCATCGCGGAGCGCAGCGCGTGCTTGCGGATGACGGTGGCCTCGCCGAGGCCCTTGGCGCGCGCGGTGCGGATGTAGTCCTCGCCGAGCACTTCGAGCATGGTGGCTCTGGTGAGGCGGGCGTACATCGCGGCGTTGAGGAAGGCGAGGACGATCCACGGCAGGATCAGCGTCTGGAGCCAGACGCCGGCCGAGTCGTCGGTGCTGAGGCTGTCCGCGATCTTCACCCAGCCGAGGTTGTGGACGAAGATGCCCATCGCGATCATGCCGGTGAAGAAGACGGGGAGCGAGACGCCGCCGAGGGCGACGGTCATCGCGGAGCGGTCCCAGATGGAACCCCGCTTGAGGGCGGAGACCACACCGGTGGCGACACCCGCGGCGAGCCACAGGACGCAGGCGCCCGCGGCGAGCGCGCCGGTGACGGGCAGCGCGTCCTTGAGGGTCTCCCAGACGGGCGCCTCGGTGCGGAAGGAGTAGCCGAAGCAGGGCGCGGGGCAGTGCGTGACGTCACTGCCGTTGACGTAGTCGCGCCCCATCGGGATGCCCTTGATGAACTCCCAGAACTGGACGAGCAGCGGGTCGTCGAGTCCCAGTTTGGTCCGGATGCCTTCGATCTGCTCGGCTCCGGTGGCCTTGCCGGCGAAGAGGACGGCGATGTCCTGTCCCGCCCACTTGGGCAGCATGAAGAAGACGGTGAAGGTCGCGAGCAGTACGACCAGCACCATGATGATTACGGCGATCAGGCGCCGGATGAGATAAGCAAGCACTGTGCGCGGCCCGGCGGTGGCCGGAGCCCCCTTGTGAGGAGCTCCGGCCATCGCCCGGGGCCATCACCTGCCCTTCGGACTGGCGGGATTCGGCGGCGGTGGAACGAGCAACTACGTTTTCCCTTGCGGGAATTACTTGAGGACGCCGAGCGAGGCGTAGTCGTAACGGCCGTTGTAGCCGTCGGACATGTAGGCGTTGGTCAGCCGCGACCCGCGCCAGGTGATGTTCTTCTCGTAGAGGAAGGGCATCCAGTCGGCCTGGTCGAGGATCTTCTTGTCGAGTTCCTTGTAGACCTCGCCGGCCTTGGCCGGGTCGGTCTCCGCGATCGCCTTGTCGAAGAGCGCGTCGACCTTCTTGTCCTTGATCTGCGACTCGTTGTAGTTACCGGTCGGGTTCAGGAAGCGGCTGTCGAACAGCGGCTGCGCGTAGCCCTGGCCGGAGGGGAAGTCCGGGCCCCAGCCGCTCATCGTCATGCCGTAGCCGCGCTTCTTCACGACGGACGGCGAGCCGGTGATGCTGGAGGTGTCGGCGCCGTCGAGCGAGTCGACCTGGACCTTGATGCCGACCTTGCCTAGCGACTGCTGCAGCGCCTCGGCGGCGTCGACCTCACCCGGGTTGTTGCTGCGGGCGGTGAGCTTGGTGGTGAAGCCGCCCGGCTTGTCGCACTGCTTCAGCTCGTCCTTGGCCTTGGCGGCGTCCGGCTTGCCCTTGCGCGCGAGGACGCCGTACGGGTCGTACTTGCTGTAGCCGGGGATCGCCACGGGGAAGGTGCTGTTGGCGATGTCACCGGCCGCGACCTTGCCGCCGCGGGTCTGCTGGATGCTCGCGAAGTCCGTCGCGTAGAACACGGCCTTGCGGCAGTGCACGTTGTCGAAGGGCTTGGCGTTGTGGATCAGCGCGACGTAGCGCACGAAGGACGTGTGCATGTTGTCGACGTTGCCGCGGTGGTCCGTGACGGCGCTGACGCGGCCGGACTGGGTCATGCCCGTGCCGTTGAGGTCGACGTCGAAGTCGCCCTCCATCAACTTCTTGTCGTTCTCCTCCTGGTTGGCGGAGATCGTCACGTCGATCTTGTCGGGCAGGGCCGCGCGGATCGGGTCCGAGGACTTCTTCCACTTGTCGTTGCGGACCAGCACGATCTTCTTGTTCGACTTGTACTGCTGGAACTTGTACGGGCCCGCCGAGAACGGCCGCTGGGTGTACTTGGCCTTGGTGTCCTTGGCCTCCTTCACCGGCGAGCCGGTGGGCATGGCCAGGAACTGCTCGAAGTCACCGTTGCGCTTGGGCAGTTTGAAGATGATCGTCTGGTCGTCGGGGGTCTCGATCGCGTCGAGGCCGCCCTTGTCCTTGTAGGGGCCCTTGTACTTGCCCTTGGGGTCGAGCGTCTGGCGGATGTAGCCCGGACCACCGGTGATGGTGTCCGTCGCCCAGGTGCGCTCGATGCCGTACTTGATGTCCTTGGAGGTCAGCTTGGAGCCGTCCTCCCACGTCAGGCCGGAACGCAGCTTGTACGTGTAGGTCTTGCCGTCGTCCGAGATCTTCGCCGTGGACGTGGCGAGGTCGGGGACCAGCTTCGTGCCCGCCTTGCCCGGCTTGGTGTCGTAGGTCACCAGCTGCCGGGTGTAGAAGCGCATGAAGTCCCACGTCATGCCGTAGTAGGCGCGCTGCGGGTCGGCGGAGTCCAGGTCCTGCTTGCCGACCATCTTCAGCGTGCCTCCCTTCTTCTTGGAAGGGTTGGCGACCTTGTTCAGCGCCGCGTTGTAACCGGCACCCTTGGAGTCGCTGTCGTCACCGTCACCGCCGCCGCACGCCGTGGTGGTCACCAGTGCCGCGACGACGAGGGCCGCACCACTGGTGAGCCGTCGTTTCGAGGAAACTGTGGGCATTTTCTCGTAACCTCCGAGATTCGCGGTCCCTGGCCTTGAGCTGCCGGAGAACCATGGTTAAAGCCACCTGACATGCGGCAGGGGCAAGCCAGTTGGGACCTTCTAGCGCGTCCCCTTCGGGTCGAGCGCGTCGCGCAGCCCGTCGCCGAAGAGGTTGAAGGCCAGGACGGTGATGAAGATCGTGACGCCCGGGAAGACCATGAACATCGGGTCGTGCTCGTACGTCTTGAGCGCGTCGCGCAGCATGCCGCCCCACGAGGCCGTCGGCGGCTTGACGCCGGCGCCGAGGAAGCTGAGGGCCGCCTCCGTGAGGATGTTGGTCGGGATCATCAGCGTCGCGTAGACGGTGATGGGGGCGACCAGGTTGGGCAGCAGTTCACGGAAGAGGATGTGGCGCTTGCCGCCGCCGAGGCTGCGGGCCGCCTCGACGTACTCGCGCTCACGGAGCGAAAGCGTCTGGCCCCTGACGATCCGTCCGACGTACGGCCAGCCGAAGAAGCCGATGACCATGACGAGGATCGCGACGCGCACGCTGGTGCCTTCGAGGCCGAGCAGGTCGTCGGGGAGCACGGAGACCAGCGAGATGATGAAGAGCAGCTGCGGGAAGGAGAGCAGCACGTCCATCACGCGGCTGATGAGCGCGTCGATCCAGCCGCCGAAGTAGCCGGCGATGATCCCGAAGAGGGTCCCGAGCGCCACGGCCACGATCGCCGCGAGGAACGCGACCAGCAGCGAGATCCGCGCGCCGAAGACGATCCGGCTGAAGACGTCGCGGCCCTTGTTCGGCTCGACGCCGAAGAGGAAGTCGCCGCTCACGCCGCCGAGATCGCCCTTGGGCAGACCGGTCAGCTCGTCGAGCTTGTCCTGGTTGAAGTCGTTGGGCGGGTGACCCAGCAGGTTCACGATCAGCGGCGCGAAGACGGCGACCAGCACCAGTACCAACACCGTGATGCCGCCCGCCAGGGCGACCTTGTCCCGCTTCAGGCGGTTCCAGGCGATCTGCTTGAGGGACCGGCCCTCGACCTTTTTCACCCCTGCATCAACTGCGGGGGCGACGTCCTCGGTCGGGTCCGCGTCCGCAGGTGTGTCATGCAATGGTGCCGTCATCGTGGCAGGGACCCCTCTCAACCGGTGGTGACCGGCCCGCACTTGCCGCTGTAGCGACGTGATCAGTCCGTCGTACACAGGGGCGAAGGCCCCTTGGAGCGGGAGTCTTCATCCACGTCGCGATCTGTTACCAGACTTGACGGGGAAAGGATGCGCAACCGTGATGCTGATCGAGGTGTTCCGTTATCCGGACGCCAGTGAACGAGGGGCGAACACGGGGCAGTTGGGGTGCAATGCTTCACCGGGGTCCATAGGGCCCCACCCGCATCACAACGGACATCGCATCCGTCGGCGCTGCTCAGTACGGCGCGGGGTAGCCGTAACCGCTCGCCGGCGCCGGGGCCGCCTGTGCCTCGCGGTCGTAGAACGGCCGGGCGTTGGCGCGCAGCCACATCGCGACCGGGTCGTAGTCGTCGGACATCGCGACCGTCGAGACGGGCAGGCCCTCCGGGACGGCCGGAATGGACTGCTGCATCATCGTGCGGATCGCGTCCACGGACGCCGGTGACGTGTCGTACACGTCGAGACCGATGGCCAGATAGGGCGCACCGAGCGCGGGCTGCACCCAGGCGCGGCGCAGCGAGCGGACCATCGGGGTGCGGTGCGCGTTCTGCGTGAGCAGCGCGTAGAACTGGGGGATCTCGATGCTCGGCTCGGTGAGCCGCAGGGGTCCCGCGGGCAGCAGGTCCAGGCCCGAGGCCATGCGGCGCAGATCCAGCCAGGGGATGCCGACGCCGCCGCCGGGCGCGTGCGGATTCAGCCAGAGGCCGTAGTGGTCGGGGTAGAGGGTGCGGGCGATGTCGAGACCGCGCACCACTTCGTAGCTGCGGTTCCAGCCACTGGCGGAGAGCTCCTGGGCGGAGGTCACACAGGGGGCGTAGCCGATCCCCTCGACCTCCATGTTCCCGTACTGGGCGTCGGGCGAGCCGGCCTGGCCGTGCCAGAGCAGCATCCACACCTGGTCGGCGGCGAGGGCGCGCAGCAGCGCCTCATAGGCGTCGTAGCGCCCGGGCGTCACCTGGCGCAGCAGCTGCTCGACCTGCCCCCCGGCGCCCGAGCCAGCTCGTGCAGGGGAGACCCCATCGCCCGCGGCCGTGCCCGACGCACTCACCCGTAACCGCCCCTTCGCTTCGTGCCCGACTACCCGAGAACCCGTCGTACCCGAGAACCCGTCGCCGGGCACGGACGTGCCCCGACCGGGTCATGGAACCAGCTTAAGCGGCGATCCGGGCCCGGACTTGACGTACGACACCTCAGGCCCCGCGGTGGTAGAACGGCCGCACCCGGGCGCGCAGCCAGTCGCCCACCGGGTCCTGTGCCACGTCGAGGAGTACCAGGTTCACCGGCCACGGGGCCGGCACCTGGCCGAGGGCGCGGCCCAGGGCCTCCATGGGGAGGTCGCGGGCGTTGCCGTCCCAGGTGGACAGCTCGACGCCGACGAAGAGCGTCGGCTCGTCGGTCTCGACGGAGGCCAGGCAGCGGCGGGCGGTGCGGACGACCCCGGCCGCCTCGAACTCCCGGGCCGCGGCGGCCAGGAAGTCCACCGGGTCGTGCTGCCAGTCCGGCTCGTACAGCTTCACCCGGCCGCCGGTGGCGGGCCCGTCCAGCTCGGAGCGGCCGGCCCGGCAGAGCTCGGCGACGGCGGGCGGCGGCAGCGGGACGCCGACGGTGCCGTCCGGGTTCAGCGCGATGCCCAGCTGCGGCGGGAGGCCGCGGGCGAACTCCACGGCGGGCGCCACGGTGTGGCCCATCCGGTCCGCCGCCTCGCCCAGGGCCTGGCGGAACTGCTGTGCGGAGCTGAAGACGGGGACGTACGCCTGACCCTCGATCTCCAGGGTCGGCAGGTCCAGGGTGCCGCTGTCGGGGCCGCCGCCGCTCGGCAGCGGGATCCACACCTGGCTGCGGCCGAGAACCTCCACGATCCGGCCGCCCGCCGCGGCGGGGGCGCCGAGCGAGGCCGCCAGGACCTCCTCCAGTTCGTTGCCCGGCCATCCACCGTAGGGATGGGCGTGTGCCTGCGCCGGAAAGTCCATCTGTCCAACCCCTGCTCGCGACCGCTCTGCCTGCGGCTCGAACCCTAACGCCGGGGCGCTCAGCGGTCGAAGGCGATCCCCCGCAGGACCTGCGCCGCCGCCCGGTCGAGGAGCACCGCCGAGCCGCAGCCGCGCGGCAGCTCGCCGCGCTCGGCGGCGCCGACGAGGCGGCCGACCGTCCTGCGGTGGCGCGCGAAGGCGTACCGCGAGACGCCGCGGCCGCGCTCGTGCTGGCCCTGGAGCGCCGTCTCCACCGGCACGTCGAGGAGCAGCAGGTGCAGGGCCGCGCCGCGCCGGGCGGCCTCGCGGGCGAGCCAGTGGCGCACCCAGGCCTGGGTGCCGCAGTCGTGCACGACGACGCTCACCCCCGAGCGCAGGGTGCGGCGCAGTCCCGCGTAGTGCGCGAGGCGGACCAGGGGGCGGTAGAGCGCGTACGGCAGCAGGCGCGGCATGCGGCGGGCCCAGCGGTCGCGGGTGTCCTGGGAGTCGATGCGCGGCCCGGTGACGGCCTGCCGCATCAGGGTCGACTTTCCGCCGCCGGGCAGCCCGGAGACGACGACCAGGTCGCCCGCGCCGAAGGTGAGGCGGCGCGGGCTGTGGCCGGCCCGTCCGCGGAGGTCGCGGACGACGGCCACGGGAAGCGGGCCGCAGCTCTCCGCGGCCGGGGCGGCGGGCTGCTCCGGCAGCGCCACCGCCGCGGTCGCCACCCCGGTGGTCATGGCGTGGACACTGGTCCTGCTGCGCACCGTGATCGGCCTCCCCATAGCGGTCACGTACTGCTTCCCCAGCAAGTGTAAAGAGAAGGTAATGCGGCACAAGCGGGTCCGGGCCGCGGGATCCGTGGCCGGTCACGGGTCCCCCCGGACAGGGTCGCGTGCAATGATGTGCCCGCCAACTCCATACCGGCCGTTTGAATCCGCGCGGGAGAGTCCCCGGAACCAGCCAGTGCTGGCTGCCCGGGGCGCCGAAGGAGCAAGTCCCTCCCTTGAATCTCTCAGGCCCCGTACCGCGCGGGCGAGGCACATCTGAAAAGCGGGCCGCCCCGGCGGTCCCACCCAAGGTGCAAGCCGAGCGTCTCGGACACCGAGACACTTCCGGCGAACCTCTCAGGTTCCGATGACAGATGGGGAGGATCGACCTCGCCCGTCATGCCCTGGGAGTTCCTTTCATGAGCACTGCCCCCCGTCTGACCGCCCTCGACGCCGTGCATCGGTCTCTCGGCGCGACCATGACCGATTTCGCGGGCTGGGACATGCCGCTGCGGTACGCCAGCGAGCGCGACGAGCACAACGCGGTACGCACCAAGGCCGGCCTCTTCGACCTGTCGCACATGGGCGAGATCACGGTCACCGGACCCGAGGCCGCCGACTTCCTGAACTTCGCGCTGGTCGGCAACATCGGCTCCGTCGGCGTCGGCCGCGCCCGCTACACGATGATCGTCGCCGAGGACGGCGGCATCCTGGACGACCTGATCGTCTACCGGCTCGGTGCGGCCGGGGCCCCCGAGTACATGGTCGTCGCCAACGCCTCCAACGCGCAGGTCGTGCTCGACGCGCTGACCGCCCGCGCCGACGGCTTCGACGCCGAGGTCCGCGACGACCGGGACGCGTACGC
Organism: Streptomyces sp. NPDC036815; assembly: GCF_055609205.1. Taxonomy (NCBI): domain Bacteria; kingdom Bacillati; phylum Actinomycetota; class Actinomycetes; order Kitasatosporales; family Streptomycetaceae; genus Streptomyces; species Streptomyces sp. NPDC036815. The sequence continues at coordinate 47,067 of NZ_JBVJPW010000021.1, read as the reverse complement.
CCTGCTCGCCGTCCAGGGCCCGGAGTCCTCCGGCATCCTGAAGTCGCTGACCGACGCGGACCTGGACAACCTGAAGTACTACGCGGGCCTGCCCGGCACCGTCGCGGGCGTCCCCGCCCTCATCGCCCGCACGGGCTACACCGGTGAGGACGGCTTCGAGCTCTTCGTCTCCCCCGGTGACGCGGAGAAGCTGTGGGGCGCGCTGATGGAGGCGGGCACGCCCGTCGGCCTGGTCCCGGCCGGCCTCTCCTGCCGCGACACGCTGCGCCTGGAGGCGGGCATGCCGCTGTACGGGCACGAGCTGACCGCCGGGCTGACGCCGTTCGACGCCGGGCTCGGCCGGGTGGTCAAATTCGAGAAGACGTCGCAGTCGGAGGCCTTCGTGGGCCGCGCCGCCCTCGCGGCCGCCGGCGAGCGTGCCGAGACCGCCCCGCCGCGCAAGCTCGTCGGCCTGATCGCCGAGGGCCGCCGCGTCCCGCGCGCGGGCTTCCCCGTGGTCCTGGACGGCAAGGTCATCGGCGAGGTCACCTCCGGCGCCCCGTCCCCGACGCTGGGCAAGCCGATCGCGATGGCGTACGTCGACGCGGAGCACGCGGCGCCGGGCACCCCGGGCGTGGGCGTGGACATCCGCGGCAGCCACGAGCCGTACGAGGTCGTGGCCCTGCCGTTCTACAAGCGACAGAAGTGACGCTCGTAGCGTTGTCCCCGCGGTGGGACCGGCGGCCGGCGCCCCGGACGTGATCCCCCGCACATCAGTCCCGTTCCGCAGCACCCACCCGCGTACAGGAGAATTCAGGTCATGAGCAACCCCCAGCAGCTGCGTTACAGCAAGGAGCACGAGTGGCTCTCGGCCACCGAGGACGGCGTGGCGACGGTCGGCATCACGGAGCACGCGGCCAACGCGCTCGGTGACGTCGTCTTCGCCCAGCTCCCCGCGGTCGGTGACACGGTGACCGCGGGCGAGTCCTGCGGCGAGCTGGAGTCGACCAAGTCGGTCAGCGACCTCTACGCCCCGGTGACCGGCGAGATCGTGGCCGCCAACCAGGACGTCGTCGAAGACCCCTCACTGGTCAACTCCGCCCCGTTCGAGGGCGGTTGGCTGTTCAAGGTGCGCATCTCGGGCGAGCCGGACGAGCTGATGTCCGCCGACGAGTACACCGCATTCACCGCCGGCTGACCCATACCGATAGGGATCGTGTGATGTCGCTTCTGAACACCCCCCTCCACGAGCTCGACCCGGACGTCGCCGCCGCCGTCGACGCCGAGCTCCACCGCCAGCAGTCCACCCTGGAAATGATCGCCTCGGAGAACTTCGCTCCGGTCGCCGTCATGGAGGCCCAGGGCACCGTCCTCACCAACAAGTACGCCGAGGGCTACCCCGGCCGCCGCTACTACGGCGGCTGCGAGCACGTGGACGTGACCGAGCGACTCGCGATCGACCGGGTCAAGGACCTGTTCGGCGCCGAGTACGCGAACGTCCAGCCGCACTCCGGCGCCTCCGCCAACCAGGCCGCCCTCTTCGCGATCGCCCAGCCCGGAGACACGATCCTCGGCCTGGACCTGGCGCACGGCGGCCACCTCACCCACGGCATGCGCCTGAACTTCTCCGGCAAGCAGTTCAACGTGGTCGCCTACCACGTGGACGAGGCCGGTCTGGTCGACATGGCCGAGGTCGAGCGCCTGGCCAAGGAGAACAGCCCCAAGGTGATCATCGCGGGCTGGTCCGCCTACCCGCGTCAGCTGGACTTCGCCGAGTTCCGCCGGATCGCCGACGAGGTCGGCGCGAAGCTGTGGGTCGACATGGCGCACTTCGCCGGGCTCGTCGCCGCCGGTCTGCACCCGAACCCGGTGCCGTACGCGGACGTGGTCACCTCCACCACGCACAAGACGCTCGGCGGCCCGCGCGGCGGCATCATCCTGGCCCGCGACAAGGAGTTCGCGAAGAAGCTGAACTCCGCGGTCTTCCCCGGCTTCCAGGGCGGCCCCCTGGAGCACGTGATCGCCGCGAAGGCCGTCTCCTTCAAGGTCGCCGCGTCCGAGGAGTTCAAGGAGCGCCAGCAGCGCACCCTGGACGGCGCCCGCATCCTGGCCGAGCGCCTGGTGCGGGACGACGCCAAGGCCGCCGGTGTCGGCGTGGCCTCCGGCGGCACGGACGTGCACCTGGTCCTGGTGGACCTGCGCGACTCCGAGCTCGACGGCCAGCAGGCCGAGGACCGCCTCCACGAGGTCGGCATCACGGTCAACCGCAACGCGGTCCCGAACGACCCGCGCCCCCCGATGGTCACCTCGGGCCTGCGGATCGGCACGCCCGCGCTCGCGACCCGCGGGTTCGGCGAGGAGGACTTCCGCGAGGTCGCCGACATCATCGCCGAGGCCCTCAAGCCGGGCTTCGACGCGGCCGCGCTCAAGACCCGTGTGACGGCCCTGGCCGACAAGCACCCCCTGTACGCGGGTCTGAAGTAATTTCGTACGCTTTTGTTCGTACGTACGAAACGCCGGGGCACCCTGCACACTGGAGAGTGAGCAGGGTGCCCCGCACCCTGTACCGGGTACCGCGCCGCGCGCTCCCGTAGTTCCTGCACCGCCTTGTACTTCTGCATCACCCGGCAGACAACGGCGTCTACCAACCACCATTGGAGTTTTCCGTGGCCATCTCGGTCTTCGACCTGTTCTCGATCGGCATCGGCCCGTCCAGCTCCCACACGGTCGGTCCGATGCGCGCCGCCCGCATGTTCGCCGGACGCCTCAAGAACGAGGGCCTGATGGCCCACACCGCGGCGATACGGGCCGAGCTGTACGGCTCGCTCGGCGCGACCGGCCACGGGCACGGCACCCCTAAGGCCGTCCTGCTCGGCCTGGAGGGCGAGTCGCCCCGCACGGTGAACGTGGAGAGCGCCGACGGCCGCGTCGAGGAGATCAAGAGCAGCGGCCGCATCAACCTGCTCGGCATGCACGAGATCGACTTCGACTTCGACGAGGACCTGATCCTGCACCGCCGCAAGGCCCTGCCCTACCACGCCAACGGCATGACGGTCTTCGCGTACGACCGTGAGGGCGCCCTCGTCCTGGAGAAGACGTACTACTCCGTGGGCGGCGGCTTCGTGGTCGACGAGACCGTGCTCCAGCAGGAGGGCGCGGCGGGCGAGAACCCGATCGTGCCGGACGACACCGTCCTCAAGCACCCCTTCCGCACCGGCGACGAGCTGCTCCGCCTCACGGAGGAGACCGGCCTGTCCATCTCCGCGCTCATGCTGGAGAACGAGAAGGCCTGGCGCACGGAGGAGGAGATCCGCGAGGGCCTCCTGGACATCTGGCGCGTCATGCAGGCCTGCGTCTCGCGCGGCATGTCCCGCGAGGGCATCCTGCCCGGCGGCCTGAAGGTCCGCCGCCGCGCCGCGAACTCCGCCCGCCAGCTGCGCGCCGAGGGCGACCCGCAGGCCCGCGCCATGGAGTGGATCACCCTCTACGCGATGGCCGTGAACGAGGAGAACGCGGCGGGCGGCCGCGTCGTGACCGCCCCGACGAACGGCGCCGCGGGCATCATCCCCGCCGTCCTGCACTACTACATGAACTTCGTGCCCGGCGCGGACGAGGACGGCGTCGTCCGCTTCCTCCTCGCGGCCGGCGCGATCGGCATGCTCTTCAAGGAGAACGCCTCCATCTCCGGCGCCGAGGTCGGCTGCCAGGGCGAGGTCGGCTCCGCCTGCTCGATGGCGGCGGGCGCGCTCGCCGAGGTCATGGGCGGCTCCCCCTCCAAAGTGGAGAACGCCGCCGAGATCGGCATGGAGCACAACCTCGGCCTGACCTGCGACCCGGTCGGCGGCCTCGTCCAGATCCCGTGCATCGAGCGCAACGGCATGGCGGCGGTCAAGGCCGTCACCGCCGCGAAGATGGCGATGCGGGGCGACGGCTCCCACAAGGTCTCCCTGGACAAGGTCATCAAGACCATGAAGGACACGGGCGCCGACATGAGCGTCAAGTACAAGGAGACCGCGCGGGGCGGGCTCGCGGTGAACATCATCGAGTGCTGAGCGCACGGACTAACAGCGCTTGCGCGGGCGGACGGGTTTCAGGTCGATGAGGTAGCGGTCGACGGCGTGTGTGACGCAGGTGTTGCTGCGGCCGTACGCGGTGTGGCCGACGCCGTCGTACGTCAGGAGCATGCCGCCCGGGAACTGTCCGGCGAGGCTCTCCGCCTCCTCGTAGGGGGTGGCGGGGTCGCCGGTGGTGCCGACCACCAGGACCGGCGGCACGCCGGGTGCGGCGACCCGGTGCGGGCGTCGGTCGCTGTTTCTGCCTGTGGGCCAGTTCTTGCAGGTCAGCTCGTCGATGACGCTTGACGTGCCGTATCGGCCCGCGGCCTTTTCGGCGGGGCCCAGGGCCTTCCAGTAGGGGCCCGCGGTGTGCGGGTGCGGCACGTCGAGGCAGCTGACGGCGATGATCGCGTCGTCGTCGTTCTCGGTGGCGGCGCGGGCGCGGGCCCCTCGGTGGGCGTCCGTGTCCTGGTCCCCCGACTCCGCCATGCGGGACAGCTCCGTCGCGTCGCCGTCGTACGCCGCGCCCAGCGCCTGTGACAGCTCCTCCCAGTCGTCCTCCGGGCTGTACATCGCGCCGGTGACGACGTCGAGCAGCGTCCTCGCGTCGACGTCGTACGCGTCCTCGTCGCTCACCGGCAGCGGCTCGCGCGCCGCCCGCTCGTACAGCTCCTCGATCAGCGTCGATATCTCAGCCGGGTCCGAGCCGGGGCAGCCGTCGCCCACGACGTCGCCGCAGGACTCCGCGTACTCCTCGACCGCCCGGCGGAACCCCCTGCCCTGGCTCAGCGCGCGCTGCCGCCAGTCCAGGGACGGGTCGACCGCGCCGTCGAGGACGAGCGCCCGGACGCGGTGCGGGAACTGTTCGGCGTACGCGGTGCCGAGGCTCGTGCCGTACGACCAGCCGAGGTAGGTGAGCTTCCGGTCGGCGAGGGCGGCCCGCAGGACGTCAAGGTCGCGGGCCGCGTCCTCGGTGCCGACGTGGGGCAGGACGCCGCGGCTGCCCCGCGCGCAGGCGGCGGCCTGGTCGTCGGCGTCGGCCAGGGCGCGGGCCCGGTCCGCGGCGGTGCGGGGCGCTATCGGCTCGGGGCCTTCGTCGTCGTCCTCCACGTCCTCGGTCTCCGCGCACGTGACCGCGGGGACGCTGCCGCCCACGCCCCGCGGGTCGAAGGAGACGATGTCGAAGCGGGCGCGCACAGCACCGCTGAACACCTCGCCGCCGTCCGACTTCAGATCGCTCACGCCGGAGGCGCCCGGGCCACCGGGGTTGTAGACGAGCGAGCCGACGCGGTCGTCCGGATCGGCGGTCGCCGCCTTCGCCACGGGCAGCACGAAAGTCCTGCCGTTCTCCGGGTGGGCGTAGTCCATGGGGACGGTGAGGCGCGCGCAGCGCAGGTCGCCGCACTTCTTCCAGGCCAGCTTCTGCCCGTAGAACCGCTGGAGTTCGGGGCGCTCGGCGGCGTCCGGAGAGGGGCCGCCCGATGCGGTGCAGCCGGTGAGGGGGACGGCGATGAGGGAGACGGCGGTGAGGGTGGCCAGGGCGGGGACGAGGGTGCGGGGGCGGGCGCGTCGGCGCGGGTCGGTGGGGTTCAACGGGGCGCTCCCAGGGTCGGTCCGGGCCGGGGCGCCCGGGTCGTACCGAGGCGGCGGACCTCGCCTCGCACTGGGAGACGCGCGCGGCGCCCGCCCCGCTCCGCCGTCCCGCGAAAAGCCACGGTGGCGCAGCTCACCCCGCCCGCCACGAGCGGGACCAAAGCGCTGGCCACGGGTGCGTACTCCTGTCACCGCGGGCCGGAGCGGCCGCTACCCTAACCCCGTCAGTAGTGCACCAAGAAGGGGTGGATCCGGTGGCGGACATCGAGGAAGCGCGCAAGACGTTCGAGCAGTTCGACGCGGACGGCGACGGCTTCATCACGGCGGCCGAGTGGAAGAGCGCCATGGCCAGGATGGGCGACTTCTACCAGACCGAGGCGGTGGCCGAAGCCGTGATCGGCACGAAGGACACCGACGCGGACAAGCGTCTCTCCTTCGACGAGTTCTGGGCGAGCCTGAACAAGTAGTCGGCGAGCCGGCGGTGGAGCCGGACGAGGAAGGGGCCCGGAGCGTGTGACGCTCCGGGCCCCTTCCTCTGCTCTCTTCCCTCTGTCTGTCGTCTGCTCGCGCCGGGTCAGCGGCGGGTGCGGACGCTCCAGCGGCCGTCCCTGCGCTCCAGACGTACGGGGTGGTCGAAGCACGTGCCGACCTGGTCGCCGGTGAGGACGTCCGCGACGGCTCCGGAGGCGAGCGCGCGTCCGTCGCGCAGGAGCAGCGCGTGCGTGGTGCCGGTGGGCAGCTCCTCCAGGTGGTGCGTGACCAGGACGGTGGCGAGCTCCGGGTGGGCCTCGCGCAGGGTGTCCAGGCTGTCGAGGAGGCTCTCGCGCCCGGCGAGGTCGAGGCCGGTGGCCGGCTCGTCGAGCAGGACCAGGCGGGGGCTCGGCATCAGGGAGCGCGCGATCAGGGTGCGGCCCCGCTCGCCCTGGGACAGCGTGGGCCAGCGCGCGTCCGCCCGGTGCGCGAGGCCAAGGAGGGTGATCAGCCGGTCGGCCCGCGCCTCCTGTTCGGGAGTGGGGCGCCTGCGCGGCACCTGCTCGACGCTGTTGGTGAGCCCGGTGAGGACGACCTCGCGGACGGGCAGCGGCGAACGCAGCGGATGGCGCGGGTTCACATGGCCGACGTGGGCCCGCAGTTCGCGCAGGTCGACGCTGCCGAGGCGACGGCCGAGCACCTCGACGGTGCCGTGCGTGGGGTGGGTGACGGCGCCGCAGAGGCTGAGCAGGGTCGACTTGCCCGCGCCGTTCGCGCCGAGCAGCGCCCAGTGCTCGCCGGGGCGGACGGTGAAGGTGACGTCTTCGAGGAGGGGGCGCCCGGCCCGGACGACGGTGACGCGGTCGGCGTGCAGGACGGGGGCTGCGGGTGTGGGGGCGGGGTGGGGGTCGGGGTCGGGGTCACGTGGTGCGCAGGTCATCGGGCGGCTCCGGATCGGTTCGCGGCGGTGGCTCCGGCCCGGTTCATGCGGTGGCCCCCGCCCGGTTCACGGCGGCGAGCACCGCCTGTACGGAGGCGGTCAGGACGGAGGTGTCCAGGCCCGCGCCCCAGCATTCGACGTCCCCGACCCGGCACCGCACGTACGCGACGGCCTCGCTGCCACCGCCCGCCGTCACCGCGTGCTCGGCGTAGTCGAGGACGTTGACGGTGATCCCGGCGGCGGCGAGCGCGTCGACGAAGGCGGACAGCGGGCCGTTGCCCGCGCCCTCGAAGTCCCCTGCCCTGTCCCCCACTTGGAGCGTGCAGACGAAGCGGTGCGCGCCGTCCGGGGCCCGGTCGGTGGTCCAGGAGCGCAGCGCCACGTCGCCGCCGCACCCGGGCATGACGTACGTCGCGCGGAACAGCTCGTACAGCTCCTCCGCCGTCGCCTCCCGGCCGCTGTCGTCGGTGGCCTCCTGCACCACGCGGGAGAAGTCGGGGCGCATGGCCCGCGGCAGGTCGAGGCCGTGCCGGGTCCGCAGCAGGTACGCCGTGCCGCCCTTGCCCGACTGGGAGTTGACGCGGATGACGGCCTCGTAGCTGCGGCCGATGTCGGCCGGATCGACCGGCAGGTACGGCACGTCCCAGGGCGCCTCGCGCTCCGAGACGCCCAACTCGGCGGCGCGGCGGGCGTGGTGGGCGAGGCCCTTGCTGATGGCGTCCTGGTGCGTGCCGGAGAACGCGGTGTGCACGAGGTCGCCCGCGTAGGGGTGGCGGGGGTGCACGGGCAGCCGGTTGCAGTGCTCGACGACCTCACGCACGGCGTCGATGTCGGAGAAGTCGACCATGGGGTCGACGCCTTGGGCGAACAGGTTGAGGGCAAGGGTCACCAGGTCGACGTTGCCCGTCCGTTCGCCGTTGCCGAACAGGCAGCCCTCGACGCGCTGGGCGCCCGCGAGGACGGCCAGCTCGGCGCAGGCGACGCCGGTGCCGCGGTCGTTGTGGGGGTGGACGGAGAGGATGACGGAGTCGCGGCGGGCGAGGTTGCGGTGCATGTACTCGATCTGGTCGGCGTACACGTTCGGGGTGGCGATCTCGACGGTCGCCGGCAGGTTGTGCGTGACGGGGCGGTCGGGGCTCGCGTCCCACAGCTCGGTGAGGCCGTCGCAGACCTCCAGGACGTAGTCGGGCTCGGTGAGGTTGAACGTCTCCGGCGCGAACTGGAACCGGATGTCGGCGTGCGGCCGCTCGTCGGCGAGCCGCGCCATGTGCGCGGCGGCCTCCTGGACGACGCCGTACACCTCGGCCCGCGACCGGCCGAGGACGGTGTCGCGCCAGACGGGCGAGGTCGGGATGTAGAGGTGCACGACGGCGCGCGGCAGTCCTTCGATGGACGCGAAGGTGCGGTCGATCAGTTCGGGCCTGGCGGGCGTGAACACGACGACGGTCACGTCGTCGGGCAGCTCACCCCTCGCGGCACGCCCGGCGAGGTGGCGTACGAAGTCGAAGTCGGTCCTGCTGGCCGACGGGTAGCCGACCTCGATCTCCTTGAACCCCATCGACACCAGCAGATCGAAGAAGCGCCGCTTGCGTTCGGTGTCCATGGGCTCGGCGAGCGCCTGATTACCGTCGCGCAGGTCGACGGGCACCCACAGGGGCGCGCGCTCGATCCGCGCGTTCGGCCAGCTCCGCTCCGGGGCGGGGACGCCGACGTCGACGCGGTGCTGGTAGGGGCGGTAGCGGTGGTGGGGCATGGGACTGGGGCGCTGCGGATTCCAGTCGTACGCGGGAGTGTTCGCGGGGGTGTTCGCGGGGGTGTTCGCGGGTGCGTGCACGGTGAGGTCTGCTCCTGAGCGGGCTCGGTCGGAAGACCGGCAGCACGGCACCCCGCGGCGGGGTGCCGGTCGCTTCAGGCCCCGCCGCGGCAGCCGAGAAGGAGGAGACCGCGGAAGATCATGCGGATACACTAGCGATACGTCTTGTCCTCAGACAAGTAGTCCTCAGACAAGTGCCCGTCAGGCAAGCGCCCGACGGACAAGTACCCGTCGGACAACTACTCCTCCGACAATTGCCCCTCAGACGGGTACCGCCCAGACAGGTACCGCTCAGAAACCGCTCAGACAAGTGCCTACCAGACAAGTACTTCCCAGGCGAAAGGCCCCCCGATGCCACCCCTAGGCTCCGTCCGCCCCAGCCCCCTCGTCGAACAGGCCGCCGCCCGGCTGCGCGAGCAGATCACCGGCGGCCAGTGGCCCGTCGGCACCAAACTGCCCGGTGAGACGACCCTCGCGAAGGAACTCGGCGTGGGGCGTTCCACTGTGCGCGAGGCTCTGCGCGCGCTCGCCGGTGCCGGGCTCGTGCGGTCGCGGCAAGGCGCCGGTGTCTTCGTCGTCGCCACGGAACCGGTCGCGGACTGGCCGGCCCGGCTGCGGCGGGCCGCTGTCACCGACGTGTACGAGGTGCGGATGCTCGTCGAGGTGCAGGCCGCCCGCCTCGCGGCGCTGCGCCGCACCGACGAGGACATCGAGGCGATGCGCGCCGCACTGGCAGGCCGCAGGGCGGCGGCCGCCGAGGACGACGCGGCGTTCGTGGACGCCGACATCGCGCTGCACGCCGCCGTCGTGGCCGCGGCTCGCAACCCCGTGCTCACCGACCTGTTCTCCGAGTTCATGCCCGCCCTCCGGCAGGGCCTGATCGACCTGCTCGAACTCATCGACGTACGCACCGAGGAAGCCGACCACGGCGACACCGCCCACGCCGAACTGGTACGCGCCGTCGAGGCGAAGGACGCGGAGGGGGCGGCGCGGGTGGCGCAGGCCGAACTCCAGGCGACACTGCGCCTGTTGCAGAAGCAGGCCTGAGCCCGTACCGCGTCGCCCCGGCCCCGTATGCCCTTGCCGACGCCCCTGCCCTACCCCTACCCCTGCCCGTACGCCCCCATACACCCCCGCAGCCACCGGAGGGGCAACTCCCCCTCACCCCGCCGCGCGCAGCTTCCGGTACTGGCCCGGTGCCATACCGAACTCGCGCTTGAACGCCTTGGCGAAGGCGAACTCCGAGGTGTAACCGGCCCGTTCGGCCACCGCGCGCAGCGGAACGCCGTCCGGCTCGCGCAGCCGCCCCGCCGCCGTCGTCATCCGCCACCACGTGAGATACGCGAGCGGCGGCGTCCCCACGGTCGCCGTGAACCGGCGCGCGAAAGGCGCCCGTGACAGGCTGCCGAGCGCGCCGAGTTCACTCACCGTCCAGGGGTGCGCGGGGTCGCTGTGGATGGCGCGGAGCGCGGCCGCGACCGCCGGGTGGGCGAGTGCGGCCGCCCAGCCGGAGTGATCGCCCGCGCTGCCGCGCACCCCCAGCCACCAGGTGCGCAGGATCAGCAGGAGCAGCGTGTCGAGGAACGAGGTGACGATGGTGTCGGTGCCGGGCTGCGGGTCGTTCAGCTCGGCGACGAGCAGGCCGAGCACCGCGCGCAGCGGGTCGGCCTCCCCGTCGGCGGCCGTCAGGTGGATCAGGCCGGGCAGTTCGGTGAGCAGCGGGTGCGGACGGTTCTCGTCGAGGAGGTACGCGCCGCAGATCATCACGGTGGACGGCGCGCCGGTGTCCGCCGCCCCCGGCCCGGGCTGAGCGGACGGCGCGGATGGCGCGGACGGCGCGGACGGCGCGTTCGGCAAGGTCGACGCGTTCGGCACGGGTACGAGCCCGGAGCCGTCGGCCCGCAGCGTGACCTCCCGCACCGCGGCGCCCGGCTCGCTCACCAACTCGTACGCGCCCCGGTGGGTGAGGAAGGCGATGTCACCGGGCCCCAACCGCACCGGCTCCGCGTCCCCGCCACCCTCGCCCTCGGCCAGGACCAACCAGGCGTGCCCTTCGAGCACGGCGTGGAACCCTGCGCCGCCCGCCCCGGTGAACCGCACCCCCCACGGCGCCTGCCGCCGCGTCAGGGAAGAGTGGGGCCGCCCCACGCGCATGGCGGCGACGGCATCGCTGAGTACGTCCATGACGGCACCGTAACCCGCCGTCACCTGCGCGGACCGGGGTGCGCCCGGCCCGCGGGACGACGCGAGACGAACGGACATCGATGCGGGATCAACGGGCATGGGCGACCCCCGGAAGCCCGCCTAGCGTCGTAGCCATGACGACGAACACCGCAGCTCCGAACACCGCAGCTCCGAACACCCCAGCTCCGAACACCCCAACTCCCAACGCCGCACCCCTGAAAACCGCACCCGTGAACACCGCGGTCACGAACACCGCACCCCCGAACACCGCACGCACCGTCCTCTTCGACGAGACCGGCGGCCCCGACGTCCTGCGCGTCGAAGAGGTCCCGCTGCCCGCCCCCGGGCCCGGCGAAGTCCTGGTCCGTGTCGAGGCGTTGGGCCTCAACCGCGCCGAGGCCCTGTTCCGTGCGGGCGCGTACTACTACCCACCCGCCCTGCCCGGCTCCCGGCTCGGCTACGAGGCCGCTGGCACCGTCGAGGCGGTCGGCCCCGGCGTGAGCGCCCACTCCCCCGGCGACGCCGTACTGACCGGCCCCGGCATCGAGATGAGCGCCCAGGGCGTCTACGCGGACCGCGTCGTCCTGCCCGCCACCGCCGTCGTCGCGCGCCCCGCCGGGCTCGACGCGGTGACGGGGGCGGCGACGTGGCTGACGTACTCCACGGCATACGGCGGCATGCTGGAGACCGGCGGGCTCCGGCCCGGCGACCACGTGGTGATCACCGCTGCGTCCAGCGGGGTGGGCGTCGCCGCGCTGCAGACCGCGGCGCGGATCGGCGCGGTCCCGATCGCGGTCACCCGCACCGGCGAGAAGCGGCGGCAACTCCTCGACAACGGCGCGGCCCTGGTCATCGCCTCGGACACGGACGACGTCGTGAAGGAGGTCCGGCACTTCACCGGCGACAAGGGAGCCGAGCTGGTCTTCGACGCGGTGGGCGGCCCCGGTCTCGCGGAGCTCGCCCGGGCCGCGACGACCGCGGGGACGGTGGTCGTCTACGGTTCCCTGGACCACCGCCCCATGGCCGTACCGCTCAACTGGCCCATGACAGTGCACGGTTACGCCAACTCGCACCTGTCGTCGACCCCGGAGGGCCTGCGCCGCATCAACGCGTTCATCGCGTCCGGACTGCGGGACGGCACCTTCCGCCCCGTGGTCGGCGAGGTCTTCGAGGGGCTGGAGAGCGTCAGGGACGCGCACCGGCTGATGGAGTCCAACGAGCACGTGGGAAAGATCGTGGTGCGGCTGTGACGCGGAGCGCTCACGCGCCGACCAGGAGCTCCAGCGTGTCGATCACGCGGTTCGAGAAGCCCCACTCGTTGTCGTACCAGGCGACGACCTTCACGTGGCGGCCGTCGACGCGGGTGAGAGCCGAGTCGAAGATCGACGAGGCGGGGTTGCCCGTGATGTCGGACGACACGAGCGGGTCGTCCGAGTATTCGAGGACACCGGCGAGCGGGCCCTCGGCCGCCGCGCGGTAGGCGGCGAGCACCTCCTCGCGCGTCACGTCGCGGGCGACGGTCGTGTTGAGCTCGACGATCGAGCCCACCGGCACCGGCACGCGGATCGAGTCGCCCGACAGCTTGCCGTCCAGGTTCGGCAGCACCAGGCCGATGGCCTTGGCGGCGCCGGTCGTGGTCGGAACGATGTTGACGCCGGCCGCCCGGGCGCGCCGGGGGTCGCGGTGCGGGCCGTCCTGCAGGTTCTGCTCCTGTGTGTACGCGTGCACCGTCGTCATGAACGCGTGCTCGATGCCCGCGAGTTCGTCGAGCACCTTGGCCAGCGGGGCGAGCGCGTTGGTGGTGCAGGAGGCGTTGGAGACGATCGTGTGCAGGTCGGGGTCGTAGGCGTCGGTGTTGACCCCGAACGCGAGGGTGACGTCGGCGCCGTCCGACGGCGCGCTGACGAGCACCTTGCGCGCGCCCGCGTCGAGGTGGGCGCGGGCGGCCTCGGCCGAGGTGAAGCGGCCGGTGGCCTCAAGGACGACGTCGACGCCGAGTTCGGCCCACGGCAGCCGCGCCGGTTCCCGCTCGGCGAGCACCTTGATCCGGTGTCCGTCGACGACGAGGACGTCGCCGTCGACGGAGACCGGACGCCCGAGGCGGCCGGAGGTGCTGTCGTAGGCGAGCAGCCGGGCGAGCGCGGCGGGCTCGGTGAGGTCGTTGACGGCGACGATGTCGAGGGAGCTTTCGCGCTCCAGGAGCGCGCGCAGCACGTTGCGCCCGATGCGGCCGAATCCGTTGATGGCGATACGAGTCATGAGTGGTGTCCCTTCCGGTCACCCCCAGGCTCGCTCGCGGCGCACGCCGCTGACAGTGGCGCGATCGCCATGGTTCAAAAGGATCCCGCCACGCGGTTCACGGGGGTCCCGCCACGCGGTTCACAAGGATTCCGGCGCCCGCTCCCGTGGCCGCTACTCGCCGCGCGTGAAGGTGCGCCGGTACTCGCTCGGGGTGGTGCCCAGGATGCGCTGGAAGTGCAGGCGCAGGTTGGCACCGGTGCCGAGCCCGACCTCGGCGGCGATCTGTTCGACGCCGCGCTGCGAACGCTCCAGGAGTTCGCGGGCCAGGTCGATGCGGGCGCGCATCACCCACTGCATCGGCGTGTAGCCGGTCTCCTCGACGAAGCGCCGGGAGAACGTGCGCGGCGAGACCCCGGCCCGCCGCGCCAGCACGTCGAGGGTGAGCGGCTCGCCGAGCCGGTGCAGGGCCCACTCGCGGGTGGCGCCGAAGCGCTCGCCGAGCGGCTCGGGGACGCTGCGCGGCACGTACTGGGCCTGGCCGCCGCTGCGGTAGGGGGCGGCGACCAGGCGGCGGGCGGCGTGGTTCGAGGCGGCCACCCCCAGGTCGCCGCGCAGGATGTGCAGGCACAGGTCGATGCCGGAGGCAGCGCCGGCCGAGGTGAGCACGCTGCCCTCGTCGACGAACAGCACGTTCTCGTCGACCCGGACGAGCGGATGCCTGGCCGCGAGCGCCCGCGTGTAGTGCCAGTGCGTCGTGGCGCGCCTGCCGTCAAGCAGTCCCGTGGCGGCGAGCGCGAAGGCCCCCGTGGAGATGGCGGCGAGCCGCGCGCCCCGCTCGTGGGCGCCGACCAGCGCGTCGACGACGGCTCGCGGCGGATCGTCGCGGTCCGGTTGCCGGTAGCCGGGGACGAAGACGACGTCGGCCCACGCGAGCGCGTCGAGGCCGTGGGCGACGGCGTACGACAGACCGTCGCCACCGGTCACGAGGCCGGGCGCCGCCCCGCACACCCGTACCTCGTACGGCATGCTCGCGCGGGTCGTGAACACCTGCGCGGGAATGCCGACGTCGAGCGGCTTCGCCCCTTCGAGGACGAGAACGGCGACGCGATGCATGCGGGAGGCTGGCACGGGAGCGAGGTTACGTGGGGTGGGGCTCCGCCCGGTGCGTGGGCGGGGTCGCCCGCCGGTCACCCGGGGAGCGAGCGGCCGCCCGGGGCAGCGGCCGTGAACCGCTGGCCCGCGGCGATCTCCTCGCCCACGACCGACCACACGGTCTCGTCGTCCTGGAAGGGGAGCGGGTCGACGGCGCTCGTCTCCTGGCGGATGCGTTCGACCTCGCGGTCGAGGCGCTCGAAGTCGGCCTCCTCGTCGCCCACTTCGCCGTCCACTTCGCCGTCCTCCACGCCGTCCTCCACGCCGCTGAAGGTGAACTCCTCCAGCAGGCGCTGGAACCGGAGGGTGACCTGGATGAGGGAGGAGACGTCGGTGTGGAGTTCCCGCACCGTCTCCTCGTCGGGGTCGACGGCGAGCACCTTGCCGGAAGCGGGGTCGAGGGCGAGGTGGGCGTTGAGCAGCCAGCCGATGACGGGCCATTGCCCCGCACCTGCCGCGGCCTCCTCGAAGCCCTCGACGTTGTCGAAGTCCTCCATGTGGACGACCTCCCGGACGAGGGGCAGCCTGCCGTCGTCCTCGTCGGGCTCGCGCAGAAGGAGCGTTCCGGTCGGGGTGCCGACGGACCGGAGCAGGCGGGCGCCCTCGGTGTCCGCGGCGCCGGACGGGAACGCGGTGGCGGGTAGCGTCGCGAGCCGGTCCTCGCCGAAGAGGGCGGCGAGTCCGCCGCGGGTGACGTCGAAAAGCACTGCCGGGGACTCCGAACTGGGTGGCGGCACAGGCGCTGTGGGGCTTGTGGGGCTCGTGGGGCTCGTGGCCGCCATTATGCCGAGATCCTTTTCGGGCCCAGCTCCCGGACGGAAGACCCGGCACCTGGACAGGTTGGACGGAATACTCCGCGCGATCCGGAGGTTGCCTCCGATACCACTGGGGATCTCCGGAAGGACAGTCATCATGAAGATCGGCATCATCGGAGCGGGCAACATCGGCGGCAACCTCACCCGTCGGCTCACCGCGCTCGGCCACGACGTGGCGGTCGCCAACTCCCGCGGCCCGCACACCCTGACGGCGCTCGCCGAGGAGACCGGGGCCACGCCCGTACCCGTCGAGGAAGCCGCCAGGGACGCGGAGGTCGTCGTCGTGGCGGTCCCGCTCAAGGCCGTCCCCGACCTGCCCTCGGGCTTCCTCGACGGCGCCGCCGAGGGCGTCGCGGTCATCGACACCGGCAACTACTACCCGCAGCAGCGCGACGGCAGGATCGCCGAGATCGAGGAAGGCCTCACCGAGAGCCGCTGGACGGAGCGGCAGATCGGCCACCCCGTCATCAAGGCCTTCAACGGCACCTACGCCCAGGACATTCTCGACGCGCCGCGCCCCCAGGGAGACCCCGGCCGTCTGACCCTGCCGGTGTCCGGCGACGACGAGGTGGCCAAGAAGGTCGTCCGGGACCTCATCGACCAGCTCGGCTTCGACACCGTGGACAACGGCGGCCAGGACGAGTCGTGGCGCCAGCAGCCCGGCACCCCCGTCTACGGCAACAGGGGCGCCATCGAGGAGATCCGCGAGGCCCTGGCGACGGCGTCACCGGAGCGCACGGCCGAATTCCGCGCCTGACACCCGCCCTCGGCCGCCACCCCTGCCCGGCCACCACCCCGGCCCGGCCACCTCGCCCCGCTAGGGCGCCGCCCACTCCCGCAGCTCGTCCTCGCTGGCGAAGGCGGCCACGTTCTTGTCCAGCGGCGACGACGCGTGCTGATGGATCGTCCACTCCGCCTGGATGCGCGGCTTGCCCGCGCTCACGTAGTCGGCGATCCACAGCCCGTCGCCCGCGTACGAGGTGGTGTCGTGGTTGAGCCAGAAATCGCGGTTGCAGTACAGCAGTACGCGGTGGTGGGGGCGCAGCCGCTTCACCTCCCGGATGAAGCGGTCCTTCTCCCCGTTGGTCGCCCGCGTGCGGTCCCCGGTCCACTCCCAGTCCACCGCCAGCAGATCCCCCGCCTTCTCGGGTGCCTTGCCGACGAAGTACGCGGCCTGGGCCGTGATGTTCCCCGGCCACAGGAAGTGGTAGAAGCCGGCCACGCAGCCGCCGTCACGGGCGCGCTTCGTCTGGGCGGACAGTTTCGGGTTGACGTACGAACGGCCCTCCGTCGCCTTGATGATGACGAAGGAGAGGCCGTCCGTGTCGAAGGTCGACTGGTGCGAGCTGACGTCGATGCCACGGATCACGGGCGCCTCCAGGGTGGGGGGAGAAGGCAGGTTCCTGAACTGCCCGTTTGGTGCCCGTTGTCAGGTGCGGCCAACCGTCAACCGTCAATGGTTCAACGGAAGATGCCCGTGTGCCCGAGCGAGTAGCGGCCCGGCTGGGGGTAGACCGCGAGGCCGTGCGGTCCGCTGCCCACCGGGATGCGGGCCAGCTGGACGCCGGTGCGGGTGTCGATGGCGTACACCTCGGAGTCGTAACGCCCGGACAGCCAGAGGGTGTTGCCGTCCGAGGAGACGCCGCCCATGTCGGGGCTGCCGCCCTGCGGGAGCTTCCACTTCTTGGTGAGCTTGTTCTTGGGGAAGTCGAAGACGGAGATGGTGCCCTCGCCGCGGTTGGAGATGTACATCTCCTTGGAGTCACGGCTGACGTAGAGGCCGTGGCAGCCCTTGCCGGTGGGCAGCAGCTTCGGCTTCGTGAACTTCTTTCCGTCGAGGATCCACATGCCGTGCGCCATCATGTCGGCGATGTAGAACGTCTTGCCGTCCGGCGACATCTTCACGTCCTGCGGCATGGCGCCCTTGAAGGGGATCTTCTGCTGGCCGACGACCTCCATCTTCTCCGTGTCGACCTTGAGGAGTTCGCCGGAGAACTCGCAGGACACGATGAAGTAGCGGCCGTCCATGGAGAAATCGGCGTGGTTGACGCCCGCGCAGGTCACCGGGACGGTCTTGACGCGGTTCATGGTCTTCGGGTCGCGGAAGACGAGCTCGCGGTCCATAGAGGCCATCACGATGGCGTGCTTGCCGTTCGGCGTGAAGTAGAGGTTGTACGGGTCGGAGACCTCGACGGTGCGGCCGCTCTTGCCGGTGACGGGGTCGATGGCGGTGAGGCTGTCGCCGAGGTCGTTGTTGACCCAGAGCGTCTTCATGTCCCAGGAGGGGACGACGTGCTGGGGCTGGTTGCCGACCTTGATGGTCTTGACGACCTCGTACTTGTCGGGGTCGATGACCGACACCGTGTTGGAGTTGGTGTTGGGCACGTAGATGCGGTTCAGGAACTTCTTCGCCACGGGCTGGAGGGCGTTCGGCCGGTCGGCGGCGTACGCGTCCTCGGGGTCGAGGACGGGCGGCATGCCGGGCAGGCCGGGTGCCGTCTTCGGCTTGGCGGGCTTGCGCACGCCTTCGGTGCCGAGCGCCTCGTCGGCGCGGTGGTCGGTCCCGCAGCCCGCGAGGACGGCGAGCGCGGCTCCGGCGGCGAGGACGGCGGCGGTGCGCCTGGCGGGGCCGGGCCGCGAAGCCCCCCGCCGGGCGGGGCGCGGGCCCGGGCCGAGGCCGGGGGCGGCGGTGGGGCGCGGGGTGGGTTCCGGGTTCAGGGACATCAGGTCAGCAGCTCCGTGGTCGTGACCGCGCGCAGGCCGCGGCGTTCCAGTTCTTTCAGGACGGCGGGGAGCGCGGCGACCGTGTCCGCGTACCCGAAGTGGAGGCTCACCACGGACCCGGGGCGGATCTCGGCGGCGATCTTGCGCGTGACGGCCGGGGCGCCCGGCGAGGTGAAGTCGAGGGAGTCGACGTCGTACGAGAGGACGTGCGGGTAGCCCGCCCGGCGGGCGAGGCGTGCGACGAGGGGCGTCGCCGTCCGGGTGCGCGAGGGGCGGAACCAGGTGCCGATGGAGCCGGTGAGGCGGCGCAGGCGGTCCGCGCAGCCGGTGATCTCGGCGGTGGCCTCGGCTTCGGACATGGCGTTGATGTCCCGGTGGTGGTGGGTGTGGTTGCCCAGGTCGTGGCCGCCGTCGAGGATGCGGCGCGCCAGGCCGGGGTGGGCGTCGAGCCAGCTGCCGACGGCGAGGACGGTGATCCTGGCGCCCGCCTTCTCCGCCTCGGTGAGCAGCGATGTCGCGATGGCCGGGTCGCCCTGGCCGTGGAAGGTGAGGGCGACCTGCGGGCGGGTGCGGGGGCCGTGGTCGATCTGGGCGGGGTGGCCGGGGAAGCGGCGCGGGGCGGGGGCGGCGGCCAGGGCGGGGCGGGGGGCCTCGCCCGGCGGGCCGGGGGACCTGGACGCGGGTGGGCGGGCGGGGGCGGGGCCGGTCGCGGCGCACCCGGTGGTGAGCGCGCCCGCGGCGAGAAGGCCGACGCCCGCGCGCAGGGCTCTGCGGCGGTCGGTCTCGTTCACCCGCCCATTTAATGGGAAAAGAATGTAAAAAATGCTGATTGCCCGCTTCGGGGCCGTTACGGGTCGGAGTCCCGGGTCACCCTCCGGCGTGGGCAAGCCTTCGGTATCACCCCTCACAGCCTCCGCTTAACCGGCGTTTACCAGGCAGGTGTCCCATCTCACCAAGGATTCACCTCTAAACTGTCGCGTTTTGCCCGTGATGTACACATATGGGCTTTTGGATCGTCGACAGCCGTCTGCCATAGTCGGGGACACGACCCCCATTGACCCGGGCTCAGGTCGTCATCAGCGGCTGTGGATCACACCCCATACCTCCACGGCCCTTCACGAAGGCCCCCTCGCGCCGACCACGGCCGCCGGGGGCTTTCGCGTACCGGCACCCTCTCGGCGGTCGGCCCCGGTGGTCGGCCTCAGCGGTCGGCGACCCGCATCTCGAACCACGTCGTCTTGCCGCGCGGCAGCAGATCCACGCCCCACCGGTCGGAGAGCTTGTCGACGAGGAACAGGCCGCGGCCGCTCAGGTCCATCTCGCGGACGGGCATCAGGCAGGGCAGCCCGCGCGAGGGATCGCGGACCTCCACGCGGATCCAGCCCCGCCGCCGCTGCATGCGCAGGCCGAAGACGCGGGCGCCGGTGTGCCGGACGGCGTTCCCGACGAGCTCGGAGACGAGGAGGACGACGTCCTCGGTGAGTTTCGGGGAGAGGCCCCAGTGGCGCAGGACGACGACCTGGGCGAGGCGGCGCGCGATGGCGGCGGACTCCGGGCGCGACGGCAGCGGAACTTCCGCGTCCGTCGGATTGCCGAACAACTCGAGCGCCTTGAGCGCGTGTTCGTCCTCTACCGCCGGCGACCAGCGTGCCGCGGTCGCACTGCCCTGCCGCCGCGGCCGTTCATGACCCTCCAGCCCCGCCATGCCACCATCATGGCCGCCCGGGGCGCCCTCCGGGGCCGTTCCGGCGGAATAAGCCCCCCGGAACCATCCATTCCGGGGGGCCGGTTTGACATATGCCACTGGCAGTCCAGAGCGCCGGGTGCGGCGATGACCTGCGGTGACCACCCGCTTTCGCGTGATCACACACCGCCCCGGCCTGCCGGACTTAAGGTTCTGTTAAGGCGTCCATAATCCGCTCCTTCGAGGGACGCACCCACTGACACACGTTCAACTGGGCGCCCTCGATGACGAGTTCAGACGAACTTGGCCTTGCCGGGACCCTCCTCGACGAAGCTCTGCATACCCCGCCGACGGTCCTCGGTCGCGAACAGTCCTGCGAACCACGTGCGTTCGATGGCGAGGCCCGTGTCGATGTCGGTCTCCAGGCCCGCGTCGATGGCCTCCTTCGCGGCGCGCAGCGCGATGGCCGGGCCCTGCGCGAGCCGCGCGGCCCACGCGTGCGCCTGCTCGTACACCTCGGCGGCGGGCACGACGCGGTCCACCAGGCCGATGGTGAGCGCCTCCTCCGCCTTGACGTGGCGGCCGGTGAAGATGAGGTCCTTGGCCTTGGACGGGCCGACGAGGCGGGCCAGGCGCTGGGTGCCGCCCGCGCCGGGGATGACGCCGAGCAGGATCTCCGGCTGGCCGAGCTTGGCGTTGTCCGCGGCGATGCGGAAGTCGGCGCAGAGCGCGAGCTCGCAACCGCCGCCCAGCGCATAGCCGTTGACGGCGGCGACGACGGGCTTGGGGATGCGGGCCACGGCCGTGAACGACTCCTGCAGGGCGCCGGAGCGCACGACCATGGCCGCGTGGTCCATGGCCTGCATCTCCTTGATGTCCGCACCCGCCGCGAACACCTTCTCGCCGCCATGGATCACCACGGCGCGTACGTCGTCGCGCCGCGCCGCCTCTTCGGCGAGCTCCTTGAGGCGGTCCTGGGTGGCGATGTCCAGGGCGTTCATCGGGGGGCGGTCGAGCCGGATCGTGCCGACGCCTTCGGCGACTTCGAGAGTTGCAGTCATGGCAGCAGGTTAACGGGGGCTAACGCACCGGGACCCGGTGCACTTGGTCACAGTGCGCCGGGTCCCGGGTACGGAGGTGTGGGAGTGCGAAGCCAGGCGCTTACGCCTTCCACTCCTCCCACGGCATGTTCCAGCCGTTGTAGCCGTTCTCCGGCTGGATCTTCTTGTCGGCGGAGTTCTTCACGACGACCAGGTCGCCGATCATCGAGTTCTCGAAGAACCAGCCGGCGGGCGTCTTCTTGCTGTAGCCGCCGCGCACGTCGCTCAGGCCTATGCAGCCGTGGCTGGCGTTGGTGTTGCCGAAGGCGCCGCCCGACCAGTAGTTGCCGTGGATGAACGTGCCGGAGGTGGACAGCCGCATCGCGTGCGGGACGTCCTTGATGTCGTACTCGCCGCCGAAGCCGACGGTCTCGCCGTTCATCCGGGTCACCTGCAGCTTCTCGCTGATGACCATCTCGCCGTTGTACGTGGTGGTGCCGGGGGCGCCCGCGGTGATCGGGATCTTCTTGATCTGCTTGCCGTCGCGGACGACCTTCATCTGGTGCGTCTTGGCGTCCACAGTGGAGACCTGGCTGCGGCCGATCGTGAAGTTCAGGGTCTTGACCTGCTTGCCGTAGACGCCCGGACGGCCCTCGACACCGTCGAGGTTGAGCTTCACTGTGACCTTCGTGCCGGCCTTCCAGTACTTCTCCGGGCGGAAGTCCAGGCGGTCGTTGCCGAACCAGTGACCCTCGACCGGCACCGAAGGCTCGGTCTTGATCTCGATGGCCTTCTCGACGGCCTTCGGGTCGGTGATGCCCCGGGTGAAGTTCACCGAGAACGGCATCCCGACGCCGACCTTCGAGCCGTCCTCCGGGGTGAACTGGCCGATGAAGGTGTTCTTCGGAGTCAGCGTCGTGAAGGCGGTGTCCTTGGCCGAGGCGCGGCCGTCGGAGTCCTTCGCCACCGCGTGGACCTTGTACTTCGTGGCGGCCGCGAGGTGGTGCGCGGGCTTCCAGCTGGCGCCGTCCGCAGCGATCCTGCCCGGCACCGGATTGCCCTTGCTGTCCTTGACCTCGACCTCGGAGAGCTTGCCCTTGGTGGCACCTATCCTCAGGGCGCCGTCGGTGGCCACGGAGTCCGCGCCGTCCTTGGGGGCTATCGTCACGACGGCCGCGGAGGGGGCGTTCTTGCCCGCCTCGCCCTTGCCGTCACCGCCGGAGTCCGAGTCGCCCCCGCCGCATGCCGCGACGAACAGGAGCGCCGCCCCCGACGCCACCGCCGTCAGTCCTCTGGCTCCCCGCCGCCGCACGCGACTCCGCGTACCAACCGACGCCCCCGATATCGGTCGCCCGTTCAAGATGTTGTCTCCCCTCGCACGGCCTGATCCAGGCCCGCACCCCAGTGCACCTGCGCGTTTCGGACACGCGCAAGCGTTAGATAACCACACGGTTCCGGGCGATGACTCCCCGCCAATGTCACCGTTCCGTTCCAACTGCCGTGGGGGTGCGGGCGGATCAAGATCACTTGGTGGTCCCCGGCCGGTCACCCGGGGATCACCTCACGATCACCCGGGGGATCAGCCGTTCCGCACCCAGTCCTTCCACTCCATGTTCCAGCCACCGAGACCGTTGTCAGGAGCGACTTTCTTGTCATTGCTGTTGACCACTTCGACGACGTCCCCGATGAGGCTCCGGTCGAAGAACCAGCCCGCGGGCGTCTTCGAGCTGCCGCCCTTCACATCGCGCAGACCGACGCAGCCATGGCTGACATTGGTGTTGCCGGGGGCGTCCGGTGACCAGTAGTTGCCGTGCAGGAAGGTGCCGGAGGTCGTCAGGCGCATCGCGTGCGGCACGTCGGGGATGTCGTACTCGCCGCCGAAGCCGACGGTGCGGCTGTTCATGCGCGTCACCTCCAGCATCTCCGTCACCACCATCTTCCCGTTGTACGTGGTGGTCTTCGGAGCACCCGCGGTGATCGGGACGGTGGAGAGGACCTCGCCGTCGCGGCGCACTTCCATGGTGTGCTCCGCGGCGTCGACCAGGGAGGTCTGGCTGCGCCCGACCGTGAACGTGAAGCTCTTGTCCTGCAGCCCGTACACCCCGGGGGCGGCCTGCACGTCGCGCAGCCGCAGGCCGACGGTGACCTTGGTGCCGGGCTTCCAGTACTTCTCGGGGCGGAAGTCGACGCGGCTCTTGCCGAACCAGTGCGGGCGGATGTCGACCGCCGGGTGCGCGGTGACGCGGATGGCGCGCTGCACCGCCTCGCGGTTCTCGACCTCCCGGTTGAACTCCAGGGAGACGATCATCCCGGTGCCGACCGTGGAGCGGTTCTCCGGCGTCACGTACCCGGTGAAGCGCTCGTCGGGGACGTACGTACGGAAGGTGGTGTGCCGGGCCGTGCGGCGGCCGTGGCCGTCCAGGGCGACGGCGTCGACCTTGTACGAGGCGGCGAGGGCCAGCGGCCCGTCGTCGAGGGGCCGCCAGGTGGTGCCGTCCTCGTCGATGCGGCCCGGCACGTCGAACTCCTGCGCGTCCTGCGTCCGGACGACCTTCACCGACTCCAGGCGGCCGCCGGGGACCGTGACCTCGATGCGTTCGTCCGCCTTGATCCCCTTACTGTCGTCGTCGGGCGTCACCCGGATCGCGTCCGCGGGCGAGCGCGGTTTCCCCATGATTCCGTCGAGCCTGTCGGCGGAGCAGCCGGACGCCCCGGCGAGCAGGCCCGCCCATGTCACCGCCGCGGCCAGCGCGGCCCCTGCGCGCCGTGCGCGCCTCGCAACCTGTCTCACGTGGGTCCCAACGACCGTCCCCCTGCCGGGGAAACGTGAGTGCGACGCGCACGGTGGGCAGAACTAGTGGGGAGGACGACGCATGGGGAGCCGCGGCCGGGACGCCGCACGCCCTTCTTCGCGCGTCGGCCGACGGAGCCGCGGGAGGCGAGCAGGTGTCGAGCGCACCCGAACCAGGGGCAGTGCAGGAAGCACGGGCGATGGGGCGCGGCACGACCGAGCGGCCCGCCCCCACCGTGAACGGCAGCAGGAACAGGCGGGGCGCCCCGCCCCGCGCCGCGCCGACGCGACCGGTCTGGCCGGGGGCGCCGACACCGCTCGGCGCCCGCTTCCGGGTGGGGCCCGACGGGGTCGCGGGCACCAACTTCGCGCTGTGGGCGGGCGGCGCGGAGGCGGTGGAGCTCTGTCTGTTCGACGCCGACGGGGTCAGGGCCGTCGAGACGCGCTGCCGGCTGACCGAGCTGACGCACGGGATCTGGCACGGCTTCGTGCCGGGCGTGCGCCCCGGGCAGCGGTACGGCTACCGCGTGCACGGCCGCTGGGACCCCTGGACCGGCGCCCGCTGGAACCCGGCGAAGCTGCTCCTCGATCCCTACGCCCGCGCGGTGGACGGCGGCCCGGGCAACGACTACGGACGGCTGCCCGCCGAGGTGTACGGGCACGTGCGCGACTGGCCCCAGCAGCACGTGGCGGACACGGTCCGCGACGAGCGGGACTCGGCGCCGTACGTGCCCAAGGGCGTGGTCGTGCACGACGACGCGCCGGACGACGAGTGGACGGACGACCGGCGGCCCAAGACGCCGTGGGCGGACTCGGTCATCTACGAACTGCACGTGCGCGGCTTCACCAAGCTCCATCCGGGGATCCCGGAGGAACTGCGCGGCACGTACGCGGGGTTGGCGCACCCGGCCGCGCTCGACCATCTCGTCCGCCTCGGGGTGACGGCGGTGGAGCTGCTGCCGGTGCACCAGTTCGCGCACGAGGACCATCTGCTCCGCCGCGGCCTGCGCAACTACTGGGGCTACAACTCGATCGGCTACTTCGCCCCGCACGCGGCGTACTCGGCGTCGGGCACCACGGGCGAGCAGGTCGGCGAGTTCAAGCGGATGGTGCGGGCGCTGCACGAGGCCGGCATCGAGGTCATCCTCGACGTGGTCTACAACCACACGGCGGAGGCCGGGGAGCTCGGTCCGATGCTGTCCCTGAAGGGCATCGACAACCGCGGCTACTACCGGCTGCGGCAGGGTGAGGCGCGCCGGTACACGGACTACACGGGCTGCGGGAACACCTTGCAGGTCGTCCAGCCACACGTGCTGCGCCTCATCACGGACTCCCTGCGGTACTGGGTCTCGGAGATGGGCGTGGACGGCTTCCGCTTCGATCTGGCGGCGGCGCTCGCGCGCTCCTTCCACGACGTCGACATGCTCTCGCCGTTCCTCGCGGTGATCGCGCAGGACCCCGTCCTGCGGCGCGTGAAACTGATCGCCGAGCCGTGGGACGTGGGCTCGGGGGGCTATCAGGTGGGGGCCTTCCCGCCGCTGTGGACGGAGTGGAACGACCGGTACCGGGGCGCGGTGCGGGACTTCTGGCGGGGCGCGCTGCCGGACGTACGGGATCTGGGGTACCGGCTCTCGGGGTCGAGCGACCTGTACGCGTGGGGCGGGCGCAGGCCGTACGCGTCGGTGAACTTCGTGACGGCGCACGACGGTTTCACCCTGCGGGACCTGGTCAGTTACGAGCGCAAGCACAACGAGGCCAACGGGGAGGGCAACCGGGACGGCTCCGACGACAACCGGTCCTGGAACTGCGGCGCCGAGGGCGAGACGGACGACGGGCACGTCACCGCGCTGCGGCGCAGGCAGCTGCGCAACCTGATGACGACGCTGCTGCTCTCCACCGGCGTGCCGATGCTGGTCGCGGGCGACGAGATGGGCCGTACGCAGCGCGGCTCCAACAACGCGTACTGCCAGGACAACGAGATCAGCTGGGTCGACTGGGGGCTCAGGGACGAGCCGGGGTGGCGGGAGCTGTACGCGCTCACCGCCCGGCTCATCGAGCTGCGGCACCGCCATCCGGTGCTGCGCAGGCGGGCGTTCTTCTCCGGGCGCGCGCACTCCGCGGACGGGCTGCGGGACCTGGCGTGGTTCACGGCGGGCGGCGCGGAGATGACGGAGGCCGACTGGTACGCGCCGACGGCGACGCTCGGCATGTATCTGTCGGGGCGCGACATACCCGGCCGCGACGCCCGGGGCGCGCCGGTCGTCGACGACAGCTTCCTCGCGGTCCTGCACGCGGCGGCGGAGCCGACGGCGTTCGTGCTGCCGGGGCCGCCGTGGGCCGATGCGTACGAGGTCGTCGTGGACACCTCGGTGGAGGAGCAGGACGTGCCGCCCGGGACCGTGCACCGGGCGGGGGAGGAACTGACGGTGGCGGGGAGGTCGGTGGTGCTGCTGCGGGTCGCCTGCGGCTGACGGCGGCCCGGCGGGGCCGCAATGATCAGTTCTGGTCTGTACCTGAGTCTTGCCCCGGCCACGGGGGCGCACCAAGCTCACTTCATGGACCTGGAGTTGCGGCACCTGAAGACGATCCGGGCGATCGCCGACGCGGGCAGCCTGACCAAGGCCGCCACCGCGCTGGGGCTCGCCCAGCCCGCGCTGAGCGCGCAGCTGAAGAGAATCGAGCGCACCCTGGGCGGCGAGCTCTTCGAGCGGGGCAGGCACGGCGTGCGGGCCACCCCGCTGGGTGAGTTCGTGCTGGCCCGCGCCCGGGTCGTGCTGCCCGCGGTCACCGGGCTCCGGGAAGAGGCGCAGCGGTTCGCGCGGGCCTGGGAGGGCGGCGCGGGGTTCCGGCTCGGCGGCATCCACGGGCCGCTGCTCGGTGCCCTGGTGGACCGGCTCGCCGCCGCGTACCCGGGGGTACCCGTGACGACCCACACCTCCTGGTCCGAGCGGGAGATCGCGGCCCGTACGGCGGCGGGACGCCTGGACTTCGCCCTGGTGGGCACGTGCGGGGCGAGCGCGCCGCCCGAGGACCAGCTCCTGGTCTGGCGCGAGGTGGCCCGCGACCCCGTCTTCGTGATGCTGCCCACCGACCACCCGCTCGCGGGCCGGCAGGAGATCGAACTGGCGCTGCTCGCGGACGCGGCGTGGACGGACGTGCCGGGCGACGGCTGTTTCGCGGACTGCTTCTCCGCGGCGTGCGCGCGGGCGGGGTTCACGCCGTCGCGCGTGTACGAGACGGATGTCGCGTCGTGCGTCCATCTGGTGCAGGTGGGGCGGGCGGTGGGGCTGTGCCGGGCGACGTTCCCGCCGACGCCGGGCCTGGTGACCAGGCCGCTGGCGGGGGCGCCGCTGTACTGGCGGCATCTGCTCGGCTGGCATCCGGCGGCCCCGGCCCACGACACGGCGGCCGCCGTCTTCGCGCAGACCCGCGCCGCGCACGCCGAGGCGGCGGCGCGCAGCGAGAGCTACACGGCGTGGCTCTCCGCGCCGTCCCCGTCGCCGGGCCGGTGTCCATAACGCCGGTACGGGGGGTCCGCTGACAGCTACTGGCGAACAGTTGAGGCTTCTACGGTGTGGGCGTTCCCCTCATCTCCCCGCTCCCCCGGTACCCCGAGGAGACCTCGCATGCTCCCCACCCATCACAGACGTGTCACCGCGGCGTGTGCCGCGGTGGCCGCGGCCGGGGCGCTGGTCCTCGCCGGTCTGCCCGGCTCCGCCTCCGCCCAGGCCGGCCCCGCCGCGTCCGTCTCCCCGTCCCTCTCCCCCGCCGAGAGCGCCGCCGTCGCCAGGACCTCTCCGGACGTCCTGCGGGCCATGCGGCGCGACCTCGGCCTCACGGCGGCGCAGGCCGAGGCCCGTCTGGTCAACGAGGCCGAGGCCGGCGCCGTCGCGGGGTCCCTGCGCAACGCGCTCGGCCGCGACTTCACGGGCGCCTGGGTGCACGGCGCCACCTCCGCGACGCTCACCGTGGCGACGACCGACGCCGCCGACGTCCCGGCGATCGAGGCGCGGGGCGCACGGGCCGCGGTGGTCGAGCACTCCGCCGCTCAACTCGACGCGGCCAAGGCGCGGTTGGACCGGGCGGCGCGCACGGGCACGACGCGTGACGCACCGGTCTGGTACGTCGACGTGCGCGCCAACGCGGTCGTGGTGCGGGCCGTGCGCACCCCGGCGGCGAGGTCCCTCGTCTCCGCGGCGGGCGTGGACACCTCCCTCGTACGCGTCGTACGGACCTCGGAGCGGCCGCGGCCGCTCTACGACCTGGTGGGCGGCGAGGCGTACTACATGGGGGGCCGCTGCTCCATCGGCTTCCCGATCACCAAGGGCAGCCAGCAGGGGTTCGCCACGGCGGGCCACTGCGGGCGCGCGGGCACCGCGACCAGCGGTTACAACCAGGTGGCCCAGGGCACGTTCCAGGCATCCATCTTCCCCGGCAAGGACATGGCCTGGGTCGCCACCAACTCCCAGTGGACCGCCACCCCGTACGTGCAGGGCCAGGGCGGGCAGCGGGTCGGCGTCGAGGGCTCCACACAGTCCCCGGTGGGTGCGTCGATCTGCCGCTCCGGCTCCACTACGGGGTGGCACTGCGGCACGATCTCGCAGCACAACACCAGTGTCACCTACCCCGAGGGCACCATCAGCGGCGTCACGCGGACGACCGTCTGCGCGGAGCCCGGCGACTCGGGCGGCTCCTTCATATCCGGGAGCCAGGCGCAGGGCGTCACCTCGGGCGGCTCGGGCAACTGCTCCAGCGGCGGCACGACGTTCCACCAGCCGATCAATCCGCTGCTCCAGCAGTACGGGCTGACGCTGAAGACCACGGGTGGCGGTGACCCCGGCCCCGGTGATCCCGAGCCGGGCGGCACGTGGGCGGCGGGCAAGGTCTACGCTCCGGGCGACACGGTGACCTATGGCGGCTCCACGTATCGCTGCTTGCAGGGGCATCAGGCGCAACCTGGCTGGGAGCCGCCGAACACGCCCGCGCTGTGGGAAGCGGTCTGATCCGGTCTGATCCGGTCTGATCGGTCGCCCGGTGGCCGCGGGCCGGGTGTGGCCGGGCGCGCGGTTCCCCGCGCCCCTGGCGGCGCCTTCCGCTAGCCCAGGATTCCCCTGCTGTACGCCGTGGCCACCGCCGCCGCACGGTCCTTGACGCCCAACTTGCCGTAGATGTGGGTGAGATGGGTCTTGACCGTGGCCTCGCTGATGAAGAGCTCCGCGGCGATGGCGCGGTTCGACGTGCCCCTGGCGACGAGCGCGAGCACCTCCCTCTCGCGGGTGCTCAGCGGTTCGTTGCCGGGGGCACGCACGCGGGAGACGAGGCGGGAGGCGACGGCGGGCGAGAGGACCGTGCGCCCCTCGGCCGCGGCGCGCACGGCGGTGAACAGCTCGTCGCGCGGGGCGTCCTTGAGCAGGTAGCCGGTGGCGCCCGCCTCGATCGCGGGGAGCGTGTCGGAGTCCGTGTCGTACGTGGTGAGGACCAGGACGCGGGAGCGGGCGCCGCGGCGGGTGAGCTCGGTGATCGCGTCGACGCCGTTGCCGCCCGGCATGCGCAGGTCCATCAGGACGACGTCCGGGTCGAGCTCGGTGGCGAGGGCCACGGCCTCCACGCCGTTCGACGCCTCGCCGAGGACCTCGAAGCCGGGGGCCGACAGGAACATGCCGCGCAGGCCGTCGCGGACGACGGGATGGTCGTCGACGACGAGGAGAGTGATCACTTCAGTGCTCATGGCGCACCAACGGTACGCGAGCGGACACGGCGGTGCCGCCGCCCGGTTCCGACTCGACGGTGAGCGCTCCCGCGATGCGTTCGGCCCGGGCCCGCATGCCGTCGAGGCCGAAGCCGCCCGACCCGGTGCGCTCC
Source organism: Streptomyces sp. NPDC036815 (assembly GCF_055609205.1). Taxonomy (NCBI): domain Bacteria; kingdom Bacillati; phylum Actinomycetota; class Actinomycetes; order Kitasatosporales; family Streptomycetaceae; genus Streptomyces; species Streptomyces sp. NPDC036815. The sequence goes on along the minus strand of NZ_JBVJPW010000021.1, from coordinate 17,723 downwards.
ACCGCGGCGAGCGGGTCGAAGCCCCGGCCGTCGTCGCGGACGTCCAGGCTGACCTCGTCGCCCATGAAGGACAGGGTGACGCCGACGCGGGTCGCTGCGGCGTGCCGGGCGGCGTTGGACAGGGCCTCCTGGACGATGCGCAGGAGGGTCGCCTCGATCTCGTCGTGGAGGTCTTCGGCGGTGCCGGTGACCGTGAAGTCGGCGCGCACGCCGGTGCGTTCCGCCCACTCGGCGACGGTCTTCTTGAGCGCCTCGGGGAGCCGGTCGTTCTCCAGGGGCGCGGGCGACAGGTTGTGCACGGAGCGGCGGGCCTCGCCGAGGCTGTGCCGGGCGAGGTCGGCGGCCCTGCCCAGATGTTCGCGGGCCAGCTCCTCGTCGTGGGCGCCCGCGACGACCTGGAGCTGGGCGATGATCCCGGTCAGGCCCTGCGCGATGGTGTCGTGGATCTCGGCGGCGAGCCTGCGCCGCTCGTCGGCGACGCCCGCCTCCCGCGCCTGGACGAGGAGCTGGGAGTGCAGGGCGGCGTTCTCGTCGAGGGCCTGCTGGAGTGCTGTGTTGGTGCGCTCCAGCTCGGCGATGGTGGCGGCCGCGTCGAGGGCGCGCCGGTCCTCCTGCGCCGCGAGGTGGGCGAAGACGGTGAGCAGGGCGACGTTCACGGCGAGCAGCCCGCCGAAGACGCCCCAGCCCAGTCCGCCGTGCGGTGGCAGGCCGCCGGACTGGGAGCCCGCCATGATGACGGCGGTGGCGAACAGGCCGGGTTTGACCAGGCGCGGGGGCAGCAGCCGCTCGGTGCCGAAGTAGCCGACGACGGCGTAGAACGCGAAGAACGGGTTGAGCCAGGTCAGGACGAAGGCGGCGGCCCAGCGCACGGCGTAGTAGACGATGCCCGCGGCCGAGGGGCCCGGACGGGTGCGGACCTGCGTGCCCCACCACAGCTGCAGCGCGACGGCGGCGCCCACCAGGGCCCCGGCCACGTACCACTCGCCGCGGCCCACGCCGACGACACCGCTGGTGGCGGCCGACATGAGGACGCCGAAGAGCAACAGGACGTAGGGGCCCCAGCGGTGGAAGGTGCCCCAGCGCTGTTCGATCATCTTCGTGGCGTCCGCCGTGCTCGTACTCACCGGCCCAGTGTCGTCGACGGGCGGAGCCGTGCGCGGCACCGCGTCACTCCCACCGGAACCAGCGCGCGGCCCCGGCCGAGAGGACCACGGTCCACAGCGCCAGGACGCCGAGGTGCGCCAGGCCCGGCCAGTCCCCGGCGGCGGCGTCGCTGAGAGCCTGGGAGGCGGCGCCGAGCGGAGTGCCCTCCACGGCGCGGGCGAGCCCGTCGGGCATCGCCTGCACCGGCAGCCAGACGCCCGCGCTGAACATCATCGGGAAGAAGACGGCGGAACCGAGCGCGGTCGCGGCCTTGGTGGTGCGGGCCAGTGCCGAGACCAGGGCGCCCAGGGCGAGCCCGCACAGGATGGCGAGGAGCAGCGCGAGGGCGTATCCGAAGGCCTGGCGCGGCAGTGCCACGTCGAAGGCCAGCCGGCCCACGGCCAGGGAGAGCAGCGCGGAGACGAGCGCGGCCGCGCCGTGGATGCCCATCTGCGCGCCGAGCACGGCACAGGGGCGTACGGGAGTGGCGGACATGCGGCGCAGGATGCCGCGCTCGCGGTAGCCGGTGATGAGCGGCGGCATGGCCTGCAGCCCGGCCATGATCAGCGAGAGCAGCACGGTGACGGGCACGTACGCGTCGACGAGGCGGAGCCCGCCGAGCGAGTCGTCCGGCTCGCGGAAGGAGGGGATGGAGCCGAGGATCACCAGGAGCAGGGTGGGGAACACCATGATCCAGAAGAGGGCGCCGGGCTCGCGGCGGAAGAGGCGCAGCTCGGCACCGAGGACGGCCGCGGCGGCCTTGGTGCCCGTACTCCGGGCGGTGGTGTGCGGTGAAGCGGTGGCCGTGGTCATGCCGATGCTCCCGTCAGGTCGAGGAACGCGTCGTCCAACGTGGCGTCGGCGACCCGGAGTTGGTGGGCGGTGATGTGGTGCCGGGCGAGCAGGGTGATGGCCGCGTCGACGGTCTCGTCGGTGCCGTTCAGGGTGTAGCGGCCCGCGCGGTGCGCGACGGAGGTGACCGCGGGCAGTGCCGCGAGGGCGCGCTCGTCCAGCGGCGCGGACGGTGTGAACGACATGACCGTGGAGCTCGCGGAGCGGCTGATCAGGCCCGCCGGGGTGTCGAGGGCGGCGACCCGGCCCCGGTCGATGACGGCGAGGCGGTCGCAGAGGCGCTGGGCCTCCTCCATGAAGTGGGTGACGAGCAGGACCGTGACGCCGTTGTCCCGGATGTCCTCGATGAGCTCCCAGGTGTCGCGGCGGGCGCGCGGGTCCAGGCCGGTGGTCAGCTCGTCGAGGACGACGATCCTCGGATCGCCGATCAGCGAGAGCGCGATGAACAGGCGCTGTTTCTGGCCACCGGAGAGCTTGCCGAAGCGGCTGTCGAGCTTGTCGGTCAGGCGCAGGCGCTCGGCGAGCGGTCGCCAGTCGGCGGGGCGCGGGTAGAACGCCGCGTACAGCTCCAGGGCCTCGCGCACGGTGAGCTTCGCCGGGAGCTCGCTCTGCTGGAGCTGCGCGCCGAGGATGCGGGTGAGCCGCTCGTGGTCGGCGACCGGGTCGAGTCCCGCGACGCGGACGGTGCCGGAGTCGGGGACGCGCAGGCCCTCGACGCATTCGACGGTGGTGGTCTTGCCCGCGCCGTTGGGGCCGAGGATGCCGAAGATCTCGCCTTCCTCGACGGCGAAGGAGACGCCGTCGACGACGGTGCGGCCGCCGTAGGCCTTTTGCAGTCCGTGCACTTCGATGAGGGGCATGGGTCGAGAATCCCCGGTGGGAGGGGGTGCGGACATCGCCCATCACGCTCGAAGGCGCATCAGCCGATCGGTTGATGGCGGGGTACGACTCGTTGATGGCGGGGGGCGACTCGGCTGATCGTGAGGTGCGACTCGGTTGATCGCGGGGTGCGCCCCAGTCGCGTGCCGCTCTGCCGTGCGGAAAACTCGGTGGGCTCTGTCAGTGGCGATCCGTAGGCTCGCTCCTGATGCCATCTTCAGACACCCCTGCCGGGAAACGGTCCACCGTACGGACGCTGCTGCGGCTCTGGCCGTACGTGCGTCCGGTCCGAACTCGACTGATCACCGCCGCCGTTGTCGCGGTCGTCGCCTCCTGCACGGGGCTCGTCTTCCCCCTCGTGCTCAAGTGGATGGTGGACGGGCCCGTGGCCGACCGGGACCCGACCGGGGTGTGGCTGGGGGCGCTCCTGCTGCTTCTGCTGGGGGTGGCGGAGGCGCTGCTCTTCGGGCTGCGGCGGTGGCTGATCGCCCGGCCCCTCGCGGGCGTCGAGGCGTCGATGCGGGCGGACCTCTACCGCCATCTGCAGCGGCTCCCGGTGGCCTTCCACGACCGGTGGGCGTCGGGGCAGTTGCTCTCGCGCGGCACGACGGATCTGATGCTGCTGCGCATGTTCCTCGCCTTCCCGTTGACGTTCCTGCTGGTCAACGGCGCGACCATCGTGGTCGGCATGGTCATCCTGCTCGGGCAGGACTTCACGCTCGGCCTGGTGCTGCTCGCGCCCGTGGCGCCGATGGTGATCGCCCTCGCGTACTACGAGGGGCGCTACACCGCCGTGGCGCGGCGCGCGCAGGACCAGGTCGGCGATCTGACGACGGTCGTCGAGGAGAGCGTGCTCGGCATCCGGATCATCAAGGGCTTCGGCCGCCACCGCAGCCAGGCGCGGGCGTTCCGCGAGCTCTCGCACACCCTGCGCGGCACCGAACTGGCCAAGGCCCGCATCCTCGCCGCGATCTACGCCGTGATCATGGCGTTGCCGGAGGCCGCGATCGGTGCGGCGCTGGTGCTCGGCACGGTGCGGGTCGCGGACGGCGACCTCTCCGCGGGCACGCTGGTCGCCTTCCTGTCGACGGCGCTCGCGCTGCGCTGGCCGGTGGAGTCGATCGGCTTCCTGCTCGCGATGAGCCAGGAGTCGGCGACGGCCACGGAGCGGTACTTCGAGGTGATGGACGCGGTACCGGAGGACCCGGCACCGAAGAGCGCCGAGCCCGCCCGTCCCCCCTCCCCCGCGCCGGACAGCACCGCCTCCGGAACCGGCGGACTCCACTTCGACGGCGTGGAGTTCAGGTACCCCGACGCCCCACCGGACGCCCCCGCCGTCCTCGCCCGCATCGACCTGCACGTGCGCCACGGCGAGACCATGGCGCTCGTCGGCGCGACCGGCAGCGGCAAGACGACGCTCACCGCGCTGGTCCCGCGCCTGCACGAGGTGACCGGCGGCCGCATCACGCTGGACGGCGAGGACATCACGGCGATGGACCGCGAGCACCTGCGCACGCTCGTCGCCGTCGCCTTCGAGGAGCCGACCCTCTTCTCCGCGACCGTCGGTGAGAACGTCCTGATGGGCGCGGAGGAGACGGCCGGCGACACCGAGCTGCGCCGCGCGCTCGACGTGGCGCAGGCCGACTTCGCGCACGCCCTGCCGCAGGGCACCGGCACCCAGGTCGGCGAGCAGGGCCTGAGCCTCTCCGGCGGCCAGCGCCAGCGCCTCGCCCTGGCCCGCGCGGTGGTCGGCCGCCCCCGCTTCCTCGTCCTCGACGACCCGCTGTCCGCCCTCGACGTCCACACGGAGGCGCTGGTGGAGGCGGCGCTGCGGCGCGTCCTCGCGGACACGACGGCGCTGATCGTCGCCCACCGCCCCTCCACGGTGCTGCTCGCCGACCGCGTCGCCCTGCTCTCCGGCGGCCGCGTCGCCGCCGTCGGCACCCACCAGGAACTGCTGCGGGACAACGCGGAGTACGCCTGGCTGATGTCGGGCGCCGACACCGGCCCGACCCGCCCGGACGCCGGTCCCCCGCACCCGGACGCCGAGCCCACCCACCGGGACACCGGTCGCCCGGCCACCCACCGCCCCGCCGAGGAGGCTGCCCGATGACCTCGTCGACATCCGTACGGGAGAAGCCCGCCGACCCCGAGGAACCGGCGGGCCCCGGAGACCCGGAACAGCCCGAGGGCTCCGGCGGACCCGGCCGCCCCACGGGCCCGCCCGCGCCGGACGACCCCTTCGACAAGGACGAGCTGCCCGCGCCGCCGGGCGCCACCCGCGCCCTGCTGCGCTCCCTGCTCTCGCCGCTGCGCGCCCGCGTCACGCTCGCCGCCGTGCTGCTCCTCGTGCAGCAGGCCGTGGTGCAGGCCGGGCCGCTGCTCGTCGCGTACGCCATCGACCGCGGCGTGCCCGCCGTGCGCGCCGACGACTACGGCCCGCTGATCGCCATCGGCATCGGCTACCTGTGCTGCGCGGCCGCCTCGGGCGCGCTGCAGTACGCGTTCATCATCGCCTCGGCGCGCGTCAACCAGGACGTCCTGCTCGACCTGCGCGGCCGCATCTTCCGGCACGCGCAGGCGCTCAGCGTCGACTTCCACGAGCGGTACACCTCGGGGCGGCTGATCTCCCGCTCCACCACCGACGTCGAGTCGCTGCGCGAACTGCTCAGCGAGGGCCTGCAGGAACTCATCACGGTCCTGCTCTCCTTCGTCTACATCTCGGCGATGCTGCTCTGGCTCGACCTGGGCCTGGGCGCGGTGGCCGTGGCGTCGTTCGTCCCGCTCTACCTCCTCGTACGCCTCTACCAGCGGCGCGCGGGCCGGATGTTCCGCGACCGCTCGACCGCGATCGCCGCCGTGATCGTGAAGTTCGCGGAGACGATGAACGGCATCCGCCCGGTGCGGGCCTTCCGCAGGGAGCGGGCCAACGACGCGGAGTTCGGCGCGCTCAACCGCAGGCACGAGCGGACCAACGGCGACGCCATGCTGGAGATGGCCCGCTACGTGGTCGGCTCCCGGCTCGTCGCCAACACCGCCGTCGCCGCCATCGTGCTGTGGGGCGCCCAGCGCGTCGCGGACGGCGGCCTCGCGCTCGGCGTGCTCGCCGCCGCCGTGCTGTACCTGCGGCGCCTGTACGACCCGATCGACCGGCTCGGCATGTTCCTCAACTCCTACCAGTCGGCGGCCGCGTCCCTGGAGAAGGTCGCGGGGCTGCTCGCGCAGACCCCGACCGTGCCCGAGCCCGCGGCGGCCGCCGCCCGCCCGCTGCCCGCCCCGGCATCCGGCAGGCCGGGCCGCGAGGTGCGGTTCGACGGGGTGCGGTTCGCCTACCGCACCGGCGGCGAGGTGCTGCCCCGCTTCGATCTGACGCTGCCCGCCGGGCAGACCGTCGCCGTGGTCGGCTCCACCGGCGCGGGCAAGTCCACGCTGGCCAAGCTGCTCGCCCGCTTCTACGACCCGACGGAAGGGCGGGTGCTCCTGGACGGCGTCGACCTGCGCGAACTCTCGGGCGCCGAGCTGCGGCGCGGGGTCGTGATGGTGACCCAGGAGGCGTTCCTGTTCTCCGGGACGGTCGCGGAGAACATCGCGATCGGCCGGCCCGACGCCACCCGTGAGGACATCGAACGCGCCGCCGAGGCCATCGGCGCCCACGACTTCATCATGTCGCTCCCCGACGGGTACGACACCGACGTACGCAAGCGCGGTGGCCGCATCTCGGCGGGCCAGCGGCAGTTGGTGGCCTTCGCGCGCGCCCTGCTCGCCGACCCGGCGGTGCTGATCCTCGACGAGGCGACCAGCTCGCTGGACATCCCGGGCGAACGGGCCGTGCAGCGCGCCATGCACACGGTGCTGCGCGGCCGCACCGCCGTGGTCATCGCCCACCGGCTCTCCACCGTGGAGATAGCGGACCGGGTCCTGGTCATGGCCGACGGCAGGGTCGTGGAGGACGGCAGCCCCGACGCGCTCATCGCGGACACGGGCGAATTCGCCGACCTGCACCGTGCGTGGCGGGACAGCGTGGTGAGCTGACGGCGGTGGACGGAGCAGTCGTTCGGCACGGACAACGGGGAGTTGAGCTGACAACATGACCGACACAGGCACTGCCGGGCAGGCAGGCCCAGCCGCGGGCACCGAGCACCCCGGCGAGAACCTCGCCATCGCGGCGACCTATCAGGGCTACCCGGGCCTCGCCCTCGGCGGATACGTCGCCGGGCTGCTCGTGGGACGCTCGAACTCCGGTACGGTCCGGGTCGACTTCCGTGCCGCGACCCGGGTGGACACGCCCCTGCGGATCGACGCACTCGCGGACGGCGTCGTCCGTCTGACCGACACCGCGGGCACCGAGCTCGTGACGGCGACGCCCGCCCCCGCCCTGTCCACGGCCGACGCCCCCGCGCCGCCGACCCTGGCCGAGGCACGGGCGGCGGCCGAGGCGTTCCGCGCCGCCGGGCTCGCGGGCCTCGACGCGGGTGGCGCCGCGATCGACTGCTTCGGCTGCGGGCACCGCCCGGCCGGTCAGGGTGTGCACCAGCAATGCATGCGGGTGCCCGGCCGCGACCTCGTGGCGACGGCGTGGACGCCGCACCCCGATTTCGCCGACGAGCGGGGCCTGCTGCGGCCCGAAGCACTCTGGGCGGCCCTGGACTGCCCGACGGCCTGGGCCGGAATCCACCTGGGCACCCTGCGCCGCGGCGCGGTCACGGCCTCGCTCACGGCGACGTCCCCGCGCCCCGTGACGGCGGGCGAGGAGCACATCACGTACGCCTGGCCGATCTCCACGGTGGGCCGCAAACACACGATGGGCGTCGCGGTCGCAACGGCGGAGGGCGAACTCCGCACGGTGGGCGAGGCGTTGTGGATCGACCCGCGGGAGCGGAGCCGGACCGCGGACTGACCTCCCCGGCGTCACAGGATTGAACCACCGGCGAAATACAGCCACACGCCACCGATCACCGGCCCCGCTCCGCTTTTCGAACAGCATGTCGCGCGGCGCCTCGGCGGGGTGTGGTGCGTACGGGGAGCGGCGGCGCGCCCGGGCCACACACCTCCACCGAGGGCCCGAGCCCGTCACCCGCGTGAGCCTTCTCGGCCGGACTCCGCATACCGAACGTGCCCTACCGGCCAACGGACTGAATTCAGCCAACTACTGATGCGCACCTGACAACGACGACCCTCTGGTGTCACTCTTCCCCTCGACCGTCGCACGGCTTTCAACAAGGTGACGGTTTCTCTTCACGCAATACCCGTTGTGCACCGCCCAGTTCTGCGTTCCGCCTTGTTCTGCCCGGTCGGCGACCCAGCCGTCCGGTAGCTCTGGCCGCGCATCCCCGCGGCCGCGCAGAAGGAGTCCGTGTTGAGAAGCACCTCCCACAGACACACCTCCCACACCCGTTCGGTCCGCACTCGCGCGACCGCCGTCGGCGCCCTCTCCGCAGTGGCCGCGCTCCTCGCCGTAGCCGTACAGGCGGGCCCCGCATCGGCCGACGACCCCGCGGCCAAGGCCCCCGCGCCCGCCGCACAGAAGCTCGGGAAGGTCGACCCCGGCGCGCTCGCCGTCAAGCTCTCCCCCGCCCAGCGCGCGGAGCTCATCCGTGACGCCAACGCCACCAAGGCGGAGACCGCCGCCGAGCTCAAGCTCGGCGCCAAGGAGAAGCTGGTCGTCCGCGACGTCGCCAAGGACCGTGACGGCACCGTCCACACGCGCTACGAGCGCACCTACGACGGTCTGCCCGTCCTCGGCGGCGACCTCGTGGTCGACACCGCCAAGTCCGGCAGGACCGAGGGCGTCACCAAGGCCGCGAAGGCGCAGCTCAAGGGCGTCGACATGAGCGCCGACGTCAAGGCGTCGGCCGCCGAGAAGCAGGCCCTCGGCGCCGCGAAGGCGGCGGGCTCGAAGAAGACCGAGGCGGACCGGGCGCCGCGCAAGGTCGTGTGGATGGCCCAGGGCAAGCCCGTCCTCGCGTACGAGACCGTGGTCGGCGGGCTGCAGCACGACGGCACCCCGAACGAGCTGCACGTCGTCACGGACGCCGCCACCGGCAAGAAGCTCTTCCAGTGGCAGGGCATCGAGAACGGCACGGGCAACACGCAGTACAGCGGCCAGGTCACCGTGGGCAGCGTCCAGTCGGGGTCGAACTACACCCTCACCGACAGCGGGCGCGGCAACCACAAGACGTACAACCTGAACCACGGTACGTCCGGCACCGGCACGCTCTTCTCGGGCCCGGACGACATCTGGGGCAACGGCCAGGCCTCCAACCTGGAGACCGCGGGCGCTGACGCCGCCTATGGCGCCCAGCTCACCTGGGACTACTACAAGAACGTGCACGGCCGCACCGGCATCCGCGGTGACGGCGTCGGCGCGTACTCCCGGGTCCACTACGGCAACAACTACGTCAACGCCTTCTGGTCCGACGCCTGCTTCTGCATGACGTACGGCGACGGTACGGGCAACTCCAAGCCGCTCACGTCCATCGACGTGGCCGCCCACGAGATGACGCACGGCGTGACGGCCGCGACCGGCAACATGACCTACAGCGGCGAGTCCGGCGGCCTGAACGAGGCCACCTCCGACATCTTCGCCGCCGCGGTCGAGTTCAACGCCAACAACGCCCAGGACAAGGGTGACTACCTCGTCGGCGAGAAGATCGACATCAACGGCGACGGCAGCCCGCTGCGCTACATGGACAAGCCCTCCAAGGACGGCGCGTCCAAGGACTCCTGGTACTCCGGAGTGGGCAACGTCGACGTGCACTACTCGTCGGGCATCGCCAACCACTTCTACTACATGCTGAGCGAGGGCAGCGGCGCCAAGGTCATCAACGGCGTCTCGTACGACTCGCCCACCTCGGACGGCCTCCCGGTCACCGGCATCGGCCGGGACAAGGCGTCGCTGATCTGGTTCAAGGCGCTCACCACGAAGTTCACCACGACCACCAACTACGCGGCGGCCCGCACCGGGACGCTCGCGGCGGCCGGTGAGCTGTACGGCACCACCAGCGCCGAGTACAAGGCCGTCGCCAACGCCTGGGCGGCCGTGAACGTCGGCAGCCGCCCCGGTGGCGAGGAGCCCGGCACGTCCTTCGAGAACACCACGGACGTCGCCATTCCGGACAACGGCCCCGCGGTGACCTCGACGGTCAACGTCACCGGTCGCACCGGCAACGCGCCGAGCGCCCTGAAGGTCGGCGTCGACATCGTCCACACCTGGCGCGGTGACCTGCAGGTCGACCTGCTGGCGCCCGACGGGACGGTCTACCCGCTCAAGGCGACCAGCAGCTCGGACTCGGCGGACAACGTCAAGGAGACCTACACGGTCAACGCCTCCTCCGAGGTGGCCAACGGCGCCTGGAAGCTGCGGGTGCAGGACAAGGCCGCGCAGGACACCGGCTACATCAACAGCTGGAAGGTCACCTTCCCGTAAACCGGCCTGAAGGCGCCTGACGGCGCCCGAAGTCCCCTTCGCAAACACACCGGAGGGACGCGCCGCCCGTGCACGACGGGCGGGGCGCCCCTCCGGTGCATCTCTGAGCACAACGAACGCCGCCGCCCCGGGTCGATCAACTCCCCGGGGCGGCGCGCTCGTTCACGCCCCCGGTGTCGTTCACACCCTGTTCGCATTACGTACGTTGACCATCGCTCAACGAACTATTTCCGGCCAACATCCATTCAAGGGCTGACATGTACCTGGCTCGAATGACACTCTCTCCTCGCAACACACATACGTCACACCCGCACCGCATCTTTCATGCCCGGGTAGTCCCCCATGCCGCCCGGGCCCCCCACAGAAGGAGCCTGCGTGACCCCCCACATATCCCGTAAGCGTTCGACCCTGGCCATCGCGACCGCGGTTGCCTCCGGAGCGCTGCTCGCCGCCGGCCTGACCACCGGCGCCTCCGCCCAGCCGGCCGCGCCCTCCGGCGCGCCCGCCGCCCTCTCCACCTCGGCCAAGGCGGGCCTGCTCAAGGACGCGAACGCCGAGAAGGCCGCCACCGCCGAGAAGATCGGCCTGGGCGCCAAGGAGAAGCTCGTCGTCCGCGACGTCGTCAAGGACCGCGACGGCACGGTCCACACCCGCTACGAGCGCACCTACGACGGCCTGCCCGTCCTCGGCGGCGACCTCGTGGTGCACACCGCCAGGAGCGGCAAGGTCAAGAGCGTCACCAAGGCCACCAAGGCCTCCGTGAAGGTCGCCTCGACCGACGCGAAGCTCGGCAAGTCCTCGGTCGCCAAGTCCGCCGAGTCGACCGCCGCCAAGGCCAAGACCGCCAAGGCCGACGCGCAGGCGCCGCGCAAGGTGATCTGGGCCGCCTCCGGCAAGCCCGTCCTCGCGTACGAGACCGTCGTCACCGGCACGCAGAAGGACGGCACGCCCAGCAGACTGCACGTCATCACGGACGCCACCACGGGCAAGAAGCTCTTCCAGCACCAGGCCATCGAGAACGGCACCGGCAACAGCCAGTACAGCGGCAAGGTCGAGATCGGCTCGAAGAAGGGCACCAGCGGCTTCGACCTGACCGACGACGCGCGCGGCGGCCACTCCACCTTCAACCTGGAGAACGGCCAGGGCGAGGGCAAGCTCTTCACGGACGACGACGACACGTGGGGCACCGGCAAGCCGGACGACCCGCAGACCGCCGCCGTCGACGCCGCGTACGGCGCCCAGGTCACCTGGGACTACTACAAGAACGTGCACGGCCGTGAGGGCATCAAGGGCGACGGCAAGGGCGCGACCTCCCGCGTCCACTACGGCGACTCCTACGTCAACGCCTTCTGGGACGACAGCTGCTTCTGCATGACGTACGGCGACGGCGAGGGCAACAAGAAGCCCCTCACCTCGATCGACGTCGCGGCCCACGAGATGTCGCACGGCGTCACCTCGGCCACCGGCAACATGGAGTACAGCGGCGAGTCCGGCGGCCTGAACGAGGCCACCTCGGACATCTTCGGCTCCTCCGTCGAGTTCAACGCCAAGAGCCCCGAGGACATCGGGGACTACCTCATCGGCGAGAAGATCGACATCAACGGCGACGGCTCCCCGCTGCGCTACATGGACAAGCCCTCCAAGGACGGCCAGTCCCTGGACAGCTGGAGCGCGGACGCCGGCAACGTCGACGTCCACTACTCCTCGGGCATCGCCAACCACTTCTTCTACCTGCTGTCCGAGGGCAGCGGCGCGAAGGAGATCAACGGCGTCAAGTACGACTCCCCGACCGCCGACGGCTCCAAGGTCGAGGGCATCGGACGCGACAAGGCCGAGAAGATCTGGTTCAAGGCGCTGACGACGTACTTCACGTCGACGACGGACTACAAGGCGGCGCGCGAAGGCACGTTGAAGGCCGCGGCCGACCTGTACGGTGCGGACTCGGCTGAGGCCAAGGGCGTGGCGGCGGCCTGGACCGGCGTCAACGTCAAGTAGAAGACAGAAGATTCGCGCAGTTCCCCGCGCCCCTGATCAGGGGCGCGGGGCTGTGACATGTGCGGCTCCGCCGCGTGGGCGCGACCAGCCGAGCACACCCGCAGCCGACGTCACCGCATCAGCACCCCCGCCCCCTCCCCCGTCCCCTCGGAAGGCACCGCCACAAGCCCCATCTCCGCCCCACTGCCCAGCAACCGGTGCGAAGGAAGAATCCGCACCGTGTACCCGAAGGGCCCCGCCCGGTCCAGGGCCAGCGGCCCCTCGTACACCCGCCGCCCCTCCGCGTCGGGCCCGCCCGTGGACTTCAGCGGCACCGGATCCGCCCCGTCGATGTGGTCCTCCGGGTCGACGCGGCCCGCGAGGACCTGGACCTCGACGTCGTCCGGCGTCAGCTCCCCCAGATGCACCCGCACCCGCAGGGACAGCGTCGCGCCGAGCTCGGCGGTCGCCCCGGTCGCCGACGCCTCCACGTGGTCCACGGCGACCCGCGGCCACGCGGCCCGGACCCGGGCCTTCCACGCGGCCAGCTCACCCGCCGCGGCGACGTCGAGCGTGCGGTGGGCGCGGGCCGCGGGCACGTACAGCTTCTCGACGTACTCGCGCACCATGCGGCCCGCGAGGACCTTCGGGCCCAGCCGGGTCAGGGTCCTGCGGACCATCTCGATCCAGCGGTCGGGCAGCCCGCCGGGCCCCTGTTCGTAGAAGCGGGGCGCGATCCGCCGCTCCAGGAGGTCGTAGAGCGCGGCCGCCTCCAGGTCGTCGCGCCGGTCCTCGTCGATGGCGGCGCCGTCCGCGGTCGGGATGGCCCAGCCGAAGTCGGGCTCGAACCACTCGTCCCACCAGCCGTCCAGGACCGAGAGGTTGAGACAGCCGTTCAGGGCCGCCTTCATCCCGCTCGTCCCGCACGCCTCCAGGGGCCGCAGCGGATTGTTCAGCCACACGTCGCAGCCCGGGTAGAGCTTCTGCGCCATCGCCATGCCGTAGTCGGGCAGGAACACGATGTGCGGGCGCACCCGCGGGTCGTCGGTGAACCGGACGAGCTCCTGGATGAGCCGCTTGCCGCCGTCGTCCGCCGGGTGCGCCTTGCCCGCGACGACGATCTGCACCGGCCGCTCGGGGTGCCGGAGCAGCTCCATCAGCCGGTCGCGGTCGCGCAGCATCAGCGTGAGCCGCTTGTACGAGGGGACGCGGCGGGCGAAGCCGATGGTGAGGACGTCCGGGTCGAGCACGCCGTCGATCCACCCCAACTCGGCGCTGGCCGCGCCGCGTTGGCGCCACGCGTCGTGCAGGCGCCGCCTGACCTCGTGGACCAGCTGCTCGCGCAGGGTGCGGCGCAGCTCCCAGATGTCGGCGTCCTGGATGTCTGCCACCGCGTCCCAGCGGTCGGAGCCGCCGACGGAGAGCGCGTCCTCGGTGCGCCGCTCGCCGATCTGGCGCGCGCCGAGCCGGAAGACCTCGGGGGCCACCCAGGTGGGGGCGTGCACACCGTTGGTGACCGAGGCGATCGGCACCTCGTCGGCGTCGAAGCCCGGCCACAGGCCCGCGAACATTTCGCGGCTGACCGCGCCGTGCAGGGTGCTCACGCCGTTGGCGCGGCTGCCCAGGCGCAGGCCCATCACCGCCATGTTGAAGAGGTTGGGCTCGCCTCCCGGGTAGGTCTCCATGCCGAGCCGCAGGACGTCGCCCGCGTCGATGCGGGGCAGTTCGGCGCCGGGGCCGAAGTGGTGGGCGACCAGTTCGCGGTCGAAGCGGTCGATGCCGGCGGGCACGGGCGTGTGGGTGGTGAAGACCGTCCCCGCCCGGACGGTTTCGAGCCCGGTGTCGAACTCGACGCCCTCCAGGGCCAGTTCGTGGATGCGCTCCAGGCCGAGGAACCCGGCGTGGCCCTCGTTCGTGTGGAAGACCTCGGGCTCGGGGTGGCCGGTCAGACGGCAGTACGCCCGCACGGCGCGCACCCCTCCGATGCCGAGGAGCATCTCCTGCAGCAGCCGGTGCTCGCTGCCGCCGCCGTAGAGCCGGTCGGTCACGTCGCGCTCGCCGGGGTCGTTCTCCTCGACGTCGGAGTCGAGCATGAGCAGCGGTACGCGCCCGACCTGCGCCTGCCAGACGTGCGCCCGCAGCGAGCGCCCGCCGGGCAGGGCGAGCGCGACGGTCGTGGGCGCCCCGTCGTCCTCGCGGAGCAGGGCCAGGGGGAGCTCGTTCGGGTCGAGGACCGGGTAGTGCTCCTGCTGCCAGGCGTCGTGGGACAGCGTCTGGCGGAAGTAGCCGTGCCGGTAGAGCAGACCGACGCCGATGAGCGGCACGCCGAGGTCGCTCGCGGCCTTCAGGTGGTCCCCGGCGAGGATGCCGAGGCCGCCGGAGTACTGCGGCAGGGCCGCCGTGATGCCGAACTCGGGTGAGAAGTAGGCGACGGCGCGCGGGAGGTGGGTGTCCTCGCGGGCCCGCTCCTGGTACCAGCGCTCCCCGTGGACGTACTCGCGCAGGTCGTCGGCCGCCTCGCCGAGCCGTCGCAGGAAGTCCGCGTCACCGGCGAGCTCGTCGAGCCGCGCGGACGGCACCTCGCCGAGGAGCCGTACGGGATCGCAGCCGGACGCCGCCCACAGCCGGGGGTCGACGGACTCGAAGAGGTCACGGGTGCGCGGGTGCCAGGACCAGCGCAGATTGCGGGCCAGCTCGGAGAGCCGGCCGAGAGGTTCGGGAAGGACGGGGCGTACGGTGAAACGACGGATGGCCTTCACGGCGACTCCACCTCTACCGGGGGATGCGTTACGAATCGACCTACGCGTCGACGGTAGCGGTGACGGGCCCCCGGCAACTACGGCGCGCGGGCGGGCGCAGAAGAGAGGCCCGACCGCCCTGGGCGCCGGATCGGCCCAGACGCGGGCGGCACGAGTGAGGGTGTTCCCGGCGGCGCCCCGGTCACCCCCGGCACGCCTGCGTGACCGTCTGCAGGATGGGAAAGGCCAGCTCGCGGCCCGCCGCGCGGGCGCGGCCCGGATGTCGCTGTGGACCACCGCCGTCGGCCCGGTGGCGAGGAACCTGAGCAGTCATGCCTCCGTCCGACCGCGCGGCCCCGCCCCGCACCGGCGGTTTTCGGACGTCTGCCTCGGCCGGTTCGGGTATGCCCCGCGAACTGTCACCGATGACGCGGCCGATCCCGTGCCTCCGTGCGGTCATGAACGGCCGAGGTGACGGAGCGGTCCCGCCCGCAGGTCATATGCGAACAGTTCAACAGGCCATAAGGCATATGCGAATTCACCCCGCTCTTGCCATTCATGGCGAGGCTGGTCTTGCATGCGCCCTTACGCACTAGTAGTTAACAAAGCGCCGGATTGCCCACCCGAAGGGGGTGGGAAGGCTCTTTCGGTACGCACGTCGGCGCACCGCCGGCGCGCACCGCGGAACCCCTCCACACCCACGTATCCGTGCACGCGGACAGGAGCGGTCAGACATGCCACTTGGCTCACCCCCGCCAGGCTCACCCGCACAGCCCACCATCCCCGTCCTGGACGTCGGCCCCGCCGTCCACGGCGGGCGACAACCGGCGAAGGCGGTGCCGGGGGAGACGTTCCAGGTCACCGCCACCGTCTTCCGCGAAGGACACGACGCGGTCGCCGCCAACGTCGTGCTGCGCGACCCCGAGGGGCGGCCCGGGCCGTGGACCCCGATGCGGGAGCTCGCGCCCGGCACCGACCGGTGGGGCGCCGACGTCACACCGGACACCGAGGGCCACTGGACGTTCGCCGTGGAGGCGTGGGGCGACCCGGTCACCACGTGGCGCCACCACGCGCGGATCAAGATACCGGCGGGCATGGACACCGATCTGGTCCTGGAGGAGGGCGCCCGCCTCCACGAACGGGCCGCGGCCGGTGCCCCCGGCGCCGACCGGACCGCGCTGCTCGACGCGGCCCGCGCGCTGCGCGACACGGGCCGCTCCCCCGCAGTCCGGCTCGCCGCCGCCCTCGCCCCGCAGGTCACGGCGGCCCTCGACCGCCATCCGCTGCGTGAACTCGTCACGTCCTCCGAGGAGTTGCCGCTCCTCGTGGAGCGGACGAGAGCCCTCTACGGCTCCTGGTACGAGTTCTTCCCGCGCTCGGAGGGCGCGATCGTCCGGGAGGGGGCGCCGCCCGTCTCCGGGACGTTCCGTACGGCGGCTGCGCGGCTCCCCGCCATCGCCGCCATGGGTTTCGACGTCGTCTATCTGCCGCCGATCCACCCCATCGGCACCACCTTCCGCAAGGGCCCCGACAACTCGCTGTCCGTGGGGCCGCACGACGTGGGTGTGCCGTGGGCGATCGGCTCGCCCGAGGGCGGTCACGACGCCGTCCATCCGGACCTGGGCACGCTGGCGGACTTCGACGCCTTCGTGGGCGAGGCGGAGCGGCTCGGCCTCGAAGTGGCCCTGGACTTCGCGCTGCAGTGCTCGCCGGACCACCCCTGGGTGGAGAAGCACCCCGAGTGGTTCCACCGCCGCGCGGACGGCTCCATCGCGTACGCGGAGAACCCACCGAAGAAGTACCAGGACATCTATCCGCTCGCCTTCGACCAGGATCTGCCGGGGCTGATCGCGGAGACCGTGCGGCTGCTGCGGTTCTGGATGGGCCACGGGGTCCGCGTGTTCCGCGTCGACAACCCCCACACCAAGCCGGTCGTGTTCTGGGAGCAGGTGCTCGCGGACATCCGGGCCACCGATCCGGACGTCATCTTCCTCGCCGAGGCGTTCACCCGTCCCGCGATGATGCGGACGCTCGCGGCGGTCGGTTTCCAGCAGTCGTACACGTACTTCACCTGGCGCAACTCGAAGGACGAACTCACCGAGTACCTCACGGAGTTGTCGCGCGAGACCGCCCATTTCCTGCGGCCGAACTTCTTCGTGAACACCCCCGACATCCTGCACGCCTACCTCCAGGACGGCGGGCGCCCCGCCTTCGAGGTGCGCGCCGTGCTCGCCGCCACGCTGTCGCCGACGTGGGGCGTCTACAGCGGATTCGAGTTGTGCGAGAACACCGCGCTCCGGCCCGGAAGCGAGGAGTATCTGCATTCGGAGAAGTACCAACTGCGGCCCCGCGACTGGGAGTCCGCGGCGCGCGGCGGCCACACGATCGCCCCGCTGATCACCGCGCTCAACGGCGTCCGCCGCGCCAATCCCGCCCTGCGGCAACTGCGCCACCTGCACTTCCACCCGACCGACAAGGAGGCGGTGATCGCCTACTCGAAGTCCGCCGGTACCGCGCACGACTCGAACACGGTTCTGGTGGTCGCCAACCTCGACCCTCACCACACCCAGGAGGCCACGGTCTCGTTGGACATGCCGCAACTCGGCCTCGACCGGTACGAGACCGTGCCGGTGCGCGACGAGCTCACCGGCGACACCTACCACTGGGGCAGGACCAACTACGTGCGCCTCGAACCGGGCCGCGCGCCCGCG